>JAFXRG010000066.1 GCA_017526525.1 Clostridia bacterium | reverse complement strand
TTCGTATTTGATTTTTTTCAATTCGTTTTTTGATCCGGTTGTCCTCTTCCGGCTGTACGTGGTATGATAAACGCAGGGGTTGGATTTCCAACCGGAAAGGAAAGCCTATGAAGAAGGATTTTGACCGGGCATCGCTGATCCGGCGCGCGCTGGCGCAGCAGAAGGAAGCTTACGCGCCTTATTCCGGATACCAGGTTTCGGCGGCGGTGCTGACAGGGTCCGGAACGGTGTATACCGGGGTCAATGTGGAAAACGCATCCTATCCCGCCGGGATCTGCGCGGAGCGGAACGCCGTTTTTCACGCCGTAAGCTGCGGGGAAAGACGCCTGACCGCCATTGCCATCGTTGCCGGCAGGGACGGCGCCAACGTGAATTTCCCCTCCCCCTGCGGAATCTGCCGGCAGGTGATGCGGGAATTCTGCAACCCGAAGGAAATGACGGTTCTGCTGGCAAAATCCCCGGAGGAATACAAAGAGATGACGCTGGAAGAGCTGCTGCCCGAAAGCTTCGGACCGGAGGACCTGGCCAGGGGCTGATGCCGCACGTTCATGACTGATTTTACAAAAATCCGTGTGAGGAACAGGGGTATGGCAAAATTATATTTCCGTTACGGCGCAATGGGGTCCTCAAAGACCGCCAACGCCATCATGGTGCATTACAATTACGAGGAACGGGGCCAGAAGGCGCTGATGGTCAAACCCGCGCTGGAGAACCGGGACGGCGCAAAAATCGTTGCGTCCCGCTCCGGCCTGCAGGCGGAATGTACCTTCATGGAGGACCTGACCCTGGAAATGGCAAAGGAATACGACTGCATTATTGTGGATGAAGCGCAGTTCCTGACCAAAGAGCAGGTTCAGCTGCTGGTGGAAATCGTGGACGAGGGGAATGTTCCGGTCATCTGCTATGGGCTCCGGGCGGATTTCCAGGGAAACCTCTTTGAAGGCAGCCACTGGCTGCTGGCCTGGGCGGATTCCATCGAAGAAATCAAGACAGTCTGCTGGTGCGGAAAAAAAGCCACATGCAATGCACGGATCTCCGGCGGCCGGGTGATCAAAGAAGGCGAACAGGTGCTGCTGGGCGGAAATGAGAGCTATATTGCGCTGTGCAGAAAGCACTGGGCACAGGGCGTGATCGGCGAACCGTAAGCGCCGGACAGGAATCAGTCAGCTTCCCCCCGGATGTCCATTGCAATATTCTGCGAATTTTTGAGAATTTTTGAGAATTCGGGAGATATTCCCGGATTTTTTCTTATTTTTCAAATTTATTGACCTTCTTTGACCTTTTGTTTATTTGACTATCTTTGACCTTTGATTATACTATAATCAGCGTTCGGGAGAACGGGGCGGTGCAAAAGACCACAGCAATCAAATTAATACGGGCGCCGGACCGGCAAAAGAAGCCCGGAAGAGCCCGATGAACGGAGGGTTTTATATGAGTAGTTTCCTGCCTGCAGTTTTCGGGGAAAACCTGATGGATGTTTTCAATGATTTTGACCGGAATTTCTTCCGGGGCTGGGACCGTCCGGAACATGTGCTTTACGGCAAAAATGCCCCGCGCATGATGAAGACGGATGTCAAGGAGACCGACAGCGGCTATGAACTGGATGTGGATCTGCCCGGATTCAGGAAAGAAGAAATTCACCTGGAGCTGGAGAACGGCTATCTGACCATTTCCACCGAAAAGACGATGGAAAACAAGGACGAGAAGAAAGGCCGGGTGCTCCGCCAGGAGCGGTATTCCGGCACCATGTCCCGCAGCTTCTATGTGGGCAGCCATGTGACGGAAGAGGATATCAGGGCGAAGTACGAAAACGGCGTCCTGAGCCTGAGTATTCCGAAGAAGGAAGCGCCGAAGGCTCCGGAAAAGAAGACCATCTGCATTGAAGGCTGATCCTTTGTCCCCCGGGGGGATGCGTCCGAAAGGGCGCATCCCCCTTTTTGCATGCTGAAACATGGCTTTTCTGACCGGAAAACCGGCTGAATCTTCCCGCTTGCGGAGCGCCGGAAAAAGTGTTATAACCCTCTGAGCGGTTCCGGAAGACCGCGGAAAGAGGTACTTTTATGTCCCGGACCATGACCCGCGACCTGACGGAAGGCCGCCCCCTGAAGCAAATCGTTTCCTTTGCACTTCCCCTGCTGTTCGGCGTGCTGTTCCAGCAGCTTTACAGCTTTGTGGATACTGCCGTCGTCGGCCGGTATCTCGGTGCGGAGCGCCTCGCGGCTGTCGGCGCCACCGGATCCGTGAACTTTCTGGTCATCGGTCTGTGTCTCGGGCTGTGCTCAGGCTTTTCCATTCCCATTGCCCAGGCTTTCGGCGCGAAGGATGAACGGGAAATCCGCCGCTGCGTCTGGCACGCGGTGCTGCTCAGCGGCGTGCTGAGCGTCATTTTTGCGGCTGCGTCCGTCCTGCTCTGCAAACCGCTGCTCCGCCTGATGAACACGCCGGAGGAAATCCTGGACCATTCTGCCCGGTACATCGGCATCATCTTTGCCGCCATTCCCTGCTGTGTGCTGTACAATATGGCCGGCGGCATTCTCCGTTCCCTCGGGGACAGCCGGACTCCTGTGGTGTTCCTGGTGCTGGCTTCCCTGGTGAACATCGTACTGGATCTGTTCCTGATCATTGTCTGCGGCATGGATGTTGCCGGAGCCGCCGTGGCCACCGCTGTCAGCCAGCTGCTGTCCGGAATCGGCTGCGTGGTCGTGATGATCCGACGTTTCCCCGTCCTGCACCTCAGCCGGGACGACCGGAAGTTTGACCGGATTCTGGCGCGGAAAATGCTGAACACCGGCCTGCCCATGGGGCTGCAGTTTTCCATTACGGCCATCGGTTCCGTCATGGTTCAGTGGTCCGTGAACGGCCTGGGCGTCAACGCCGTGGCCGCCGTCAGCGGTGCCGGCAAGCTGAGCATGTTTTTTGCCTGCGTCTTTGATGCGCTGGCATCCACCATGGCCACTTTTGCCGGGCAGAATATGGGAGCCCGGAAACTGAACCGGATTCACCAGGGGCTGCGCTGCACCTCCGTGCTGGGCATCGTCTACTGCGTCCTGGCCTTCGGCGTGGTCGCCCTGTTTTCCCGTCCCCTGCTGGGATTGTTTATCGATGCGGCCGCCGCGCCGGAAGTCACCGCCATGGGCGTCCGTTATCTGACCATCAACGCCGCCTTCTATATTCCCCTGCTGTTCGTAAACATTGTGCGCCTGAGCATTCAGGGAATGGGCTTCACCCGGGTCGCCATGCTGGCCGGTCTCTCGGAGATGGTCGCCCGCACGGCAGTGGCGCTGTTTGTGGTGCCGGCCTTCGGATACACCGGTGCCTGCTTCGCCAATCCCGCCGCCTGGGTCATGGCGGACCTCTTCCTCTTCCCCTGCTATTTCCAGATCATGCGGACCCTGCGCCAGCGGCTTATGCCCGATGCGGCGGAAGTCCGGAGTTCCCGGAAGATCCTTCACCTGCGCAAAGCAGCATAATCATTGCATTTTCTCTTCCCTTTCTGCTATAATGCGTGTATACAGTTTTCTCCCTCCGCCGCGTTTCCGCCCCGGACGGAGAAATAGTTTTGTTTATTTTTCCCGGCCTGTCGTATATTTCTTTACATCCGTCTGATAAAATGAAACCGTCAAAGGATCCATCGTTTCCGGAAAGGAGGTAAGCAATATGGATGCATCTACCGGTACGCTTATTATGATTCTCTGCTATCTCTTCGGCAGCGGCCTGATCATCGTGGAGGCCTTCATGCCCGGCTTCGGTATTGCCGGCATCGCAGGCGCAGTGCTGGATATTTCCGCCATTTTTCTGACCAACAAGTATTACGGACTGGTCTGGAGCCTGGTGGCTACCCTCGCAGTGCTGGTCTTCGTCGGCATCGCCGTGTTCTTCTCCTACCGGAGCGCCATGAAAGGCCGGCTCAGCAAAAGTCCCATTGTGCTGAAGGATACGGAAGCGGTCGGCGCTCCCGTCCTGTCCGCCGAAGACTGGACAGGCCGGGAAGGCACGGCGGTCACTGCCCTGCGCCCGGCCGGCCGGGTGGAAATCGGCGGCGTACGCATGAACGCGTCCACCTCCGGCGAATTTCTGGCCAAAGGAACCGCTGTGAAGGTGGTCGGTACGGAAGGCGATCATCTGGTCATCCGTAAAATCTGACATATCAAAGGAGGAAAAGTCAAATGCCCGCTGTAAACCCCGTAACCATTATCATCATTGTGCTGGCACTGATCGTGCTGGTCATTTTCCTGCACTTTGTGCCGATGGGCCTGTGGATTTCATCGCTGGCCAGCGGCGTACACGTTTCCATCGGTTCCCTGGTCGGCATGCGGATCCGCCGCATTCAGCCCCAGCGGCTGGTCTACCCCCTGATCAAGGCCAACAAGGCCGGCCTGAACCTGACCATTTCCCAGCTGGAAACCCACTACCTGGCCGGCGGTAATGTGGACCGCGTCATCAACGCACTCATTGCCGCCCAGCGGGCCAATATCGAAATGGCCTTCGAGAAGGCCTGCGCCATTGACCTGGCCGGCCGTGACGTGTTCCAGGCCGTGCAGATGAGCGTTACCCCCAAGGTCATTGAAACCCCTGTGGTAGCCGCCATCGCCAAGGACGGTATCGAACTGCGCGCAAAAGCCCGGGTTACCGTACGGACCAACATTGAACGCCTGGTCGGCGGCGCCGGCGAGGAAACCGTAATCGCCCGCGTCGGCGAAGGCATCGTTACCACCGTCGGCAGCGCCGAAACCCATAAACAGGTGCTGGAGAATCCGGACCTGATCAGCCGTACCGTGCTGGACAAAGGCCTGGACGCCGGAACCGCCTACGAAATTCTTTCCATCGACATTGCGGACGTGGATGTGGGCCGCAACGTCGGTGCCCAGCTCCAGATGGACCAGGCTGAAGCCGACCGCCGGATCGCCCAGGCAAAGGCGGAAGAGCGCCGCGCCATGGCTGTCGCCCGCGAACAGGAAATGAAAGCTTCCGTACAGGAAATGCGCGCCAAGGTGGTGGAGGCCGAGGCCGAAGTGCCGCGGGCCATGGCCACTGCCCTGCGGGACGGCAAGATGGGCGTTCTCGACTATTACCAGATGAAGAATACCATCGCCGATACCGAAATGCGCGAATCCATTGCCAAGGCCAGTGTGCCGCAGCCGGAACCTGAAACACGGGTCAAAAAGTAACCGCTGCATCGGAGGGACGGAAAAATGCCATTTCAGATTCTGCCCATCTTTATGATTCTCTTCGTCTGGTGTGTTGTTGCGCTTTCGATTGCCGCCGCCAGGAAGGCATCGGTCAGCGGCAAAAAGCCGGCAGCCCGCCCGAATCTCCCGGAACAGGGACCCGCCTCCGGGGCGGCCCCGGCGCCGGAGGCGGAAAGGCTCACCCGGATCACTCCGACGGTTTTTCCCACCGGGCATGACGACTCCATTTACCAGGGCAGCATGAACGCTGTCACCGGAGAAGGCTACGATCCCTGCCACGAGGAACAGCTGCGCAGCCTGTCCGATGCCGAACAGCCGACGGAATCCCAGCCCTCCCCGCATGCCGCGGGCGGCATTCCGCTGCGCTGGACCGGAAACGAAGTGGTCCGGGGCATCGTCATGAGTGAGATTCTGAAACGGAAACGGTAGGAACTTTCCTTCCGGCCGGCCTGCGGGCCGGCCGGTTTCTCTTTTCAAACACTGCATCGCATGATAAAATAAACGGAGCATCAGAAAATCGAGGTTCCATTTATGATTCGCAAATTTACCTTCGGTACCCCGGTCACCACGGACGCGGTAGTACTCTCCCTGCCGGCGGAGACGGAACCGGTCCCCTTTTTTTCAGTTTCCCGCAGCGGAGAACAGGTAACGCTGACCCGGAAAATGGCGGATGAGGATTGCCTTTTCGGCCTGGGGGAATCGGTTCGCGGCATCAACAAACGGGGAAATCTCTACCGCTCCTGGAACAGTGATATTTTCAACCACACGGAATCCGTGGACAGCCTGTATGCGTCCCATAACTTCCTGGTCTTTTTCGGGCCGGACTGCCTTTTCGGCATTTACCTGGACGATCCCGGCCGGATCACCTGGGACCTGGGCTTCACCCGGATGGACACCGCTGTCATTACCTCGGAAAACGGACAGCTGGATCTGTATCTTCTGGAGGAAAGCTCCCTGACGGAGCTGGCCCGCGCCTTCCGCCGCCTCACCGGCCGCAGCTATCTTCCGCCCCGCTGGGCCTTTGGCTATATCCAGAGTCGCTGGGGATATGCCGGGGAAGATGAATTCCGCGCCGTCGTGGAGGAACACCGGAAGCGGGGAATCCCGCTGGACGCGGTCTGCCTGGATATTGACTACATGGAGGATTACAAAAACTTTACCTGGCGGAAGGACACCTTTCCGCCCCTGGATCAGTTCACCGGCAGCATGCGGCAGGAACATATCCGGCTGATTCCGATTATCGATGCGGGAATTCTGTGTCAGGAAGGCTATCCTCCCTACGATTCCGGGAAAGCAGGAAACTGCTTCTGCAAAAAAGAGGACGGCTCCGACTTTACCGCCGCGGTCTGGCCGGGGTTCTGCGTCTTTCCGGACCTGCTCCGGGAGGAAGTCCGCCGCTGGTTTGGCGATCTGTACCGTCCGCTGCTGGAGGCCGGTGTGGAAGGCTTCTGGAACGATATGAACGAACCGGCCCTGTTTTATACCCCGGAGCGGCTGGAAGAAGCCTTCCGCCGTGCGGAGGAAATCCGCGGCAGCGGAGATTACGAGTCCCTGTGGTTCCTGAAAGACGCCTTCAACAGCCTGCCGAACAACCCGGAGGACTACCGGTCTTTTTATCAGGAGGCTGACGGCCGATTGATGCGGCATGACAAGGTGCATAACCTCTACGGGGCCTCCATGACCCGCGCCGCCGCCGAGGCTTTCCGCCGGATTGTACCGGAAAAGCGCGTCCTGCTCTTCTCCCGTTCCTCCTTTGTGGGCGCCCACCGGAACGGCGGAATCTGGACCGGGGATAATTTCTCCTGGTGGAGCCATCTGAAGCTGGTTCTGCAGATGCTTCCGAATCTGAATCTCTGCGGTTTCCTGTTCTCTGGCTGTGACCTGGGCGGATTCGGCTGCAACACCACGGAGGATCTGCTGGCCCGTTTCCTGCAGATCGGTGTTTTCACCCCGCTCATGCGCAATCATTCCGCCCTGCATACCCGGGATCAGGAAATCTTCCGCTTCTCCGCCTGGGAACAGATGAAGGAAACCCTCCGCGTGCGCTACGCGCTTCTTCCCTTCCTCTACAGCGAGTTCATGAAAGCCGCCCTCTCCGACGGCATGTATTTCCGTCCCCTGGCCTTTGATTATCCGGAGGATCGCCGCGCGGTGCATACGGAGGATCAGCTGATGCTGGGTGAGGGCTGCATGATTGCCCCGGTGCTGGAGCAGAATGCTTCCGGCCGCTTTGTTTACCTGCCGGAGGATATGCTTCTGATCCGTTTCCGCTCCCCGGAGGATTATGACCTGGTTCCCCTGGAAAAGGGCGATCACTACATTGACCTGAGCCTGCGGGAGTTCCCGCTGTTCGTTAAAAGAAACCATCCCGTGCTCCTGTGTCCCGGCGGAGAATACACGGAGGCCCTGGATGATCATACCTTCACCGCCCTGTACTGGGCGGACAGGACTTTCTCCTTCGATCTGTACCGGGATGACGGGCAGGATCCGGATCCCGGCCTCGACAGCCACCTGACCCGGCTTTCCCTTTCCCCGGACGCTTCCGCCGGCCCGGGGTCCGGGGTTGCAATTTCCCCGCTCGTATTATAGAATAAGGGATGGTTATAATCCCTCAGACGAAGGAGGCCGAAAGCAACATGGAAATGCCCTACGTGTTTATGACAGACAGTGACAGCGATCTGCCCTATCATTTGAAGGCGGAATACGATATTCCCGTTGTCTACATGCCCTATGCGCTGAACGGCAAGGAATACTTTGACGACCTGGGCCAGACCCTGGATCACAAAAGCTACTACGACGCCATGCGCAGCGGCGCCAATCCCGTTACCTCCGCCCTGAACGAGGAAGCATATCTGGAGTATTTTGAGCCTGTTTTCAAACGCGGAAAAGATCTCCTCTTTGTCGGTTTCTCCAGCAAGCTTTCCTGCACGCTGCAGGCTGTTTATTCCGCCCGGGAAAAGCTGCTGAAAAAATATCCGGACCGGAAAATGACCGTGGTGGATACCCTGAGCATTTCCGGGCCCATGACCCTGCTGGTCCTGAAAGCGCACGAAATGTACCGGGCCGGAAAGTCCATGGAAGAAGTCGCCGGCTGGCTGGAAGCCAACAAGCTCCGTTCCCAGGCTTTCTTCACCGTGGATGACCTGAAATACCTGAAACGGGGCGGCCGGATCTCCGGCGCTGCCGCCGCCGTCGGCACCATGCTGGACCTGAAGCCCATCATCGTCGAAGCCAGCGACGGAACCCTCCAGCCCGGCGAAAAAATCCGCGGACGGAAAAAGGCCCTGGCCTATATTGTGGATGCCATGTTAAAAGCTGAGCCGGATCCGGCGGAAAGCCCGATTCTGGTACTGAACGCGGACTCGCCGGAAGACGCGGAGCGCGTCAAGGCCAGCATTGAACAAAAGCTGCCCGGCGCGAAAGTCCTCATCGAGCACGTCGGTCCCGTCATCGGCGCCCATGCCGGTCCCGGAACCGTCGCCCTTTGCTTCATCGGCAAGGAAACCCGGAAGCCCTGACCGGTCTTCCGCACTGAAAGCCTCCGATTGCGGAGGCTTTTTCATTTTGCCGGAATCCAAAAAGGCCGTGAAACCGAAAGGCTTCACGGTCTCTGTGATATCTCCTGTTTTTTTATCAGCGCAAAAAGCCGTTGATAATCTGTTCCTCGGCCTCTGCCTCTGTCAGTCCCAGCGTCATCAGCTTCATCAGCTGTTCACCGGCAATTTTACCGATGGCGGCTTCATGGAACAGCGAAGCGTCCACATGATCGGCTTCCAGCCCCGGAACCGCCAGGATCCGGCCCTGGTCCATGATGATGGAATCGCATTCCGTGTGTCCGCTGCAGGGCGCCCTGCCGATCACCTTTGCATCAAACTTCTGGAAGGACTGATCCCGGGCAACGGAACGGCTCACCACATCCGCGCTGGAGCCCTCCCCGTTCAGCTCCACATTGTAGGTGCTGACCGCCTGCTGTACCCCGTGGGTCATCAGCCGTTCCCGGACCACCAGTTTGGCGCCGGCATCCAGCACCGCCTTGGTGGTGCGAATCGTATCGTCCACGCCCTTGATCTGCACCATTTCCATTTCCATGGTGCTGTTTCTCTCCATGTACACTTCGGTCACCGGGTTCAGGATCCGTTTTCCCTTCCCGTCTCCGCTGCCGTAGTGTTTTTCCACATACCGGATCTTTGCGCCGGGACCTACGAAAAAGCGGTGAATCCCGTCATGCTGGGAATCCTGGTTTCCGCAGTTGTCGATGCCGCACCCGGCAACGATCACCACGTCCGCGCCCTCGCCCACATAGAAGTCGTTGTAAACCACCTCTTTCAGGCCGCTTTCCGTCATCACAACGGGAATGTGCACGCTTTCGTTCCTGGTGCCCGGACGGATCCGGATTTCCAGGCCGCTGACCTCCGTTTTGGAGGTGATTTCAATATTGGCGGTGGAACGGCGTCCGGCAGACTGGCTGTTGGCGCGGATGTTATACGCGCCTTCCGGCACCTCATGCAGATCCGCCACTTCCAGCAGCAGCCTTCTCTGGATCTCATCCATCACGCGTCCCCCTCCTTCTCTCCCATGGCCTGGATCAGGCGTTCGCAGGCTTCAGGTTCAGCGCTGTCCGCCTCCAGGGAAGGATAGATTTCCTCCCGGGAACCCTGCCGGTCCACCCGGCCGTCCCGGATCACGATGATCTCATCCGCGATATTCAGGATCCGTTCCTGATGGGAGATCACCAGGATCGAACTGTCTGCAATCGCTTCCCGCATATTCCGGAATACGTCAATCAGGTTCCGGAAGCTCCACAGGTCGATGCCTGCTTCCGGCTCGTCAAACACCGACAGCTTTGCATGCCGTGCCAGCACCGTGGCAATCTCGATCCGTTTCAATTCTCCGCCGGACAGGCTCGCGTTGACTTCCCGGTTCACATAATCCCGGGCGCACAGGCCCACCGCGGCAAGGTACTCACAGGCTTCCCCCACCGATACCGTTTTTCCCGCAGCAATGCGGACCAGGTCCAGCACCCGGATGCCTTTGAAACGCACCGGCTGCTGAAAAGCATAGGCAATGCCCATGCGGGACCGTTCCGTCACGCTTTTTTCCGTAATATCCTCCCCACCGAAGAAAATCCGTCCCCCGGTAGGTTTCTCGATCCCCGAGATCAGGCGGGCCAGGGTGGATTTTCCGCCGCCGTTGGGGCCGGTAACCACGATCAGTTTCCTTTCCGGCACCGTCAGGCTGATATCCCGGACAATTTCCTTTTCTTTTCCTTCCTCATCCACCTGGAAGGAAACATTTCTCAGTTCCAGCATACTTACTTTCTACTCCTGATATTCCGTCCGTACGGCTTGCCCCTGCATCAGCTGTTTCCACAGGTAGCCGTCCATATTTCCCCATTCGCTGACCGTGATGGTTCCGATCTCAAACCGTTCCATCACCGTCAGCAGAATGCAGATTCCATGCACCACAATATCCGCCCGGCCGGGCTGCAGTCCGGGAAGGCGGATCCGCTCTTCCAGCGGCATTCCGGCCAGCTTTTCCCCGATGTCCCGGATTTCCTCCCGGGTCACCCGGGTTCCGTGCATCCGGGTGCGGGCTGTCCAGGGAATTTCCTTTACCATCGCTGCCATCGTGGTAAAGGTTCCGCCGGTGCCGATCCAGGTTTCCGGCAGCCGGATTTCTCCCTGCTCCGCCAGCTTCTTTTCCAGGATCTCCGCGGCATATTTCCTGACAGCCTCCATATCCTCCTTCCGGCGGATGGGAACCTCCCGGAACAGCCGGACCGCTCCCATCTGGCAGGAAAAGGCGCATTCCACGTTTTCTCCCTGCCCGGTAACAATCTCCGTGCTTCCGCCGCCGATGTCTATCACACCGCAGTAGCATTCGTCCTTCACCGCCCGGGAAGCTCCCAGGAAGCTCAGGCACGCTTCCTGTTCCCCGGTAAGAATTTCCGGCACCGTTCCGGCCGCTGCTTCCACCGCCCTGAGAAAATCCTGCCCGTTGGCCGCATCCCTTGCCGCGCTGGTGGCAAAAATGCTGAATTCGTTCACTCCATTGGCCCGAATGGCTTCCACCATTCTTCCGACGGCGTCCGCCGTTTTCCGGATGCTTTCTTCCTTCAGCATTCCCCGATCGTCCAGCCCCGCAAAAAGGCGGGTTCCTTCCCGCCCCCGGTAAAGGCGTTCAAACACCCCGTCCTGATTTTGCGCAACCAGCGACCGCACTGAATTGGATCCGATTCCGATCACAGCAGCTTTCATGGGAATGCCTCCTCCGGCTCTCAGTCCGCCATTTCGTCCACAAGAATCCTCAGTTCCGCCTCCGTGTAGGCAGACAGCACTTCCGGGTTGGAAAACTCAAACCGTATATCGTCCCGGCTGATGTAGGAATAATTTTCCCGCGCGCTGGAGACGATAAAGTCCTCTGTCCCGACGATGCTCAGCTGGGCTTTCAGGTCCTTTTCCTCTTCCTGAAGCCTGGCCAGGGCAATTTTCATTGCATTTTCCTGTTCCGCCTTCCGGGAAAGATCTCCCTTCATGGTCAGGTGGAGAACCAGGAACACCGCCAGGATCAGGGCCAGAATAATCAAAAAGCCTTTGATGGTCATTGTGCGCTGCATGTTTCCCCCTCCTTTCCGAAGAGATCCGTTACCTGTATTAGTTCTTCATGAAAAGCTCCGAATCCTGCCCGGCCTCAGAACATGCTGATCTGATTGGTTTCCGTCAGTCCTTCCAGGGCGCCGTGGGCCCGCAGCATATCAATCACCGCGCTGCCGACCTTTCCCCGGTTCCGGAGATCCTCAATGCTCAGGAAGCGTCCGTCCTTCCGGGCTTCGGCAATCTGCACCGCGGCGCTTTCGCCCAGTCCCGGCAGGCTGATAAAGGGACACCGGATATTTCCGTCCTCAATCCGGAAGCTGCGCACATCGCTGCGATACAGATCCACCGGCAGGAACCGGATGCCCCGCAGGTTCATTTCCAGAACCAGTTCCAGGCAGGTCGCCGTATCCTTGTCCCGGGCCGTGGGTTTATCCATGTTCCGGATTTCGGTAATCCGCTGCCGGGCAGCCTCCGGGCTCAGGATCATGGTCGCAGCGTCAAAGCCGTCCCCGCGCACCGTAAAATAGGCGCAGTAGTAGGCCAGCGGTTCATGCACCTTAAACCAGGCCACCCGCAGCGCCATCGTCACATAAGCCACGGCATGCCCCTTGGGGAACATGTATTTGATCTTTTTGCAGCTGTCCATAAACCAGTCCGGCACCTGGTTGTCCAGCATGGCCTGTTCCATTTCCGGCTTCAGGCCTTTCCCCTTCCGGACGCTTTCCATGGTGGTGAATGCCAGCTTTGGCTTCACGCCCTTGTCGATCAGGTAGTTCATAATATCGTCCCGGCAGCAGACGCATTCGCTCAGCGTCGCCGTTCCGGAAGCAATGATCTCCTGGGCATTGCCCAGCCACACGTCCGTTCCGTGGCTCAGGCCGGAAATCCGCAGCAGTTCCTCCATGGTATGGGGTTTGGTCTCCTCCAGCATTCCACGGACAAATCCCGTACCGAATTCCGGCACGCCGTAGGTCCCCGTATTGCACAGGATGTCCTCACTGGTAACCCCCAGCACCTTCGGGGACGTAAACAGATCCCTGACATCCGGATCATCCAGCGGCACATCCTTGAAATTGATGCCGGTCAGCTTTTCCAGCTCGTGGAGCATGGTGGGATCATCGTGTCCCAGGCAATCCAGTTTCACCAGGATATCGTGCATGGAGTTGAAATCAAAGTGCGTGGTGGTAAAGTCGCTTTCCAGGTCGTCCGCCGGGTGCTGCACCGCTGTAAAATCATAAATTTCATACTCCAGGGGAACCACCACCATGCCGCCGGGATGCTGGCCGGTGGTGCGCTTGACCCCCGTGCATTCTAGCGCCAGGCGCTCCTTTTCCGCATTGCCCGCCTGGATGCCGCGTTCCTCCAGGTATTTCATGGCATAGCCGTAGGCCGTTTTGTCCGCCAGGCCGCTGATGGTTCCGGCCCGGAATACGTGGTCGTGACCGAACAGCTCTTCCACGTAATGATGCGCCTTGTTCTGGTATTCGCCGGAAAAGTTCAGGTCGATATCCGGCACCTTGTCCCCTTCGAATCCCAGGAAAACCTCGAAGGGTATATCAAATCCGTCCTTGGTAAGCTTCTGTCCGCAATCCGGGCAGTCCCGGTCCGGCAGGTCCACCCCCACGTGATACTGGCTCTTGTCCACGTCAAAGAAGCCCTTCCGGCAGCGGGTGCAGCGGTAATGGGGCGGAAGCGCGTTCACCTCCGTAATGCCGCACATCCGCGCCACCAGGCTGGAGCCGACGCTGCCGCGGCTTCCCACCAGGTATCCGTCCTGCAGGGAACGGGATACCAGCTTCTGGGCAATGGCATACAGCGTGCAGTACCCGTAGCCGACAATGGATTTCAGTTCCTTGGTCAGCCGGTTTTCCACCAGCTCCGGCAGCGGATTGCCGTACATCTCCATGGCGGTGGTCCAGGTCATCTCCTGGATCATATCCTCGGCAAAATCCCAGTAGGGCTGGAAGGTATCCTCTCCTTTGGGATGCTTGGGGAACAGCCGGATGTCCTCCACCTGTTCCGCGATTTTCCGCGGGTTGTCAATCACGACCTCCCGGGCTTTTTCTTTCCCCAGATAGCTGAATTCCTCCAGCATTTCATCGGTGGTCTTGAAATACAGGGGAGGCTGCAGGTCCGCGTCCTCATATTTCATGCCGGCCTGTATGATCGCCCGGCCCACGGCATCCCGGGGGTCCAGGAAATGAACGTCCCCCGTAGCCACGACGGGCTTGCCCATTTCCTCCCCCAGCCGGACAATCGTCCGGTTCATGTTCCGCAGCTCTTCCTCCGAGTCCGCTTCTCCCTTGCGGAGCATAAAGGCGTTGTTGCCGATGGGCTGGATTTCCAGATAGTCGTAGAAGGAAGCAATTTCCTTCAGCCTTTCCATGTCTTCGCCCCGGGCTACCGCCCGGAACAGTTCCCCGGCCTCGCAGGCGCTGCCCACAATCAGGCCTTCCCGATACTGGCTGATCAGCGCCCGGGGCATATGGGGCGTCCGCTTGAAGTACTCCAGGTGGCTGATGGAAACCAGCCGGTTCAGGTTCACCAGGCCGGTCCGGTTCCTGGCCAGCAGGATAATATGCCAGCTTTCCCCGATAGCGCCGCCCTGCAGCTCCGCGTTCAGCTGCCGGTCTGTTTTGATCTCCGGATATCTTTCCCGGGTTTCCGAGAGCATTCCCGCCAGGCACTGGGCCGTGGCCGCCGCGTCGTGTACCGCCCGGTGGGCGTTTTTCAGGCTGACGCCCAGGTGCTTGCACAAAGCGCCCAGCTTATAGGATTTCAGCTTCGGATACAGTTTCCGCGCATAGGTCAGCGTATCCATCACCGGAGCGCTGAATTTCAGGTTCAGCCGTTTCAGTTCGCTCCGCAGCAGCCCGGCGTCGAAGGAAGCGTTATGTGCCGCAATCGGCGCGTCCCCGATAAACTCCAGCAGCCGCGGCAGCACCTCCGCCGCCTTCGGCTGTCCCTGCAGGCTGGCGTCCGTGATGCCGGTGATCTCTGTGATTTTCGGAGGCAGCATTTCCTCCGGATCCACCAGCTGTTCGAAGGTTTCCGTAACCGTACCCTCCACCAGCTTCACGGCCCCGACCTCAATAATCCGCGCTTTCCCGGTGTTCAGGCCCGTGCTTTCAAAATCCAGCACCACGATCGGCCCGTCGTAGGGTCTTCCGTCCGCCCCGGAAACAATCGCGTTCTCATCGATCAGGTAGCCTTCGCATCCCGGAATCAGCTTAATCTTTCCTTTGGCCGCCCGGAAGGCTGCCGGAAAGGACTGAAGCACTCCGTGATCCGTCACAGCCACCGCCGGATGTCCCCATTTCACCGCCCGTTCAATCAGCTTTTCCACCGGCGTCAGGGCGTCCATGGTGGACATATTGGTGTGCATGTGCAGCTCCACCCGTTTTTCCTCGGCAGTATCCTCCCGCTCCTCCTTCTCCGTTTCCACCAGGTCCCGCACCGTGACAGACAGCTCCCGGGCATAGTTGTCGTAAAGGCATTCTCCCCGGATCTTCACGTTCATGCCGGCTTTGATCCGGTTCACCTTGTCTGCAACCGCCTGCCGCTCCTCGTCGGTAATCGGGGTTGCCTCCCCTTCGCCCTTCCGGGCGTAACGGGCCCGGTACCGGAAGAAATATTTGCAGAGAATGGAGCTGGTGTAATCTGTCACCGCAAAAGTCAGCAGCAGCATTTCGCCGCCTTTCAGTTCCCGGGTTTCCAGCTTGAAAACCTCGCCCTGGATCACCGTCAGGCCGCTTTCGCTGGTAAGCTCCCGGATTTCCACCGGCCGGTCCGCAATGCTGCGGCCGATAATGGGCTTGCCCACAACGGGCGCATCCGGGTCGAAGGCGGTTTCCGTCTCCGGCGCCTTTTCCTTTTTTTTCGGGGCTTTCCGGGGCCGGGGTTTCTTTTCTTCCTGTTTCTCCGCCTTTTCCGCCGTCTTCCCGCTTTCCGGACCGGACCGTTTTTCCATTTCCTCCCGGGTGACCATAACCACCATTTCCCGGCGCTCTTCCAGCAACTTTCTCAGGCGTTCCTCCCGGTTGCCTTCCACGGTCATTTCCACCCGTACCCGGGCATCGAAAATATCATGAATCGCCACCGCCAGCCGGGCTCCCGCATTCTTTTCGGACATAACCTGCAGGCTGACTTCATCCGGGAACACCAGCGTCAGCAGCGCCTCTTCCTCCCCGGCCGGCAGATCGCTGCCGCTCAGCTGGTTCTTCTCAATCCGCCAGCTGATCTGGCCCACCCAGCCCGCCGAGGAAGGATAATTCCGTCGCAGGAAGTCGTCCAGCACCTGCCGGTAAGGCATGGGATTTTCCAGGAATTTCTGTTTCAGGCCCTTGGACACCACCCGTACCGACAGGGAATGTCCCGGGAAAATACTCCGCAGAATATTCTCCAGCTGCAGAAACTGTTTTTCCCCGGCCAGTACTTCCGATTCAAAGGAAATATAGGTTTTTTTGATGGATTTGACATAGGTGACCCGGGGGGCGGAAAGCTTTCCGGCCAGTTCCGGAATTTCCCGCCCGATCCGGGCCATCAGCTCATCATAGCTCATAGTTCACCCTTGTTTCTGTTTTCCTTCCGCCATTGCGCGCGCTTCGGCGATCAGCACATCCGCCAGGTCGCCTTCCACCTTCCGGGGCTCCTGCCCTTTGGCAAACAGCACGCCGCCTGTTTTTCCGCCGGCAATTCCCACATCGGCCTCCCTGCCTTCGCCGAGCCCGTTGACCACGCAGCCCATCACCGCCACCTTCAGCGGCACCGTCAGGTCCGCCAGCTCCGCTTCCACCCGGCGGGCAATGGCTTCCACCGGAATGCAGGTCCGTCCGCAGGTGGGGCAGGCAATCAGCTGCACCCCCCGGGTTCGCAGGTTCAGCGCCCGCAGAATATCCCAGGCCGCTGCCGCCTCCGGCACGGGATCGCCGCTGAGGCTCACCCGGATAGTATCGCCGATCCCGTCCGCCAGCAGCGCGCCGATCCCGATGGCGCTCTTCACCGTGCCCTGCCCCGGCAGTCCCGCTTCCGTCACACCCACATGCAGGGGATAGTCACACCGCCTGTGGGCCATCCGATAGGCCTCAATCGTGGTTTTTACATCGCTGCTCTTCATGCTCAGCGCGATATCCTCAAACCCGGCCTTTTCCAGCATCCGCACATGTTTCAGGGCGCTTTCCACCAGGCATTCCGCGGTCGGTCCGCCGTATTTTTCCAGCAGATCCTTTTCCGCCGAACCGCTGTTCACCCCGATCCGGATCGGAATCCCGTGGGCCTTCGCGCAGTCCGCCAGTTCCCGCACGTGCGCTTCCCCGCCGATATTGCCTGGATTGATCCGAAGCTTGGCAATGCCGTTTTCCGCAGAGCGAATGGCCAGCTTATGGTCAAAATGAATGTCCGCCACCAGCGGCACGGGGCTTCCGTCCACCAGGGTCTTCACCGCTTCCGCACAGGCTTCGTCATACACGCTGACCCGCACCAGATCGCATCCTGCCGCATGCAGGGCCCGGATCTGCTTCAGCGTTGCCTCCGTATCCCGTGTGTCCGTATTGGTCATGCTCTGTACCAGCACCGGATTTCCGCCGCCCATCTGCAGCGGGCCAACATGGATCGTCCTGGTCATACTTTGTTTCCCTCCGAATCACTGAAAGAGCCGCATCACGTCTCTGAAGGTAAAGAACACCATCACCGCCAGCAGCAGTCCCATGCCGATCAGGTGAACCACCGCTTCCTTCTGCTGGGGCACCGGCTTGCCCCGGACCGCCTCGATGAGTCCGAACACCAGCCGGCTGCCGTCCAGGCCCGGAATGGGCAGCAGGTTCATCAGCCCCAGGTTGATGGAAATCAGGATCAGCAGCTGCGTAAACATGTTCAGCCCCGCACCGGCGCCCGCCTGCCGGACCCGGGTTTCCACCTGGCTGGAAATCATGCTGACAATTCCCACCGGTCCGGCGGTATCCTCCAGGCCTTCGCCCTTGGTCACCAGGTTTTTCAGGGCCCGCAGAATCGCGCCACCCGCATCGGTGCACAGGTTCCACGCTTCGCTGATGCCGCCGAAAAATCCCACCTGGCGGACCTCCGTCCTGCGGTATCCGTTGATGTACACCCCGATCTGCATCTTTCCCGCATCCGCGTTCCAGGCCGGAGTCACATCGGTTTCCAGCGTTTCCTCACCCCGCCGGATGGTCAGGTGCAGGGGCGCATCCCCTTCCTTCCAGTCAGAAATGGTGTTCAGCAGCGTATCCATCGTGCCATCCAGCATGTTCCGGCCGTTGATCTCGGTCACCTCGTCCCCGGCCTTCAGCCCGGCGTCATAAGCCGGTCCCGCGGCCAGCACTTCCTGGATGAAGGGATCGTATTCCTCCTTCTCCGTAGGCACCGTGATCCCGGTACACCAGATCAGCACCACCGCCGTCACAAAGGCCAGGACAAAGTTCATCGCCGGCCCCATCAGGATCACAAACATCCGTTTCCAGACGCTGTGCCGCGCAAAGTTCCGGGGATCGTCCTTCTCTTTTCCGGCAGCGTCGTCCTCTCCGTAAAAGGAGCAGTATCCCCCCATGGGAATTGCCCGGATGGCAAAAGTGGTTTCATATTTTTTGCTTTTCCACCCGATCAGCTTCGGACCGAACCCGACGGCGAACTCCCGTACATCGATCTTCATCCACCGGGCGGCCATGAAATGTCCGAATTCGTGCACGACGATCAGAATCGCCAGCAACAGGATTGCCAGTAAAATATACACCGTTTTGTTTATCTCCTTGTTAATCTGCGCATGCCGTTTCCACTCCGGAAGGATGGGATACGGCGATCCGTGCGAGCCGGTCGGCCTCCAGGATTTCCTCCAGGTTATCCGCCGGCAGTCCGCTCAGTTTTTCCAGGGCCTTCTCTACCCGGACGGCAATCTGTCCGAAGGAAATCTCCTCCCGCAGGAAAGCCGCCACAGCTTCCTCGTTGGCTCCGTTGAACACGGTACAGGCGGCGCCGCCCGCCCGGAGGCATTCCCGGGCCAGCCGCAGCGCCGGGAATTTCGTTTCATCCGGCTTTTCAAAGGTCAGCTTCCCCAACGCAAACAGGTCCGGCTCCTGTACCCCGGTTTCCATCCGTTCCGGAAAGGACATGGCGTAACCGATGGGAACCCGCATATCGGGAATGCCCAGCTGGGCCAGAACCGCCCCGTCCCGGAAAACCACCGCGGAATGCACAATGCTCTCCGGATGAACCACCACTTCAATCCGGTCCTCCGGCATATCAAACAGCCACCGGGCTTCCATGATTTCCAGGCCTTTGTTGAACATGCTGGCAGAGTCCACCGTAATCTTGGCGCCCATATTCCAGTTGGGATGCCGAAGCGCTTCCGCCGGCGTTGCCTTTTCAATCCGTTCCCGTTCCCAGGTCCGGAAGGGTCCGCCGGAGGCGGTCAGCAGGAGTTTTTCCGGCCGGTTGTTTCCCGCGGCCTGCAGGCACTGGAAAATGGCGCTGTGCTCGCTGTCCACCGGGAGCAGCGGCTTTCCGGTTTTCGCAGCCAGGTCCGTCACCAGGTGGCCGCCGGTAACCAGGGCCTCCTTGTTGGCCAGCAGCACCTGCCGTCCGGCCCGCAGGGCATCCAGCACGCTTCGCAGGCCGGCAATGCCCACAATGCTGACCAGCACCTGGTCCGCTTCCACTTCCGCCGCTGCCGTGTGCAGCGCCTCCTGTCCGCTCATGAAGCGGCAGAATTTCAGGTCTTCCGGAATTTCCGCCGGGTCGACGCCCTCTGTCAGCCCGGCCATCTCCGGCCGGAATTCGCGCACCTGTGCAAAAAGCTTTTCCCGGCTGCCGCGGGCCGTCAGCGCGGTAACCCGGTACAGGTCCGGATGCCGCCGGCAGATGTCCAGCGCCTGGGTACCGATGGAGCCCGTGGAACCGAGGATCGCAATCTTCTTCATTTTCATTTCTCCGCGCATTCATTAAAAGGGAAGGAAGAACATCCGGAAGCAATACATCAGCACCGCCATGAATAAAACGCTGTCCAGCCGGTCCAGCATTCCGCCGTGGCCGGGGAAAAGATTGGAATAATCCTTCAGCCCGCAATGGCGTTTCACCAGGGATGCAAACAGGTCCCCCATCTGTCCGGCAAAGCCCCCGATCAGGCCCAGCAGCAGATACTGCCACCAGACAGGCAGGTACCGCAGCGTCGCCTCATTGCACAGCACGCGGCTCAGCAGATATACCAGCATCGCGGCTGCCATGCTGCCCGCCAGCCCGCCGATGCTTCCCTCCACGGTCTTTTTCGGGCTGACCGCCGGGCAGAACTTGCGCTTTCCGAAGGCTTTTCCGGTAAACAGCGCGGCAATATCGCCCACCAGCGGAACCGCAAAGGTGATGGTCAGCAGCACCACTTCCACCGCATGCCAGGGTTCCGGATTGGTCTTCACATGCCAGATGTACGGATCAATCATGCTCAGGGTCACCAGGGCCAGGCCGGGAAGTGCCACGGTGGCCAGCGGCAGCGTGCTCATGGTCAGGTCCGTCAGGTTCGGTTCGCTGCGGAACATCACTTGTACCGTCATGGCCAGCAATGCTGCGCCCACCAACGGAATCATGGCCTTGTCTCCCATGAAGTGTGCCGCGGGAATGCTCAGGATCATGGCCGCCCAGGTAGGCCAGGTCACCAGCCGGTGGCCCGCTTTCTTCAGCGCCGCCATCATTTCATGCACCGCAAAGGATATGCAGACCAGCACCGCAATCGCCATGCACCACCCCGGCAGCCAGAGCATAACCGCCAGGACAGCGGTCAGGATCAGACCTGTAATAAACCTTTGTTTCATTGCTTTCTCCCCTTTTTATCTTGTCCGTCCCCCGAAGCGCCGTTCCCGGTGCCCGTAGGCATCCAGGGCCAGGTCATATTCATGCACGGAGAAATCCGGCCAAAGCGTTTCGGGAAAAACAAACTCCGCGTATGCGTTCTGGTACAGCAGGAAATTGCTCAGCCGCTGTTCCCCGCTGGTACGGATCAGCAGGTCCACATCCGGCTGCCCGGCTGTGTACAAATGATCAGAGATCGTTTTTTCGTCAATTTCTTCGGGTTTCAGGTCCCCGTTCCGAACCCGCACGGCAATCTCCCGGGTGGCTTTGACCAGCTCCGCCCGGCTGCCGTAGTTCACGGCAATATTCAGCCGAAGTCCCGTGTTGCCCGCGGTACGGTCTTCCGCCTCGATCAGCGTTTCCCGCTGCTTTTCAGGCAGCCGTCCCTTGTCTCCGAGAATCAGAATCCGGACGTTTTTCTCATCCAGCTCGTCAATCTCCGAAGCGAAGAAATCCAGAATCAGCTGCATCAGCGCGCTGACTTCCTCCTCCGACCGGTTCCAGTTCTCCGTGGAAAAAGCATACAGGCTCAGAACCCCGATACCCAGGTCGTCCGTATGCCGGATAATCTCCCGCAGGTTCTCCGTACCCTGCCGGTGGCCTTTGGAAACGCTCATTTTATGCTTCTTTGCCCACCGGCCGTTTCCGTCCATAATGATCGCCACATGTTCCGGCAGAGTGTCAAATTCCCCCGTGGTCCGCGGCGTTTTCTTCCACGCCAGGGACATGGCGGTTTTCCACGCTTTCAGCTTCATGAATCCTCCTCAATATACTGCCAAAACCCGCCTCAGCGGCGGGTTTCAGCTTCTTCTGGCGGAAGCGTTGTCAGACCTCCATGATCTCCTTTTCCTTCTTGGAATAAATCGCATCCACGTCCTTGATGGCCTTGTCCGTCAGCTTCTGAATCTGTTCTTCCGCATCCTTCTGGTCATCCTCGGTGATTTCGCTGTTTTTCTTCAGCTTCTTAATCTGCTCAATCGCGTCCCGCCGGATGGAGCGGATCGCCACCTTGGTTTCCTCAGCCCCCTTGGAGGCCACCTTGGTCAGGTCCCGGCGGCGCTCTTCATTCAGTTCCGGAAATACCAGGCGAATGATTTTCCCGTCGTTGGAGGGGTTCAGTCCCAGGTCGCTCTTCTGAATGGCTTTTTCCACCTGGGGAATCATTTTGGCTTCCCAGGGGGCGATCACCAGCAGCCGCGGTTCCGGGGAGGAAACGTTGCCGATCTGCGGAATCGGCGTAGGGGTTCCGTAATAGTCCACCATAATCCGGTCCAGCAGCTGCGGATTGGCGCGGCCGGCCCGCAGGCCCACCATGTCCCGTTCATATACGGCACAGGATTTCTGCATTTTTTCTTTCGCGGTATTCATGACATCATCGATCATTGGACTAACCTCCTCCTCTATGATAAAAAACGCTTTCGCTTCTGTACGGATTGTCTGGGCCTATTATACCGGTTTTGGCGTCTCTTGACAACAGCATTTCCTCCGAAAACCTACTTTATGTCTTTTGAACCGCATGGTATAATACTCCCCGTACATTTCGTTTTTTTCCATCAGCAATCCGAAAGGAGGATTCCGGTTGAACGGCAATTCCCGGGCAGTTTCCCCTGTCTGCCGGCCCCGGCCGGCCGGAAATCTTTCCACCGGCCTGCTGAAGCTGATCGCCCTTCTTTTCATGTTCATTGACCACAGCGGCAAGGTGCTTTTCAACAATATGTATGAAATGCGCGTTCTTGGCCGCATTGCCTTTCCCATCTATGTCTGGTGCATGATCGTCGGGTTTTCCCGCACCCGCAGCGTTCCGCGCTATCTGTTGCGCATCCTGGTCACCGGGCTGGTTTCCCAGCCGCTGTACCTGCTGGCCCTGGATTACCAGGGGCATGTCGGCGTCCTGCTGCGGTCCGTATTCGAGCCCCTGTCCGCAGGGTTTTCCTTCCCGGCCCTCGGGGCTGTCCTCCGTACGTTTTTTGCAAAGCCCAATGTTTTCCTGTCCCTGTTCCTGGGGCTTGCCGCCCTCTGGGGCGTCCGGGAGAAAAAAGCCTGGAGCCATCTCTGGGCGCCCGCCGCCGCCCTGGTCCTGGCTTCGGTGCTGGGAGCGGATTACGGCTGGAAGGGCATTCTTTTCTTCCTGCTGATGTACGCGGTGCAGGACAGCCGTCCGGGCATTGCCGCGGTCATGGTCGCCTACTTCCTTTTCTGGGGAAGCAGCTATCAGGTCACCTCGTCGCTGTTCGGTGTGGCTCTGCAGCTGGATTCGCTGCCAGCCTGGCTGAATTCTCCCCTCAAGGCCTTCATGCGCCTGGAAGCTTACGGGCTGCTGGCACTTCCGCTTCTCCTGATTCGTTTCCCGCGGGATCTCCGCCTGCCCCGCTGGCTCAGCTACATGCTGTATCCCGGGCACCTGGTTCTGCTGATTGTGCTGAAGGTGATTGTTTTCGGCTGGTAAAAACGCATAAATTGAAAAGGATCCGGATCGCTTCAACACGTTCCGGGTCCTTTTTCTGTTCCCCTTCCGGGAGAAGACGGCAGAACGGCTGCCGGTCCTTTATCCCCACAGGGATGGATCATACCGGCTGTACAGGATCAGCGCAATGCCGGCCAGCACCAGGAAAAACAGTCCCACCCACAGGGTGCAGGGATGCTTTTTCCGGCTTTTCCCCTGCCGTTCGGTCACATAATCATAATAGGTTTTGGGCATCTCGGCCCTTCTTTTTTCGCTCAGGATCTGTCCGAAGGCTTTTCGCACCGGATACGCCATTCCGTCAAAAGTCCCCTGGCCTGACAGCAGGCCCAGCAGCCCCATGCCGGTCAGCAGAATTCCGGGAACCGTACAGGCGTCGCACAGCTTTTTCCAGAATTCCCCGGTTCCTTTTTCCGGCACGCCTCCCACCAGCAGCACCGCCACGGCGATTGCCGTGCCGGCTGCCAGCGGAATCAGTATGCTTTTCGCCGTCACGGGTTCCCGGCTGTCTCGGTTTCCTTTCACCGGCCCAGCTCCTTCAGATACTGTTTAAATTCGGCATCATTGCAGTGGATATAATGTCCCGGCGTGATTTCCCGCAGGGAGGGCTTGTCCACGGAATAGTCATGAACCTTGGCCGGTACATATTCAATCCGCTTCCGGTTCTTTTCGTAGTGAGGATCCGGATAGGGAATCGCGCTCAGCAGGGACTTGGTATAGGGATGCAGCGGATGCGCAAACAACTCATCGGACGTGGTCAGTTCAACAATCTTGCCGAAATACATAACGGCAATCCGGTCCGAGAAATACTTGACCACGCTCAGGTTATGGGCAATGAACATAATCGTCAGGCCCATCCGCTGGCGCAGGTCATTCAGCAGGTTGATCACCTGGGCCTGGATGGATACATCCAGGGCGGAAATCGGTTCATCGGCAATGATCAGGTCCGGTTCCATGATAATGGCCCGGGCAATCCCGATCCGCTGCCGCTGGCCGCCGGAAAACTCGTGGGGATAGCGGTCCGCGTGCTCCCGCACCAGGCCGACCAGCTCCAGCATTTCATAAACCTTCTGGTTGATGTATTCCTTATCCCTGACGCCGCGGATGATCAGGCCTTCCGCGATGATCTCGCGCACGGTCATCCGGGGATTGATGGAAGCAATGGGATCCTGGAAAATCATCTGCATCCGGGTCATGACGTTGTCCTTCGCCGCGACCTTCCGTTCCGTTTCATACTTCCGGGTCCGCTCTTCCGCCGCCGCGCCGCTCAGGTTCTTCATATCGGCGTCATAGGCATCCTTCAGTTCCTTCAGCCGTCTTTCCCGGTAGAACTGAACGCATTTGCTCTTTTCCACGGAGCTTTCCAGCGCCCGGTCCTCCGCCTTCACGAGGGCTTCCTTCCGTTCAGCCTTCAGCCGGCGGACCGCTTCCGCATCGCCGGCCTTTTTCGCCGCAGCAATCTGTGCCTGGTACCGGGAGCGGATATCCGCCTTCAGCACGGGCAGGCCGTTCTGGGTGGAGGAAATTTTCAGGCCGTTGAAGTAAACGTCGCCCTCCGTGGGATCGTACAGGTTAATGATGGTCCGGCCTGTCGTGGTTTTTCCGCAGCCGCTTTCACCCACCAGGCCGAACACTTCGCCCTTTCGGATAAAGAAGCTGACATCATCCACCGCCTTGGTCACCGCCGGTCCGCTTCTGAAATACTGCTTCAGATGCTCCACCCGCAGCAGGACGTCCGGATCCTCCTGAATGCCCGCATCCTTCCGGTGTTTCAGCAGATAACGGCTCAGCAGCTTCCGGATCACAACGGACAGGATGATCAGCATAATGCCGGCCAGCAGCATCCACACCCAGACGGAAACCAGCGTCCAGAAGGTTCCCACCACTGTGATATCCTTCCGGTTGTCCGCCTCCGCCAGCACCTGGCGCAGGTAGTCCTGTTCCCATTTCCGGACGGCGGACAGCGTGTTCACGCTCTTCTTCTGGGCCGTATAGGTACCGTCCTCGCCGGGAGCAAGCACCATCACGGTATTATCCCCTTCCGTCTCCGCCAGTTCCCGGACTTTTTCCGCCACGGCGCCGTAGCTTCCGTCAAACCCGTTTTCTTCCTTCAGCAGCTCCGGCAGCACAATGGCCAACAGGGTGTCTGTGCTGTCCCCGCCCAGGTTGTCCCCGGGATAGCGGTTTTTCAGCGTTGCCGCGGTCTGGTTCAGGAAGCCCAGGAAATCCTTTTCCGTCGGCTGCGGATGTTCACGGTACAGGGTGTTCAGCGCATCGGAAATGCTGTCCGCGCTCCCGGATTTCTCCTCCGTACGGACCGCCTCCAGCACCGGCTGATACGCCTCGAAGGTCAGGGAACCCAGCCAGCCCCTGATATCCTTGATGGGACTGCCGGCGGTTTCGCTGTCCTTCAGCATGCTGAAAACGCTGCTCACAAACTCAAACCAGTTTCCGGCTTCCTCCCCGTGTTCCTCCGTGAGGGCGGTGTGGAAATCCCGCAGCACAAGCTCCTGGGATGCCGGCTTCAGTGCGGCCGCTTTTCCTTTTTTTGGCGGTGCCGCAAGATTGTCGATATATTCCAGCATTTCGCGGATTTCACGGTTTTCCTGCTGCTCATCCAGTTTGTCCAGCTTCAGGCTTTCCGGCGTCTGGGTCATCATATATCCGGCAAAGCCGCGCTGCAGATCTTCCTCCTGGGAGCGCACAGCTTCCTCCGCTCGCCTGAACCAGGAACGGAAGTCATTTTCGATGGCGGCCATCCGCACGTCTTCATTCCTGTTCATGTTTCCGGCGGATTTGCTCAGGGCGCCGAAGAAAGCGCGGTCAAAGGCCAGGTTGTCCGTCATCCTGTCCGCAGCCCCGAACCGGTCCATTCCCTGGTTCAGGGATCCCTTGGCTGCGCCGGTGTTGATCAGTGCATAAAGGCCCAGCACCAGCGACAGAATAATCAGCACTGTGCCGGTCACCTTCAGGATATATGAGGCGCGATGTACGGCTTTCATGCTTCAGCACCTCCCTTTCCCGCAGCTTCGGCTTCCCGCTTCCGCATCCGTTTGATCCGTTCCGTCACGCTGACCGGAGGATCCACCTTCGGGGCATTGGGATGCAGCAGCCAGGTTGCCGCCTGATGCGTTTCGCTGATGCGGAACATGGGCGGCTGCTCCTCCAGGTCAATCTCCATGGCATAATGATTCCGGGCGGCGAAGGCATCTCCCTTCGGCGGCAGAATCATGTTCGGCGGCGTGCCGGGAATCGCTTCCAGCTTTTCCTTTGTTTCCAGGTCCGGCATGGAAGCCAGCAGCGCCCAGGTATAGGGATGCCGCGGATCGTAGAACACATCGTCCGCAGTTCCGTATTCCACAATCTTTCCGGCATACATAATGGCAATCCGGTCCGCCATGTTGGCAACCACGCCCAGGTCGTGCGTAATGAAAATAACCGAAAGCTTCCGTTCCTCTTTCAGGCGGTTGATCAGTTCCAGGATCTGCGCCTGGATCGTCACGTCCAGCGCCGTCGTGGGTTCATCGCAGATCAGGATGTCCGGATTGGCGGACAGGGCGATGGCAATCACGATACGCTGCCGCATGCCGCCGGAGAACTCGAAGGGGTACTGGTAATACCGCCGCTGGGGCTCCGGAATTCCGACTTCCTTCATCAGTTCAATCGCCCGGTGCTTCGCCATGTTTTTGCTCAGCCGGTAGGCATACTCGGAGGACCGCTCCTTCAGGTAATCCACCAGCTGCACAGCGCGGTCGGAAACGGTTCCCCGTTCCATGGTGCCGGAGCTGAAGTGATCGATGATTCCCGTCATGGTTCCGGTCAGGTTGGCCCGGGCCTTGTCCATGTCCACCAGGTTCAGCGGTACCACGGAGGGAGAGAATTTCCCCTTTGCCGTTTCCCGGTTGTATTTTTCCGTGTCCCTGTCAAAGCGCTTCTGTTCCTTCGGGTTGTGGCGCCGGCCGTAGAAGTAACGGCTGATATAGGCCTGCATGCTGCTGCGGAAAACATACGCGCGGTTATCCTTGTCCAGGGCCAGCCGGTCGATGGCTTTTTCCACCGCATCCGCAGCCCGTTTTGCCGCGGCTTTGCAATCCTTTTCGTTCAGGTTTTCTCCCGTGAAAACCGGCAGCTCCTTCCGCAGCACTTCCGCCGCGTTGGCCCGGGTCCTGTCCGCTTCCGCGGCGGACCAGTTCAGGGCTTTTTCCGTATCCGCCAGGAAAGAAAGCATAAAGCCTTCATCCAGCGCCTTCCGGCCCCGTTCATTGATGCTGTGTACGCTTTCCTCCGCGGGGGATGCCGTTTGTCCATGCGTAATCAGATATCCGATCCGGAAAAAATTGGGGGTTTCCTTTTCCGGATCCAGTTCTGCGCTCAGCCGGTTTTTCAGCTGTTCCATGGCTTCCCGCAGTTCCGTTTCCTTCTCCATGGAGAAGCCTTTTGCCAGGGCGGCGAACCTTTCCGTTAACGCGGTAAAGCTGCTGTCCCCCGCGTCAATCAGCCAGGGATCCCGCACGGAGGCATCCATGTGGGCGATCCGGCTGCAGACTTCCCGGACGTTTTTTTCATCCTTTTTCAGCAGGGCCAGGTCCGCTTCTTCCAGCGCGTCCTGCATGCCGAAGGCGTTTTCCCGGGCGTTCTGCCAGGCGTTTTCCATGCGAACCCCGGCCGCGGTAAAGCTGTCCAGTTCCCGGCATTTGGCTTCGGCGTTTTCCACGCCGGCCGCCGTCATGTTTTTCTGCAGTTCACCCAGCATCTGGTTGAAGCGCTTCCGCCCGTCTGCCCGGCGTTCCTTGTTGTTCAGCAGCATGGCTTCCGTCAGCTGCTTACCGATGCGCATGATGGGATTCAGCGCGCTCAGGGGATCCTGGAACACCATGCTCAGCTTATGTCCCCGAAGGGTATGGAAATCCTCCTCGGGAATCTTCAGCAGGTCCTTGCCGTCGTAGATGATCTCGCCGTCTTCCACCATTGCGTTTCCGGCCAGGATTCCCATGACCGCCCGGGTGGTTACGGACTTGCCGCTGCCGCTTTCACCGGCAATCGCCAGCGTTTCTCCCTCGTTCAGATCAAAAGAAATGTCGCGGACCGCGCGCACCGCACCGTTATTGGTACGGAAAGAAATTGTAAGGTTTCGTACTTCCAGTTTCTTTGCCATATCAGTCTTCCGCTCCTCTCAGGGAAGGATTGAGCGCGTCCCGCAGACCGTTCCCGAACAGGTTGAAGGAAATCTCCAGAATGGAAATGAACAGGGCCGGGAAGAAAATGATATGCGGATAGGTGCTCAGATAACCCTGGCCACCGGCCAGCAGGGTGCCAATGGAGGTCAGGGACGAAGTCTCCAGATTGATGATATGCAGATAGCTCAGCATGGACTCGGTGAAAATCACGCCCGGAATAGCCAGCACGGAGCCGGTAATGATGGTTCCCAGGGAATTGGGATAAATATGCTTGAAGATCAGCCGGCGGTCACTGGCCCCCAGGGTCCGGGCTGCCAGCACGTACTCATGGCCTTTGAACCGATAGAACTGCATGCGCACCCGGGCCGCCATTCCGACCCATCCGGTCAGCACAAAGGCAAACAGCAAGCTGGGCAGCACGCCCACCGTGTTGGCCAGGTGCAGCTGGAACAGAGTGGCCACCACCATGAAGGGCACATCGTACAGCACATCGGAAATACGCTCCATCACCATATCCACCGCGCCGCCGTAATAGCCTTCCACCGCGCCATAGATTCCGCCGATCAGGAAATTGAATACGGAAACAAAGATCGCCAGCAGGAAACTGAGCCGGGCGCCGGCCGCCAGGCAGGTCAGCAGGTCCTGGCCGTATCCGTTGGTGCCGAACAGGAAGCTGGGTTCCTGTCCGTAAAGATAACGGAAGTATTCATAGTAGTCCACCCGGACCCGGTAGCCGCTCTGGTTTTTCTGGGCATAGACCAGCCACTCATTTCCTTCCGGCCCGCCGTTGTCCCAGGAAACCCTCAGGCTGTCATATCCGGCCCGATTTCTCTCCGCTGAGGTCAGATAGTTGGGAATCAGCTGCCCTTTTTCATCCAGCAGCGGGGAACCTGTGGAAGTGCTTGCTTCATTCTGCAGCTTGTACCAGTAGTTGGCGCCGCCGTTTCCCTGCAGAAAATCCGTTCCGGCGGTGGCAGAAAGCGGATAAATCACCTGAATGTTCTTTTCTGTCTGGTACTGCTGCAGTTTCGTATACTCATCCTGCGTCAGGTTGATGTAAGCGAAGCCCACCCGGTAATAGCTGTCCACCCGTACATCGTGGTACTCCACGCCTTTGGAATCGGTGTACACCCGGTTTTCCTTCATGATCACATTCCGGCCGGTTTCCACGCCGATGGCCCGGATGGCCTCAAAGCTGTCCTTGTTCAGGTTTTCCTGCTTGCCGCCGTCCCAGAACCCGGATCCCACAAACCACTTGTTCCGGGGCTGCATGGTCTTGTAATACCCGGACCGAAAGGTGACGTCATAGCGGCTGATAAACGGCACGATAATGGCAAACAGCACCAGAAACACAATCAGGCCGAAGGCCACCACGGCGCTCTTGTTCCGGACAAAGCGAAGCCAGGCGTCCTTGAAGTAGCCGATCGGTTTGGTTTTGATCCGTTCATCATGGATCTTTTCATTCTGCTGGATAAACCGGAATTTTTCCGCCGGAATTTCCGGAATTCGCTGTTCATTCATCATTTTTTCGACCCCATTCTGATTCTCGGATCAATCAATCCGTAGCTGATATCGTTCACAATGCCGGAGGCAAGACCGATAAAGGTATAGAACATGCTCATCGCCATGAAGAAATTGTAATCCCGGACGTTGATACTCGTGATATACAGGCTTCCCACGCCGGGAATTCCGAAAATGTTTTCAATGATCAGCGATCCGCCCAGAATTCCGATGAACTCCCCGATAATCATAGGCAGAATGACCACCATGGCATTGCGCAGGGCGTGGCGGGAAATCGCCTGGGCTTTGGTCAGGCCCTTGGTACGGGCCAGCAGCATATAATCGCCGGTCAGCACCTCGGACAGTTCTGCCCGGGTATACCGGGTCAGGCCTGCCACCACGCCGAATCCAAGGGAAAGCACTGCCGGAATCATGGAGCTGAACATTCTCCAGCTGAAAAGGGATCCCGCCTTTCCGAGAGATTCAAGCTGAAGCGGGAACCATCCCAGCTTGAAACACAGGAAATACTGTATCAAAAATGCATATACATAGCTGGGAACAGAGATGAAAACCATAACCAGGGTGGAAATCAGATGATCCTGCCACTTGTTTTTCTTCAGCGCGGCATAGATTCCGAAACCCAGTCCCAGCGGAATGGCAATCAGGATGGAATACAGGTTGACCAGCACCGTATAGGGCAGCTTCTGCATCATGACGCTCCAGACGTTCAGCCCCTCATACATCTGCTCGCCGACGCCCCAGTCCCACTCGGTAATGACATTCTTCAGGAACAGGTAATACTGGACAAGAATCGGTTTGTTGTAACCCATTTTTTCCCGCCTTGCCAGGATCAGGTTCACGTCGCGCCCCATTTCGCGCACCGCCGGAAGCGGCAGCAGCTTGACCAGGATAAAGCTCATGGTCATGATAATAAACAGGGTCAGGAACATGAGCAAAATACGTTTGGTAATATACTTACCCATTGAATCTCCTCCGATTTCCGGATTCCGCCTTGCCGGATTTTTCCTGTCTCCGGCCGGCTGAAACAACAGACAGAACCTCTCCCCGTCTGCTGTTTCCGCCGGCCTGAATAAAAACGGTGAAAGCGGGCACGGGGATTCCCGTGCCCGCGAGACCGTTTTTTCAATCAGCTGTCTGAATTAATATACCAGCTGGTTGTTGGCGATGTAGTCTGCCCAGGCCGCGTCGTCGTAGTTGTAGGTCATGAACTGGATGCCGCCGAAGCCGACCAGGGTCACATAGGTGTCGGATCCGGACTGTACCTTCTGGCTGTCCATGGAGGCAGTGTTCCGATAGTACACAGCCGTGGTGGGATACCAGCTCAGGAAGGCCGCTTCCATCTGAGAATAGAATGCGCAGCGGGTGTCATAATCGTAGTCGGTGAACTTGCCCAGCTTGCTCTCAATGGATTCAACGGGTGCGCTGGCGTCCGCCCACAGGGCCCAGTTCTGCAGGGTGTCAGAGATCTCATTGCCGTCCACAACGTACTTCACGGTGATCTTGGAAGTGTCGTAGCCGTATTCCATCTGCTGGCCGCTGCCGTCGCTGGCATCGCAGTAGCATTCATACAGGATGGTGAAGGGACTCATGGTCGCGCCGCCCCAGGTGGTGAAGATCATGTCCGCGCCGCCGGAGTAGTTGGTCTGGTAGTAGTCCGCATCCGCCGTCATCTTCAGGGAAACCTTGCCTTCGAAGCCGCTGCCCTTGCAGGCTTCCTGCAGGTGCTCGTTCAGGTAGGTGAACATCTTCACGTAGATTTCATCGCTCTGATACACGCGGAATTCGATTTCGATGGGGCTCTGGCCGTCATAGACCTTGGCTTCAACCGCCTTGTCATAGGCGACCTTCATCAGTTCCTGGGCTTTGGGCATATCGTAGCCGGTCATGGCCGCGTATGCTTCGTCCAGCGTCGCGTAGTCTTCGCCTTCGCCGTACTTCACGTCGAACACCTTCAGCAGGCCGGCCTTGGCATAGTCATTCTGACGATAGTAGGCGCCGGTGAAGGGGTTGTAGCAGTACAGTTCATTGATCAGGCCGAAACCGGCGGTGCCGGCAGCGGTGTAGGCAGTGGCGAATTCCTTCCGGTCGTAGCAGTAGGAGAAGGCCTGACGGAACTCGTCAATGACCAGCACCTGGCTGTTGGTTCCGCGGGACGCCAGCTTTTCATAGTTGGTGTTGAAGCTCAGCTTGGTGGTGTAGCCGTTGTTGGGGCCGTACTTCACATACTTGGAAGTGCCGTATTTTTCCATGTCTTCGGAAGCCAGCGCGATGCCGTCGATTTCGCCCTTTTCAAAGGCCATCATGGCGGTCTTGTGCTCGTTGATCACGGTAACCTTGATCACGTCGGTCTGATACTGGCCCTTGTGTTTTCCGTCACGGTAGCCGTACCATTCATCGTTGCGCTCCAGGGTGTATTCCTTATCCAGTTCAAAGGAAGTGAGCTTGTAGGGACCGTAGGAAACGGTGGTCTCCAGGGTCCGGCCGTAATTGGTGGTAATGGAGGAGGCTTCTTCTTCGGTAGCTACTTCCTTGCCGTCCGCATCCCAGAACTTCTTGCAGGATTCATACAGATCCTTCTTGACCAGGTAGCTGGAGCTCAGGTTGTAGGGGATGTAGAAGCTGGCTTCTTCCACAGGATTCTGCAGAATGAAGTCGATGGTGTAATCGTCAATGACCTTGAAGCCGACGTCTTCCCACTTGGTTTCGGGAGCGACGGAAGCGGTGTACAGATACTGGGAGGCGTAGGAAGCGTAAGGCATGCCGTCCGCCAGGTAAGTTCCATACAGATACTTGGCGGAAACCCAGGCTTCATCCTTGCCTTCTTCCACGGCCGCGTCACGGTACTTGGTATCGTCCGCAATGTTCACGTACTGAGGAGCGGCATTTCCGTTCTCGTCCGCGGCGCCCACCAGGCCCCAGAAACTCATGTCCAGATACACATCGGTACCCGCGGCGATCAGGTTCGCGGCGGAATCGGCAATCAGATCATAAGCAGTCTTGCCGGCATACAGATAGTTCTTGGCGTTGTAAATCACGAAGGAGCCGGCGTAGTAGCTGTCCGCGCGGCGGTTCATGATTTTCGGATTCAGCAGCTGCTGAATGGAATATTCGAAGTCATAGGCATTGACCTTGGTGCCGTCATCGAAGGAAATGTCCTTATTCAGGGCGATCCGCCAGGCCTTGCCCGTTTCGCCTTCCGCCACGCCAAACTTGCCGACGTATTCGGAAGTCACATCCTTGGCGGTTTCCGCAGCCAGTTCGTTCACAACGGAATAACCGGACTTGTCGGTGTTCATGGCGAAGGAATAGAAACCGGTGGAAATATAGTCCAGGATGGCGCTGTCGTCAGCGGTTTCCCAGGACAGCGGATCCCAGTTCGTGCTCGCCGTCAGTTCAGCAGTATAATCGTTGAAGGTGTAGACTTTTTCATCCGTATAGTCTTTGCCTTCCACACCGGGATAAACATCCGTGGTCATTTCGGAACCGGTGCCGCCGCCGGCTTTCACGGTGGTGATTTCGCCGCCGTCAAAGACGCGTTCGCCGGGTTCGTAGGACGCCGCCAGCTCAAAACCTTCCGCCAGCGCGGACGCAACGCCCGTCACCATGCAGAGAGCCAGCACCAGAGCCAAGAGTTTCTTCATGTTGGAATTCCTCCTTTTAATTTTATTACACGGGGGTCACCCGAATAATACCCTTTTTCGTTTCCTGCGCCGTCCCCCGAACGCTGAACCTGGATTCAGGAAGTTCGGAAAACCTGTTCTTTTTTTTTCAAAAAAGCACTGAATGATCATATCATATCGCATCTTTTTTTGCAATTCCTTTTGTCCGCAGGTTCCGGAAACGTTTCCGGCCCCCGAAAGCGCTCCGCGGCGCGAAAAGCAAGGAAAAACCGCCGGATGAGGCGTTTTTCACCGCCGCCGGGCCGGAAGAAAATACAAAAAACACCAAAAAAACAATTCAAAAAGGAGGCTGCCGTGCAGGCGGCAGCCCCTTTGCTGTCTTTTCTTACAGATTCAGCTCTTTCCGGTAACCGTCCAGCTCCGGTTCGTTGCCGTAGACGAAGTGTCCGGGCAGAATTTCTTCCCAGACCGGCGCGTCGTTCTCATAGTGGTGTACGGAGGGATCGTAAACCAGCAGCTTTTTACTCCGCTCCACATAGGGGTTCGGATTGGGCACCGCAGACAGCAGTGCCTTGGTATAGGGATGCAGCGGATGGGCAAACAGCTCCTCCGCCTCCGCCAGTTCCACAATGCGTCCCTTGTGAATCACGGCGATCCGGTCTGAAATGAAGCGGACCACGCTCAGGTCATGAGCGATGAACAGATAGGTCAGCCCCCGGCTCTTTTTCAGGTCGTTCAGCAGGTTCAGCACCTGAGCCCGGATGGAAACATCCAGGGCGGAAATCGGTTCATCCGCCACGATGAACTGGGGTTCCATGATCAGGGAGCGGGCAATCCCGATCCGCTGGCGCTGGCCGCCGGAAAACTCGTGGGGGAACCGGCTGGAGAATTCCGGCAGCAGGCCTACTTCGTTCAGGGCCCTCTGCACCTTGTCCTGCCGGTCGTGTTCATCCTTGTACAGGTGATAATTGATCAGGCCTTCCGAAACGATATAGTCCACCTTGGCCCGTTCATTCAGGGATGCCATGGGGTCCTGGAAAATCATCTGCATGGAGCGGATCACTTTCTCATCCATTTCCTTGCTGATTTTTCCGCTGATCCGCTCGCCCCGGAACCGCACCTCCCCCTGCGTCACCGGATTGATCCGGACAAGCGCACGGCCGATGGTGGTCTTGCCGGATCCGGATTCGCCCACCAGGGAGAACGTTTCTCCCTTGAAGATCTCGAAGTTTACATGATCCACCGCCACAAACTTTTTCCGGCCGGTTCCGAAGGTGACCTGCAGGTCCTTTACTTCAATCAGGGTTTCCCGGTTCGGATCCAGGTGCGGATGCTTCGCCTCCGGATCGGTTCCCCGGTTTTCCTTCTGTTCGGACAGCCGCTGGATGGAATCCGGCGCCTCCACTTTCGGGGCCCGGGGATCCTGCAGCCAGGATTTCACCATATGGGTCGCCGTCACTTCATACATGGGCGGCTCTTCCAGGAAATCAATATTCAGCGCTTTCTTGTTCCGGGGCGCAAAGGCATCGCCTTGGATCTTGTTGAACAGATTCGGCGGCGTTCCGTCAATGGCCGGAAGCTTTTCGCCCTTGACCCCCAGCTGGGGCAATGCTGACAGCAGCGCCCAGGTATAGGGATGCAGCGGATGGAAAAACACATCGTTGGCCATGCCGATCTCAATGATCTGTCCCCCGTACATGACCGCCACCCGGTCCGCCACGTTGGCTACAACACCCAGGTCGTGGGTGATGTAGATGATGGTCATATTCTGTTCTTTCTGCAGACGGCGGATCAGGTCCAGAATCTGGGCCTGGATCGTCACATCCAGCGCCGTGGTGGGTTCATCGCAGATCAGGATCTGCGGACGGCAGGCGACCGCAATGGCAATCACCACACGCTGCCGCATGCCGCCGGAAAACTCGTGGGGATACTGACGGTATCTGCGCTTCGGTTCCGGAATACCCACCGCTTCCAGAATCCGGTAAACTTCCTCCCGGGCTTCTTTTCCCTTCAGCCCCCGGTGCAGCTCCACACTTTCCTGAATCTGGTAGCCGATGGTTTTCAGGGGATTCAGGCTGGTCATGGGATCCTGGGTCACCATGGCGATCTTTTTTCCGCGGATGGTCAGCCAGTCCTTTTCCCGAAACTGGGTCAGGTCATGTCCTTCGTACATGATGGAGCCGTTGGTGATGGAGCCGTTCTTGTCCAGCATGCCCACAAAGCACTTGGTGAACACGCTCTTTCCGGATCCGGATTCTCCCACAATCGCCAGCGTTTCCCCTTCATAGAGGTCCAGGGAAGTCCGCCGGATCGCCGTCAGTTTTTTGCCCCGCAGGGAAAAGGTAACCTCCACTTCCCGGGCAGACAGCAACGGCTCCTGGGACAGAATCTTCTTCGCCTTTGCCTCAAAATCCGTTTCACTGATTTTCTCAATCTGCGCGCTCATGCCGGCGCTGATGGCTTCCGCAGTTTTATCGTTCATTCGTCAGCGCCTCCTTTACACATGGTTGCGGGGATCGCAGGCGTCGGAAAACGCGTTTCCCACCAGGTAGAAGGTAATCGTGATGATGGAAACGATGACCGCCGGGAACAGCAGCGTATAACCCGCCCGCGGGAAAACCGCCCGGGCGGAAGCCAGCAGGTTCCCCAGGGAGGGCATCATGATATCCATCAGTCCCAGGTAGGTCAGGGTCGTTTCGTAGGCAATGGTTCCGGGGATCGCCAGGGCCAGCCGCAGGATGATCACGCTGACCAGGTACGGGAAAATATTCCGGAACAGGACGCGGTGAAGCTTCGTGCCCAGGCAGCGGGACGCCAGGTTGTATTCCCGGTCCCTGTACATGAACACCAGGTTCCGGACATTCCGTGCCGTCGCCAGCCAGCCGAATCCCACCATGGCAATGCCCATCGTCAGCAGCGATTTTCCTACCATCAGGGCGATCAGCGTCATGTAAATGATCGTCGGAATATTGTCGATCAGGTTATACAGTTCGGTGAAGAACCGGTCCAGTTTCCGCACGTACCCCCATACCAGACCGATCAGCACGCCCAGTGCGATCTGCCCGATGGAAACCAGCACCGCCAGCAGAATGGAAGCCCGGGTGGCATACCACACCTGCGCCCAGTAGTCCTGGCCGATGGCGTTGGTGCCGAACCAGAATTCCCCGTTCGGAGGAATGTAGGCCTTTCCGATGGGGTCCGGTGCCATGCTGATGTCATATTTGCCGATCAGACTTGCCACAAAGGTGAAAAGAAACAGCGCAATAAAGACAATGGACATGAACACGGCGGATTTCTTTTTCAGGAAATTGGCCCAGACACTCTTCCAGTAGGAGTAGTTGGAATAGCCGATCCGCTCGGCATCCTTAGCCTTGTATTCGGCAAACTCAAAGAGCTGCTTTTCCGGCATCCGGCTGCGTGCTTTCGGGTATTCCCGTCCCATGGGACGTTTCACATACGGCTCCGTATCCACGGCGGCCGGGTTCACTTTCAGGTTCACCACCGGAGCCTCCAGCTCCTGAACCGTCTTTTCTTTACTCTGTTTGCTCATCAGCGCACATCCCCCTTTCCGGTCAGCTTGATCCGCGGATCGATCAGGGTCATCAGCAGATCTCCCAGGAATACACCCAGGATTCCCAGGGTCGCATACAGCAGCACGATTCCCTGCACCAGGTTCAGGTCATAGCGGCTGATGGCATTTGTCAGTTCCGGGCCCATGCCAGGAACCGCAAAGAATCGTTCCACCAGCAGGGAGCCGCCCACCGTCAGCAGGATGGAATAGGGCAGGTACTGCGCCAGCGGCACAAACGCGTTCTTCAGCACGTGCCGGTACATGACCTTCTGATCGCTGAGGCCTTTCAGCTTGGCCAGCCGGATATAATCCTTGTTCAGCTCATCCACCATATAGCGGCGGGTCCAGAGCATATAACCGGCGGTAGATCCGATGCTCAGGCAGATAATCGGAAGGATCATGGTTTTCCAGGCATCCGACGCCGTCGCGTCGTAACGCATCGGCAGGCCCAGCAGCGACGCGCCGCCGATCATGATCACGGTATAGATCACCAGGTGCGGCACCGCGTTGACAATCACCGTGTATCCCGTGCCGATATGATCAAAAATCCGGTCCTTGTACCGGGCCTGCAGCACGCCGAAAGCAACACCCAGCACCAGGGAGAAAGCCAGGGAAATCATTCCGATTTCCATGGAAACGGACATCTTTGTCGCAATCACGTCCGTGACATACTGCCCTTTTTCCAGGCGGATGCTTCTTCCCAGGTTAAAACACAGCCGGGGGCTGTAGCCTTCCTTCAGTTCGCCGAAGGGAGATTCCCCTTTCAGGCGGGCAGAAATCCATTTCCATACATTGACGGGCTCAATGGTTTTGATTTCCTTGCCCTTGGCGTTGAACACGCGCATTTCCAGCATGTTGCTGAAAAAATCCCCCAGCTGGGCAAACACGGAACGATCCACATATCCGGTTCCCTTCTTCAGGTTGGTGGAATACTTCAGGCATTCCGGGCAAGCTTCCCCGGATTCCAGCAGCCCGCTCCCATGGCAGGTCGGGCAGATGCTCATAACGCCCTGGGCTTCCAGCTTGGAGAACTTCTGCTGGTCGGTAAACTTCATCAGTTCATCTTCCGTAAAGAAGTATTCCTTGGGCATCATCCGCATCAGGAAAAAAACAACGCAAACAACCAGCAGCACGGTCAAAATGGACTGAAACAATCGTTTCAAAATGTATTTGACCAAGTTCCCAGCCCCTTTCGCAGATTCGATGGACTTCGCCGAGTCCCGCTCCAAAGCGGGGAAAAACCTCCCCGCCTCGGAGCGGGATTCAGTCCGGCTGTCCCCCGCGGGACAGCCGGAACAAAAATTTCCGGGGCAGTCAGGAATGGCTGCCCCGGAAGCTTCTTGGCTTAACGTAGAAACCTTTTCCGGTTACACCGGGTTTTTACGATCAGATTCTGATTATTCCGCAGCGTAGGCTGCAGCTTTTTCATTCATCTGTTCGGTGGTGTAGGCTTCCGTGCTGGTCTCCCAGTCCACATACCGGTAAGCCTGCATGCCGTACATGCTGTACACCTTGGAATAGTTGTTGATCTTGGTCAGTTCCCAGCCGACTTCGTAGCTGCAGGGGATGACCAGCGCGTGCTCGAGCATGCAGGCTTCAGCCTTGGCGAAAGCAGCATAGCGGGCATCCATGTCATTGGTGATGGCCTTGGCGGCTACAACCAGATCCGTGAATTCCTTGTACGCGGCAATCAGGCCTTCATCGCTGTTCTCGTTGCAGTGGCTGTAGTTATTGGAGTAGTAAGCCTGCTCGTCGCCGTAGGTTTCCTGGCCCAGGAAGTTGATCGGGTCAGCGAAGTCAGCGCCCCAGCCGTTGATGTAGAAGGAAGCCTTCCGGGGAGTCCGGACTTCCGGTCCCAGCGTGGTATAGGTCTTGGTGACCAGCTTCACATAATCGTCGCCCAGGCAGGTGGAGAAGATGTTCTCCAGAACCTTCGCGGTTTCCGCGGCAACGGTGGAAGCACCGGAGATGTAGTAGTCAATTTCGACCGGGAAGGTGACGCCCTTGGCGCTCAGCTCTTCCATGGCAGCCTTCTTGTATTCGGCAGCCTTGTCAGCATCGTAGCGGACATACTTTTCAGAATTGTATTCCAGGCCGGTTTCCTTGCGGACCAGCGCGGTATAGTCGGTGCCGTCAGAGGTGAAGGCCACGCCGTTGCCGGTATAGCAGAAGTTCTGGCAGCTCTGGGGATTGATGGCGTTGGTGCGGGCCAGGTAGCCGGTCAGATCCAGGCCGTAGTACAGGCTCTTGCGGAAGTTTTCATTCGCAACAGCGGTGTTCCAGTTCACATCGGGGGTCTCGCCGTCTTCCAGGTTCTTGGCATAAACCAGATGGAGCTGGTAGGAGTACTTGGTGGGACGGGATTCAACCAGGTTCTGCTTGAACTGGGCATCTTCCTTTTCGTCGTAGATCGCCTGCAGGGTGGCAGCGTCCAGGGATACATGGTCCAGCTGGCCTTCCTTGAACAGCTGATAGGCGGTCGCGGCGGATTCCACCATCTTGATGGTTACTTTGTCAAAGCGCTTGCAGTTGGCATCGTTCCAGTAGTTGGGGGACTTCTCCAGCACCTTCTGGTTCTGGTTCTCGAAGTAGGTCACAACGTAGGCGCCGTTGTACCACATATTCTCCCAGGTCACATCGCGGTAACCCTGCACGCCCATTTCCTCGATCATGTCGGCAGACAGCGGATACAGGCAGTTGTAGGTCGCCACAGAGGGGAAGTAGGGCAGCGCATCCACCAGGGTGTAGGTGATGGTGCCGGCAGCGTCGTCACAGGCAATACCGACCATCTCGGCGAACTTGGAGCCTTCGGAGGCATCCAGCGCCTGAACGGCTTCCGCGCCTTCGCTCTCCGCCAGGGCCTTGGTGTACTCATAGTAATCGTTGGCGCCGGCGATCATTTCAGCGGGCATGGAAACGTTGTAGGAATCGTTCTTGCTGTAGTTCAGCACCCATTCCAGGCCGGTGGCCCAGTCGGAAGCCTTCACATCCGCCTGCACTTCACCGTCTTTGGTGAACCAGGTCATTCCCTCGTTCAGGGTGAAAATCCAGGTCTTGCCGCCGTCGGGAGTCTCGTAGCTCTTGGCAGCGTTGGGCTTCAGGTTGCCGTGGTTGTCGTTGGTCAGCAGGCCGTCAAACGTATTGCACAGTACGTTCAGGTCAGCCGCAGCCTGGGAATAGTGAATGTTCCAGGTTTCCAGCTCACGGGCCTGGGTTTCGTAGGTGTTCAGCTCCGTCAGCTCTTCAGCGGAAGCGATGGACGCAACGCTCATGAGCATTACCAGGGCCAGAACGATGGACAAAAACTTTTTCATGGGACACGTTCCTTTCCGGTGTATGTTTATTTTCAAAAGGCAGTCTGCCTCTCGAATCTGTATCGTAAATGGTAACAAAAAAAGTCAGAAATCACAAGTTTAAAATGAATTTCTCTCATGTATTCTTTGTGCATTTTGTATTCCGTCCGCTTCTTGAACCTTTTCCGTCCCGCGTGATACAATGGATCCGCATCCCGAAAGGAGGAATTTCCCATGATCCGATGGCTGAAAAAAAATTTCAGCGGCGACATGGTCCGTCCGTTTATCTATAAGGTGTTTACCCGCGGAATTCTTGCGCTTTTTGCCGCCCAGCTGGTTCATTATTTCGCCCCGGCCGGATCCGGCTTTTCCTCCTTCTCCAATCTTTCCCTGGGACTCGGCCTCCTTTTTGCCCTGTTTTCGCTGCTGGCCTGGCTCCGGCTGGACGGTTTCCGGATTCCGCAGGTGAAACTGCCCCGCCTGAAAAGAAAAGATCCGCCCTTCCCCGCCGGAAGCATTGCGGATCATGTGGATGATGAAATTGTTTTCTTTGATGACCTGTCCTCCGGGGAGCAGAACGTCTGCGTCCTGCTGGCCGATCTTCTGCTGACGGTTCTCTGCCTGCTTCTTGCCCCTGTCGTCTGAAAGGCTTTCCGGGAGTCAGACTGCCCGTTCAAACCGAAGGGCCGTTACCGCCGCTCCAAGCAGGTCCTCCGGCCTGGTTTCAGGCCGGATCCAGCGATCCGTGCAATCCTCCGGGAGAATCAGCGGCATCCGGTCATGAAGGAAACGGATCTCCTCCCCCGGATCCCGGGTCAGGATCACATAGCATGGAACTCCCCTTTCCATTCTGTACAATCCGCACAGCCATGTAATGCCCGTTTCCGGCGTCTGCAGCCGGAAACGGTCTCCTGTTTTTGTCCGGCCGTCAGCCCCCGGCAGATGCTCCCATTCATAGTAACAGGATGCGGGAATCAGGCACCGGTGCCGGGCCCATGCTTCCCGGAACAGGGGTTTCTGCGCCGCGGTTTCCGTCCGGGCATTGATCAGCAGGCTTTTTTCCCGGAAGCCCCACCGCATGGGGAAAACCATGCGTTTTCCCAGCCGGCTGACCGCCACCGCCGGTGAGATTTCCGTGGGACGCACCTCTCCCGCGGTCCGGATTTTTCCGGTTTCCTGAAACCCGGCCATCAGGGGAGACCGGTTCATGGCCTCGATCAGCGGCCGCATTTCCGGGGATTCTTCCATCAAAAAACGGCAGCACATCTCAGGCAGCACCTCCTGCGGTTTTCCGGAGCAGGAGCGTTTTCCCTTTCCGGGAAAAAAGATGCAGTTTCCGGAAACTGATCAGGTAGACCAGGGAGGAAAGCGACCAGGTAAAAGAATAAATCCAGTAAATCAGCCGGATATCGTGAACCGCCTGCCCCAGGGTAAACAGAACCGCTACCCGCACAGCGCACCAGCAGATCAGCATCACCAGCATGGGCGTAACCGGTTTCCCCAGGCCCCGCATCACCGCGGAAGCCGTGTGGGAGAAACCGCACAGGCAGTAGAAAAAGGCGCATACCGTGGTTCTCCCCGCCCCGAAACGAATGATTTCCGGATCGCTGTTGAAGAGCGAAACCAGCTTCGGCGCCAGGAAAAACGCCGCTGCACCGAATGTCAGCAGCATCCCGGCAGTGCACAGCAGGCCGAACCTGGCGCCCTCCCGGACCCGTTCCGGCTTGCCGGCTCCCATATTCTGGGAAACAAAGGTCGTCAGCGCCATGGAAAAAGCCGTTACCGGCAGAAACATAAAGCCTTCCGTTTTCAGGCTGGCGCCGATCCCGGCCATGGCGTCCCGGCCGAAGGAATTGATATAGCTCTGAATCAGCATATTGCTCAGGTCGATCACGCAGCCCTGCATGGCCGTCGGAAATCCGTAGCGAATGATATAGCGCAGGTTATGGCGGTCCACCCGGATCTTCCGGGGCTGCAGCCGGATGGTCTCCCGGCTCCGCAGCAGTTTTCCGCCCACCAGCACCATGCTCAGCACTTCGCTGATCACCGTGGCCACCGCCGCTCCCTCCACATCCATGTGAAACACGGAGATCAGAAGGATGTCCAACACAATATTGGCCAGGGAACTGGCCACCAGGCAGATCAGCGGAAACCGGCTTTCGCCGCTGGCCTGCAGGATACTGACGAACATATTGTACATCACCAGGGCCGAGGCGCCGGCAAAATAGACCTGCAGATAGCGGCAGGATCGGGGAAAAACGCTTTCCGGCGTCCCCATCAGCCGCAGAATCGCCGGAGTGATCAGCACGCCTGCCGCCGTCATCAGCACGCTGAAAACCAGTCCCAGCGCCACGGTGGTATGCACTGCCTTCTCGGTTTCCTCCGGATTGTCCGCGCCGATGTGCCGGGCCACAATAATGCCCGCCCCGGTGGAAAAACCGGATACAAAGGCTATCATCAGATAGGTATAGGAGCTTGTGGAAGTAACCGCCGCCAGGGCATCTGCATCCAGGTAGTTCCCCACAATCAGGGCATCCACCGTGCTGTAGAGCTGCTGAAAGAAATACCCGGCCAGAATCGGCAGGGCAAAGCCCAGCATCTTTCTGCGGATACTTCCCTCCGTCATCAGGTTTCTGTGTTCCCTCAAGGTTTCTGCGCACCCCGTTCCTTGATGTTCCGGGCTGTCAGTTGTCGCCCAGACGATAGCCGTTTTTCATTTTTTCGCTGGCAGCCTGCGTCACCGCGTTCAGCGCCTTCACCGTTTCTTCCTTTGCCATTTTGCAAAGCTTCCGGTTGGCTTCCTCCGCCAGGCGCAGGTCTCCGCATTCCCGGATCTGTCCGTCATACTCCAGGATCAGCTGCCGTCCTTTGTAATCCATGGTTTCCTGATACTGTTCCACCAGCCGGATGCTGTCCGGGTAGTGGGCATCCGCCAGGGCGCCGATCAGGCGGCTGGCCCAGTAAAAGTTTTCTGTGGAAGTATCCAGTGTCACCTTGCTCAGGTAGTCCGGCATTTTCGGAACATTGGGATACACCGGCAGCATGGCGGAGAAGGTGGTGGATCCGAAGCAGATCCATTCCACGCCCTTGACCGCTTCCGGGGCATAGGGCCGGATCTGGCAGATGGAAGTGACGCCGGTCCGGTTGATACCGATGGAGCGGTATTTCCCCCGTTCACCGGTGTCCCGGGAGGTATAGGGATTGTAGGGCGTTCCCTGATAGTGGCTGGACAGAAGGTATTTCACATCCTCCGCCGCCACCTTCCTTTCCGGCTTCAGGCTCCAGGGAATATCGTCGCTCTCCGGCGTGAAATCCGCGTCCGGCCCGTCCCACCGGTAGGTCCGGGGAGCCAGGTACCGGCCCATGAACCAGGCCCGGGGCGTGTTGTAAATATGATCCATATCCCTCCGGCTTCCGAAAACGGCCCGGGGATCAAAGGCGCCGTCCTGGTTCCGGTCCAGCCGGTTCTCCGCAATGAATTCCCGCAGGTCTGCGCTGCACAGGTGGTTTTTCTTCTTTCCGAAGGCGTCCTCCAGGTCAAATCCGTCCATGGCGAACTGGTTTGGGGCGATAACCACCCGGTCGTCCGGCACCTTCCGGGCCATCCAGTGATGGCCGCCGATGGTCTCCATCCACCAGACCTCGTGCTCATCGTTGAAGGCAATTCCGTTGGACTCATAAGTCCCGTATTTTTCCAGCAGCTCCGCCAGGCGGAGCACGCCCTCCCGGGCGCTGCGGATATAGGGCAGCACCAGGACCACGAAATCCTCCTCGCCGATTCCGCCGGGGACGTCCTTTTCCTTCCGGTTCGCCGCCTTCCGGAACATCACCGGCGGATCTGCCGCCAGGACCCGGGCGTTGGTGGTGATGGTTTCCGTGGCGGTCATGCCAACATTGGCTTCGTTGATGCCCGCTGCCGCCCAGACGCCGTATTTGGGATTCACGTTGGGGCAGGCGGTATAGCGCATCGGATGATCCGGCAGTTCCACCTCCGCGTGGGAGATCACGCTTTTGTATACTTTCGGCTGATCCTCCGGATTCACCACAATCAGCTTTTTGACATCAAAATGGCCGTCATCCGTGCGGGCAATCATGGTAGATCCGTCATGGCTGGCCTTGGCGCCCACAAGTACCGTTGTGCAGGGCATATCCGTTTCCTCCGTTCTGCGTTCTCATGCATGGACGTTTCCGTTTCCCGCGGAAAAGCGGGGCCGGCCGCCTCCGGAAATTATATCATCGCCGGGGAGCGAATACAATGAACCCGGATTTTTTTGTTTCCGCCTGCCGGAAAACATTCCCACCGGCCGGCGGTTCTGGTATAATTCTGCCGGTGCTTCCGGAAAAACGCAGGGCTTTCCGGAGATAAAAAAGAACGCGGAGCGAAAAAACGATGACACCGGCGCAGAGAACGTGGGCCCAGGCAAGAAACCGCCTGGCCGATACCGTGGTTTCCCTGGGATACCCGGCCGAATTCGCGGATCTCCTGGCCGCTCAGCTGGGAAGTCCCCGGGCCATCAGCCGGATGACCTCCTGGCTGATGCAGGCAAATCCCGGAAGCATGGAAATGATTGTGGACGAAATGCTGGCCATCCGCGAAGAAACCGACGCCTGGCGCAGGAAAAAAGAAAGCCAGGAAGCCCAGGCCGGCTGCAGCGCCTGGCTGCGCAGCGAAGCGCGCCGGAAAAACCTGGAAGATGAAGACGCGAAAGAATAACCGTCCGGGAGAATTCCCGCAAAAACAGGAGTTCCGGAGGAAAAAAGCGAATTTCCCAAGGGGAAAAACAGTAATAAACGGAGGAAAACAGATTCCGATGATCAGACGTATTCTGGCCGTGCTGGCCGCGTTCCTTCTCGTTCCGGCCGCCTCCCTGGCGGATCTGCGCTGGAAGGAGGAAACGCCGGCGCTGACTTTTCTGAAACAATACACGGAAAGCATCAACAAGCTGCTGACCGAACATGGAGAAAGTCCGGTCAACAGCCTGTTCTCCGTTTATGCAAGGGAAACCGTCATGGGGATTACCGAAAAGGACAACGCGGAGATTCCGGAAGCGGTTGAAATCACGGTGAAAATGTATTACGACACGCTGAACAGCCTGGAGCTGCGGGTCAGCGATATCCGGCGCTTCCCTGTGATCGCCGCTGCTGTCATCAAGGCCTTTTACGGGGACGCCATGACCTGGGAAAACGCCCTGCTCATTCCGGAGGAGCGGGCTTCCCGGGCGCTGAAGAATCCGGACAGCTCCTTTGAGGAACCGGTGGACGATATGAACGGAACCATTCCGCGGGTTTACTACTCCTATCATCCGGATCCGTACCGCAACGGAATCCCCTGGATACAGATGACCCTGATCTTTCCCCTGGCCGGTGAGTGGGACGGAAACGGGCTGATTCTCGGAACGCAGGATGACACCCCGTTCAACGATCCCGCGGATGAGGGGGATCCGGACTATGAAGGATATTTTATGAGCGATGACTACACCCATCTGGAAACCTTCGCCACCGCCACCCCGGAACCCGACTCCGCCGCCGCGGAGTACGATTTCCGGTGAAAAACAAGCATTCCATGAAAAAAACCGGCCGTGGCCGGTTTTTTTCAGGTTCGTCACAAATGACCGTTCATAATGGACAAAATCAGATTGCCGCTGTTGAACAGGGGGGCCAGCGCGCTGCTCCGGATCATGTCCGTCAGCCCGTCCACCGGTACCACGGTCTGAAACAGGGGCATCAGGGCAAACAGCACAAAGCACAGCAGCGCGCCCCGAAGCAGCCCGAACAGGCCGCCGGCCAGGGAATTCAGCTGCTTGAGCACCGGGAAACGGAAAATCGCCTTCAGCAGATTCACGATCACATGGAACAGAATCAGCAGCAGGAGGAAGGTTCCCACGAAGCACAGCACATTCATCAGCGCAGAAACAATGGTCTGGGACACGTAATGCCCCACGTCCTGGGGAATCCCGGCGGTGCGGTATACCTGCTGCTCCAGGTTGTTCTGCAGCAGCCGGTCCAGCGGCGCCGGCAGGGAAGCCCGGCTGAGAATGGCCGAAATATGGTCGCCGGTCAGTTGCTGCACGCTCCGGGAGGCCAGTTCTGAATCCTTCAGCCGCGTGGCCGCGTCCGCATAGGACATCAGGATATTGCTCAGGGATGTATTGTTCCGGACAAATTCCGTTACCCGCGGGCTCAGCCAAAAGCTGACCCCCAGGGAAAGCAGGCATCCGCCCATGGAGGCCACCGAGGCAATAAATCCCCGATACAGGCCGAAGAGCACGCTGACCGCCAGAATGCCCAGGATTACCCAGTCGACCGGATTCATTGTCTCACCTTCCTTTCTTCGGGCAGTCCTTCCGCGCCTCGGTCAGAACCGGGTCGTGGTCGCCGCCTTCTGCATACAGCCGGTTGATTTCCAGCAGTTTTTCCCTTGTCTGAATGGGACCGCAGTAAGGACATGCTTTCCATCCGGAGCCTTCCGCCGAAAGCTCCGCATAGCGGATTTCCGCGGGTTTTTTTGTATTCAGCGCCTGGCAATGCTCCGAGCAGTGATAATAGTCCTCTTTCGCGGGATTCCGCCAGAACACCGTATCGTCCTCCGGAATTTCAATCTGCCTGCCCTGCCAGTCTTCCCAGATCAGGATCTTGGTGTTCTGCCGGTAATGGCTGTACAGCCATTCCTGGTTCAGCCCTTCCGGATTCACCTTCCGCTGCACCCGGACGCATCCGTGGCTGGCCCGGCTGCCGAGGTTCGGCTCCGTCACGGAATATATCTCCTTCCCGTTGCGTTCCACGTAGGGAACCTCATGCAGCAGGTCCCCGTCGTTGAACCGGATTGCCCGGGGACAGTACATATTGTCCGAATAGAACCCCCCGACCCGGCTCACCAGGAGGAATTCCCCGGACCGTGTCTCATTGTAGGGCTGCTTCGGGTTCGCCAGCCCCGTGGAAACCAGCAGCGTGGAAAACAGCTTTCCGTTCTGAAAAACATACATCCGCTGGGTCAGCTTATCGATCACCAGTCCCATTTCCTGGTCGGGGACGATGGTTTTCAGCAGTCTCGTTTCCACCCATCCCTGCACCAGGACATTCCAGTTCAGGATCGGAGAGTCGTGGAAAGACGAGGAATAGCATTCGATCCTGGACCAGGTTTCCCCTCTTTCCAGCACATGCACTCCCTGGGATGCCAGGGTTACGGTGCCGATGCCTTCGCTTTGCGGATCCGGATCCTTTCGCAGCACCAGCTGTCGCACCTGCGCCTTGTCCTTTCCGTCCTCCAGCACGGTAACCGGGGCCGTCAGCGCCTGCCACACCGCTTCCTCGTCCGTAATATCCATGGGAACCGTCCAGGCGTTAAGCGCCCATTCTTCCCCGCATCCCCTTCCGATGGGGGTATAGGCTTCCGCCGGTTCAGTGGTGGTCACGCTGATCACCGTTGAAGGGGACTGGGTCCCGTCCTCTCTTCGGAGAGCGACCTCCACCGGATAATATCCGGGAGGAAGCGCCGCTTCAAAGGCAGCTTCGCCTGCCCCGGTTTTCACCCGTGTCTCCAGCAGCACGGTCTCCCCGGTTTTTGCAATCAGGGTTCCTTCCCCCGTAGCCCAGTAATTCACCGTGATTTTCCGGCCCGCCGGAACCGTATCCCGGTCCGCCGAAACGGAGAGCAGCGTGGGCGTCATTCTTCCCACGGTGATCCCGGTTTCCGCCGTCCGGCCGTTCATGGACAGGCGCAGCTTCCAGTCGCCTTCCGGCACCGGCATTCCCCGCCAGGTTCCGTTCCAGTACAGGGCGTTGTACCCTGCAGTCACCGGCCGGTCTTCCGCCACCCGGGCCAGGATTTCCCCTCTTCCGTCCACCAGGTCAATACTGCAGACTCCGTCCTCGGGAACGGTCAGCGCAAGAATCACTGCTTCTCCGGGCAGCAGGGGGCTACCGGAAACGCCGATCTGCATTTCCGTTTCTCCGGCCAGGGACCGGGCCTCCGGCAGGCCGCCCGCCAGCAGCAGTATCGCCAGCAGCATGGTCCACAGTCGCTTCATCGTTTCGTCTCCCCGTGATCGGTTTTTCAGTACAGTTCCTTCAGCATCCGGATTTCCCGCTCATACCCGTCCAGTTCATTGGGCGTTTCCAGGTAGAAGGGCAGATTCCGCAGCGCTTCATGGCGCATTACCCGGAGAATGGTTTCCGTTCCCAGCGTACCTTCTCCAATTTTCTCGTGGCGGTCCTTATGCGCTCCCAGGGGATTTTTGCTGTCGTTGATGTGCACCGCCTTCAGCCGTTCAAGTCCGATGACCCTGTCAAAGGTTGTCAGTACGCCGTCCAGGTCGTGGACAATATCATACCCGGCGTCGTTCACGTGGCAGGTATCCATGCAGACGCCCATTTTGTCCTGCAGCTTCACCCGGTCCAGGATCTCCCTCAGTTCCTCAAAGGTGCATCCCACTTCACTGCCCTTTCCAGCCATGGTTTCCAGGAGCACGGTGGTATGCATGTCTTCCGTCAGGATTCCGTTGAGCATCTCCGCAATCTGCGCAATCCCCGTTTCCGTTCCCTGTCCCACATGGGAGCCGGGATGAAAATTGTAAAGGTTTCCGGGCACATATTCCATCCGCCGCAGGTCGTCCGCCATCGTCCGCGCGGCAAAATCCCGGATGGCGGGATCCGCGCTGCAGCCGTTCAGGGTATACGGCGCATGGGCCAGGATCACCGGGATTCCGTTTTCCCCGGCAAACTGCCGGAACGACGCTGCGTCCGCTTCATCCACGGGCTTTGCGCTTCCGCCCCGGGGATTCCGGGTAAAAAACTGAAAGGTGTTCCCTCCGATGGAAAGGATCTCCCGGGCCATATACAGGTAGCCCTTTGAAGCAGACAGGTGGCATCCGATCTTCAGCATGCTGTTCCTCCTGAAACATTTTCCCCGGACGGATAGTCCGGCGTCAGTGAATGCCGATCATGGCATAGGTCAGGTTTGTCATGGCCGCGGTAATCTCACTCTGGGAAGCTCCGCTGTTTACCAGCTGCTGCAGGGTGGATGCGGCCGTCACCACCGCGCCGTACTGGGCACCGGAGGGATCCAGGGTTTCCAGCAGCCGCTGCGCCTCCGCGATCAGCCGCGCCGCGTCGTCCGCCTGCCGGTCCGGCAGCGGGGAACCGCCCTGCCCGGAAGAAGATCCCGCGCTGTGCATGGTGCAGACGGAACCGCCGTTATCCGTGCTGAGGCCCAGGTAATCCTCCAGGGTTTTCTGGTATTCCGTGCCCAGGAAAGCAGCCAGCGGGTTCCCTGCCTGCAGCGCCACCACACCCCGGGGAATCACATTCGGGCAGTAGGGAGACGCGGGCATGCCGCTGTCCGCACAGACATTCTGAACCACATGCATCTGGCAGTACTGGGTGGGCTGGGTTCCTTCCTTCCAGTAGTCCGTCACCACGCCGTACCCCATGGCGTCGTTCATGCAGGCTTCCGTAGCCAGCTGTCCGCTGACCGCGCAGGTGGTGACCTGCACCAGCCCGTATTCCTTCGGGTTTCCGCCGAGGATTTCCTTGTTCGGCAGGCCGGAATGAATCTTGCTCATATACGCCTGCCACAGCGGCGCCGCCGCGCCGGATCCCGTGGACTTGGAGGACAGCGCCTTGTAGTTGTCATGGCCGATCCAGAGGGCGGAAGCGTAATGCCCCGTAATTCCGGAGAAAAACACACCCTTCTGGTCGGAGTTGGTTCCGGTCTTTCCGCCTACGGTCTGCCCCTTGATTTTGGCGCCGGTGCCGGTGCCCGAGGAAACCACGGATTTCAGCATGTCCACAATCAGCCAGCTGGTGCTTTCCGAAAACACCCGCCGGCGTTCCTGATGCTGGTGTCCGTCCCACACCACATCTCCCCGGGCATCCGAAATGCCCAGCACGGAAATCGGTGCCTGATATACGCCGCCGTTGGCCAGCACGCCGAAGGCCACCGTCATCTGCAAAGGGGTAATGCCGGAAGAACCCAGGCTCAGGCCAAACGGCGTTTTGTCAATATGATCGTCATCGATGCCCATGGCATGCAGGAAGGAAACGCTGCGGTCCACTCCCACCCGGCTCAGCAGCGTCTGGGCCGCCACGGTATTCAGGGATTTGGCCATACCGGTCCGCAGGGTTACCGGGCCTGTATATCCCGCTCCGCCGTAGTTTTTCGGCCAGCTGTCGTTCCCCTTGGAATCCTTCCAGCCGGAAATGGGCAGGGGCATGTTGTAAGCCACCGAGGCCGGACTCGCCCCCAGCTCCAGCGCCGGAGCGTATACGGAAATGGGTTTGATGGAGGATCCGACGGGCATTTTCATGTCCGTTGCCCGGTTCATGGTCTTCCGGGCCGTCACCTCCGTCCGGGAGCCTACCACCGCCAGCAGTTCTCCCGTCCGGTAGTCCAGCACGGCACAGGCCGCCTGGGGCTGGGCAATCTCGGTATAGGTTCCGTCGGAATTCTTGCTGCGGTATACCTTGTCGGAAGGATCCCGCATGGACGGATACTTGTTCCAGTTCTGCAGCGTTTCCTCCACCGTCTTCTGAATGCCCGGGTCAATGGCCAGCTGGATTTTATACCCCCCGGTGCGCAGCCGGTTCTCCATGGCAGCGCGATTGACGGCGTTATCCGGCAGGCCGTTGACCTCCAGCAGAATCCGGACGCATTCCTTGACGGCATATTCAATGTAGTGGGGATAGCTGTACATGCCGCCGGCGGAGGCGTTTGCCTCCTCCCGCGTCACGGATGCCGTGGACGGATCCAGGGCGGCCTCGTATTCTTCCCGGGTGATGTACTGGTTTTCATACATGCAGCGCAGCACGTAATCCGTCCGCTGGTTGGTGGTGGCGGCATAGTCCCGCTCCCCGTCATGGCGGGTGTAGTAATTTCTGCGGGGATTATAGTAGTACGGATTGTTGTTCACCCCGGCCAGCATGGCGCATTCCCGGAGGGTCAGCTCTCCCAGCTCCTTGCCGAAATAGCCCATGGCGGCCACCTTCACGCCGTAGTAGTTTTCCCCCAGGTAGATGGTATTCAGATAGTTCTCCAGGATCTGGTCCTTGGTGTACCGGGATTCCAGCTGCATGGCCAGATAGGCTTCCTGAATCTTCCGCTTGTAGCTCTGTTCCGAGGAGAGCAGCGTATTTTTAATCAGCTGCTGGGTAATCGTGGAACCGCCCTGGGTTCCGCTGGTGGTCAGGTTCGCCACAAAGGCGCCGACAATGCGCTTGAGGTCAATTCCGCTGTGGGTATAAAACCGGGCATCCTCTACCGCGACAAAAGCATTGCGGAGCCGCTGGGGAATGGAGGCCAGGGGCACCACAATCCGGTTTTCCGTTCCCCGGTACACCGTCAGCAGTTCCCGGTTCCGATCCATGAATTCCGTGTTCTGGTCCGGCGTGTCCAGGGCCACCAGATCCAGCTCCGGTGCCGTATCCACATAACCTTTGGCAATTCCCACCAGTGTACCGAGTACGGCGATTCCCGCCAGCAGGACCACCACCAGCAGCACCCGTACGGTGTTGACCAGCACGCTGAGCACGAAATTGGGCTTCCGGACCTCCGGACGGAAGATGCTGCGGGGCTCCGGCTTCTCTTCCGCTTCCGGCATTTCCGCATACTCTCCGTCGTCTGTCGCGCCCCAGCTTTCCTCCCCGTAGGTTTCCGCTTCCGGAAGCGCGTCCGGATCTTCCTGCACCGGGGTATAGGCTTCGGTGCCCTCCGTCAGGCCGTCGTCTGCCGGTTCATCCTCGTCAAAGTATTCCCCGTCGGAATACTCTTCCTCAAACTCTTCCGGAAAACCGTCATCCTGCCGGCGGTTCCGTTTCTTTCTGCCAAACATTTTTTTCCTCCGTTTTCCTGTTCCTTCCGAAAACAGACAACAGGACATTTTATTATACCATACTCCGCCCCTCCTTCGCAATTTCCCTTCGGAGTCCGCACACATCCATACAACGCCTGAAGGGCTCTGTTTCCTTCCGGTCTGTTTTCCGGACCGGAAAAGCGGATTTTCTGCCGGAAGCCTTCCAAAAAGCCCTTGACATCTCCCCGAAAAGGTGTAAAATGATCTTGAAGGTCAAAGAAAGTCAAATATGACCTTCCCGGAGGAAATAACGATGAACATGAACCAACTGACGCAAAAGACCCAGGCCGCCCTTCAGCGGGCCCAGTCTCTTGCCGTGGAATACGGCCATGTGGATGTGCAGCAGGAGCATCTCATGTCAGCCCTTACCGAAAACCCGCAGGACCTGGTTCCGCAGCTGCTTTCCCGCTGCGGAATCTCCGTGGAGGCCTTCCGCAGGGCGCTGGAAGACAGCCTGAATCGTCTGCCCCGGGTTTCCGGTTCCGGTGCCGGGCAGCCCGGCATTTCGGCCGAAATCGAAAAAGCCCTGCTGGAGGCGGAAAAGATTGCCAAACAGATGAAGGACGAATATCTGTCCGTGGAGCATCTGTGGATGGGGCTTTGCGCCAAGGCCTCCCCCGCCGTCTCCAGGATTCTGAAAACCTTCTCCTACGCTCCGGAAGCGTTCCTGAAGGCGCTGCAGGAAGTCCGCGGATCCGCCCGGGTCACCTCCGACAGCCCGGAGGACACCTATGACGCCCTGAAAAAATACGGAACCGACCTGGTGGAACTGGCCAGGAAACAGAAGCTGGACCCGGTTATCGGCCGGGATTCGGAAATCCGAAACGTCATCCGGATCCTTTCCCGCAAAACCAAAAACAATCCGGTGCTGATCGGGGAACCTGGCGTAGGCAAAACCGCCATCGCTGAGGGCCTGGCGCTCCGGATTGTCCGGGGAGACGTTCCGGAAAGCCTGAAGGACAAAACCATTTTCTCCCTGGATATGGGCAGCCTGATTGCCGGTGCAAAATTCCGGGGCGAATTCGAGGAGCGCCTGAAGGCGGTGCTGGAGGAAATCCGCAAAAGCGAAGGCCGGATCCTGCTCTTTATCGATGAGCTGCATACCATTGTCGGTGCCGGCAAAGCCGACGGCGCCATGGACGCGGGCAACCTGCTCAAGCCCATGCTGGCCCGGGGTGAGCTGCACTGCATCGGTGCCACCACCCTGAACGAATACCGCAAATACATTGAAAAGGACGCTGCCCTGGAGCGCCGTTTCCAGCCGGTTCTGGTTTCCGAGCCCACGGTAGAGGATACCATCGCCATCCTGCGAGGCCTCAAAGAGCGCTACGAAGTTTTTCACGGCGTCAAAATCCAGGATGCTGCCCTGATTGCCGCCGCTACGCTTTCCAACCGGTATATCACGGACCGTTTCCTGCCGGACAAGGCCATTGACCTGGTCGATGAAGCCTGCGCCATGATCCGTACCGAAATCGATTCCCTGCCGGCGGAACTGGACGATATCCGCCGCCATATCATGCAGCTGGAAATTGAGGAAGCCGCCCTGAAGAAAGACGAGGACGCCCTGTCCCGGGCCCGCCTGGAGGAGGTCCGGAAGGAACTGGCGGAGCAGCGGGACACCTTCAACTCCATGAAAGCCCGCTGGGAAGCCGAAAAGGAAGCCATCAGCAAGGTAAACCGCCTGCGGGAGGAAATCGAGCGGGTCAACGCCGAAATCGAGAAGGCCGAACGCACCAGCAGCTATAATCTGGACCGGGTCGCTGAACTGAGATACGGCGAACTGCCGAAGCTGAAGCAGGAGCTGGAAAAAGAGGAAGCCATCGCCGAAAAAAACCGCGGAGAAAGCAGCCTCCTGCGGGACAAGGTCACGGAAGAGGAAATCGCCCGCATCATCGGCCGCTGGACCGGTATTCCCGTATCCCGGCTGATGGAGGGAGAACGGGAAAAACTGCTGCACCTGGAGGATGAGCTGCACCGCCGGGTCATCGGCCAGGATGAGGCCGTCCGCAAGGTTTCGGAAGCCATCCTGCGGTCCCGGGCCGGCATTCAGGATCCCAACCGGCCCCTGGGTTCCTTCCTGTTCCTGGGCCCCACCGGTGTCGGTAAAACGGAGCTGGCCAAAGCGCTGGCCCAGGCGTTGTTTGACGATGAAAAGAACATGGTCCGGATCGATATGTCCGAATATATGGAAAAATTCAGCGTTTCCCGGCTGATCGGCGCGCCTCCCGGATATGTGGGCTACGACGAAGGCGGCCAGCTGACCGAAGCCGTCCGCCGCCATCCCTACTGTGTGATCCTGTTTGATGAAGTGGAAAAAGCCCATCCGGATGTTTTCAACGTCCTGCTGCAGGTGCTGGACGACGGACGGATTACCGACAGCCAGGGCCGTACCGTGGACTTCAAAAACGCCATCCTGATCATGACCAGCAACCTGGGCAGCGAATATATCCTGGACGGAATTGAAAACGGCGAAATCCGGCCCGAAACCCGGGATACGGTGGATCGTCTGCTGAAAACCCACTTCCGTCCCGAATTCCTGAACCGGATCGATGAAATCGTGTATTACAAGCCGTTAACCCGCGACGAAATCCGCAGGATCGTCGGCCTGATGATGGAGAACCTGAACCGCCGGCTGGAAAGCCGCCAGCTGAAGGCGGAGCTCACCGAAAGAGCCCTGGACACCATTATCGAACGGGGATTTGATCCCAACTTCGGCGCGCGTCCCCTGAAGCGTTACCTTCAGGCCCACGTGGAAACCCTCATCGCCCGGAAGGTGATCGCGGCGGACGCAGTTCCGGGTTCCGTCCTGACGGTGGACGCGGACGAACACGGGGAAATTGTCATCCGGTAACCCCGGAAGCCCCTCCGGAGTCCTGTGCGGCGGCAGCTCCCGATGCTTTCAGCACCCAGAAGCCGCCGGAACGGTCCAGCTTTTCCACCCGGCTGAAGAGGGTCTGCAGGTAGCGCAGGCAGCTTTCCGCTCCCTGCTGCTTCCGGATCACCAGATACAGGGCTCCGTTCTCCTTCAGGCAGGACGCAGCGTCCGCAAACATTTTATAGATCACCTGTTTTCCCGCCCGGATCGGCGGGTTGGTCACCACGGCATCAAAGGTTTTCCCCAGAAAAGCGGTCATGCCGTCGCTTTCCGCGCAGTTCACCTCTGCGCGGTTTCTTTTTGCGTTTTCCCGGGTCAGCTCCAGCGCCCGAAGATTCACATCCCCCATGGTTACCCTGGTTTCCGGCCATTTCCTGGCAACGGTAATTCCCACCGCGCCCCATCCGCAGCCCAGGTCCAGGATATCCCCGCTCATTTCCTCCGGCAGCGCGTCCAGCAGGGTTTTGGTTCCCGTATCCAGCTCGCCCCGGGAAAACACGCCCGCATCCGTAACAAAGGAGAGCAGGATGCCCCGGTATTCAAAGGAACACTCCACCGGCCGGGAAGCGCTTTGGGGTTCCCGGGTATAGTAATGATCGTTCTGCCCGCTCATGCTTCTTCCTCCATGCCCGCCGCCTTCCGCAGCGCGGACGTTTCCGCCTCCGACAGTTCCCGCCAGTCCCCTTCCCGCAGTTCCGGATCCAGCTCCAGCGGGCCGAACGAGCAGCGGTGCAGCTCCAGCACCTCATGTCCCACCGCGGCAAACATGCGTTTCACCTGGTGAAACTTTCCCTCCGTAATCACCGTTTCCGCCAGGGAGGTATCTTCCCCGGCCTTCAGGATCGTCAGCTTTGCGCTTCGGGCCGTAAAATCCCCCAGCTCCAGCCCCGCTGCAAAGGCTTCCGCATCCTTTTCCGTCAGCTTTCCCTCCGTCAGCGCCCGGTACCGTTTTTCCACATGGCGTCCCGGGCTCAGCAGCCGGTGGTTCATCTCTCCGTCACAGGTGAAAATCAGGATCCCCGTCGTATCCTTGTCCAGCCGTCCCACCGGCATGCAGCCGATGCTCCGGTAAACCGGCGGCAGCAGGTCCATGACCGTCGGCTGTTTGGGATCCCGGGCCGCCGTCAGTACGCCTGCGGGTTTGAACATCATCACATGACGGATTACACGCCCGTCCGTTTCCTTTCCCCGCAGGGAAAGAACGTCCGACGCCGCGTCAAAAGAAAGGGCGGGATCCCGGATGATCCGCCCGTTTACCGCGACTTCCCCGCCGCGGATCCATGTTTTCACCTCACTCCGGCTGCCGGTCCCCAGCAGGGCCAGCCACCGGTCCAGTCGCAGTTTCATGCTGTTTCACCGTCATCTTCCGGCCGTTATTTCAGTCCCTTTACATAGGCAGCGGTCACCATGGACCGGATGGGAATCAGCGGAACGGTCAGCAGGGTTCCGATGCCCAGAATGATCAGGGTCACCCGGGAGGACGGCCGCGGCACATCCCCGGATACCACGCCGCTGACATCATTCAGCAGCGGAGCATAGCGAAAAACAACCACGATCGCCGCCACAATCAGCGGCAGCAGGAAAACCAGGGAAGCCAGGCGGCAGCCCAGCACCCCGAGCCGGCGCTTTTTCAGCAGGTCTTTCTCCTCCAGCACCCAGGCATGCCGGTCCCCGCTGTGAAAGCCTGCTCCCAGGCCCCACAGAATCAGCAGGGCCGCCAGGATCAGCAGCAGGTAGATGATTCCTGTTTTCATGTCCTTGCCGCCGAATTCATAAATCATCTGCAGCACCGTCAGGCCGTCCGTACGGCCCGTGTATTTTTCCCAGGCATACAGCAGCGCTGCAATCAGCGGAGCCGCCCACAGCAGGAGCAGCCCCAGCCGGATCAGGGCATAGCGCAGCTTCGCCCGGTAATTGCCTGGATCCCCCATCCGCAGGGAAAAGAGTTTTCCCTCCTCCAGCCCGTCCTGCATCACGGCTGCGGCATTCAGTCTCGACGGAACCTTCACCAGCAGCCACAGCGGCAGCGCCAGTACGGCGCAGTACTTTTCCGGTCCTTTCGCGGTCAGGAACAGCAGCGGCGCAAGGCACATGACCGTCAGCGCAAATTCTGTCGCCAGCAGCTTCGCGGTTTCGGCCTTCTGCCCCGCAACCGTTTTATATGCGGTCCGGAACGCCTGCGAAATTTTCATTTCATCCTCCTTGGTTTTTATCCCCGGGTGCGAATGTAATTGATCAGTCCGCCGGACAGGATCATGCCGCGCTGGCGCTCCGTCAGCGGCAGCAGCACCTTGTAGGATTCCTTTTTGGTTTCGTTGCGGAGTTCCAGTTCGTCCTTCCCCGCTTCGATGGCGGCGCGCACGCCCGGCAGGCACAGCTCATCCATCGGATCAATCCGGTCATAATCCGCCTCATCGGCAAAGGTCAGGGGCAGAATGCCGTTGTTGATCAGGTTGGCCTGGTGAATGCGGGCAAAGCTCTTGGCCGCCACCGCCCGGATGCCCAGGTACAGGGGAACCAGCGCGGCGTGCTCCCGGCTGGAGCCCTGGCCGTAGTTGCTTCCGGCGACCAGCATTCCGCCCTTTTCCGCCTTGGCCCGGGCCGGGAACGTTTCATCCACCGGCGTCAGGCAGAAATCGCTCAGATGCGGAATATTGCTGCGGAAAGGCAGCAGCTTTGCGTTGCTGGGCATAATATGGTCGGTGGTAATATTGTCTTCCATCTTCAGCAGCACCTTGCCCGACACGCTGTCCTCCAGATCGTGTCCCAGCGGGAAAGGCTTGATGTTGGGGCCCCGAACCACTTCCACCGCGTCTTCCTGCCCCTCCGCCGCCGGCGGAATCACCAGGTTGTCGTTTACATCGAAAACGGCAGGCTGTTCCACGGTCAGATCAATATCCAGGCTCCTGGGATCCGTCAGCACACCGGCGAGGGCTGTCACTGCCGCTGTTTCGCAGCTGGTCAGATAGATTCCGGCAGAGGCTGTCCCGCTGCGGGCATAGAAATTCCGGTTGTTGGTGCGCACGGAAACCGCGTTGGTCTTCGGGCTCTGGCCCATCCCGATGCAGGGACCGCAGGCACACTCCAGGATCCGGGCTCCGGCGTTGATCATATCCGCCAGGGCGCCGTTCCGCGCCAGCATGGTCAGCACCTGCTTGCTGCCGGGGCCGATGACCAGGCTCACATCCGGGTGAACCGTTTTCCCTTTCAGGATCCGGGCCACTCTCATCATATCCTGATAACTGGAATTTGTACAGCTTCCGATGAAAACCTGGTCCACTTTGATGGGGCCCACCTTCTCCACGGTTTCCACGTTGTCCGGCAGGTGAGGCCGGGCCACCAGCGGAACCAGTTCATCCAGGTTGATTTCCATGAATTCGTCATATTCAGCGTCCGCGTCGGCGCTCAGCTCCCGGAAATCCCCTTCCCGGCCCTGGGCTTTCAGGAAAGCCCGGGTTGCCTCGTCGCTGGGAAACACGGAGGTCGTAGCGCCCAGCTCTGCGCCCATATTGGCGATGGTGGCGCGTTCCGGCACCGTCAGGCTTTTCACGCCTTCGCCGATATATTCCATGACTTTTCCTGTGCCGCCCTTGACGCTCAGCCGGCGCAGCACCTCCAGAATGATGTCCTTGGCCGCCACCCCGTAGGGCAGCTTCCCGTTCAGCTTTACGCCCACCACCTTCGGGCAGGTCAGATAATAGGGGCCGCCGCCCATGGCCACCGCCACGTCCAGGCCGCCTGCGCCGATGGCCAGCATGCCGATGCCGCCGCCGGTGGGCGTATGGCTGTCACTGCCCAGCAGCGTCATGCCGGGCACGCCGAAGCGTTCCAGGTGCACCTGATGGCAGATCCCGTTTCCGGGTTTGGAGCACCAGATCCCGTGCTTTTTCGCCACGCTCTGGATATACTGATGATCGTCCGCATTTTCAAAACCGGTCTGCAGCGTATTGTGATCGATGTACGCCACGCTTCTCTTTGTTTTCACCCGGCCGATTCCCATGGCTTCAAACTGCAGGTATGCCATGGTTCCTGTGGAATCCTGCGTCAGGGTCTGATCAATCCGGATGGAAATCTCCTCCCCGGCTTTCAGGGTTCCGCTGATCCTGTGGGCGTCCAGAATTTTCTGTGTCAGATTCATGCTGCATTCCTCCGGTAAAAAGGACGGTCACTCTTTCGGGTGACCGTTCCATGTTGTCTGTATTCTATTATCGCCCCTCCGGAAGGAAAGTCAATGCAGCCATCCCGGAAAGAACACAGAAAGTCCAGAAGCAGCCCGCCGCCGCTTATCCGATATGATCCTTTCCGCCCATATACATCCGGAGCGGTTCGGGAATCGCAACGGTTCCGTCTTCCCGCAGGTTGTTCTCCAGGAAGGCAATCAGCATCCGGGGCGGAGCCACGCAGGTGTTGTTCAGCGTATGGGCCAGGTACTTGTTGCCCTTGCTGTCTTTCACCCGGATCTGCAGCCGCCGGGCCTGGGCGTCACCCAGGTTGGAGCAGGAACCGACCTCGAAGTACTTCTTCTGCCGGGGAGACCAGGCTTCCACGTCCAGGCTCTTCACCTTCAGATCTGCCAGGTCGCCGCTGCAGCATTCCAGCGTCCGCACCGGAATGTCCATGGACCGGAAGAAATCCACGGTGTTCTGCCACAGCCGGTCGAACCACATGGGGGAATCCTCCGGCTTGCAGATCACGATCATTTCCTGCTTTTCAAACTGGTGAATGCGGTACACGCCCCGCTCCTCGATGCCGTGGGCGCCGACTTCCTTGCGGAAGCAGGGGCTGTAGCTGGTCAGGGTCTGGGGCAGCCGGTCCTCGTCCAGAATGGTATCGATGAACTTGCCGATCATGGAATGCTCGGAGGTGCCGATCAGGTAAAGATCCTCGCCTTCGATCTTGTACATCATGTTTTCCATTTCCGCAAAGCTCATGACGCCGCTCACCACGTTGCCGTGGATCATGAAAGGCGGAATCACATAGGTGAATCCCCGGTCAATCATGAAGTCCCGGGCATAGCTGAGGATGGCGCTGTGAAGCCGGGCGATGTCCCCGGTCAGGTAATAGAAGCCGTTGCCGCTGGTTTCCCGGGCGGGATCCAGTTCAATGCCGTTCAGCCGTTCCATGATGTCCACATGGTAGGGGATTTCCCATTCCGGCACCACAGGCTCGCCGAAACGTTCGAGTTCCACGTTTTCGCTGTCGTCCCGGCCGATGGGCACGGAATCGTCAATGATATTGGGAATGACCAGCATCCGCTTGCGGATTTCCGCTTTCAGCTCTTCTTCCTTGCTTTCCAGCTGCGTCAGTTTCTCCGCGGCAGCGGCCACTTCCGCCTTCACGGCTTCCGCCTCGTCCTTCTGGCCCTTGGCCAGCAGTCCGCCGATCTGCTTGGACAGCGTCTTGCGCTTGTTGCGCAGTCCGTCCGCCTGCTGCTGGGCGTCGCGGTATTCCCGGTCCATCTGAATGACCTCGTCCACCATCGGCAGCTTTTCTTCCTGGAATTTCTTCCGGATATTTTCCCGGACTTTTTCCGGATCATTCCGAAGCAGGTTGATATCCAGCATTTTCTTTTTTCACCCTCTCAAATCACAATAGTCTCTGCGTTTTGCCGCAGCTTCATCAGGAACGGCATTACTTCCGGTGGGTAATCACCACATGGCGGTTGGGCTCGTCCCCCTCGGAATGGGTGGTCACGCCTTCATTCTGCTGCAGGGCAAAATGGATAATCCGCCTTTCGTAGGGATTCATGGGCTCCAGGCTCACCTTCCGGCCGGTCCGCAGCGCGCGGTTGGCCATCCGGTTTGCCAGGCGGATCAGGGTATCCTCCCGCTTGGCCCGGTAGTTTTCCGTATCCAGGGTAACCCGGGTGTAGTTTTCCTGGCCCCGGTTCACCTTCAGGCTGGTCAGGTACTGCAGGGCATCCAGGGTTTCGCCCCGACGTCCGATCAGAATTCCCAGGGTATCTCCCTGGATGTATCCGTAAACATTGCCTTCCGGATCCGTTCCCATGTCGATGGTTACATCCACGCCCATCAGCCGGATCAGTTCACTCAGAAACTGCTTTGCCACACCGGCAGGGCTGTCCGCCTGCAGCTGATCCGCGGGAATCAGGGTAACCTCCGGCTTTTCCATCGGCCGGATTTCCTGTTTTTCCGCCGGCTCTTCAGCTTTTGCTTCCGGTTCTTTCCCGGCAGCGGCTTTTTTCTCCGGCTTCTTTTCCGGCTGCTTTTTCTCGGCAGGCTTCTTTTCCGCAGGCTTCTTTTCTGCAGGCTTCTCCGCGGTCTTCTCCGCGGGTTTATCCTCCGGCTTCCTGTCCGGCTTCCGTTCCGGCTTTTTCTCCGCCGCTTTCTTTTCGGTCTTCTTTTCCGCCGCTTTCGCGTTCTTTTCCTCCAGCAGGTCTCCCAGCGGATCCTCCTCGGAATCCTTTACCGTCAGCCGTACCTTCACGGGGCGGGAGCCGAAAAGGCCGAACAGGCCCTTGCTGCCTTCCTCCACCACCAGTACATCCACATCACCGATCGAAACGCCAAGCTCCTGCAGGCCCAGTTCAATAGCCTCTTCCTTGGTCTTGGCCGAAGCTTCATACTGTCTCATTTTATTTCACACTGCCCTCTCCGGCCACAGGCGCGGCCATTTGTTCTTTTTTGTCAAGATATTTGTTGATCAGGAAGGTCTGTCCCATGCTCACCAGGTTGCCGCTCACCCAGTACAGGGCGAAGGCAGCGCTGTATCCGATACAGATCCACAGGGAGAACAGCGGGAAGAACCACTGCATGAATTTGCCCGTGTTGGGCTGGCCTTCCGCCGGCTGGGGCGTTCCGCTGCCCATAATCTTGGTCATGGCAATCTGGCTCACCGCGGACAGAATCGGCAGAAGCAGGAAGCCGTTGTACATGGATTTCACGGTCCAGTTCACCAGGGGGATCGTATATCCCGGAATGTTTGCAATTCCGGCGGTATAGAAGCTCATGGTATTCATTTTTTCCACCAGCAGCAGAATGGAGCCCTGCAGGTTGGCGTCGGAGAAGCAGTCAGCGGTAAATCCGTTGGCCGCCACCATTTCCCGGAGTGCCACCGGGATGTTCTTCAGCACATCCGCGTTCAGGGATTCAATCCATTCCATGGAAACGTTCTGCATCTGGGCCGGCAGCACACCGCCCAGGCTGTTGAACCAGTTCTGCCACTCCCCGGCGGAAATGGTCCGCAGGGTGTTAAAGTCCGGCAGGGCGGAGTAGAACGGGTTATCCGGCATCCACAGGTTCCGGATCCACAGCCAGTTTTCCATAACAGGCTGCTGGCCGTTGAGAATCTGCCCCATCTGATTCAGTATTTCCTTGTTGGCGGCGGTACGCATGGCACCGAACACGGCAATCAGGATCGGCCAGGTCAGCAGCAAAGGCAGGCAGCTGCTAAGGGGATTCACATGGGCTTTCCTGTAAAGCTCGGCCGTTTTCTGGTTCAGTTTTTCCTTGTCGTTGGCGTACTTCTTCTGCAGGGCCATCAGCTGGGGCTGCAGCTTCTGGGTTTTCCGCATGCCGGCCCGGCTCTTGATGTCCAGCGGTGTCAGCACCAGCCGGACCATCACGGTGAATACCACGATGGCCCATCCCCAGGCACCGACCCAGCTGTTGATCCAGTTCAGGAAGTTGTACAGCAGGTCTGTGATTCCAAACATTCCGGTTTATTCCCTCCTTAGTGTGGTGTTCGGGTCCTCCGGCACCGGATCATATCCGCCCTTGCTGAAAGGATTGCATCGCATAATCCTCCAGGCTGCCATCCTTCCGCCCTTCAGGGCGCCGTAGCGCTGAATCGCTTCCACGGCGTATTCGGAACAGGTCGGGATGTAGCGGCAGGTCGGATGCTTTTTACGGCGGCTCAGATTCCGGCGGTAAAAACGAATGCAGGCAAGCAGAAAGCGTTTCATCTGGCGCGGTTCCCTTCCCTCGCTGCTTCTTCTTTCAGTACTCCCTGCTTTTTCAGCAGGTAGCGCACATCCTTCTGCAGCACGTCGAAGGCGGCCTCTGCGGCTGAAGGCCTGGCTACGATCACGTACAGGCCGGTTTTCACGTCCCCCAGACAGGGCCGAAAGCATTCCCGCAGGCGGCGCTTGACCTTGTTCCGGATCACGGCCTTGCCTACTTTTTTGCTGACGGAAAAACCGACCTTCAGCTCCCGCCCGGGGGCAAAGAGCATGACCAGGTCACGGCAGGCGGCAGAACGTCCTTTATGGTAGACATACTGAAACGCCCGGTTTTTTTGCAGCCGATAACGCCTTTCCATGTTTGTCTTCTTTCTTCGCTTTTCGCGGAGTCCCATATAGCGGAAAAGCCCGCCCATTCGAAACAACGGGCGGGCCTCATCCACAACTCAAAATTGACTGGTCAGCTTGCGCTGATTACACCGTCAGCTCTTTGCGGCCGCGGCGACGACGGGCAGCCAGAACCCGACGTCCGTTTTTGGTGGACATCCGGGCGCGGAAGCCGTGCACCTTGCTGCGCTGACGCTTTTTGGGCTGATACGTACGGAACATGGTTCAACACTCCTCATCCAATTCGTTCTTCATGCTTACGGGGCCTGCTGCCCCGAAGATTTACAGAACAGCCTAAACAGTATATCCAAGCTCAAATCCGTTGTCAAGCTTTATTTTGGCCGCAGCCAAAAGAAAACCCCCGGGAAATCCCGGGGGAAACGCAGAAACCGGCCTGCGGTTTATTTGATCAGTTCGCCCATGGTGCCGTTGACGGCGCAGGCTGCGTTGCTCTCATCCGTGTCGATATGCATCGCCAGGGAGAACTTTTCGCTGACGCGGACCACCACATCGCCGAAGGTCAGCGCCCGGCCGGCCGTCTCCACCTTCACGGAAACAACATCCTTATCCTGTACGCCGAATGCTTCGGCATCTGCGGGAGTCATATGGATGTGCCGCTTCGCGGCGATAACGCCTTCCTTCACTTCCACTTCGCCGCAGGGGCCCACCAGCTTGCAGGCGCCGGATCCGGCGATATCACCGGATTCGCGCACCGGAGCGGTCACGCCGATGGAGCGGGCATCCGTCAGGCTCAGTTCCACCTGGGTGGCGGAACGGACCGGCCCGAGAATCCGGACGCGCTTCAGGGTATTTTTCGGACCCACAACGTCCACCTGCTCCTCGCTGGCGAACTGTCCGGGCTGGGACAGCCAGCTCTTGACGGTCAGCTCATGGCCGGCGCCGAACAGCGTTTCCAGGTCTTCCTTGGTAACATGGACGTGACGGGCGGATGTTTCCACAAGAATCTTATTCATGGCAATAAACCTTCTTTCTGGAGTGTTGCAATTATTATAGCAAAAACCATCGGAAGGAACAAGGGGGAAACCGCTCCGGAAGGATCTCCGCGCATTTTCCTTGACAATCAGTCCATCACTGTGTAATATACTTTCGCTAACCTTATCACGAGTGACCGAGGGACGGGCCTGATGACGTCACGGCAACCGGCAGAAGCTTGGTGCCAAATCCCGCAGCGCGTGCACACTCACTGAGCGCTGGCAGATAAGGCCAATCGCAGGATTGTGTCCGTCTGGCTTGTGTGCAGGCCGGACTTTTTTATTTCGAAAGGAGCTGTCTTATGAGAAAACTGTTTACCTCCGAATCCGTCACCGAAGGCCATCCGGACAAAGTCTGCGACCAGGTGTCCGACGCCGTGCTGGATGCGATTCTGGCGCAAGATCCGGACGCCCGCGTGGCCTGCGAAACCTTCGCTTCCACCGGCATGATCACCGTCATGGGCGAAATCACCACCTCCACCTACGTGGATATCAATTCCATTGTCAGGAAAACGGTGAACGACATCGGCTATGACCGTCCGGAAAAATTCTTCAACGGCAACACCTGCGCCGTCATGACCGCGATTCATGACCAGAGCCCGGATATCGCCAGGGGTGTGAATGACGCGCTGGAAACCCGTTCCGGAGACGAAGCAGATACCGGAGCCGGCGACCAGGGGATGATGTTCGGCTATGCCTGCAACGAAACGCCGGAACGGATGCCCCTGCCCATTTCCCTGAGCCACCGGCTGGCCCGCCGGCTGGCGGAAGTCCGCAGGGACGGCACCCTTCCCTGGCTCTATCCCGACGGAAAAACACAGGTCACCATTGCCTATGAGGACAATACCCCCGTGGCGGTGGATACCATCGTTATCTCCGCCCAGCATGCTCCGGAGGTTACCCAGGAGACCATCCGGAAGGAGCTCCTGGCCCATGTGGTGGATCCCATCGTGCCGGAGGAACTGCTGACCCCGGAAACCCGGTACTTCATCAACCCCACCGGTCGTTTCGTGATCGGCGGCCCTGCCGGGGACACGGGCCTGACCGGCCGTAAAATCATCGTGGATACCTACGGCGGCTATGCGCCTCACGGCGGCGGCTGCTTCTCCGGAAAGGATCCCACCAAAGTGGACCGCAGCGCCGCCTACGCCGCCCGCTGGGCCGCGAAAAACGTGGTGGCCGCGGGACTGGCCGACCGCTGCCAGATCCAGCTGGCTTACGCCATCGGCGTAGCGGAGCCTGTAAGCATCCTGGTGGATACCTTCGGCACCGGAATTTGCGGCGATGAGAAGATCACCGCCGCGGTGAGAAAAGTCTTCGACTTCCGTCCTGCCGCCATCATCCGGGACCTGGATCTCCGCCGGCCCATCTACCGGCAGACCGCCGCCTACGGCCACTTCGGCCGCACGGACATCGATCTTCCCTGGGAGCATGAGAACCGCACGGAAGCGCTGAAAGCCGCGCTGTAATAAAGAAACTGCCGCTCGTCTGAGCGGCAGTTTCTTTATTGAATCCGAAAGGAATTATTTCAGCTCGCTGGTGCAGTGGGGGCAGCGGGTCGCTTTGATGTCGATCTCGCTCATGCAGAAGGGGCAGGTCTTGGTGGTCGGCGCAGCAGGTTTCTCGTTCTTTTTCTTCATATCCTTGCTCTTGTTGAAGGACTTGATGATCAGGAACAGGATCAGCGCGGTCAGAATGAACTCAATCAGCACGGCTGCGAAGGTAATCAGGCTGCCCACAAAGCCGGTGCCTCCGTTGTCCATCTTCGGCAGCGCCTCAAGAATGGGGTTCAGGAAGATTTCCACCACAGCGGTGACAACCTTATTGAACGCGCCGCCCAGAATCACGGCAACCGCCAGTTCCAGTACATTGCCCTTTACGGCAAAATCCTTGAACTCTTTCAGAAACTTCTTCATGGTACTCTCTCTCCTCTTTTATGGTCTTGTTTTATCTGCAGGAAAAACCGGGCGGCTGGCAAATCCGCCGGCCGGCTTTCACCGAAGACCTGGAATTATTTCTTTCCGCCAATCAGATTGCCGATGGCCTTGCTGATTCCCTTGGTCAGGTTGGAAACCACCTGGCGGGTTGCTGTGGAAATCGCGGTATTCTTGACCCGGCCCGCGACGGAATCATTCCGGCGCGCGCGCTCGGCTGCTTCTTCCCGCAGGGCGTCGTTCCTGGCCCGGCGTTCGGCCGCTTCCTTTTCCCGGGCCTGGCGTTCCGCTTCACGCTGGGCCTTTTCAGCTGCCTTCTGCTGCGCCTCCAGCGCCTTGGGATCCATAGGCTGCGCCTGCACAGGCACATACGTGCCGGTCGCCGGATCATACTGCACGGTCATCATCTGCTGCACCATCTGTCCGGTGGCAGGATCCTGCACGAGCACGGGCATCTGCTGCAGCTGGGGCTGAACCTGAATGGTGGGCACGGCCTGCTGGGCTGCCTGAATCACAGGCTGCACTGCCTGGGACACCATCTGGGGCGCCTGCTGAACGGTCTGCACCACGGGCTGTACCGCCTGCTGCACCGTCTGCGGCGCCTGCTGAACAGCCTGGATCACCGGCTGCACCGCCTGCTGCGCCGCTTCCGGCGCCTGCTGAACAGCCTGGATCACCGGCTGCACGGCCTGCGGAACGGTCTCCACGGCCGCAGCCGCTTCCTGCACTGCCTGAACCACAGGCTGGGTCATGCCTTCGATCTCTTTTTCAACGTAATTACCGGTTGCGGGATCAAAAACCTTAAATGTCTGGGCCATGTTCCGATGCACGGTGCTCACCTGCGCCGCGAGAGGGGTCGTTGAGGAAACAGAAACTGTATGAAGCAGCCGTCCGGTCAGAGAATCGGCCACAAACATCCGTTGTACTGAACAAATTCCCTGGCTTGCTCCGCCGGCACCACCTGCCGCAGAACGCCGTTCACCAGCAGGAACCGGGGAACCGGAGCCGCCGGAGGCTCTTCCTTCTTTTTGTTCAGCTTTTCCCAGGCGCTTTCCCGTTGAACCGGATCGTCATAAACGCCGTACAGGGGGCTTTCCTGCAGTACCTGCCCGCGTTCTTCCGGGGTAATGGCGCCCATGAAGCTCTGGGGGGGAAGAATCATTGCCCGTTCAACCACGCCGGGAGCCCCGTGCTCATCCAGGAAGGAAATCAGGGCTTCGCCGGTTTTCAGGGTTGTTATGGCCTCCTCAGTATCAAAAGCCGGGTTGGCCCGGAACGTCTGTGCAGCCACCTTTACGGCCTTCTGGTCCAGCGGGGTGTAGGCGCGGAGCGCGTGCTGAATCCGGTTGCCCAGCTGTCCGAGAACGGTCATCGGAATGTCCGCCGGGCTCTGGGTAATGAAAAAAACTCCCACGCCCTTGGAGCGGATCAGCCGCACCACCTGCTCAATCTTTTCCATCAGTGCCCGGCTGCAGTTGTTGAACAGCAGGTGCGCTTCGTCAAAGAAGAAAACGATCAGGGGCTTCTCTGCATCTCCCCGTTCGGGAAGCCGGTCATACAGCGCTGTCAGCATCCAGAGCAGGAAAGTGGAATACATGGTCGGATTGTTGAAAAGCCGGTCCGCGGACAGGATATTGATCACGCCCTGCTCCGTTCCGTCCTCATTTTTCGCCACCCGCAGCCAGTCATCAATGCTCAGCGCAGGCTCTCCGAAGAAGGTATCCCCGCCCTGATCCTCCAGAACAGCCACCGCCCGCTGAATCGCGCCGACGCTGGCCACGGAAACATTGCCGTAGTTCAGCGTATACTCCTTTGCGTTTTCGCCCACGTGCACAAGCATCGCTTTCAGGTCCTGCAGGTCGCAAAGGTCATAATTCTCATTCCGGGCCACCCGGAAGAGGATGTTCATCACGCCGCTCTGGGTTTCATTCAGGCTCAGCATCCGGCTCAGCAGCAGGGGGCCCATCTGCTCCACGGTGGCGCGGACGGGATGGCCCTGTTCCCCGTAAACATCCCAGAAAACCGTGGGGTAATTTTTATAAACAAAGTTTTCCGGAACCGCCCCGCAGGAAACCAGCCGGCGGTCGAGGCTCTCGCTGCGGGCGCCGGGCTTTACCATGCCGCTCAGGTCGCCCTTGATATCGCTGAGAAAAACGGGAACCCCCAGATCCGAAAAGCTTTCCGCCAGCACCTTCAGGGAAACGGTTTTCCCGGTGCCGGTGGCTCCGGCAATCAGGCCGTGGCGGTTGGACATGGAAGGCAGAAGTTCCACAGGCCCGTTTTCACAGGTTCCAACCCAGATCCTGTCGCCGCGCAGCATCTCCATGTCCTCCTCTGTTTTTCTTTTCCCGTATTTTACACTTTTTTTCCTTTACGCGTCAAGGTTTCCGAGGCTTCAAATGTACTGTTTCCGTACTTTTTTGCCGCCTTTGCCCGGGATTATTCGCCTTTTTCAATTTCAGCCATAATCCCGGCCATTTTCCGGGCGGCGGCGGCCCGGTGGCTGACCTCGTTTTTCTCCTGTTCGTTCATTTCCGCATAGGTTTTTCCCATGGGTTCATACAGGAACAGCGGATCGTAGCCGAAGCCGCCGGTTCCCTGTCTTTTGTGCAGGATAACTCCCGGGCAGCTCCCTTCGGCAATATACGGCTCCTTCCCGGGGAATTTCAGTGCCAGCGCGCACATAAACTGTGCCCGGCGGTCCTCTTTCCCCTCCATCCGGCGCAGCAGCAGGTCATTGTTGGCTTCGTCGTCCCCGTGTTCGCCGGCATAGCGGGCGCTGAGCACGCCCGGTTCTCCGTCCAGCGCTTCCACGCACAGGCCGCTGTCGTCGGCAAGGGCCGGGAATCCCGTGGCCGCGCACACCGCTTCCGCCTTGATCACCGCGTTTCCCGCAAAGGTGGATGCATTCTCGTCAATGGGGCCGAAGAACCCCGCTGCGGACATGGGCGCCAGAGTATAGTAATCCCGGAACATCTTCTGCAGTTCCCTCAGCTTGTGCTCGTTGCCCGTGGCCACCAGCAGCAGCGGTTTGGGGGCAATGTGCCGCGCCCGTTCTCCCAGGGCTTCCCGCTGCGCCAGCATCAGCTCGGAGATTCCCTTCATTCCGTAGCTCATGAGGGTGGAAAGCTCCTCGGGGCTGAAAGCCCGGCCTTCCCCGGTTCCCTGCAGCTCAATGAATTCCCGGTTCTCGTTCATGACAAAGTTCATGTCCACCTGGGCGCTGCTGTCCTCCGTATAGCAAAGATCCAGGCAGGGTACATCCTCCACAATGCCGGCGCTGACTGCAGCCACCTGATGAACAATCGGGCTCACCAGCAGCTTCTTTTCCCGGATCAGCCGGTCCACGGCGCAGGTCAGGGCAACCATAGCCCCGGTAATGGACGCGGTGCGGGTGCCCCCGTCCGCTTCAAGCACATCACAGTCCAATGTAATTGTGCGTTCTCCCAGTGCCCTGAGATCCACCGCCTGCCGCAGGGCCCGGCCGATCAGCCTCTGGATTTCCACGCTCCGGCCGTCCTTTTTGATCCCGTCCCGTTTCTTCCGTTCCGTGGTTGATGCCGGCAGCATGGCATATTCCGCCGTCACCCAGCCCTGTCCCTTTCCCTTCAGGAAAGGAGGTACTGCCTCCTCCACGCTGGCGGTACAGATTACGCGGGTGTCTCCTGTGGCAATCAGGCAGCTGCCGCAGGCGGTCCGCACAAAATCCGTCTGAATACTGACCGGCCTTTTTTCCTCCGGCGCTCTTCCGTCTTTCCGCTGAATCCTGTTGTTCATCCGATTCCCTCCTGTGCAGTAAAAAAGGATTTAGGCTCCTTTGCGCAGAATCTTTCTTGAGGTTAAGATTTCTCCGGAAAGAAGCTGAATGATTTGAAAGACCGTTTCCGCAAGCTTTTTACCAATGTCTGGAATGTCCCCAACGCGCTGACCATGATGCGGCTGGTGCTGATTCCCGTTTTCGTCATTGTGTTCTTCAGCGTTCCCGCTGAACAGGATAAAATCGCGGCTCTGTTTGTTTTTGCCGCTGCCAGCATCACGGATCTGTTCGACGGCATGCTGGCCCGGAAGCTGAATCAGATCACGGACTTCGGCAAGCTCTTCGATCCCCTGGCGGATAAGCTGATGGTCGTAACCGCCATGGTATGCCAGGCCATTGCCGGCGTGTTTCCCTGGGCGGCCATCATCGTCGTGGGCGCCAAGGAACTGGTCATGCTGTTGGGCGGCCTCTTCATGCTCAGTAAAAATGTGGTGGTATACAGCAATTACTTCGGCAAAACCGCGCAGGTTTTCTTCATCGCTTCCCTGCTGCTCTCCTTCTTCCACCCGAGCCTTGCCGCCGGCAGCTTCCGTATTTTCGGCCTGACGCCGGATCTGCTCCTGCTGTGGATTACCGTAGGCCTGGCCTTCCTGGCCCTTGCGGTATATGCCGCCGGCGCCGTAAAAACGCTGAAATCAAAGAAACAGTAATCCTTCCGGATTCCGGCCGCGCAGTGCGCGGCTTTTTTTACTGTTCCCTGGCAAAGCCCAGGCTCCGTTCCACCGCCCGGTGCCAGCCCTTCAGCTCCAGGATCCGGGTCGCATCGTCCATCCGGGGGGTAAACTCCAGGTCCTTCTTCCAGGCCTGCGCGGTTTCCTCCGGCGTGGAAAAGATTCCGGCCCCCAGGCCGGCCAGCAGCGCGGCGCCCAGTGCCGTGGTTTCCAGCACCTTCGGCCGGACCACGGGAACGGCGGAAATATCCGCCTGGAACTGCATCAGGAAAGCATTGGCGCTGGCCCCGCCGTCCACCTGCAGCCTTTCCGGCCGGTGTCCCGCATCCTTCACCATGGCCTCCATCAGGTCCGCGCTCTGATAGGCAATGGATTCCAGCGCAGCCCGCACAATATGCGGCCGCCCGGTTCCACGGGTCATTCCGATCAGCGTCCCCCGGCTGTACATATCCCACCAGGGAGCTCCCAGCCCCGTAAACGCCGGCACAAGATAAACCCCGCCCGTTCCGTTCACGGACATTGCCAGCGCTTCGCTTTCCGCGGCCGTTCCGATAATTTTCAGCTCGTCCCGCAGCCACTGGATCGTGGCCCCGCCCATGAACACGCTGCCTTCCAGGGCATAAACCGGTTTTCCGCCGATCCGCCAGGCCATGGTCGTCAGCAGGCCGTTCCCGCTCCGGACCGGCCGTTCCCCGGTGTTCATCAGCATAAAGCAGCCTGTGCCGTAGGTGTTTTTCACATCCCCGGGTTTCAGGCAGGCCTGCCCGAAAAGGCTGGCGTGCTGATCACCGGCCATGGCGGTCACGGGAATCCGGCATCCGAGAACCGCCGGATCCAGCATCCCGATAAACCCCGCCGTATCCACCACCTTCGGCAGGCACGCCCGCGGAATATCCAGCAGCTTCAGCAGGTCCTCGTCCCAGTCCTGGGTATGCAGGTTGAAAAGCATCGTCCGTCCCGCGTTGGTGGCATCGGTCACATGGGGACGGTCCTCCAGCAGGTTCCAGCAAAGGAAGCTGTCCGCCGTTCCAAAGCACAGTTCTCCCTTTTCGGCTTTGTCACGCAGGTTGTAGTAATCCAGCATCCACTTCAGCTTTGTGCCGGAAAAATAGGCATCCGGCAACAGGCCAGTCCTTTCACGGATCAGCTCCCCGCAGCCCTGCCGCACCAGCTCCTCCACGATGCCGGAGGTTCGCCGGCACTGCCAGACAATGGCGTTCCCGACGCATTCACCCGTTTTCCGGTCCCAGAGAAAGGTGGTTTCCCGCTGGTTGGTAATCCCGATGGCGGCGATTTCCGCCGGATTGATGCCGGCCAGCCGTACCGCCTCCCGCAGGGAGGTGATCTGGGTATCCAGGATATCCTTCGGATCGTGCTCCACCCAGCCCGGTTTCGGATAATGCTGCGGGAATTCCCGGTTAAAGGAAGCAACCGTCTGCCCTTCGGTCGTGAAAATCACTGCCCGGGAGCTGGTGGTTCCCTGGTCCAGTGCCGCAAGGTATTTTTCCATATTGTTTCCCTTTCCTGTTTTTTCAGGTTATTCCGGATCCGGAAGGGTTTCTTCCGCACCGCCTTCTGCCGTCTCATCCCCCGGCAGCTGTTCGTCTTCCGGTTCTTCATAGCCCGCCGGCGCGATCCGGATTCCAACTACGGATTCCGTTCCCTTGCCCGTGGTGCCGATCACCAGGATATCGTTGTACACCGCCGGAGACGCCTGAATCTTTGCCTCCAGCTTTACCCTTGCGGTTTCCTCTCCCGTCAGGCCGTCCACCGCGATGATTTCCCCGTCCTCGGCGCACTGGATAATCCAGCCCCGGCCCGCGGTGTCGTAAACCGCCACCGGGGAGGATTCGCTGCGGTCTGAAAGCGCTTTTGCCCAGCGAACGGTTCCGGTGGACTTTTCCAGCGCCACCAGGGCTGCTTTTGCCGTTTCTCCGATGTCCAGCGCCTGCCGGCCGTCCGGATTCAGGCCGGTCACCGTGAAGAACACCAGATCCTTCAGTCCCTGCCGGCCGATGACCGGAGACGCCTTGACACCGACATCTTCCTTGGTCTTGGTATTCTTTGCCACGCCGATTTCCGTTTTCCAGATTTCCTTGCCGCTCAGGGCGTCATACCGGCGGATTTGGGCCCCGCCGCTCTTCCGCAGGCTCAGCATGTTGGCGGTATACAGGGCCAGTTCCCGGGTCTCTTCGTTCAGGTCCAGGGCAATCGCCGCGTAGACCGAATCTCCCGTCTCCACAGCCCAGGTTGTACTCAGGTAATTGGTATCCACGCACCGCAGGAAGCCGCCCATATCCGCATAGAAGACATATTTGTCATACATGGCATGGGAGGATTCCACCGCCACCCGTTCGTTTTTCTTTTCACCCTTGGCCCGGGTTGCCATCACCACGGAGGCCGGGTTGATGGACAGAACCCCTGCCTGGTAGTCAAAGCTGGTGTTCAGGCTGGTCAGGTACAGCAAACCGTTGGTCCCCAGCGTAATCATGGTGTCGCTGGTGCGGTCGATCAGGGAAGAGGTCTCAAAGCTTCCGATCCGGTTCAGTCCCCGGTGCATCTTTCCGTCCAGCCCGTCAATCAGCACCAGCTCTTTCTGGTTGTACAGGTTGTACTGCCGCAGGCCGATTTTCCCGGTCTTGACCTTCATCTTCCGGGTATACTGTCCCACGTTCATGTAGGGATATCCCGCGGGGTGCAGGCTGGGCGTCCCCCGCATCGGGTATCCGAGATTGATGGCGCCCCGGGTCAGCGTTCCGTCTTCCAGGTCAAAGAAACGGATCACTCCGTCCGCGCCGGCAATAATCACTTCCCGCAATGCCGTTTTGGTTTTTTTCTCCTCGTCAATGTTGGACGCGTTCCGAACCTGCGTGCTCCACTTCGCAATGGCCGGCTGCCCGGTCCATTCATACCCGTAGAACATCTGGCTGGCGCCCCGGGCGCTGCCCGCTTCCGCGGTCCACAACACCTTCAGGCTGTCGGCCCCCTTCACTTCCCCCACCGCGGCATTCTGCCGGAAGGCGTTGCCCCGGAAGGTCATCACACCGATTTTCGCAGGGGTATAGTCGTCCCCGTCCGGCATATGAATCACCATTTTTGCCGGGCGGATATATTCCTTTTGTTTTTTGGATCCGTCATAAACGGTTGTGGTCTGGATCAGGGAAGGATCCGCATCCGGATCCGCGTCCGCCGTCAGCGGCGGAGTCGGCGTCGGTTCCGGCGTCGGCGCAGGCGTATCCGTCGGCACCGGGGTCGGCGTCGGTTCCGGACGCTCCGTGGGTTCCGGAGTCACATTTTCCGCTGTCCCGGCCGCTGTCTCCGCGGGCTCCTCCGGTTCCTCTTCCGCAGCCCCGATTTCCTCCGCGGTTTCCTCCGGCAGTCCCTCCGCGGAATCGCCGTCCGCCGGATCGGATCCGTCTTCTCCGGTTCCTTTGGCTTCTCCCTCCGGAGACGCGGTCGGTTCCGGGCCCCGGGTTTCCGGGGATTCCGTGCCTGCCAGGGCCGGTGCAATCTGCACGTTTGCAGTGTATTCCGTGTCCGCCCAGTCTCCCTGTCCCGTCCGGGTCTGCAGCCGGACCATCCCTTCATATCCGTCCCGGATCCGCATGGTCATGGACCAGATGGTGTTTTCCGCGTTGTCCACCCGGGTAGCCTCCGCCCCGGCGTCCAGGCCGTCTTCATCCACCAGCCGCAGGGATTCCACGGACCTGTCCGTGGTCACGGAGAAAATGACGTCCGCCGGAGCGGAAGCCTTATCGTTTCCGGTCACCGTAAAGGCAAAAATCCCGGCGGGCTCTTCTTTTTTCTTTTCCAGCATTCCCTGTACCGGAGCCGTTATTTTCCTGGCAATCTCCGCTGCTTCTTTTCGGATTCCGCTGTCCTCCGGCATCGCCAGCACCGCCGTCAGTAAAAATCCGGCAATCACCAGCAGCGTGGCAACCACCCACAGCAGCGGATGGCGTTTTTCCGGTTCGGCAGGCCGCTGCGGCCGGTTTCCGGGCATCCGTTCTCCATAGCGGTTCTCCGGATATTCCCGGATCCTCCGCGGATCCCGGTTCTCCTGCTGCCGGGCTTCCCGGCCGTAGATTTCCCGGCCGTATTCCCGGTTGTCCCGGGGATCCCGGCCGTACTCCCGGGCGGCCTGCAGGTCCTGGATATAATCCTGGGCAGTCCGGGGCATGGGATTCATGCGTCCCGGCGCGTAACCCACGGATACCCGTGCATTGTTCCTCTGCTGGGTATGTCCCTCCGGCATCGGCCGGCGGGTTCCGGAAACAGGCCGGATCTCCGGCGCAGGGCGGCTTTCCGCCGCAGGACGGACAGGACGATGGACCGCCTGTGGCGGCCGTTCCCCGGGATGCCGCACCGCCGCGGCACTGACCGGACTGACCGCATGGTACGGAGATGCCGCCATACGCCGGGCTTCCGGGGGCACCCTGCTGTCCGCCGCCTGGCGTACAGGTTCCCGGGGAGGTTCCTCTTCCGTTTTCTCCTCTACCTTTTCCACAACCTCTGTCGGCTGCGCGGCTTCTTCCGGCTCCGCAGGCCGGTTATCGCTCCTTCTCCGGTGCCGGGGCACCGGTTCCCCCGTTTCATTCTCCGGGTTCATTTCTTCATTCAGGGTTTTTTCTTCATTCAAAACGCTTCGTCTCCTTTGCGTTCAAACTCAATATTTTTACAGATATATTATACCGGAAAAAACCGGCAATCTCAACATTTGCCTTTTTCCCGCCTCCGCCCTATAATGAGCCATCTGATTGCGGAGGAATGATGATGATCTGTTCTCTGTGTCCCCGGCGGTGCCGGGTGAACCGTGCGGAAAAAACCGGTTTCTGCGGCCTGGGGGAGGAAATGCGTATTGCCCGGATCGCGCCACACCTGTGGGAGGAGCCTCCGGTCTCCGGTGTCCGGGGCACCGGTGCCGTGTTTTTTTCCGGCTGTACCCTGCGCTGCGCTTACTGCCAGAACGGGGAAATCTCCCACACGGGCGACGGAAAAAATTTTACGCCACGGGAGCTTTCCGACGCGCTGAAGCGCCTGGCGGATCAGGGCATGCAGTCTGTTTCCTTTATCACCGGAACCCCGTTTGTTCCGCGGATTCTGGATACGCTGGAGCTCTGGAAACCCCCGGTTCCCGTGGTCTGGAATACCTCCGGCTACGAAACCGTCGATACGCTCCGCCGGCTGGAAGGCGCCGTGGATGTCTACCTCCCGGACCTGAAGCATTATTCTGCCCGCATGGGGCAGCTGTGTGCCGGGGCGCCGGATTATTTTGAAGCCGCTTCCGAAGCCATCCGGGAAATGTGCCGCCAGGCCGGCCCGAATCAGGTTAACGAAGAAGGCATTATGACCCGCGGAGTGCTCATCCGCCATCTGATTCTCCCCGGTCTCACCGGGGAAAGCATGAAACTTCTGACCTGGATCCGGGACAACCTGCCGGAGGGAACCCCCGTCAGCCTGATGCGGCAGTATATTCCCTGCAACCATGTGCAGATCCCGGGGCTGAACCGCCGCCTGAGCGGGAAGGAATACCTCCGGGTACGAAACCATATGCTGGCCCTGGGGCTGCCCGGTTTCCTGCAGGAGGAGGCTTCCGCCGACCGGGATTTCATTCCCGTTTTCAACCGGCCGGAAAGCTTTGTCTGAACCGGATAATCTTCTGTTTTGGGTTCTTTGCTGCAAAAAAACCGGACATCAGTCCGGTTTTTTGCTGACTTTGGGCACGTGGTATTCCACGCCCTTATCGTATTTGACGGTTTCAGGGGGCGATTCCAGCAGCGTCGGATCCGTAATGAATTTCATCACGTCCGCGAAAAACGAAGCATAATGGGCGCCGGAGCAGACCCGTTCATCCGCTGTGATGCCCAGCTGCATCAGGCGGCGCATCCGGGTTTTTCCGTCCGGTTCCACAACCGCTTCCTTCTGAATTCCGCCCATCCCCATGAAAAGGCTGACATCACCGAAATTGTAGATATGATGCATCGGACTCGGCAGCCCGATGGATCCGTTGTTGGTGATAAACAGTCCGCTGTAGAAAGGCAGCTCCTTCAGGATCGCCTTCGGCGCAAGGCCGTAGCGGTCCAGCAGGCGGTACATCGCCACAATTCCCGTGGTCAGGCCCGGAATACGCAGCACCAGTTTCGCCAGCTTGATGACGAAATCGCCATCCTCCGTGGCCCGGGCGGCTTTCACCGCGTAATCCATCCGGTCCCGGACATCAAAGATGGTGTCCTTCGGGTCAAACTCAATCCGGACCGTCACCTCGTTGCTGTTCGCATTCTGCGCTTCCTTCAGCACCGTATAGGAAACAGAACAGTTTTTCCGGGCAAAATACTGCTTGTTGAAAATAAAGCGGTTCACCTCGGGATGCAGGCTGACAGCCCGTACATAGGCTGCAACAATGATCTGCATGAAGGTGATTTTTTCTCCTTCCCGGCCCTTGCTCACAATGTACCTGGACATTTTTTCATAATCCAGGTTATGCTGAAGAAACACCTGCGCGTCACAGCGCATCGGCATCAGGTAAGGCGTAATCTGAACAATGGGATCCACATCCCTGAGCCGCCTTCCGTCCGGTCTGTATCCAAACATGATTCTCCGTGTCCCCTTTCAGTCGCTGCCTGTTCAGAAAAGATCGGATGCCTTTTCCAGTGCCTCCTGCTGGGCCTGCAGCAGCGCTTCAAACCGGGTCCGGTAATCGGCCGCCGTCTGCTTCAGCGCCGCCACCTGGGCCTCCAGTTTTTTCCGTTCCTCGGCCAGGCCGTCCAGCCGCTCGCTGGCTTCCGTTTCCGCCTTGGCACGGATGGCCTCCGCATCCTCCCGGGCTTTTCGCAGGGTTTCCTCCTTCACCTGCACCGCCATGGCGAGCACTTCACGGAAGCTTTCTTCATTCTTGGCACTGACGGCGGAATCCTGCTGCGGGGCGGCCGTGCGCACTGCAGTGGTCTTCTGCTTCAGGTCCATGATTTCATTTTCCATCCGTTCGATTTCATCGCAGATATCATCCAGAAAATCATCCACTTCTTTCTGGTTGTATCCCTTGTTTGCGAAAGAAAACTCCTTGCGGGAAATTTCTTCCACCGTAATCTTGCCCATGCTCACGTCTCCTTTCCCTCATTTCAAAAAATCATCAGTATCCGTATCCGCCGAAATTGCCGTAAGCGCCGGCAGCCACCGGCATGGTTCCGGTATAGGGATTATATCCTTCCATCTGCCCGCTGCGGGCGGCGTTCCATTCCGCGGCGTTGCGGCCGCTGCGGCGTTCCCGGGTCCGGGGGATGTTCTCCTGGGGCACCGCGTTGGTATACACCGGCACTGGCGGTACATTTTCCATACGGGCCGGGGCTTCCTCCGGAAGCACCTTGACTCCTTCCGGGGCAATGAGCACCAGCCGGGCTCCCATCAGCATCCGCACGCTGCAGCCCAGGGTAAAGGCTGCGCCGGCCAGCATGTCCTGGCAGCGGGTGCTCTCATTCTCGTTGGCAATGGCATCCAGCGTCACAATCAGGGTTTCCCCGTTTTTCATGCACTCAATCGCTTCGTAGCAGCTCCTGAGCCCCGTCAGCGTCATAATATGCTCCACGTGGTTGAAGGGGGCGGCCCCGGCGTCCGGTGAGTAGCCGGGCATGTAGGAAATATTGCTGCGGGGCATGCTCTCCTCCCGGGGCGGGAACCAGCCGCGGTCAGGGCGCGCGGCGGTTACCGGCGGTTCCTCCGCCCGTCCCCGGCCGTCCCGCTGATAGGGCTGGGATTCCCAGGAATTCTGCTGCGGCTGGCCGAAGGGCACCTGGCTGTACAGCGGCTGAGCCGGATTGTACGGGTTTTGCCGGGGATCATTCTGCACGGGCTGCTGCTGATAGGCTGTCTGGCCGTAAGGATTCTGCTGAACCTGCTGAAAACCGTTCCCCGGGTTGTAGGCGTTCCAGCCCTCCGCCCCGAATCCTGTATCAAATCCGGAGGCCGGCGGATTCATCCCGGTAAATCCGGTATGGATATAGGTCATCGGTGCCTCTTCCTGTTCCCCGATTTCAGGCTGATTTCTCCGGCGGATCGGACGGTAGCAGCTGGTTCCGCCGTCCGGACGGCGGCTGCTGTCCCCGTCCCTCCGGGCAAATGTTTTCATCAGTCTGTTTTTCAGGTCGTTCAGATTCATCCTGGGTCTCTCCTTTTTCATCGCGTGCCGCTGCCTTTTTCAGAACAGCCGGACCGTCTGTCCCTCAAACGGCACGCCCTGCTGTATTCCGGCAATGAATACCATTCCGTCCCGCCTGTCAAGGATATTGACGGGAATAAACCACTCATAATCTCCGTCCACCACCACGACGCCGGGCATATTGTCCTGGGTGTAAATTGCCCGGGCCGGCACCGTCAGGCTGGCCGCGTTTTCTCCGAGCACACCCGTGCAGGCCCGCACATACAGCACCGGAAGCACGGAATCCTCCACGCTCAGGCGAACCTCCAGCTCGCCGCCCGTCCGGGTAAAGCTCATCACCGTGGCCTTGACCGTGGTATCGGTAAAATTCTCCAGCCGAAGATCGTAAACCGCACCCTCCACCGGGTTCCATTCACTGTCCCGGATCAGCATCAGCACGCACCAGTGCCCGTCCTTCACCATGCGGTAAATCGTGGTCTTGCCTTTCATCAGGGCGTTTTCGGAAGGTTTCTGTCCGTTGATCATCGCCCGGACCTGGGCAGGGCCAAACTGATCGTAATTTTTCGTGGTCAGTCCGTATTCATAGCCGTCGGAATAAAAGCTGACCACAGCCTTGTCCTGCATGGCCACATATTGCTTCGTCCAGCTGCTGATCCGCTGGAGCTGGCTTTGTTCATCGTCGTACAGGCGGGTCATACGCTGGTCGTCGGCGTACTTCTCCCGCAGGTAGCTCTGCCGGGCCTGGATGGCCGACTGCAGCAGTTTTTCCTGGTTGGCCATGTTGCCCCGGGTTCCGCCGATAATCTCCCGAACCTCCCGGGCCCGGGTCATGACCTCGGATTCCAGTTTTTCCATCCAGGAATCAATGCTGATCTCGCTCTTCAGAAGCTTCAGCTGGTATTCCTTGATCTGGTCCCGGTATTCCTGCAGCGTGGTGATCTCCTTGGTGGAAAAACCGGAAGAATAAACGTTGCAGATCATCGCTCCCCGGTAAATCGTGGTGCCTTCTTCGGCAACGTATTCCACGCTGCTCAGGCCTTCCGCGTCGTAGGGGGCTTCATCCCGCACGATCAGGCAGTCCCCGGAATACCGGGAACCAATCACGTTGGCGGTAATCCGGGCATAGCGTTCGGGTTCGGGCGTCAGCGAAGTAATCAGATACCACGCGGCAAAAGCCAGTGTCAGCACAATCAGCATGACCTGGGGTACGCTCAGGCGTTTTCTCTCCCGCGGCGGTTCCGGCGGCACCGAGGGCATCGGCGGCGTCATCTGATACAAGTGAAGCCTCCTCCTTTCCCGGAAAATTCAACATATCATGATAACATATTCTGCTTCACTTTGGCAAATCAGGCGTCCTTCATCAGCCAGTCTGCCGGGCGAACCACCGCCCGGGCAGGTTCCCCGTCGGATACGGAAAGTGTCATGAGGCTCTTTTCCCCGGTAATCCGTTTTTTCTCCGGCGTGACCGTCGCCATCACAAAGGCCATGCCGGCTACGGATACATTGAATTCCCGCATGAGTTCCACCATGCCCTTGGCCGTTCCGCCGCCCTTGAGGAAGTCGTCCACAATCAGTGCGCGCTGGTTTTCCCTGACCGCCCGGCGGCTCAGGCTCATGGTTTCAATGGATCCGCTGCCCGAAACATAGCTGATGTTCACCGCGGAGCCCTCGTATACCTTGGAGGAATGCCGGGCAATCACCAGCGGAATTCCCAGGGCATTGGCCGTGGCAAAAGCCACGGGAATTCCCTTGGTTTCCATTGTCAGCACAAAGTCCGGCCCGCAGGCGCTGAATTCGGAAGCAAGAATCTCTCCCATCCGGTTCACAATATCCGGCGCGCTCAGGATATCACTGTAGTACAGGAAACCGCCCGGCAGCACCCGCTCGGTACCGCTGAGCTTTTCGCACAGCTCCAGGATGGTCTGCCGGGCCTTCCCCCGGCTGACCGCAGGGCAGTAGCGCACGCCTCCGGCGGCGCCGGTTACGGTTTCCACGGTGCCCAGGTCAAAGGTTTCACAAACCTCCCGAAGCAAATCCACATCTTCGCTCATGGTGGATTTCGCGCTGCCGAACAGCTCGCAGAAGCTGTTCAGCGTAAAAATCCGGTTCGGTGCGCTGCTCAGCAGTTTCATCATCACGCTCATTCGTTCGTTTCTGCGGATTTTGTCCATGGATCTCCTCTCCCCGGCTTCAGCCCTGTGTTCTGGAGGATGTTTTCACCCCATACCTGTATTGATTGTACCACATTTTCCGAATATTGAAAAGATTTTCGATTCTATTGTTCGTCTTTTTTGCGTTTCCCCGGCTTTTTCCCATTGTAAATGTCCCCTGAAAAAAAAACCGCTGTTTCGCTTTGCGAAACAGCGGATCCGTCTCTGCCGGTCATTCTTCCATGAAAGGCCGGATGTCCTCCAGCAGTGCCGTGCAGTCGTCACTGTAGATATCCATGGTAATAGGACGGCTCAGGTCCAGGGAAAAGATTCCCAGAATGGATTTTGCGTCCACCACATGGCGCCCGGCCCGCAAATCCATTTCAAACGGATAGCGTGACACGATATTCACAAACTTGTTGACATTTTCCACCAGGCTCAGACGAATCATGACGGATTTCACGCCAAGCACCTCCTTTTTTGTTTTCTGTTCCTTACTTCCCGGCCGGGATCCGGAGGATCAGGGTTTTTTCGTCCTCCGCCCACTGGGCCGATCCGCCCAGATTCTTCGCCAGGAATTCCGCGCTGATAAAATGACCGGCGCCGAAGTCGAAATCATCCCTGGTAACGGCAATCTCCGTTCCGTCCAGCGTGGTCACAATGCCCGCGTCCTCATTCAGCAGCGCCAGCGTATGGCCTTCCGCCTCCAGCACGACGGTGGCGTCGTCATCCGTCAGCAGCCAGCTGTCCAGGCAGCTGGCCAGATCATCCAGGCTGATCCGGATCATTTTCCCGCGTTTTTGCAGCCGGGGGGTATGCGTGACCGGAACTCCGTCCTCCAGCGCTTTCCAGCTGAGGGGCGCACCGGTTTCGTTGTAGGCCACGCTGCCTTCCGTTTCCGTAAAAATCAGTTCCAGGGGATCCAGTTCCTCCACGGACATGGTCGGTTCCGGCTGCGGGGCTTCCGTGCTCGGAGCGCTGGTCACCGGGGCCGAAGCGGTCCGTTCGGGGGTCGGCTCTGCCGTAGGCTCCGCCGTAGGCGCTGCCGTCGGGGTTTCGGTCGGCTGCTCCGTGGGCGCTTCCGTGGGAACCGCAGTGGGCTCCTCCGTGTTAGCTTCCGCCGGCGTTGCGGAAGGTGTTTCCGTGGGCGCTTCGGTGGGAGCTTCAGAGGGAGTTTCGGCAGGCTCCGCCGTGGGCGTTTCCGCAGGGGTCTCGGCAGGTTCCGCTGTGGGCGTTTCCTCCGGGATCGGATCCGGCGTCGGGGTTTCCGGTTCAGGCGTCGCCGTAGGTTCCGGCGTCGCTGTAGGCTCCGGCGTATCCGTGGGTTCCGGTGTGGGACTCGGCGAAGGCGTCGGCGTCGGATACGGATTTACATCCGGGTTTTCAAAAAGGTAAGTCTGCGTGGCCCTTCCGGCAATCCCGTCCCGGGTCAGCCCGTTGTATGCCTGGAAATTCCGCACCGCCCTCACGGTCTGGTTCCCGTAGGCGCCGTCCGCCGCTCCCGCGGGCAGGTATCCCAGCTCAATCAGCCGCTCCTGCAGCGCCCTGACATCGGCGCCTTTGTCTCCCTTGGCCAGGTTGTGATATTTTTTGTTGGGGGTAATCTGAGGAACCGGAGCCGGGGTTGCCGTGGGAACAGGGGTCGGCGTCACCGCTTCGACGATTCCGGCCGGAACCGTTTCACCGGTCCGGGTCTGTACCTCCGCAGTGGGAGCGGGCGTGGGAACGGGTGTTTCCACGGGCGCGGAAGTATTCTGAACAGCCAGCGACAGCGTCGCTGCCATATAGATGAGCAGGATCTTCATGAAATTCATACGCGCCACTCTCCCCCCGGAACATAAGTCTATTTATTATATCAGAGCTCCGCCTGAAACACAATCCCGTTTTCTTTTCTTGACTGATTCGGCCGGATTTCTTATCATGAATTCCGAAGCAAGCAGACCTTTTGCAAAAGCACGGAGGAAGCTCATGGAAAAACTGGAGGCCGGAATTCTGGGAACCGTTTTCCGGAACGAGGAAAACGGATGGTCCGTTCTGACTGTCCGTTCCGGGCGGAACGAGCTCACCGTGGTGGGAACGCTGCCGGAACTGAGCCCGGGGGAACAGGCGGTTTTCACCGGGGACTGGACGGAGCACAAGTCCTACGGCCGCCAGTTCAAAGCCGTTTCCTGCGAGGTTCAGGTTCCCACCACGCTGCTGGGAATCGAACGGTACCTGGGCAGCGGTCTCATCCGCGGCATCGGCCCCGCCACCGCCCTTCTGATTGTCCGCCACTTCGGGGAGGATACCCTGACAATCCTTTCCGAGCACCCGGAAAGGCTCACGGAAATTTCCGGCATCGGGCCCCGCCGCATGGAAATGATCTCTGAAAGCTTCCGGGAGCACCAGAGTGCCCGGAAAGCCATGATTTTCCTGCAGAGCTACGGAATTCCCGCCTCCCTGGCGGTTCGCATCGGAAAATATTACGGAGACCGGACTCCTGAAATCATCCGGGAGGATCCCTACCGTCTGTGTGATGACCTGGAAGGTGTCGGCTTCCGGACCGCGGACCGCATCGGCATCGCGCTGGGGGTGGCGCCGGACAGCGCCAGCCGGATCCGCTGCGCCATGAAATTTGTGCTGCGGGAAGCTGCAGCCTCCTCCGGCCATGTGTACCTGCCGGAAGAAGAGCTGTACAGCGCCGCCGCCGCGCTGCTCCAGGTGTCCCGGGATCTTTGCCGCCGGGAACTGACGGCCCTTCTGCTTTCCTCCGCCCTGACCGCAGAGGAGAGCGGCGAGGCTTCCGGCCGCCGCGTATACCTTCCGGCCTTCTGGCGGGCGGAAAACGAAGTGGCCCTGCGCATCCGGGAGCTCATGTGTGCCATCCGGCCGGATAAATTCGCGGGAGCGGTCCGGGCGGTTTCATCCTTTGAAAAACGCCGCGGCATACAGTTTTCGGAAAACCAGCGCCGTGCCATTGTGCAGGCGCTGGAAACCGGCGTCTTTGTGATCACCGGCGGACCGGGCACCGGAAAAACCACCATCATCAACTGCATTCTGGAACTGCTCTCGGATGAAAACGACGTGCTGCTCTGCGCGCCTACCGGCCGCGCAGCCCGGCGGATGACCGAAGCCACCGGTGCCGAAGCCCGGACCATCCACCGCCTGCTGGAATACGGCGGGGAGGAAGGTGCTTTCGCGCGGAACACGGACAACCCTCTGGAGGCAGACTGCATTATTGCCGATGAAGCCTCCATGATCGACCTGATGCTGATGCGCTCCCTTCTGCGGGCTATTGAACCCGGCACCCGGCTCATCCTGGTGGGAGACGCGGATCAGCTGCCCAGCGTCGGTGCCGGCAACGTTCTCGGGGACATCCTGGCCAGCGGGGAAGTTCCCTGCGCCCGGCTTACGGATATCTACCGCCAGAGCGAAACCAGCCGGATCGTAACGAACGCCCACCTGATCAATCACGGTGAAATGCCGCTGCTGAATGAAAAAAACTCCGATTTCTTTTTTGAGCGAAAAGCCACCAGCGCCGATACCGCCCGGTCCGTTCTTTCCCTGGCGTCGCGGCGGCTTCCCGCCTATCTGGGATACCCGGAGAAGGACGCTTTTTCCCTGTCCATGCGGAACATTCAGGTGCTGGCTCCGGCCCGCAAGGGGGAATGCGGCGTGAATTCCCTGAACAGCCTTCTGCAGGAAGCCCTGAATCCCCCGTCTCCGGACAAGCCCCAGCTGACCTGGGGGGAAACCGTCTTCCGCCTGGGGGACAAGGTGATTCAGACAAAGAACGATTATCAGATTGAATGGACCCGGAAAACGTCCTCCGGCTATGAGGACGGAACCGGTGTTTTCAACGGGGATATCGGCTTCATTACCGCCGTGGATCCGGAAAACACTTCCCTGACGGTGCTTTTTGACGAAGACCGGGAGGTGGTTTATGAATCCGCGGATCTGGAAGCCCTGGAGCCTGCCTACTGCCTCTCGGTTCATAAATCCCAGGGCAGCGAATTTCCGGTGGTGGTCATGCCGGTCATCGCCGGTCCCCCCATGCTCCTGACCCGGAACCTTCTGTATACCGCCATGACCCGCGCCCGGGAGCTGGTGGTGCTGACGGGCAGCGAGGAAATCATCCGGCGCATGGTGGAAAACAACCACGTGGCACGCCGCTATACCACTCTGGCCCTCCGGCTGGCGGAAACCCGCGCGTATGGGGACTGAAAGACGAACCATCGTCCCGTTTTAAACTGAGAACTCCTGCCGGCAGGAATCGGCAGGAGTTTGTTATCGGACCTGACATGGAAAATCAGTCGTCGTTTTCGCCGGCAGACAGGGCGGCTTCCTGCTCCGCCTGGATTTCGGGGAATGCGCTGAGCAGGGGTTCCACTTCCTTCCGGCCGCGGATGCGGCGGTCCACATAATTCTTTGTGATTTTCATGACCGTACCGGAGAGGGCAATGACGCCGATCAGGTTCGGGATCATCATCAGGCCATTAAAGGTATCCGCCAGGTCCCAGGCCAGGTTGTCGCCCATGACCGCACCGCCGAACACCAGAAGAACAAAGATCACGCGGTATGGGATCGTGCGCTTTTCACCGAACAGGTACTCGCAGGCCTTGGTGCCGTAATGGCTCCAGCCCAGGACCGTGGAAAAGGCAAAGAGCATGATGGAGACAGCAATAAAGGCGGAACCGGCGAAACCGAACTGCTGATTGAACACAGCGGAAACCAGGTTGGCCTTGCTCAGGGTGATCGTCGCGCCGGCCTGCGTCGTGAAAGTGTCGCTGATCAGTTTTCCGGTTTCGAGGTTGATCAGCCCGGAGGACAGAACCGCGAAGGCGGTCAGCGTGCAGACCACAATCGTATCTGCGAAAACTTCAAAGATACCCCACATGCCCTGCCTGACAGCTTCATGGGTGTTGGAATTGGAATGAACCATCACGGAGGAGCCGAGGCCGGCCTCATTGGAGAAGACACCGCGCTTCATGCCCTGCTCGATGGCCAGCTTGATGCCGTAGCCCACGATGCCGCCGGCGGCCGCTTCTGTCGCGAAGGCGCCGCGGAAAATGGCGGTGAACACTGCTCCGGCATGGGTAATATTGATAAAGAAAATCGCAACGGTACCAATCATGTAAAGGATGACCATGAAGGGAACAATCTTCTCTGTGACGGCAGCAATACGTTTCAGGCCGCCGACGACCACCAGTCCGACCAGGACGGTGATGACCAGGCCGGTCACCCACGTCGGCACGCCGAAGACCGCGTCCATATTACCGGAAATGGAGTTCACCTGTGTCATGTTGCCGATGCCGAAAGATGCAATGAGGCAGAACACGGCAAACAGGACGGCCAGCACCTTGCCGATGACCCTGCAGCCCTTCTTCGCGCCCAGGCCGTCCCGCAGGTAGTACATGGCGCCGCCGGACCATTCACCACCGGCATTCCGGCGGCGGTAGAAAATACCCAGCACGTTTTCGGAATAGTTGGTCATCATGCCCAGGAAGGCCATGATCCACATCCAGAACACAGCGCCCGGGCCGCCGACCAGGATGGCGCCGGCCACACCGACGATATTGCCGGTGCCGACCGTCGCGGCCAGGGCGGTGCAGAGGCTCTGGAACTGTGAGATGCTCTTGTCCCTGGTGTGAGAGGTGACATGCTTGTCCTTGAAGACGGCGCCGATGGTCTTTTTCATCCAATGGCCGAAATGGGTCACCTGGAACACTTTGGTGAGCACCGTCATCAGCACGCCGACAAACGCCAGCAGCGCCAGCGCCGGAACACCCCAGACGACACTGTTGACCGCATCGTTCACATTGGCGACGGAAGCGAGCAGATCGTTCATGATGATACCTCCCTCATCTTCGTTACGGGCCAGAAAAAACGCGGAATGGAAAAGCCATTCCGCGAAACGTTCGTTGCTTTTCCGTCCTTTTGCCTGAGAGATTTGACCACACGTCCGTGCAGCCATTGCACCTTCGGCACCGCCGGAAACGGCGGATTCTCCGGAATGTCGTCCGCATACAGTCGGTTTACCTGAGAGCGTTACTCCTTCGGCGGCTCCGGCGGAGCCTTTTCCTGCATACTTCTCCCGACCCATATTTGATTGCATGTATCATAAAACAATCCGGCGCAGCAAGTCAAACGGAATACATGAGAAATACAGGGCTTCCGGCGGATTTCTTTCCTGCAATGCTTCCGGTATGATTTTCTGCAGTGCAATGCAAAACTGCCTCAAAAACGGACGATTGGATCATGCTGCAATTTTGTCCGGCGGGAAAATAGCGCCCATTATTCTGTCAAAATGGACAAAACCGCAAGGTGTTGATATGTACAGCGTAGAATGCATTTATTGTCAGGCGGGTGAATCTTTCAGGATTTATCAGTGATTGATTTGAAAGAATTAAAGTGTATGAAGCAGCAACATCTTTACGGCGGGTTTTTCCGCTTTCTTCCCCGGGTAAAGGAATTTCTTCTGGATACGGTATATCCGGAATGCGCGGTTTGCCGCGCCTGCGGCCGCCTGTCCAAAGGCGGAATCCTCTGTCCGGACTGCCGGAGCCGTCTGCAGGCGGACGGCATGGCTTTCGCCTGGGACACGGAAGACCTGGAGCCGGACCTTCCCGCCTGGTTTCTCCGGCCGCATACCGGGGTGGCGCGGCTGCTGGTCATCCGGCTCAAGCATCAGGCGGAAAAATGCATTGCGGAGGAGCTGGCGGATCTGATTCTTCCGGTTCCCGGCCATATTTCCTTCCCGCCGGACACCGTGGTCACCTGGGTTCCCATGCCGGAAAGCCGGAAACGGGAGCGCTGCATCGATCACGGAGAGATCCTGGCCCGCTCCGCGGCCGGCCGGCTGAATCTCCCCTGCCGTCCCCTGCTGGTTCGCCTGGAAACCCGGGAAAAAACGCAGGCAACCCTGAATATGGCGCAGCGGGAAGCAAACCTGGCCCACGCCTTCCGTCCCCGTGAAAGCATCGATTTTCCCGTGCTGCTGGTGGACGATGTGCTGACTACCGGCACCACGGCCCGCCGCTGCGCCGAAGCCCTGCGGGAAGGCGGCGCCCGCCGGATTTTTTTCCTGGCCTTCACCCGGGCAATGAAAGGGGCCTTGAAGGACGGAAACATTTGACAATTCATGCCTTCCGGCCTTAGAATATAAGTTGGTGCTTTGTGGAGCGCCGAACATGGAAAAGTATGGAGGGAATCCCTTGCTTGAATGTATTGTAACCAAATTCGGCGGCAGTTCTCTGGCCAGTGATGAACAGTTCAAAAAGGTTCGCAGCATCCTGGAGCTGGAACCTACCCGCCGTTACCTTGTTCCCAGCGCCCCCGGCAAGCGTTTTCGCGAAGATGAGAAGGTCACGGACCTGCTCTATCTCTGTCATACCCTGAAAAGTGACGGAAAGCCCTTTACGGACGAGTTCGCCAAAATCCGGGAGCGTTACGAATCCATCGCCCGGGGACTGCGCCTGAAAGTGGATATCTCCGCAAAGCTGGACGAGGTAGAGGAAGGAATCGCCTCCGGCAAAAGCCGGGCCTGGTGTGCCAGCCGCGGGGAATACCTGTGCGGCCTGCTGATGGCGGATTATCTGGGCTGGCGTTTCCTGGACGCCGCGGACGGCATTGTTTTTGATGACGAGGGCCACCTGGATGACGAAGCAACCCAGCAGAAGCTCTCCGCCATCCTGGCGGACGGGCTTTCCACCGTGGTGCCCGGTTTTTACGGCGCCCGCAAAAACGGGGAGGTCTGCACCTTCTCCCGCGGCGGCAGCGATATCACCGGCGCGCTGGTCGCCCGGGCCGTCAATGCGGACGTATATGAAAACTGGACGGATGTATCCGGCTTCCTGATGGCGGATCCCCGAATCATTGACGGACCGGCGGAGATTTCCTCCATTACCTACAAGGAACTGCGGGAGCTGAGCCATATGGGCGCTTCCGTGCTTCATGAGGACGCCATGTTCCCGGTGCACCGGGCCGGCATCCCCACCAATATCCGTAACACCAACAAGCCGTATCACCCCGGCACCATGATCAGCAAAAATGCCCCAAACGAGGTAACGGTCCCCACCATCACGGGCATCGCCGGTCACAAGGGATACAGCGTCATCAGCGTGGAAAAGAACATGATGAACAGTGAAGTCGGTTTCGGCCGGAAGGTCCTGTCCATCCTGGAGGAAGAAGGAATTTCCTTCGAGCATATGCCCACCGGCATTGACAGCATGTGTGTCGTGGTGCAGAGCTCCGTTTTTGAGCCCCACCGCTCCCAGATCATCAGCCGGATTGAAAAGCTGGTGGAAGGCAGCGGCAGCGTTTCCGTCAGCGACAATCTCTCCATCATCGCCACCGTCGGCCGGGGCATGGTGCACAACTGCGGCACCGCCGCCCGCCTGTTCGGCGCCATGAGCCGCGCCCGCATCAACGTCCGCATGATCGACCAGGGCTCCAGTGAGCTTTCCATCATCGTCGGCGTCAATGACAGCGACTTTGAAGCCACCATTCACGCCATTTATCATGAGTTTGTCGGATAAAAAAACAACCCGGCGGCCTGCCGGCCGCCGTTCCCCGATGATCCGTCCGCTGAAGAAGGAGGTCCGTGCATGAAGGTGCTCGTTACCGGCTCTGCCAGCCTGCCCGGTGTGGAAGTGATGCGCCGGCTGAAAGCCCGCGGTATTCCGTGTGTCGGCGTGGACAAACCGGATTTTCTCCTGACCGACGCCCCGTCCGTCTATCGGACGGTGGAAAGCTGCATGCCGGATACCATTGTGCACTGCGCCGGCTATTTCAACGCGGACAAGGCTGAATCCCTGCCGGAAAAATGCGCCGCCCTCAACGGACTGGGCACGCTGACCGTTGCCCGGGCCGCTGTCCGGGTAAACGCAAAACTGCTCTACCTGTCCTCGCCGCAGGTTTTCTCCGGCGCCGGCGAGGAACCCTTCGCCGCCGCGGACCCAACCGCCCCGAAAAATGTTTTCGGCATGAGCAAGGTCCAGGGGGAGGACGCGGTTCGTTCCCTGCTGACAAAATACATCATCGTCCGGGCGGACTGGATTTTCGGTGAAGGCAAGGGCGATTTCCTTCGTCCCCTGATGCAGGCCGCCCAGGATCGCCAGGTTCTCCGCGTGGCCCGGGACCAGTTCGGTTCCCCGACTTATGCCCGGGATCTGGCGGAAACCATCTGCGACCTGATTGAGGGCAGCAGGTTCGGCATCTGGCACGTCCGGAACGAGGGATTCTTCTCCCGGGCAGAATTTGCGGAAATGGTCATGAAAAAAGCCGGCATTGACTGCCGGATTCTGCCGGTGGCCACCGCGGATCTTCCCGGTTCCCCCCGCCGCCCCCTGAATCTTCGGATGACGGCGGAGCTCCCTGCCGGCTTTGCGCCGATGCCCCCGGTGGAGGATGCGCTGGACCGTTTCCTGGAAAACGCTCAGCGCTGAAGCGCTTCCGTTTCCAAATCAATCCCGTTGCTTTTCAGACCTTTCAGGAAGTCCTCAGGAAGAGGCGCCTGAAAGGTCATTTTTTCATGGGTGCGCGGGTGTGCGAAGGCCAGGCTCCGGGCATGGAGCATCAGGCAAGGCACCCGGACGCCCTTTTCAAAGCCATACAGCGGATCCCCGCATACCGGATGATGAATATGGCGCATGTGCACACGGATCTGATGGGTGCGGCCCGTCAGGATATGCACGTCCAGCAGGGCGCAGTTCTTCCCCTCGGCGATCACCTTCCATTCCGTAACCGCCGGCCGGCCCTCCGGATCCACCGCCATTTTCTTCCGGTCTTTCCGGCTCCGGCCGATGGGTGCCTCAATCCGGCCCTCTTTTTCTTTAAAAACGCCCTCCGCCAGGGCCAGATAATGCTTTTCGGTTTCCCGGTCCTTCAGCATCCGGCTCAGTTCTGCCTGGGCCTCGTCGGTTTTCGCCACCATCATAAGTCCGCTGGTATCCTTGTCCAGCCGGTGAACAATACCGGGACGGATTTCCCCGCCGATTCCGCCCAGTTCATCCAGGGTTCCCAGCAGGGCGTTCACCAGCGTCCCGCTGCTGTGGCCCGCCGCCGGATGCACCACCATGCCCCGGGGCTTCACCACCACGGCCAGGTCCGCGTCTTCATACAGAATATCCAGGGGAATATCCTCCGCCTGCGGCGCGGCCTCTTTCGGCGCCGGAACCGTAAACACCACCTCCCGGCCTTCCGGGGGCTTCGTTCCCGCCTTTCTGCAGGGTTCCCCGGCCAGCAGGCAGTACCCCTCCTCCATGAGGGCCGCCGCCCGGCTCCGGCTGATGCCTGCCGCCTCGCTGAGCTGCACATCCAGCCGCCGGCCGTCGCTTACCAGATGAAACGCTTTTTCTTCCAAATCTTTACTCATCCTTCCCAAACAGCAGTCTGAGAATCACCAGCGCGCAGCCCGTGCACAGGCAGGCATCCGCCACATTGAAAACGGCAAAGTTCATAAACAGGAATTCAATCATGTCCGGTACAAATCCCCTGAAAAGCCGGTCAAACATATTGCCCGCAGCCCCGCCGAGCATCAGCATCAGGCCGATCCGCGACAGCCGGGGCACCTGTTTGCCCCGAAGATACAGGAACATCCCAACGATGATCAGAAGGCTCAGCACCCCCAGCACCCAGGGCGCTCCGCTCAGCAGGGAAAAAGCGATCCCCCGGTTCTCCGCGTATCGCAGGCCGATCACCCCGGGAATCAGTTCCCGGCCTCCGGGGAAAATTCCCGGCGCAAGCTCCTTCGTTACCCGGTCTGCCGCAATCACAGCCAGGGCCATCCACCAGGGCCATCCTTTTCTTTTCACTGAGCGGTTCCTTCCTCTGCTTTTTCCTTCTCAGCAAGCAGTTCTTCGGTTCGTTTCACAAGCTTCCGCATCACCTTCAGCCCGTCTGCCATCAGCTCCGGATCCTTTCCGGCGGTTTTCAGCGTCAGCCGGTAAGGCGGCCGGGCAGACAGTGCCAGGCGCCCGTCTGTTTCGGAAATGGCTTGCAGGAAAACCGCCGGATCGGGAACATACCGCTCGTCCAGCTTCATCACCAGGCCGTCCTTTCCCCGGGTCACATTGCTGACGCCCATGCGGTTGCACAGCGCCCGCAGCTGGCTCACATCCAGGAGCGTTTCCGCCTGGGGCGGCAGCTCCCCGTAACGGTCAATCAGCTCGTCTGTTACGTCGGCCCGCTCCTCGTCCGTCACGATGGAAGCAATCCGCTTGTACATTTCCATCCGCTGTTTTTCTTCCTCAACATAGTCCGTGCCCAGGAATGCGTCCACCCGCAGATCCACCCGGGTTTCCAGCTCCCGGGTTTCCCGCCGTCCCTGCACTTCGCTCAGGGTCTCCTCCATGAGCTTGCAGTACATATCATAGCCTACGGCGGCAAGATGGCCGTGCTGCTCCGGTCCCAGGATGTTTCCGGCGCCGCGGATCTCAAGGTCCCGCATGGCAATCCGGAATCCGGCCCCGAACTCCGTAAATTCCCGGATGGCCGCCAGGCGCTGCTGGGCGGTCTCGGTCAGGATTTTGTCCGTCCGTACGGTAAAGTAGGCATACGCCTGCCGGTTGCTCCGTCCCACCCGGCCCCGCAGCTGATACAGCTGGCTCAGGCCGAACCGGTCCGCGTCAAAAACAATCAGCGTGTTGGCGCCGGGGACGTCCAGCCCGTTCTCGATGATGGTGGTGCAAAGCAGCACATCATAGTTTCCGGAATAGAAATCCAGCATCACGTCTTCCAGCTGGTGCTCCCGCATCTGTCCGTGGGCCACGCCGATATGCGCCTCCGGCACCAGAGAGCGCAGCCGTTCATAAAACTTTTCGATGCTCCGCACCCGGTTGTAAAGGAAATATACCTGCCCGCCGCGGCTCAGTTCCCGCAGAATCGCGTCCCGGATCAGTGCGTCGGAGTATTCCGTTACCACCGTCTGCACCGGAATCCGGTCTTCCGGCGGCGTTTCCAGCACGCTCATGTCCCGGATGCCCGTCATGCTCATGTGCAGGGTCCGGGGAATCGGCGTCGCGCTCAGTGTCAGCACGTCCACCTGCCGCTTCATGTTCTTGATGGCTTCCTTGTGCGCCACGCCGAAGCGCTGCTCCTCGTCCACAATCAGCAGTCCGAGGTCCTTGAATTTCACGTCCTTCGTCAGCAGCCGGTGGGTGCCGATAATAAAGTCTATATCCCCCGCCGCCAGCCTGGCCAGCACTTCCTTCTGTTCCTTCGGCGTCCGAAACCGGCTCAGGTAATCAATCCGGGCGCCGGTGTTCCGGAAGCGTTTCACCACGGTGTTGTAATGCTGCTGCACCAGGATCGTGGTCGGCGCCAGCAGCGCCGCCTGCTTGTTGTCCGCAATCGCCTTGAAGGCCGCCCGCAGGCTCACTTCGGTTTTTCCGTATCCCACGTCCCCGCAAAGCAGCCGGTCCATGTTCCGGTGGCTTTCCATGTCCGCCGTGATTTCCCGCATGCTCTGGGCCTGGTCGGCGGTCAGTTCCCAGGGGAATTCATCCTCAAACTCCCGCTGCCAGGTCGTATCCGGTCCGAAAGCATAGCCTGTTTCCCTGGAACGTTCCGCGTACAGTTCCTTCAGGTCAAAGGCCAGGGACTTCAGGCTTTCCTTGACCTTTCCCTTCTGGCGGGCCCATTCCCCGCCGCCCAGCCGGTTCAGTTTCGGTGCCTGTCCCGGGTTTCCGATATACCGCTGCACCCGCTCCAGCTGCTCCACCGGAACATACAGCTTGTCGTTTCCCTCGTAATGGATCAGCAGATAGTCCCGCCAGGTGCCCTCACTCTGGATCCGGGTCATGCCCTGGTACAGGCCCACGCCGTGATCCTCGTGCACCACGTAGTCCCCGACCTTCAGATCCGTAAAGGTGGAAATCCGCTCCCCGGAATATTTCCGGCTCTTGCTCTTCCGGTAGTTTTCTCCCCAGATATCCGCATCGGACACCACCGCGCAGCCGCTTTTCTTCAGAATGAAACCGCTGCGCAGCGTCATGGGCAGAATCACGGCCTCCCCGGGCTCCGCCTCCCGGTTTTCCGCGGAATACACCGCGTTTTCGCCCAGTTCCTTCAGGCTTTCCTCCAGGCGTTTTCCCCGGGAGGCCCCGCCGGAAAGCAGATAGATCCGCCACCCGGCCGCCCGCCAGCTGCTGACATCGTTTTTCAGCAGGCGGATCTGCCCGCCGTATCCCGGTATTCCCGCACTTTCCGTGTCCGTCACCGAGTCCGGATGAATTCCGCCCAGGCCCAGCAGCATCTCCGTCAGCACGCCCCGGGGGGTATCGCCCAGCTCCCGGAGCACGCCTTCCCAGTCCGTCAGCAGCGATTCCTGTTCCCGGACCGCCTCGCTTCGGGCCATCGCCGCTGCCAGGTCTTCGGCAAAGCCGTTTTTTCTTTCCTCCGTACGGGTCCGCAGGCGGTCCGGTTCGCAAAGAAGAATCAGGTCCGGCCGGAACCAGTCGCATACCGAGGCGGTTTTGTCCGTCACCACGGTAATCCAGGCCCGCATCCGCCGGAAAGGCGTTCCGCCCTCCAGGCTGTCCGCGTCCTCCTGCAGCCGGGCCAGCCGCCGCTCTGTTTCGCTGTCCTCGGCCGCCTTGTATTTCGCCTCCCGGATTCTGGGTGCCACAGCCTGGTCGAAAAATGCCGCGTCGTCTTCGTCGTCCTCCGGCAGCGGAGGCAGCGCCGGAAAAACCTCTCCCGTCAGCCCCGGTCCGGCGGTTTCTCCGCCGCCCAGCGCTTCCAGCGCCTTCCGCATTCTTTTTGCGGCAGCGGAATATTCTTTCTCCGGCAGCAGCGCCTCGCAGGCCGGCGTCAGCGCCGCGCTTTCCGCGGCGCCCAGGCTCCGCTGGCTGATGCAGTCAAATTCCCGCAGGCTGTCCACTTCGTCGTCAAAAAACTCAATGCGGATTCCCTGGCTCAGGGCCGGGGGATAAACGTCCAGAATGGATCCCCGCAGCGCAAACTGGCCTTTTCCTTCCACCATGCCCACCCGCTCATAGCCCATGCGGACCAGGCGCAGGGAAAGATCCGACGGCATCATCCGGTCCCCCGGACGCACCTCCAGGCTCAGTTCCCGGAAAGGCTCCGGACGGCCCATGCGCTGGGCCATTGCTTCCGCCCCCGTGCAGAGCACCCCGGCCTTTCCGGCGGCAACCGCGCTCAGGGCCTCCAGCCGCCGCCAACTGCTTTCCAGGCTGCCGGCCGCCCGGGTCAGGTCAATCTCCCCGCCGGGAAGAAAGGCTGCCGAACCGGTCAGCTGCCGCACATCGTCCGCTGCCCGGGAAGCCTTCAGGTCGTTCTCCATCACCAACAGGATTTTCTTCCCCGCTGCCGCTGCCCGGGCTGCCAGCACCGCCGCCAGCGTGCCGTTCACGCCGGTCAGGGCCACCGTTTTTCCCCGGCCTGCCCGGAGAAGCTCCTCTTCGCCGGGGATTTTTAATGTTTCAAGCACTTTTTCGTCCTTTCCTTCCGGCCGTCAGCCGTTTACCCTGTGCTCCGCGCAAAGCCTCATCGCCGCGTCAATGCCCTTTTCCGTCCATTCCGCCGCGCATTCCGCCGCCAGGGCAAAGGCCGCTTCCATTTTCGGTTTTTCCTCCGCTCCCGGGCGTCCCAGCACCCAAGCCGCCAGGTCTTCCCCCTTCGGCCGGTCCCCGGTGCCTACCCGGATCCGCGGAAAATCCCCCGTTCCTGTTTCGCCCACAATGCTGCGCATTCCGTTATGGGTACCCGGACCCCCGTTCGGCCGGACCCTTACTTTTCCCGGAGGCAGATCGATATCATCATAGATAATGAGGGTTCTTTCCGCCGGCACCCCGTAACGGGCCATCAGTTTTTTTACCGCGATTCCGCTGTTGTTCATGAAAGTCAGCGGACGGCACAGGACGATTTTCCGGATTCCGTCCGTCCATTCCGCCTCCTGCCACGGCTGCAGCATTTTCTTCCGGGACCTGACCCCGTAATGCTTTTCCAGCTGTTCCATTACCTCAAACCCCGCATTGTGCCGGGTGTGGGCATATTTCTCCCCGGGGTTCCCGAGCCCCACAATCAGGTAAATCTTTTTCTCCATTTCCTTCTCTCCATCCCCGCGCCAAAAAACCCTTGCGGCGAAGGAGGGCTTTCCCCCTCCTTCGCTGAGCACAGTTTCGCATGTTTTTTACAGGCTGTCAAGCAAAGAAAAGAAAACGGGAGTTTTATCCTCCCGTTTTGCAATTCATCGTCTTTACAGCAGCGGAATATTGGCGTTCCGGCATGCCTTCTGAACCTCTTCCGGCCAGAGGGAAGCCTGCACCTCGCCGACGTGCGCCTTCCGAAGGAAATACACGCACATCCGGCTCTGCCCGATTCCGCCGCCGATGGTCTGGGGAAGCTCTCCGGCCAGCAGCGCCTTCTGGAAAGGAAGCTCCGCCCGTTCCTCGCACCCCCGGATCTTCAGCTGCTTCATCAGCGTTTCCGGATCCACGCGGATTCCCATGGACGAAACCTCCAGGGAAATATCCAGCAGCGGATCATACAGCAGGATATCCCCGTTCAGGGACCAGTCGTCATAGTCCGGCGCCCGGCCGTCATGAATCGTTCCGCTGCGAAGCAGGCCCCCCACCTGCATCAGGAAAACCGCGCCGTATTCCCTCGCGGCCTTGTATTCCCGCTCCTTGGGCGAAAGATCCGGATACCGGTCCTCCAGCTCCTGGGTGGTCACGAAGGTAATCCGGTCCGGAAGCTCCGGACGGATATGCGGATAATGCGCGCAGACAAACCCTTCCGTTTTCCGCAGCGTCAGGTAGATCCGGCTCACAATCTCCCGCAGGAACTTTTCGTTCCGCTCGGACGGCGCCATAATCCGCTCCCAGTCCCACTGATCCACAAAAATGGAATGAATGTTGTCGGTTTCCTCGTCCCGCCGGATAGCGTTCATGTCGGTATACAGGCCCTCCCCCACGGAAAATCCGTAGGTTTTCAGGGCCTGCCGCTTCCATTTGGCCAGGGAGTGGACAATCTCCGCCGTCTGTCCGGTTTCCTTTACGTCAAAGGAGACGGGACGCTCCACCCCGTTCAGGTTGTCATTCAGCCCGGATTCCGGCGTCACCATAATCGGGGCGGAAACCCGGGTCAGGTTCAGCGCCTTGGCCAGCTCCTGCTCAAAAAAATCCTTGACCAGCTTAATGGCAATTTCGGTATCCCGCAGATCCAGCACGGGATTGTAATTCTTCGGAACAATCAGGTTCATCGGATTCCCCTCCAGAAAAAACTAAGGGTAGTTTACCACTGAAACTACCCCCGGAAAAGATTTTCTTGTGTTTTCTGTCCGTTACCGGTTGTTTTTTTTGTTGATTTCGTCAATGCCGGCTTTGCGGGGCATGGGCGCGCAGTTGGGACAGGCGGTCTTCTTTTTGTACGCCTTGTCCTCCAGCTCCCCGTAAGTAAACTCCACCGTATGGGAACTTCCCCGGATCAGCGGACAGTCCGGACTGGAATGATAATAGCCTGCATAGTTTTTCGTGTTGTAATACAGCTTCAGGCTGTCATCCGGATAAACCAGTTCCCGTCCCGCGTCGTCCCAGATGATCACCTTGGTATAGTTCTGACCCTTCCGGGTTCCGTTGCTCAGGTTTTCCCAAAGCCATTTATGATTGACGTCCTCGGGGGTTTTGCGCTGCTGGACCCGGATGCATCCGTGGCTGGCTTTCTCGCCCAGGTAGCGCTCACACCGGTTGTAGCTCCATGTCGTTTTACCGCTGCTGTCCGTTTTCGGAATCTGCGGCACCTCATGAATCAGGATCCCGTCATTGATGCGGATCGCCATGCCGCAAAGCATGTTGGCGGTCCCGTCCTCATCCTTCAGGTAAAAATTCCCGGTCCAGCTGATGCACAGGAACTCCCCTGCCGGGGTTTCGTTCCATGGATTCTTTTTCTTGGGATTATAGTAGCCGGTGGAGCACAGCAGCGTGGAAAACAGCTTTCCCTCCCGGTACACATACAGGCGCTGAAACTGCTTGTCAATCACCAGGCCCAGGGTCTGGTCCACTTCCACTTCCTTCAGCAGGGAGGTTTCCACCCAGCCCATGAATTTTTCCGCGTAAACCCTGACCTTCGATCCCTCCGGGGAGGAGGAATAAGCTTCAATGAGGCTCCATTCATCTCCCCGCTCCAGCACGTGAACCCCCTGGCTGCTGCCGGTCACCTCGCCTACGTATTCGGTGCAGTTCGCGTCCGGCTCCTTCCTGATTTTCACCTGATGCCGCTGGTTGGCATCCAGCACGGTCACCGGCGCCGTCAGCACTTCCCAGACCCGGGCCTCGTCCGGGGTCCCCATGGGAAGATTCCAGTAACATTTCTCATGGTCGCACCGGACCAGGCTGCCCTCTCCCGGCGTGTGATACTGCTTGTCATGGGCCAGCAGCGTATGATCCGGGGGCAGAATAACGATCTCCTCAATCTCCCCCTCCGGAAAGTCCTCCGCCCCGGCGCATCCGCCCAGCAGCGTGAGAATCACGAGAACCGCTAACCATTTTTTCATCATACGTTATTTCATCTGCTGGGTTGCCGCCCAGCCCTTGTCAATCATTTCCTGGTGGCTTGTGGCATAAGGTCCGATGGAGGTCACCTGTTCCTGCGTCCGCGGGAAATGCAGGCAGGCGTGGCCGTCAAAGTTGTTGTCCGTATTGTGGGAAGTCCCGTGGGGCGTATCGTGGGTGGATGCCATGTACACGCTTCCGTCCGGGAAGATCACCCATACCGGCTTGGGGTTCCAGGTTGTTTCCCCGCCGAAGGCCCGCTGCATCCGGGCAGTGTCGTTGGCCGTCACCGGCTCAAAGTCCGCGTGGGCGCCGACGGAGAAAATATGAATCTGCCAGGAAATGCCGGTGGAATAGTCAAACACGGTCACGTAAGGATACTTTTTGCAGATCTCTTTGACCGTGGTGTACCAGTTGGCATAGATCACTTTGGATGCGCTGGGGTTCCCGGTCAGGGCCGCCACCGCGCCGGGAACCGGGGTCGGTGTCGCGGTCGGAACCGGTGTGTTCGTTGCCTTCGTCGTTCCGGCCTTGCTGGTGGTTTCCAGCAGGGTCAGCGTCCTGCTGCCCGCGATTCCGTCGCTTTTCAGTTTGCTGGCCCTCTGGAAGGCTTTCACAGCTTCCGTTGTCTTTTTCCCGAAAACGCCGTCCGCCTTGCCGGTCAGGTATCCCAGCGCAATCAGCCGGGTCTGCAGTTCCTGGACCTTCGCGCCGGTGGAGCCTTCCTTCAGGCTGCCGGAAGAGGAGGAAACGGAAGAGGAACTGGTTTGGGTGTCCGGCTTCGGCGTTGCAGTCGCTTTCACCTCCGCCGCCTTGGCTGTTCCCCCGTACAGGGCCTTCAGCGTGCTTTCCCCCGCAACCCCGTCCGCCTTCAGGCCGTTGGCCTTCTGGAAGGCGGTCACGGCGGCCACGGTCCCGCTTCCGTAGTTCCCGTCCGGTTTACCGTCCAGATAACCCATCTGAATCAGGTTCTCCTGCAGCTGTTTCACCTCGTCGCCCTTCATGCCCGAACGAAGGGTCGTCCAGACGCTGACCCGGGGGGTCGGCGTCGCCGTCGGCGCCGGCGTGGGGGTGGGTGTTTCCGGCACGCTGAAGGGAACCGCATTCACGCTGAAAAGAATATCGTAGGTTCCTTTTCCTGCAATCCCGTCCGCCTTCAGCCCGTTGTTGGCCTGGAAGCTTTTCAGCGCGTTGACGCTGGCCCGGCCGAAGTTGCCGTCCACCTTGCCCCGGTAGTAGCCCAGCTCCTGCAGGCGGATCTGCACGCTCTTCGCGTCATCCCCCTTGGAGTCCGCCCTGACGGTGGTGGCGGGTTTGATGAAAATCGGCTCCGCCGTCGGCGTCGGTTCCGCCGTCGGCGCCGGCGCATCCGCCGCGACTCCGCCGTTTTCAATCAGTTTCCGGGTCTGGGCCCCGGCCAGCCCGTCCGCCTTCAGGCCGTTCTTCTTCTGGAATTCGTTCACGGCCTTCCGGGTTTCCGTGTCATATTTGTTCGTCACGGATCCCGTGTAATAGCCCAATTCTTTCAGCCTGCTCTGGAGTTCCCCCACCAGATAGCCGGAGCTGTTCAGGCGCATGGTGGATCCGGGAACCGGACTCACGGTGTTGATCTTCACCGCCGTGCCCTTGGCATTCAGCGGTTTCCCGCTGTAAAGGAAGGCCTGAAGGTTGGCGTCCACCAGGCCGGTGTCCGGATAGCCGTTTTTCTTCTGGAAAGCGGAAACCGCTTTCTCCGTGCTTTCCCCGAAATTCCCGTCCGCACTGCCGGTCAGGTAACCCAGCTCAATCATTGCCTCCTGCAGGCTGCGGACATCTCTCCCGGAGGATCCCCGTTTCAGCACGCTGTAGCCGCCGGCGTTTTCTTCCGGCGACAGCGTGGGAATCGGGGTGGGCGTCGGGGTTTCCTTAATCTTTTTCACCGTTTTGAGCACGATGTACTCCGTCCGTACCCAGCCTTTGGTTCCGTTGTATTCAACGTTTGCCCAGCCGCCGTTCTTCCCCAGGACGGTAATTTCGGCTCCCGCGGGAATCCGTTTTTTCAGCTCAGACTTCACGCTCCGCGAAGCACGCAGGTTTACCTTTTCCCTCGCCATTGAGGTATAGGGATAGCTGCTGACAATCTCCTGCTCTTCCTCCTCCGCGGCGGCTCCCGTAACCGGCACCGTTCCCGCCAGGCAAAGCAGCAGCGCCATAGCCAAAGCCATTCCCCGGAGCAGAGTTTTCTTCCACTGAGACATAGGATTCCCCTCCTGTAAAAAAGGGCATAAAAAGCCCGCTGACATTCGGATACAGATTGATTTTACTCGCATTGTTTCAGAATGTCAACGGTTTCATAACATTTGCGTAATAATTCTGTAATTTATGGTTTCCGGTTCACGCCTCAGCTGCCGGCGTTCAGTGCTTTCAGCGCCGCCAGCGCCGCAGCCTGTTCCGCCTGCTTTTTGGTTTTTCCGGATCCCCGGGCAATTTCCCGCCTGCCGCAGTAAACCGCCGCCTCAAAAACCGGATTGTGGGGCGGACCGCTGGTGCCAGTAATGGCGTAGGACGGAGGATCCCCGCCGTCCTTCTGCAGCAGCTCCTGCAGCTGTCCTTTGCTGTCCTGCATGGGGCGGCTGACTTCGTCTTCTTCCGGCCAGCACCGTTCAACCACCGCCCGGGCGGCTTCCATGCCTCCGTCCAGGTAAACCGCTGCCAGCACTGCCTCCATGGCGTCACACAGAACGCTGGGTTTGGTCCGTCCTCCGGTCAGCTCCTCTCCCCGGTCCATCACCAGGGCTTCCCCGATGCCCAGCCGGTCCGCAATGACGCTCAGCGCCGCCTCACAGACCAGCAGGGCCCGCATATGCGTCAGGGAACCCTCCCGGTCGGAAGGATGCAGCCTGTACAGCTTGTCGCTCATCAGATACTGCAGCACGGCGTCTCCCAGGAATTCCAGCCGCTGATTGTCCTCTTTTCCGGCTGAGGGGTGCGTTAAAGCACGGCGAAGCAGTGCTTCGTCGTGAAATGAATATCCCAACGCGTCCATTACGCGCTTTTCTTTCTCATCCATGAGTTCCGGTTTTCTCTCAGCCCTTCGCTCCGGCCACATAGGCGACCACGTCGCCCACGGTCTTCAGCTTCATGATCTGGTCGTCTTCCACGGTAATACCGAAGCGGTCTTCCAAGTCCATAATCATTACCATAATGTTGGCGGAATCCGCCTTCAGATCTTCAATCAGCCGGCTTTCAGGCTTGATGTCCGCCGGGTCTACCTTCAGCTGTTCCGCGATCATTCCCTTGATGGTTTCGAAATCCATGGTTCATTCCTCCGTTATTTTTAAATATCATAATCCGCCTCCTGTCCTGCCCCGGTGCCGGCCCGCCGCGGGAATCCGGCGGAACGGGACAGGCGGTGAATTCATGGCTGTTTTTATTCGGCCGAAGAAGATTCGCGCCCCGCGTTTTCCATAGCCTTCAGCTGTTTTTCCACGCCTTTCCGGATCGTATCGGCCACATGGCCGTCAATCATTTTGACGCACTGGCCGATGGCACTGCAGAAAGCATATGCGTTGCTGGAGCCGTGCGCCTTCACCACCGCTCCCTGAACCCCCAGCAGCGGAGCGCCGCCGATTTCGTCCGCGTCCATTGCTTTCTTCACGCGCTTAAAAGCGGGTTTGGCAATCAGTCCGGCAATTTTCCCGCGGGTATCCGCTGTAAGCTCCTTCTTGATCAGGCCCATCAGCGCCTTGGCCAGCCCTTCCGTATATTTCAGAATCAGGTTGCCACCGAAACCGTCCGTCACCACCACATCCGCCATATCCAGCGGAATATCCCGGGCTTCCACGTTTCCGACAAAGTTGAAGGGGCCTTTTTCCATCAGGGGATAGGTCGCCTTCACCATGGCGTTGCCCTTTTCGGCTTCCGCGCCGATATTGACCAGGCCCACCCGGGGATTCTTCATGCCCAGGACGCCCTTCATATAGGCATCCCCCATGATTCCGAACTGCACCAGGTACTCTGGCTTGCAGTCCACGTTGGCGCCGCAGTCAATCAGCAGGAAATGCCCTTTCCCGTTGGGCACCAGGGGCGCCAGTGCCGGGCGTTCCACGCCGGGAATCCTTCCCAGCCGGAACATCCCGCCGGCCAGGGTCGCGCCGGTGGAGCCGGCGGAAACGAAGCCGTCCGCCTCTCCGCTGCGAACCTTCAGCATTCCCTGTACGGTGGCGCTGTTCACCTTTTTGCGGACCCCCATCACCGGGCTTTCGTGATTGGTGATGACTTCCGGTTCTTCCTCCAGCGTCAGCCGGTCCTTTACATCCTCGTATTCTCCCAGCAGGGGGGTAATTTCATCCAGCTTTCCCGCCAGAATGATTTCCAGTCCCGGATACTGCCAGAGAGCCTTCAGGGCTCCGCGCACCGGCGCTTCCGGCGCCAGGTCCCCGCCCATGGCATCCACGTAAATCTTCAAGGTTCTCTTCCTCCAAAGTGTCAATGCGTTTCCGCCTGAAATCAGTAGGCTTTCGCGAAATACATGACCCGGTCCGCCTTTTTGCCGCAGCAGACACAGGTGTCCCCGAAGCGGGAGCCTTCCTGGTCAAAGGGCATATTCCGGGAGGAGGCGTTGAATTTTTCCTTGATCTCATCCTCGCAGGCCCGGTCCCCGCACCACATGGCCCGTGCGAAGCCGTTTTCCACCGCCTTCGCCAGTTCGTCCATGTTGTGTACCTCGGTGGTCCGTTCGTCCCGGAACTTCTTCGCCTGTTCGTAAAGGGTCTTCTGCACGTCCTCCAGCAGCTCCGACACCCGGGCGGCAATGCCTTCCAGCGGCACGGTGAACTTCTCCAGCGTATCCCGGCGGAAAACGGTCACCACGCCGTTTTCAAGATCCCGCGGACCCACTTCCAGCCGCAGCGGCACGCCCTTCAGCTCCCAGTCGTTGAACTTGAATCCGGCGCTGACCGTATCCCGGGTATCCAGTTTCACCCGGATCCCTGCCTGCTTCAGCTCGTCCCGCAGCGCTTCGCATTTTTCCGTCACGCCGCCCTTATGGGCCGCGATGGGCAGGATCACCGCCTGAATCGGCGCAACCCGGGGAGGCAGCCGCAGGCCGCGCTCATCCCCGTGGGTCATGATAATGGCACCGATGAGCCGGGTGCTGACGCCCCAGCTGGTTTCATGCACATATTCCAGTTTGCCTTCCTTGCTCTGATACTGAATATCATAGGCCTCGGCAAAGTTGGTTCCGAAGTTGTGGCTGGTGCCGGCCTGCAGGGCCTTGCCGTCCTGCATCATGGCTTCCATGGAATAGGTAGCCCGGGCGCCGGCAAACTTTTCTTTTTCGCTCTTTCGTCCCACATAGACCGGCAGGGCCAGCACATTCTCCGCCACTTCCCGGTATACTTCCAGCATTTTCAGGGTTTCTTCCTCTGCCTCTTCCGCCGTGGCGTGAATGGTATGGCCTTCCTGCCAGAGGAACTCGCTGGTGCGCAGGAACGGACGGGTTGCCTTTTCCCACCGCATGACGGAGCACCACTGGTTATACATCATCGGCAGGTCGCGCCAGGTCTGCACCCACTTGGAATACATGGAGCAGAAAATGGTTTCACTGGTAGGCCGGACGGCCAGCCGTTCCTGCAGCTGTTCCCCGCCGCCCTGGGTGACCCACGCCACTTCCGGCGCGAACCCTTCCACGTGCTCCGCTTCCTTCAGCAGCAGGCTTTCGGGAATCAGCATGGGAAAATAGACGTTTTCCGCGCCGGTTTCCTTGAACCGGGCGTCCATTTCCGCCTGGATCCGTTCCCAGATGGCATAGCCGTAAGGCCGGATAATCATGCAGCCCCGTACCGGTGCGTAGTCGCACAGCTCCGTCTGCTTGATCACGTCCGTGTACCACTGGGAAAAATCCTCGCTCCGGGGCGTGATGTGTGTTACAAATTCCTGTTTCTGTTCTTTTGCCATGATTCATAGTCCTCCGTCCGACTGTTCGCTGAAACCGGTTTATTGCGGAAGCGTCAGGGCATACATTGACTCGCCCGACGCCAGCAGCATTTTTCCGTCGCTGGTAATCCCGTAGCATGCGGTTATCTCCCCGCCGGAGTTCCCCGGTATTTTGTAGGCGAAAAACCGCTGGCTTCCCGTGTCCGCCCTGTAAATATAGTCCCCGGACACCGCGTAAATATTTCCTTTGTGCATGTAGGCTCCCACGCACTTGGCCGGCAGGGTGTAGCGCTTGTCCAGTTCCCCTTCCAGCAGCCGCAGCTCACTGATGATCTGCGCTCCGGAAATCTGGCTGGTGGGCGCCAGCAGGAACCGTGCCCGTCCCCGTTCCGGAATCTCCTCGTCAATCAGTTTCCAGCCGTACACCAGCATGTTGGCGTTGGTGTCCTGAACGCACTTGTAGTCGAAGGTGTACACCTGCTGGGTGGTAAAAACCCGCAGGTTGGAGTTTTCATACACCACCTTGTAGGTCATGGCCTCTCCCATGGAGACGACCCCTGTGTTCATCTTGCCCACCTGGTAGGTGTTCATCACGGTATTCGGCGCAGTTCCGAAAACGTCCAGCGCCAGGGTCCACATATATTCCCCCTGGTTTCCGAAAAAGCCCGCGTCCAGGATCATCATGTTCTGGTACGCTTCCGCTTCCACGTCCACCTGCGCACCGTTCAGGTCCTTGATCATCAGCTTGGATTCCGTATCCTTTCCGACAACCACCGCGCAGTACCGGTCCCCTACCCGGGCAAGCTGTATCTCCCCGTCCAGGCTTTCGTTGTAGGTGGCGTTCCCGTTCCGGTCCACCAGGAAGAGCTGCCGTCCGGTCCAGATGGCCAGGTGAGTCGGCCCCACGCTGAAGCGGATGTCCGGCCCTGCCGGGAAACTCCAGCGGATGGTTCCCGCGGCGGACAGGTGATGAACGGACGCGCCGTCATAGTATACCAGTCCGTCCCGGAAAGCCGTCACACTCTGGTTGGAATAGCACGGCAGCCGGACCAGGCTGATTTCCTTTCCCTTGCCGTATCCCCGCAGAAAGTGAATCCCCAGCACCACTGCCAGAACCACTGAAACCAGGATCACCCAGCTGCGGATCTGCCGCCTCCGGACCGTTTCCTGGTTGATCACCCGCTCGGCAGCCGCGTTTCGGCTCTGCCGCCGCTGCAGCTGATCATTAACGTTCTGCTTTGCCATGTCCGCCCCTCATTTACTCCTCAATCACCCGTTTCGGGCAATTCTCCACGGCGTCCATAACCGGATTCATCCAGTCCTCATTGAACAGCTCAATGACGCCGGTATCGCATTCCCGGGCCAGTGCAGGATCCAGCGGCAGCTGCGCCAGCAGCGGAATGCCGTGCTCCAGGGCCACCTTTCCTGTTTTGCTTTCCCCGAAGGGATAGATCTTTTTTCCGCAGTCCGGGCAGGCAACCCAGCTCATGTTTTCCACAATGCCCAGCACCGGAATGTTCATCATTTTCGCCATGTTCACGGCTTTTTCAACGATCATGCTTACCAGCTCCTGGGGACTGGTCACCACAATGATCCCGTCCACCGGCAGGCTCTGGAATACCGTCAGGGGCACGTCGCCGGTTCCCGGAGGCATATCCACAAACATGTAGTCCACTTCGCCCCAGACCACGTCGGTCCAGAACTGCTTGACCGTTCCGCTGATCAGGCTTCCCCGCCAAACCACCGGATCCGTATCGTTCTCCAGCAGCAGGTTCAGGCTCATCATCTTCACGCCGGTACGGCTCTCCGCCGGCAGGATTCCGTCCTCGCATCCCATTGCCTTGTCGTGCACCCCGAACATTTTCGGAATGGACGGCCCGGTAATATCCGCGTCCAGCACTGCCGCCTGCGCACCGTTCCTCTGCGCCAGCACGGCCATCAGGCCGGTAACCAGGCTTTTGCCGACGCCGCCCTTGCCGCTCATGACGGCAATCACTTTCTTAACATTGCTCATGGCGTTCTGCTGCGCCATCAGGCTCTCCTGCTTCCTGCTGGAGCAGTCCAGCCCGCAGGAGGAACAATCATGTGTACACTCAGACATTTTTTATCTCCTTGCATAAATCATTCATGGATTGCTGTTCACCGCAAAGGTGGCTTCCGGCACCGGGATCTGTCCGTACAGGCCTCTCCAGGAGATCACCTGTAGCAGCGCTTTTCCGGTGTCCCCCAGCCGCTGCCGGCTCACCCGCACCGTTCTTTCCTTCGTGCCGGGGCTCAGCATTCCGCGAACCTGTCCGGTTCTTTCCCGATCCGTTATTTTCAGTGCCCGGTCAAACTCCCAGCCGTTCCGGCCCATGGGAATCAGCCGGTATTCCAGCTTCACCGCCGCATCCGTCCGGAACCGGAACTTCATCGTCAGCTCCGTTTCCGTAATCTCCGGCGTCTCAAACACAAAATCCTGCAGCCGCTCGCTTCCCTTCCTTTTTTCCGGCAGCGTCAGCAAAGGTGTTTCCTCCCCTTCCGGGGAAAACACCGCCGTGCTCACCTGGTAGATTTCCCGGATTCTTCCGGCCAGCTCCTTCAGGCTCACGGATCCGCTGCCGTCCGGATCCAGCCGTTCCGCCGGGGAAGCCCGCAGGGCGTTCTCCAGGGCCACGGTAAAGTACCCGGCGCCGGTATCCTCCCCCGCCGCCCAAAAATAGCTGTCTTCCTCTGCCCGGCAGCTGGCCAGGGTCCGCCACTCCGGCCCGGTGAAAGCCTTCGTAACGGCCTCCGCATGGCAGCAGTCCAGAATCAGCACCTTTTTCCCGGGTATTTCATCCATCCACGCCTTCAGTTCCTCCGGGCTGAGGGTTTCCTCCCGCAGCCCGTCGCTGAGCACCAGGGCCGGCCGGGTGGTTCCCCCTTCTTCCAGCAAAACCCCGTGGGTGCTGATATACAGAAAGCTGGTGTCCGCCTCTCCGGCGTCCCGGAAAACCTCCCGGATCAGCCCGTGCATCTCTTCCCTGCTGCCGGGTCCGTTGACCCTTCGGGTAACCCGGGTTCCCTCCGGCAGGAAATCGCTGAACAGGGCTGTCATTATGGCCGCGTTGTTGGCGGAGCAGGGTGCCGTCCCGGTTTCAGTCATAAACCGGTCCATGCCCGCCGCCAGGCAGCGGCAGATTCCGCCGCCTTCCGGGAGCGGTTTTTCCTCCGCCCCGGTCTGCGCAGCCGGGAAAAGGCCGAGGAAGAAGAGCGCCGCTGCGAACAGCGCGCAGACTGTTCTTCTCATGATTCCCTGCGGTCCCGTTCTCAGTATCCGAACAGGTAGGTCAGGGTTTCGGAACCGCAAACCCCGTCCACTTTCAGGCCATGAGCCTGCTGGAAGGCACGGACAGCGGCTTCGGTGGCCAGGTCATACTCACCGGTCACTTCGATTTCATATCCGAAGGAGGCCAGGCAGTCCTGGATCTGGTAGACCATATCGCCCTTGTCGCCCGGGCGCACGGTCTCATATCCGGAGTTGGCCGCTGTGGCGGGAATGGCCTCGGAGGAGTACATCCGCTTCTGGGTGGCGTTTCCGGCAATCCCGTCCACCGGCTGCAGGTTGTTTTCAATCTGGAAGGACCGCACGGAGTCGGAGGTCGTCTGGCCGAATACGCCGTCAATGGCGCCGTCGTAGTATCCCAGTTCATACAGGGTATACTGCAGGTTCCGCACCGCGTCGCCCGTATCCCCCATCCGCAGGGAGGCATAGGTCACCGGGCTCTTTGCCGAGGTGCCGTACAGCACGCGCTGGGTCGCGGGGCCTGCCTTTCCGTCCACCGTCAGGTTGTTGTTGGCCTGGAAGGCCATCACCGCCGCTTCGGTATCCCGTCCGAACTTGCCGTCCGTGTATCCCGTCCGGTATCCCAGGGAATCCAGCCGGTTCTGCAGCTTGCGCACCGCCTCGCCTTCGCTGCCGAACTCCAGCGTTTCATAGCCTGTGGACGCAATGCCCTTGGTATCCCGTCCGCCGGCATTGTTGTCCCGGATCTTGACGGCGTTTCCGCCGGCCTTGTTGGCCGTTCCGGAATAAAGCTTGTTCTGGGTGGCGGTTCCGGCCTTACCGTCCGCCGTCAGGTTGTTGTTCTTCTGGAAGGCGATCACCGCCGCCTCGGTATCCACGCCGAACTTGCCGTCCACATAGCCCGCCAGATACCCCAGGTCCTTCAGCTTCTGCTGCAGTTTGGTCACGGCCGCGCCTTCGCTGCCGTACTCCAGGGTTTCCGCCTTGTTGACCGCCGCCGGCTTGGTAGTCCTGGCCGCGTCCTTGCTGTACAGGGCCCGCAGGGTGTCCGGTCCGGCAATGCCGTCCTTCCACAGTCCCCGGGTGCGGTCCTGGAACGCCTTGACCGCGGTTTCCGTTGCCTCGTCAAACTGGCCCGTAACTTTTCCGCTGAGCCATCCCAGCTCGATCAGGCGCCGCTGCAGCGTTTCCACCCGTGTTCCGGTGGAGCCCAGCCGCAGATAATACTCCCGGGTAAGGTTCGGGGTCGCGGTAGGCCGGGGCGTGGCGGTAGGCCGTTTGGTGGGAGTCACGGAAGGCTTCCTGGTCGCGGTCGCCTTCGGGGCGGGGGTGGCATTGGCCTGTTTGGCCGTCTTGGCGTTTTTGTCGTTCAGCTTTTTCAGCGTCTGTTCGCCCACCTTGCCGTCGGCGCTCAGCCCGTTGGCCTTCTGGAAGGCAATCACGGCTTTCTCGGTGGCTTCGCCGAAGTCGCCGTCAATGCTTCCGGTATAATAGCCCAGTTCCTTCAGCTTCCGCTGAACCGTACGCACAGCTTCCCCGGTGAATCCCTTCCGCATGCTCGGCGGCGTGGGCGTGGGCGTAACCGGCGCCGGGGTGGTGGGAATGGCCAGGGTCGGCGTTTCCGTTACAACCTGAATGGTATTCTCCGCGCCGGGAACAGGCGTGGGCCCGAAAACAATCGTTCCTCCGGTGGGAATGCTGGTGGGCTGGTTCGGATCCGCGGTATTGGCCCAGTTGTTCCAGCTGCTGCTTCCGGGATCCTGCGTGGGGGTCGCCGTCGGCGTTCCCGGGAAAACATTTTGCCCGGATTCCGGAGTGGTCACGGTAATCGTATCAGGCGTCACAGCCACGGTCGCGGTGGGCTGCATCGTCGGGAAGGGCAGGTTGTTTCCCCCGTTGGGATCCCCGCCGTTGTTCACCTCATCGGGCGCCACGTAGCATCCCGTCAGAAGCAGGCACAGGCAAAGCGCCAGCGCCAGTAAGATGATCCTTCCGTTCTTCTTCATGGTTCGTTCCTCCCTATCTTCCGGCAGATCCGATCCCACCTGATGGATCGTGAACCGTTGTCCGCTACTTATAGGACGGTTTCATCTCCGTAAATGTTCCGTAGTGGTCTTCCGTATACCACACATGACCGTCATTGGAATAAATAATCCGCTCCGGTCCGCGTTTGCCTCCGGTATAGTTGCAGTCGCATTCAAAGAACTTTCGTCCCTTGGCCGCCGGAAGCAGCCCCTCATAGTTCCCGTACCGGTCGCCCCCGATGCTCATTCCCGGCGCCACGTCGCTCACGTAGTTCCGGCTGCTGTCCCATCCCAGGGCCTTGGCCTCCTCCTTCGTAATGAAGTTCGGCGGCAGCTCCCCGTGTTCAAACAGCCAGTCCGCAATTGCCTGCGGCTCCGTCACCGGTCCCGGTTCCCGGGTTTCCTCCGGCACTTCCGTCGTTTTCTGCGTCGGCACCGTTCCCGAAGTTCCCGGCAGCATCCCGCCGCAGCCGGTCAGCAGCAGTCCTGCCAGCAGCAGCGCAATCAGCGCCCTCAGTTTCCTTCGCATTGTATCGCTTCCTTATCCGCAGGCTCTTACTTGTGATATCTCTCTCCCGCAAGAATCTTCTCCGCCCGGTACAGCTGCTCCAGCAGCATCACCCGGGCCAGCTGATGCGGGAAGGTCATCCGGCTCATGGACATTTCCTCGTCCGCCCGGGCCAGCACATTCTGTCCAAGTCCCAGGCTTCCGCCGATGACAAAAACAATCCGGGAAAAGCCGTTGGTCCGCAGTTCCTGCAGATGAGCCGCCAGCTCCGCGGAGTCCGGCTGCCGCCCGGGAATCGTCAGGGCAATCACCCGGTCCCCCGGACGGATTCGGCCCAGAAGCGCTTCCCCTTCCCGGGTTTTCACCTGTTCCTCCAGGGCCGCGCTCCCGGTCTGTTCCGGCAGGTCCGGAATTTCCGTCTCCTCATATTTCCCGTACCGGGAAAGCCGTTTCAGGTACTCGTCCGCCATCTGGCGGTACGCCTTTTCCTTCATCTTTCCCACGCACAGGATCACCGCTCCGGCGCTCATGCCCGCTTCGGCGGCAGACTGTCCCGATCCACCAGGGTCCAGGGCATGCTGACGCTTTCTTCCTTTTCTCCGGCAATCATCCGCAGGATTTTCCGGGCGGCCAGTGCCCCGAGCTCGTCCTTCGTATGCCCCAGCGTAGTCAGCGGCGGGTGCAGCATGGAGGAAATCGACGCGTTGTCAAACCCGATCATGCCCGCGTCCTCCGGAATCCGGAGTCCTTTTTCCTGGAGCCTGGCCATAAACTGCGCCGCGAATATGTCGTTATAGCAGACCAGGCAGTCTGCTTCCCGCCGGAGTAAAACCTCCGTCAGCGCCCGTCCCCTGGGGGAATCGTACAGGTCGTTCCGCTCCTCGGTGCCAAAGCACAGCAGCCGTTCCTCCGGCACCTCCAGGCCCCGGGCGTGTATTTCGTCCAGGAATCCGGTCAGCCGCTGGGCTCCCTGCAGGTCGTCCGTCTTGAAAAGGCCCGCCGGCCGGGTATAGCCCCGGTCCAGCGCGGTCTTCGCCGCCAGCCGGCCTCCGCCGTAGTCGTCCATCACCACGTGGGGAATCTGTTCCGTGCCCGGATAGAACCCGTTCACAAACAGCACCGGAATATTCCGCTGGGAAAACTTGTCCAGGATATCCCGGTTCGGGGTTTCCCGGGCTGTCCGGCTTCCCTCGATGATCAGGCCGTCCACCGGTTCCTCCAGCATTCGTTCCAGGATGTTACGCTCCGTCTGCACGTCGTTGTACATGGCGTTCATGGAAAGCACCGCGCCGTTTTCGTTCAGCACCGCTTCCATTCCCTGGGCGATGGAAGGAAAAATATAATCCGTAATAAATGTGGTAATCACGCCCACGTGAATAATCCCCTGCCGGCGCCGCGGCCCGTGGCGTACGTAGGTGCCGCTGCCCCGCCGGCGGTCCACCAGGCCGTCGTCCTCCAGAAGGGAAATGGCCTGGCGAACGGTCTGCCGGGATACATCAAAACGCAGCCGGAGTTCCTCCTCCGTCATCAGCGTCTGCCCGTCCTGGAAAACCCCCTCAGCGATCTCCCGCCGCAGCGTATCCGCCACAACCAGATACTTCGGCTGTTCAGCCATCGCAAACACATCCCTTCGAGGCAAGGTTGTCCCCATTGTATCAGACAACTAATTGTTTTTCAATAGAAAGCCTTAAAAAGTACGAACAAATCAACTTTTCGTCCGCACAAAGTGATAAATCCCGATTCCCGCCGCGATGGCAAGATTCAGGGAATCCACCCGGTCATTGCTTTCAATCCGCACCGCCTGCCCCATTCCGGCAAACTCCGCAGGCAGTCCGCTGCCCTCGTTTCCGAAAACCAGGGAATAAACCTCCGGAATTTCCCGGACCTCCCCCAGCGGCACGGAAGCATCCAGCATAAAGGGATAAAGCTTCCGCTGCGGAAACTCCTTCCGGTATTCCTCAAAGGAATCGTATACCCTGACCCGCATCCGGAAAAGGCTTCCCATGCTGGCCCGCACCGTCCGCGGATCAAAAACGTCCACGCAGGGCCGGATCAGCGCCGCGTCCTCCATGCCGAGGCCCAGTGCCGTTCTCAGAATCGTTCCCACGTTTCCGCTGTCCCCCGGCCGGTGAAGCACAATGTGGGGCCGGTCCCCCCGCAGGTTATCCTCAAACTTGCTGAACACCGCCGCCGCGTAGCAGTTTTCCTTCCCGCTGATCCGGGCCAGCGCCCGGTCCGCCTCCTCCACCCGGATGCGGTGGTTCCGGGCCAGCTCCGTCAGCTTTTCGACGCCTTCCCGGCCCGCGGCGGAAGAATGCACCAGCAGGCGGCGTACCTCTCCCGCCCGGTACAGCAGGCATTCCATGGAAGGAAAAATACCCGGGGCATAGCTGTAATCCAGATCCGTCCGATACCCTTCCAGCGACGGCACCGCTCTCACCTCTTCCGCTTCATCCGATCATTTTTCGCCGGAACCCGGGTCCGCCTTCCGGATCCCGTCAATGGCCACCCATGTATGGCAGGCGTTCCCGTCAAACCGGAAATCCACCCGGGCCCTTTCCTTACGGTAATCGATCTTTGTAATAACCCCTTCGCTGCCGTCAAACAGCGTATCCTCCAGCCGGACCGTCTCGCCGATCTTCACCATGTTCAGCGCTCCGACGCGTCCTTCTTTTTCCAGCAGTCCCAGGGCAAATTCCCGGTCGGCGCCTTCCAGCTCATATCCGGTCTCCGTTCTTCCCACCCGCCGGATCACGCCGTCAATACCGGAAAAAATTTCGTAGTCGATAATCCGTTCCTCGTTGAACAAAAAAACATATCCAGGCAGCAGGTCCCTTTCCCGGTCCAGGTTTTTCCCCTCTTTGCGCTGCCGGGAAAGAATCTTCGGGGAAAAAGCCTTGTCCACTCCCCGGATTTCCATCAGCTGCGCAATCCGGCTGCACCGCTGCGTCCGGCAAAACAGGCAGTACACGTTCATTCCTGTTCCTCCGTCATTCAGCCGCCGTTCCCTGCTCCTGCAGAAGCGCCAGCTTTTTTGTCACCGCGGCCAGGTCCTCCGGGTTGTCAATTTCGCAGCACAGCCGCGTCCCGAAGTCCCAGGCAAAAATATCGGCCCCTCCGTCCAGCTCGTTCAGGGCGTTTTCCGCGTATACTCCCGTTTCCCCGCGTTCGCAGAATTCCACGATCTTCCGCAGCCATTTTTCCCAGTCTTCCTTCCGAAGCCGGTACAGGGGCTGAGCCGCCGCGGCGTTTTCAAAAAACCCGACGCCCACCTTCCGGATCCGTTTCCCGTCCAGCACGGCCTTGAAATCCTTTTCCGGCAGCGGCAGCGCGGCGGAAACCGCCATGCAGGAAACCTCCGAATCCAGAACGCCCCGCAGCACTGCTTCCTCAAAAACCAGGTCCCCGTGCATCAGCAGCAGATCATCCGCCAGTTCCTGCCGGGCGCAGTAAATGGACCAGATGTAGTTTGTCTCCCAGCAGCGGGGGTTCAGCACATAGGTAATCCGCAGCGGCAGTCCCAGCCCGTCGCAGTATTCCCGCAGAACGTTCTCGAACACCCCGGTGGTCATCACCGCCTCGCGGATTCCTGCCCGGCTGAGCATTTTCAGCTGCCGGGAAACAATGGTCTCCCCGCCCCCGATCTCCGTCATGCATTTGGGATGTTCCCGGGTCAGCCCGCCCATCCGGGTGCCCAGGCCGGAATTCAGAATCAGCGCCTTCATCGGGTCAGCACCTTCCTTTTTGTAATGTAGTTCCAGATCAGAACGATTCCCGTGGCCAGCACCTTGTTCAGCACATACAGGCTTACCGGGAAGGAAGCCACCGTGAAAAGCACGGCGTCCTCTCCCCAGAGAACCCGGAACAGCAGCATCAGCACCTCGTTGATCCCCAGTCCCGCAACGCTGGTCAGTAGGAATGCCGCCTGCTTCTTCCGGCTCTGCTCCCGGGCACCGGAAAACACCCATGCCACGCAGATCAGGTAGTTCACCGCCACGGAAACCAGGAAAGCGATGGGGGCCGCCAGCAGCGTGTCCATTCCCAGCTTTTCCCGCAAAAGAATCAGCACCCCGAGCTCCACGGCAAAGCCGGCGGCGCCCGCCGCCGCAAACCGCAGCATTTCCCGGATTCTCTCCCTGCTCATTTTCCGTCCCTCATGCGCCGGTCTTTCCGGCCGCCGCTCACTTCAGCAGCAGCTGTATAATTCCGCCGTCCTCCAGATCGTCCATAATGCTCTGGCAGGAGGAAACCGGCAGTTCATACAGGAAGTTGATCAGTCCTGCCGCCAGGGGCCGGTCCACCACGCTCACCAGCTCGTGCAGCGACTGGTCGTTCAGGCTGAAAATATTAAAACGCTTTATCAGTTCTTCGTAGGTATAGGCCGGCGGTTCCTGCCGCTGCGCGGGAACGATGCTGCCTTCACAGCTGAAAACCGTGCCCGCCTCCGGCTGCCCTGCCTGCGCCACGTCCACCCGGGCTTTTCCCTCCGGGGACGTCTTCCCGCTGAAAAGAAAGTGAAAGTTCGGCAGCAGGAAGCCTTCGAGGCTTATTTCCCCGGAAAACGCCGCTTCCGCCGGATATTCCGTCGGCAGCCCTTCCGCCCGGAAGCGAAAGCGCACCAGGCAGTCATCCGTTTCCCCGCTTCCCCGGGCCCATTCCGCCTCCAGCTCCGTCCGCAGGCCGGTTTCGGTTTCCGCAGTATACAGCCGGAAGGAGGGCGTGCAGTACCCCGTATCCTTCGGCAGCGTCAGCGCCTGCAGGGTTTCCTTCCCGCTTTTCCGTTCCTCATAAAGAACCTTGCCCGTGCCGTTCAGCCAGCGCAGGGATCCTTCTTCCGCCTGGATTGCCAGGCCGTTTTCGTCCGTACAGTTCAGCAGCACCTCCGGCAGCTCCCGGATTTCAGCCGACAGTTCACTGCCGTTGTCCAGGGGATCGGTCAGGGCGTTGATCCACAGGTTCAGTTCGGTATTGGCGCCCAGCAGCGCCCGCCATTCCTCCGCAATCCGGTCAATGCTTTCCCGGGGAATGACCCCGCCCGCGCGCAGCGGATCGATTTCCGCGTTCCAGGCCTCCGTCAGGCACTTGAAGGCGAACGTTGTCGTGCCCGGATACAGCAGCACAAGGTGCTGAAGCGGAAGCCGGAAGGTTTCCCATCCGCGCCGGGCAATATACATCAGGCCGGGAGGATTGAAACAGATTTCCTCCTGTCCCAGCAGGGGGGAGGAAATCTCCACCATTTCCGGAATTCCGCGGATCCGGAAATCAATCCGGGAGGCCGGATTGGAAACGGGAATCAGGTCCGTTTTCAGCTCCATGGACCGGGTTTCCCCGCACCAGGCCAGGTTTCCTTTCAGCTCCAGGATCTCCAGCAGGTCCGCATAGCCCTGCAGATGGTCCCGTTCCCGCCGGGAAAACGCTTCCGTCTCCAGGTGCAGGCGCAGGTCGTAATCCCAGGAATGAGCCCCGGCCCCTTCCGCAGCCGCGGTTCCTGCCCCCAGGAGGATCACCCAGACCAGCATCTGCGCGATTATCCTTTTCATGGTTTCCATTCTCCCCTGATGCTTCTCGTTCATGCCGGCGCGTCCGCGCACCTTTCTATTCTAAGACACCCCGCCGTCCCCTGTCAATTGACGAAGCACCGCGCTTGTGTTAATATACCCCCATGGGTTTCGGGCGAAACCCAATGAAACGTAGATCCTGAAAGGAGTGTTTTATGTTGAAAAAGCTCATCAGTCTTCTGATGATCCTGGCGATGGTCCTGGCCTGCTCTGCTGCGGGCGCGGATCTCGCTTCTGCAAAATCCACCGAGCCCGCTGCTGACCGGGGCATTCAGTTCCAGCCGGCCGGAGCCAACCCCTGGCCCGCCGACCACACCAGCCCCACCACCGGCCGCGATTTCAGCTCGGTTGAAATGCAGGAAATGTACGAGGACGGCATCACCGGCATGTTCGTTACCGGCAAGTACTACCCCATCATGGTGCAGCACAGCGGTTACGGCAGCGGCGTGAACGAAGGCGCCCCCTTCTACGGTTCCTATGCGGATATCTTCTATGAAGTTCCGAAGGAATCCAAAGGCTTCACCCGGATGTCCATGATCTTCAACGACTTTGTTCCGAAGTACGCCGGTGCTTCCCGCTCCATCCGCCTGATCCATCTCTGGGTCCGCCAGGAGTGGAATGCCCCCTTCTTCTTCGCCGGCATGCAGGAAACCAATCCCCCCGGCTCCAAACTGGTCACCAGCGTGCGGGATCAGATTACCGCGCTGCACCTGCCGAGCTCCGTGGAAAGCAGCATCCCGTGGAACGAAAAAGTCATGTTTGACGCCCTGGCCGGCACGAAACAGTGGCTGCGCTGGAAATACCGCCTGACCCCCCAGTATGTCAATGAAAACAACGTGCTGTGGAACCTGGCGGAAGAATACACCAACCTGCTGGGCGAGCGTTCCTTCGAAGATCATAACCATACCTTCAGATTCGGCGATATGCCGGCGGCCGGCGACGATGCCAATAACGTCTATGTGCTGTGGCGGGACGATGTGGCCGCGGAACATGACGACGGCGGCGTTTACTACTTCAACAGCATGTATCAGTATGATGAGGACGAAAACGTCTATTACCGCTACATGATCGAAGACCTGGCCAATCCGGAAAACAACGCCCATCTGTTCGTCGAGCAGTGCCTGGCCAACGAAAACATCAAGTCCGTCTATGATGATCCCATCAAGGGCGGCAGCACCATGACCGCGGACCTCTATCCCGGTGAACCCATCACCTTCGCCAACGTCATCGTGCAGTATATCGATATGGACTGGGTGGGCAAGCTGTATGGCTATCCCCACCTGACCGGCACCGGCAATGCCGACTTCTTCATGGGCGGCAAGCATTACACCGGCGTCTGGAACCGGAACACCCTGGATGACCGCACCGTCTTCTACGGCGCAGACGGCCAGGAAATCTCCCTCCAGCCCGGCCGCACCATGATCGTGGTGATGGACTATGCGTCCTCGAACCGCGCTGTCAAATACGAATAATCACCGCACGCTGCGTGTCATCCTGAGCGCAGCGAAGGATCCTAGCGACAGCGAAGGATCCTCCCCCGGTGTGTCATCCTGAGCGCAGCGAAGGATCTTGAGAAAAGGCCCGGATTCACTTCGAATCCGGGTCTTTTCTGTGTCTTCGTACAGCGCCCAGCACCGCGGCCAGCACCGCCGGCACGCTCAGGATCATGGAAAACGCGTATCGGTAATATCCGTTTACCGGGGACAGCAGGCAGGCTCCCAGCACCATCAGCAGCAGCAGGCAGCAGGGCAGGTATTTCCGGATTTTCCGGAAGCAGAGAGCCGCCGCGGTCATTCCCAGCGTCAGCCAGCTGTACAGGCCGATCCGCTGCAGGACCCGGATCCCCGGCACCATCATGGACACGTGCCAGGCTCCTTTAGCAATATAGTTTCCGCCCTCCCAGGAATACAGCCGCAGCTGTTCCTGCAGCTCCGGTTCCATATTGACGCCGAAAAATACGTGGGACTTCACCGGGGAGCATTCCGTCAGGGAAAAATAAAGATGCACGCTGTCCCACCAGCCCTGCAGGATCGTCCCGGGATGCTTCCGCAGCAGCCCCAGCCACATGCGGAGAAACTCTCCCCGGGTTTCCGCCGTAAAAACGGACCGGTCCTTCACCGGGTCGGCAATCATCGGGTTGTAAGCCCCCAGCAGGATCTCCCGGTCCACCGCCTTCGTGATGACGTTCCATTCCTCCTCCGTCACTTCCTCCGGATGGGCCATCGCGTAGTAGGCGGTGCTCTGCAGGGGAATGGACATTTCCTCCTTCATTTCCCCGGCCGGAATCCCTGCCGCCGCGGGAATCAGCACGGCCGCGGAAACCACCGCCAGGGCCGAAACCGCCGCCGGCAGAATGCCGGCTTTTTTCTTTGCCTTCAGCACCAGCACCGCGAAAACCGCCAGGGGAATCCATCCCCCGTGGTTCCGCAGCAGCCCCAGCACCGCCGGCAGGGCCGCCAGGATCCAGTAATTCCGGGGCCTGCTCCAGAAGGCTTCCCTTTCCGTGGCCGCCCGGATCAGCAGATACACCGCCGCCAGCAGTGCAACCCCGAAATTGGAATCCTTGCCCATCATCACCGCGTAAATCGGGAACACCGGCAGCAGCCCGTACAGCGAAATCAGGAGATAGGCTCCTTTTCCCGCTCCGGCCCGCTCCGCCAGGTACGGAATCAGGCGGCTCAGGATCCAGGCTTCCAGCACCATCTGCCCGCAGCAGTAGAGATAAACGCCCAGCGGCGGAATCCCCGCCAGGTCGCCGATCCGGTAAAACACGCCCATCAGCAGGTTCTGGAACCAGGGATTGTTGACGTTGCTCCGGTTCAGGTTCAGGAACCAGGCAATGGAGGTTCCCGCATCATACAGGATATTCCCCGGAAAGCACAGCACCGCCCAGGGAATCCACACAATCAGCAGGATTCCGAAAACCGCCCGGGGAGATTCCAGCCTCCGGAGCTTTTCCTTCACGGCCTCTTTACTCATACTTCTTTTTCCCCGAATAGATAATGTACATGGCATACGGGAAGGACAGCGCCGCGGCCAGCACCGTCACAATCAGCGTGGCCCAGGCCGCGCCGATGGAACCGTACCGCACCGTCAGCCATACGTCCAGCCCGATGTTTGCGGCCCCCGTGATGATGCTCACGAAAAGCGTGTATCCCGCCCGTTTCAGGCTCAGCAGAATGTTGGTGCTGGTGACCCGGAAAGCGGAAAGAATCACAAAGCTCACCGCCAGAATCCGCATGCACGGTACCGCGTCCAGGTAGTCGCTTCCCCAAAGCAGCGTAACCAGCTGCGGCGCCAGCAGGAAAACCGCCGCCCCCAGCACCAGGCTGACGCCGCCTGTCAGCAGGTAAATCTCCCGGGTCTTGCTCCGGATCCATGCCCCGTCGCCCAGGTGCTGAACAAACAGCGGAACGTAATAAACCATCATGCACTGGGGAATAAAATTCATGTTTTCCGGCAGCTGCGTACCGATCTTGTAGGAAGCCAGCACGGCTGCATCCGCCACCACCACGGTAATCACCCAGACGTCCAGCCGGTAAAGCAGCACATTCAGCGCGCTGGTAATCCCCGCTTTCACGGAATACCGCGTCAGCTCCTTCCGCCGGGAAGCCTCCGGTTTTCCCTTCCAGCCGATTTCGGCATATTTCCGGCAGAACCGTACCCCCAGCACATCCGCCAGCAGGTAAGCCAGGTACCGTCCGGCAATGGTTCCCGCAATTCCCGCGCAAAGCGCCCCGAGAATTGCCAGCACGGCATACAGCACCGAATGGATGTTCAGGTAAAGGGAGTAGGTTTTATTGTCCTTTTCCGCCCGCAGAATCACCGCGTAATAATCAAACAGGAAGGAAACAAAGGGCATGGCCGCCAGGGAAAGAATATAACCCCGGGTTTCCTCAATCCCCACGTTTCCGAAGGCTCCGTACAGGACAATGGCTGCGGAAAGCAGCAGCTCCGTTCCCAGCCCGAATTTCAGGGACCAGGCGTAATAGGATTTCCGGTCCTCCCGGGGAATGTCCTTGGAGCAGAAATACAGGATGCCGCTGGTAATTCCCAGCCCGGAAAACAGGAACACAATAAAGAAGACATTGAAAGCGCCCGTAAATACCCCGTAGTCCGTCTTGGTCAGGATCCGGACAATCCCGATGTTGGACAGGAAAGCGATGATCTTGTTGATAAAGGTGGAGCCCAGGATATGGAAAAACCCGCCTCTGAACAAACCTTTCAGCTTTTCGCCCATAGATCCTTTCCTCTCCCGTTTCCGCGCCTTTCGCCGGATTTATCAGCGCGCCGCCTTCAGCTCCTCTGCCGCGGTTTCCGCCCGGCAGGTCCAGAGATTCCTTGTTTTTGCCTCCGCGCAGTGCCTGCGTTTTTCCGCAATCTGCGCCGGGTTCCGCAGGATTTCCCTCAGCGTTTCCGCCAGGGTTTCCGCGTTGTAGGCAACCGCCCATCCGGTTCCGTTTTCCTCCGTAAACCGTCCGGCGGCGGTTCCTTCCGTGGCCAGCACCGGCAGCTCGTGGGCAAGATATTCATAGGTCTTGAAGGGTTTTGCCATATCCATGTAGGATCCCCGCCGGAACATCAGGGATCCCAGGTCCGCCTCCGCGTACAGGGGCTCCAGCTCCCCGCTGCTTTTGTGAACCACCCGGATCCGGTCGCAGAGCAGCGGCTCCAGCTTGTCCTTTTCCTTCTCCCATTCCGCCTGCCGGCAGCACAGAATCAGCCGGGTTCCCTCCACCGTTCCCACGGCCCGCAGCAGCTCCTCAATCTGATAGTTCCCGCCCAGTCCGCCTACGTAGAAAATCGTCAGCGGCCGGTTCGGGTCTCCCGGGGCCCGCCGGGCGGAAAGGTCCGGATGATCCGCCCCCGGCGGCAGCTCCCGGCAGATTTCCGCCAGCCGCGGCGATCCCAGCACCCGGGAAAAGGTTTCCTTGTCCGGCACAAAAAAACGATCCAGCAGCTTTTCGTACTGCCGCAGGTCGTACCGGTAGCAGGCCAGCGCGGCCGTCCGTTTCCAGGCCGGAAGCCCCGCGCCGTAGCCCTCGTATTTCCAGAACAGGTCGCTGTAAAACAGTCCCAGGGGAATTCCGTGCCCTTTCACAAAGCGGAAAAATCCGTAGTCCAGGAAAGGGTGCGTCGGCAGATGTCCCGGGTCCGTCAGCAGCGTCGGTTCCGTATTGCTTTCCGCGTAAAGAAAATCAAACTTTTCCCCGTCCCGGATGCGCTTCCGTACCTCCCGGATCATTATGCGCCGTTCGGAGGAAACCCCGGAGATCATCATCACCTCATAGCCGTTTTCCCGGAAGGCCTCCGCCATTTTCCGCGGCCGCAGCATCCGGGCGCCCCATCCCTGTGCCTCCAGCCGGTAAGGAAGGTAAAGAATGCATTTCATGCCCTCCCGGCTCCCTTCTTCAATTGCTCCAGCAGCTTTTCAATCTTCCCGAAGCAACGGTTCAGTTCGTATTTCTCCAGGGCGTTCTCCCGGCCGGCCTGTCCCATTCTTCTGCGCCTTTCCGGATCCAGGTACAGCGTACGGATCGCCTCCGCCAGCGCCTGCGGATCCTGCCGCGGAACCGTCAGGCTGGAAACCCCGGGAACGGTGGTCTCCATCAGCCCCTCCACTTCGGTCACAATCACCGGCGTTCCGCAGGCCTGCGCCTCCACCGCCGCCACTCCGAAGGATTCATACCGGGCGGATGGAATCACCGCAGCATCCATATCGGCCCAGGCCCGGGCCGCCTCCTCCCGGGAAATCCACCCGGGAAACTCCGTAATGTCCCCGATGCCTTCCTCCGCCGCCAGCGCGGCGAACTCCCCGGCCTGGGGACCGTCCCCGCAGATCCGGACCCGCAGCCCCATCTCCGGATAGGACCTGCGCAGCAAAGCCGCCGCCCGGATCAGCGTATCAATTCCGTACAGTGAGGAAAGGATCTTCACCGTTCCGATCACAAAGGTTCCGTCCTCGCCCCGGGTCCGCTGCGCCGGGGAAAACAGCCCCATGTCCACCCCGAAGGGCGTAATGTCAAAGGTCCGGTCCGTATACTTTGCCGCCTCCGCCGCCATGGCCCCGCTGGTGGAAAACAGCCTTCCGGCTTTCCGCAGGCTGTACTGCAGCAGCCTCCGGTGCAGCGGGCTCCGCCGGGGAAAGTCATAAATATCGGAACCCCATACCGACAGGGCGTATCCCCGCACCCCGCTGAGAGCCATGGCCGCGCCGTAGCTGGTGGCATAATGGGCGTTCACCGCATCCGGCCGGATCTCCCGGATCAGCCTCCGGATCTTTCCCCCGGCCGTCAGGTACTTCAGTTTTCCCCGGTCGCTGCCGTCCGGATCCACCCCCAGGTCAATGCGGTGCACCACCGCACCAGGCAGCGTTCCCTCCGTAAAGGAAATCACGTGCACCTCGTGTCCCCGGGCCAGGAACCATTCGCACCATTTCTGAATGTGCGCGCTGTTGGCCGGAGCCGCAAAACAGATCCTCATAATGAACCTCCGGCCGGCCGTCCGTCCCCGGCAGGCGGGATGAAAAGCCGTCCCTTCGTTATTTTACAGCAGGCTGCAAACCCGGTCCGCGTCCTCCTCCGTCAGGTAGGGATGCATCGGAAGGCTCAGCACCCGGCCCGTCATTGCCACGGTATTCGGATACCATTCATCCGGAAGCTGCATGCTCCGGAACGCCTCCTGCTGGTGCAGTCCCCGGGGATAGTAAACCATGGAGGGAATCCCTGCCGCCTTCAGCCGCTCCCGGGCATCGTCCCGGGCCTCCCGGTCCGGAAATACCACGGTATACTGGGCCCAGCTGGACAGGAATCCGGGCAGCACCGTCGGGGTCTGCACCCGGTCCGCCAGCCGCTCCGTGTAGCGGGCGGCCGCCTGGTTTACCTTCTCCAGCTCATACGCTTCAAAGGCCCGCAGCTTCACCAGCAGCACCGCCGCCTGCAGCGTATCCAGCCGGCTGTTGATGCCGATCTCCCGGTTGTCATATTTGTCCGTCGGGCTCTTTCCCTGGGCCCGCAGGCTCCGCAGCCGCGCGTCCTCCTCGTCGCTGTCCGTAAAAATCGCGCCGCCGTCCCCGTAGCATCCCAGGGGTTTGGCCGGGAAAAAGGAGGTAATGCTCATGTCGCCGAAGGAGCAGGCCCTCCGGCCCCGAATGGCGCCCCCGAAGCCCTGGGCGCCGTCTTCCAGCACCTTCAATCCGTATTTTTCCGCAATAGGCAGAATCCGGTCATAATCCGCCGGCTGCCCGAAAAGGTCCACCGGAATCACCGCTTTCGGCTTCAGCCTGCCCTCTTTGAGAACACGCTGAATCTGCCATTCCAGGCTGTCCGGATCCATGTTGAAGGTTTGGGGGTCAATGTCCGTCAGCACCGGCACCGCCTTCAGCACCGCCGCGCATCCCGCCGAGGCGAAATAGGTAAAGTCCGAGGTGAACACCGCGTCCCCCGGGCCGGTTTCCCAGGCCATCAGCGCCAGCTGCAGCGCGTCGGTTCCGTTGCCGCAGCTGATGCAGTGCTTCCGTCCCGTAAAGGCCGCCAGCCGCTCCTCCAGCTCCGTCACCGGTTTCCCCAGGATAAAAGCGGAGCTTTCAATCACTTCCCGGATTCCGGCGTCAATCTCCGGCTTCAGCGCAGCGTACTGCGCCTTCAGATCCCTGAACTGCATCCCCCGTCGACCTCCCTGAGTCCTGTATCCGTTTCCGTGTATTTTCTTCCGCAGGCGCATTCCAGCGTTTTGTCCAGCACCTTTCCGCATTCGCAGACCCATCCCCGGTGCCGGGCAGGAATGCCGGTAATCAGCGCGTGGTCCGGCACGTCCGCGGTCACCACCGCGCCAGCGCCGATCAGCGCCCATTTCCCGATCCGGATGCCGCAGATCACCGTTGCGTTGGCCCCGATGGAAGCGCCTTCCTCCACCAGGGTTTTCCGGTATCCCGCGGAACCCTTCGGATATTTTGCCCGGGGCGTCAGGTCGTTGGTAAAAACGCAGGAAGGCCCGCAGAACACATAGTCCTTCAGCTCCACTCCCTCGTAGACCGAAACGTTGTTCTGCACCTTCACGCCGTTGCCGATCACCACGTTGTTCGCCACGTTCACGTTCTGGCCGAAGGAGCAGTTTTTCCCGATCCGGGCTCCCCGCTGAATGTGGCAGAACAGCCAGATCTTTGTTCCGTCGCCGATTTCCACGTCTTCGTCCACAACGCTGGTGGGATGTACAAATACGCTCACCCGTCAAACCTCCCGGAAAAATCCGTCGTTGCAACGTTCCCAAGCGGCAGCTTTACCGCCCGGTGCTCCTTCGCGCTCAGATAGATGGCCAGCACCAGCTCCAGCGCGCGTTTTCCCGCCTCCGCGTCCACCAGGGGCTTCCGTCCGGTCCGTATGGCGTCCACCACGTCCGCGTACAGCGGCGCGTGGCCGAACCCGTAAACGTTCGGGGGATTCTCGCTGAAGCGTTTCTTCACCTCTTCCGGATCGTCCAGGCCATCGGCAAACCGCCATTCCTCAATCGTGTTGACGCTGGCTCCGGCGGCTTTGGCCATCCCCTTCTCCCCGAAAAGGTACAGGGTTTCCTCCAGGTTTTTCCCGTAAACGTTGGTGGTTCCCTCAATCAGGCCGTAGCTGCCGTTGCGGAATTTCACCATGGCCATTCCCAGGTCCTCCGCCTCCAGGTAGGGGTGCAGCAGCCGGTCGGTATACGCCGTCACTTCCTCCACCTCGTCCCCCATCATCCAGCGCAGCAGGTCGATGTTGTGAATGCACTGGTTCATCAGGCATCCGCCGTCCTGCTCCCAGGTGCCCCGCCAGGGCGCCTGGTCGTAGTATCCCTTTCCCCGGTTCCACCGCACGTGGGCCGCCCCGTGGCTCAGTTTCCCGAAGCGTCCGGCTTCCAGGGCTTCCCGGATCAGCTGAACGGACCGGTTAAACCGGTTCTGATGGTTGGCGCACACCGTTACCCCGTATTTCCCTGCCGCTTCGATAATCGCGTCCGCGTCCGCCATGGAAAGGGCAATGGGCTTTTCAATAATCACATTGCAGCCCCGGGCAATGCAGTCCAGCGCAATCGCCGCGTGCTTCCCGGACTCCGTGGCAATGGCAACCAGCTCCGGTTTCTGTGCGGAAATCATCTCCCGGTAATCCGTGTATACCGGCACCCCTTCCAGGGAAAACTGTTCCGCCAGGGCTTTCGCCGCCTCCGGCACAAGATCGCACAGGGCGGCGATCTCCAGTCCGTTTTGCTTTGCGGCCCCGATATGGTTCGGTGAAATCCGTCCGCATCCGATCAATGCATATCTCATCCTGCAGTATCCCCCATCGTTTCTTTCAGAAAGCGCTCCGCCAGCCGCCGGTAGGTGTATTCCCGCACCACGGCCTCCCGGCCCCGTTCTCCCATGGCGTGCCGTTCCTCCGGCGTCATGGCCTTCAGCTTCAGGATCGCGGAAATCACGTCCTCCCGGTTTTCCGGGCTGCACTGGAATCCGCAGTCGTACTGCCTCACCAGGGTATCCGGCGCGTCAAAAACGCAAAGCACCGGCACCCCGGCCATCATGGTATCGTACATCTTGTTCAGGCACAGGCCGAACCGGTACAGCGGGGACGGCATCCCGTTCATATAAACGCAGTCAAAGGACCGCAGCAGGTCCGGAACTGCCGCCTTGTTCACCCGGGGCAGGAAAAACGCGTTGGAAATCTCCTCGTCCTTTGCCCGGCGAACCAGCCGTTCCTTTTCAACGCCTTCCCCCACGAAGACGAAAATGATGTCCTTCCCTTCCGGCCGGTTCATCATTTCCTTCGCCGTGTCCAGGCTCAGATCCAGGGCGTTGGACAGGGAGTGGGCGCCGAAATACCCGACGATGAACTGCCCCCGGTGTTCCTCAAAGAAATCCCGGTGCTGCTGCGGAATGGATTCGTATCCGGTCCATTCCTCCTCCACCACGCCGTTCTGGATGTTAATCCATTTATCCTCCCGCAGCCCGTGCTCCTTCATGTATTCCAGCGTGTAGGGCATCAGGGAAACGCAGGCGTCGCAGTGCCGGTAGGCGGAATTTTCGCCGATCTGCATCAGCACCACAAAAGGATGCTTCCGGGACATGCCGCCCACTTCATACAGCGTGCTGGGCCAGAGGTCGTGCACCTCGTGCACGTATTTCGCGCCGGCTTTCCGGGCAATGCGTGCCGCCGGCCAGGTGTCCAGCGGATAGGTGGAGGAAGCGATCACCAGGTCCGGTTTCCATTTCCGGGCAATCCATCCCGCGCGGGTCATCAGCTTCCGTACGAACCTTTCCATGGTCAGGGCCCGCTTTGCACCGTTCCCGCTGTACCTTCCGGTTTTCAGCCACACGTACTCGATGCCGTCAATCTCTTCCGTCTGAAAATCCTGCCGGACCTCAGGGTTGCTTTTGCGCAGGTGGGAATAGTCTCCGGCCACAATGGTCACCCGGTGTCCCATTCTCACCCATTCCCTGGAGAGATAGTAGGGACGGAATTCCATCCCCATCTCCCGGGAACCCGCGTAGTGCTCCAGATACAGAATGTTCATTCGGTTTCCTTTCCAAATACGGATCCGGCTGTCCGCAGCAGTGTCCGGAGTTCCTTTCCCACCGAGAAGGTCCGCAGGCTCTCCAGGTTCAGCTTCATTTTCTCCGGCAGGATTTCTTCCGTATACACCCGGTCAATTTCCCCGGGGCCGGACCGGGCCGCCGTTTCCAGCAGCCGCGCCTCATCCCGGTACCGGAGGCTGCATTCGGAGGTAATCCCCGCCGGCAGCAGCAGCGTCGCGTTCCATTCCGGCCGGTACGCCTCCGTATATTTCACCGCTTCCGGCCGCGTCCCCACGAAGCTCATGCTGCCCGCCAGCACGTCCAGCACCTGCGGAATCTCATCCAGCCGGGTATTCCGCAGTTTCCGGCCGATCCGGGTAATCCGGGGATCCTCCCCGGCCGTCACCGCCGTGCCTTCCTTCGCCGCGCCGGGCGTCATGGTACGGAACTTGTGAATCCTGAACCGTCGGCCGAAAGCGGTCACCCGCTCCTGCCGGAAAAAAACCGGTCCCGGGCTGTCCATCCGGATCAGCAGGGCAATCACCGCCCCCACCGGCAGCAGCACCGCCAGCAGCAGAAGCGCCAGGCAAATGTCCCCCGCCCGTTTCATCCGCAGCTGTCCGCGTTTTTTCCGCAGCGCCTCCCAGTAGGGACGCACCTCGGCGCAGCGCATGAATTCGGGCAGTTCTTCCCATTTCTTCAGCATGCTTTTGATTCCTCAGCCGGTTTGCGGACCTCGCCGATCACCTTCCGCAGCGTATCGCAGACCCGCTGTACGTCATCGTCCGACAGCAGGGTGTGCAGCGGAAGGGTGAAAACGTTCCGGTAGTAGTCGTAGGCGTTCGGGAAGTCCCCGATCTCCCATCCCAGCTCCCGGTACGCCGTCATCATGGGCAGCGGTTTGTAGTGCACGTTGGTGCTGACCCCGGCCCGGGCCATTTCCGAAATCACCCGGTTCCGCATCTGTTCGTCCGCCTCCGGAATCCGAACCAGATACAGGTGGTTGGAGGAATCCATTCCGGGCAGGTGATGCGTAAGGTGCTTCAGGCCCAGTTCGTCGCACACGCTGTCGTAACGCCGAATCATTTCCGCCCGCCTGGCCAGCAGTCCCTGGTACCGGTCCAGCTGCCGCAGCCCGATGGCCGCCATGATATCCGTCATGTTGCATTTGTACCAGGGCCCGATCACGTCGTACTCCCACGCGCCGGCGCCGCTCCTGGCCTTGGCCAGGGCATCCTTGTTCTGCCCGTGCAGGGAAAGCAGCTGGAACATCCGGAAAATATCGTAATCGGTCACGCCCAGGTCGTACACGGCCCGGGGCAGGCACCAGGTGCTGGCGCCGCCTTCCGCCGTGGTAAAGTTCTTCACCGCGTGAAAGGAGAAGGAGGTAAAATGTGCAATCCGGCCGCAGTACCGTTTTTCAGGCGGGTTCACGTCTCCGTCCCCGGCATGGGAAACCGTGCGGCTGGCCCCCAGGGAATGGGCGCTGTCCGCCACCACTGCCACGCAGCCGATTCCCTGCTGGATTTTCGCGGACAGGTCTCCCAGCGTCGTCCCGTCGGAAGGCCGCGGGGTAAACAGGCTCCGTTTCCGTTCGACAATCTCGAACACCCGGTCGTAGTCCGCCACAATGCCTGCCAGGTCGGTCACAATAATCGCCCGGGTTTTCTCCGTAATCGCGCTTTCCAGCGCGTCGTAATCCATCTCCGGCATACCGCTGCCGACGTCCCCGTCCTTCCGGATATCCACAAACTTCACCTTTGCGCCGCAGTGCACCGCCGCGGAAGCGGAGGCCGTATAGGTGTAGGCGGAAACGATCACCTCGTCCCCTTCCCGGATTCCCAGCACCCGCAGGTTCAGTTCCTCCGCCGCGGTGGCGGAGCTCAGGCAGATCACCTTCCGTTTCCAGCGTTCCTTGTCCGTGTCAATATCCACATCCGTCCGTCCGGTCAGGAAAAAGGCCGCCAGCCGGCGCTCCAGGCGCTTCGTCCGGGGTCCGGTGGTAATCCAGCCGGAACGCATCGCCTCCACCACTTCGGCAATTTCCTTTTCGGAAATATCCGGCGGGCTGAAAGGAATCACCCGCTGGTGATCGGCCTCCTCGGAAACCACCTCCCGGGTCTCCCCCAGTTCCTCGTTTCCGCTCAGGTAGATGGAATAGCCCAGGTCCTGCAGCTCAATCTGCCTCTCCCGGCAGAATTTCTCAATCCGGTTTTTCATTTCGGACTGCAGCAGCGGATCCGCAATATAAATCCGCCGCACGGAATGCCGGTCCGTTGCGTGCTCCAGCATGTCCATCCCGCCGTAAACCGGCAGTCCGTCCATCATCCGCCCGATGTTTTTCCCCTTGATGTCAAGAATGCAGACCGGGCGGACGCCCTCGCTGCTCTCCAGGCTCCGCGTCACCCGCTGCGCCGCCTCGCCGGCGCCGATCACCAGGGCGTGTTCCCCCGTCTTCCGCCAGTTCCGGAACTTCCGCATTTCCAGTTCCCAAAGCTTGTATCCGAACCGGGTTGCCGTTACAAAAACAAACTGCATAATGGCGCCTACCAGGTAGTAGGAGTTCGGCATGCGCCGGGGAAACACCAGGATCGTGGCGCCCACCATGAAAACCGCCGTCACCACGCTTGCGCCGATAATCCGGTTCATATCATTAATGCCGGCGTATTTCCACATGCCGCTGTAAAGCCGGAACCGCCAGAAAACCAGCAGGCATACCAGGGTATAGACCGGCGCGAATTCCAGCACCCAGGTGGGATACTCCTGCACGGTCAGGTGCATCCGGTGATCCATATAAAAACGGAAAACAAGCGCAAGCAGATAGGATATGTTTACAGACAGGATATCCAGCAAGACAATCAGCCAGTCCCGGCCCTTGATCCTGTTCATGTCCTGACGTCCCCCGATTCGTCTGAAATCAGCCTTCCCGAATAATGCCTAAAGGCCTTAATATTATACGTTTTCTTTACCTTACTGTCAAACTTCACCGGCCTTCCGGCCGTCCCTCCCCCGGGCCGCGCAGGGCCTTTCCGCGGCTTGTCTTTCCCTGCCGCTCATGGTAAAATCATCTGTCGGTATCATGCCGTAAGGAAGGAGCGCAGCCCTATGACATCCACGGAAACCGGGCATCCGGCTTTCAGCCTGAAAAAGATCCTGCTGCTTTTCGTCTGCCTGTTGCTGGTCTTTACCGCAGCGGACGTGGTCCATTGGCTCGCCTCCCCTTCCTCCGTCCATTATGTCCAGCCCGAACCGGTGCAGACCCTGCCCGGCGGTCCCATCCGGGATCCCCTGGCGCTGGGCGCCTTCGGCAGCGTGGTGGTGCGTTTTGAAAAGCCCCTGGAAAAGGAAACCTATGCCGAGCTTTACTGGTATCGGGAGGACGGCCGCTATGAAACCTCGGAACAGAACTGCTCCGCAGGCACCCGGGAAATCGTCTTCCCCCTGGGCATGGCCCGCTATTCCCAGCTCAGCCTCTATGTCAATCCAAACGCGCCGGTGGCTGAAATTTCCTTCAGTCCCCATCCGGCCAGCCGGGTTTTTACCGGTTATGCCTTTCATCCCCTCACCACCCTGCTGCCCGCTGCCCTGCTCACCCTGCTGGCCTTCCTCTTTGCCCGGATCCGGCCCCTGAACCGCTTCCTGAAGGCGGCGGACCGGTGGGTGGCGGATCCCTCCACCCGCCGGAAGGAAATCACCTGGGTCTATATGCTTTTTGCGGCGGCCATGCTGCTGCATCATGTCTATGTTACCCTGAACTATAAAAATGTCTTCACCGGCGCCTCGGGGCTCACGGTCCCGCTGCTGGTCTTCGCCGGGGTCAGCATCCTGCTGGGCCGCCTCTGGAAGGACCGTCTTTTCTGGGTGCTCCTGCTCCTGCTGGCCCTGAAAATCATCCGCACCTCCGTTCTCGGGCAGGCGGTGCTGGAAAGCGAGTCCCCGGTTTTTGTCATGTCCGCTTATGCCTTCTTCGGCTGCTATGCGGTGGGCCGGGTTCTCTCCCCGAAGGACCGAAAAACCTTCCTGTCCCTTTTCTGCCTGGTCTGGACCGCCGCGGCCCTGGTTTACGCCGTCACCGGCCTGTCCGCCGCCGTCACCGGCGTTCCCGTCCAGAACCTGAACAGCGAGTTTTTCACCACCACCACCGATGCCCGGCTCCAGCTGATTTATTATCCGGTCATCTCCGGCATTATCCTGTGCGCCTCCGCGGCGGTCTGCTGCCTTGGCTTCGCGCTGACCCGCCTGAAGCTCCTGAAGGCCGTTTACGTGCTGGCCGTGCTGGTACTGTTCGTCACCGGCTCCCTCACCGGCACGCGCACCGCCTACCTGATTTCCGGGATCACCTTTGCCCTGCTGATCGCCCTGGCGGCCTACGACCGGCTGAAGCCCGGCCGGCCCGGAAGCCTGGCCCTCACCGCCGGCAAATGGGGGCTGATCGCGGTTCTCTTTGCCGCCTCGGCCGTGGCCGTGGCCTTCCTGCAGTCCTATACGCTGGATGCCTTCCAGATGATCCGTTCCCGCGGCGCGCTGCTGCTTTCCCGGGCGGCGGCGGAAGGCGCGGAGGAGATTGCCCATCGGGGATTTGAGCTGGCAGCCGATCCGGATATCACCCTGGCCGGCCGGCTCACGGTCTGGAAAAACGTCCTGCAGGTCATTTTCGCCAGCCCCGGCAACCTGCTGCTGGGCCAGTCGGTGCATAATCCCATTCCCCCGGTCAACGAGCTCCGCATTCCGGTGCTGTATCCGGTCCACCACTGCCACTGCACCCTGCTGCAGACCTTCCTGGAAAACGGGCTTCCCGGCTTCCTGCTGCTTTTCGCCTTCTGTGCCGCCTTTGTTTTCCACGCCGTCCGGCTGCTGCTGAACCGGAGCCTGCCCTTCTGGCAGCGGCTCCTGCCGCTTCCGGCCCTGGTCTGCCTCATCGCGGACCTGGCGGATATTCCCTGTCACGTCACCTATGCCTATCCGCCGATGACGCTGCTGTTCCTTTTTGCCGGCCTGACCGTGGCCGTCAGCCGGGACACAAAAAAGGCAAAAAAATAAAACCGGCGAAGTGTCTCCGTCGGTTTCGGAAAGCCGCAAAGCCGCGGCTTTTTTTCTGTCCTCAGAACCGGAAAGTGTCCCGGATTCCCAGCCACCGCTGGTCCTTTTCGCTCAGCTTCAGCGGAACTCCGTCCACCCGGTATCCCGCTCCGGAAGCACTTCCCGTATACGTTCCCTCCAGTTTCGGCCAGGCGATGCCGATCTCCGGATCATTCCAGGCCATGCCGCCCTCGTCATCGGGATGGTAGAAATCGTCGCACTTGTAGCAGAATTCCGCCGCGTCGCTCAGCACCAGGAATCCGTGGGCAAATCCCCGGGGAATCAGAAACTGATGCCGGTTCTCCTCGGTCAGCAGTTCCCCGTGCCATTTTCCGAAGGTTTCTGAATCGGACCGCAGGTCCACCACCACGTCAAAAACCTCGCCCCGGATCACCCGCACCAGCTTGGTCTGGGGAAACTGTTTCTGAAAATGCAGTCCCCGCAGCACGCCCTTCACCGAGCGGCTCTGGTTGTCCTGCACAAAGGCAATGTCCAGTCCGGCTTCCTTCATGTCCCTCGCCGACCAGGTTTCCATAAAATATCCGCGGCTGTCCCCGTGCACGGCGGGCTGGATCAGGCACAGGCCCCGGATTCCGTCAAGATCCTTCTGAACCGTGATTTGTCCCATCTTACAGTTTTGCCTCCCGCAAATATCTTTCCACCGCGTCCTGCCAGGGCGGAAGCGGCCGGAAGCCGGCCTTTGCCAGCTTGCTCTTATCCAGCCGGCTGTTCTCCGGCCGGGCGGCCCTGCTGAGCCCGTATTCCGCGGTGCTCACCGGAATCACCTCGGTGGCCAGCCCGTACTGCCGGTAAAACTCCCGGCAGAAATCGTACCAGCTGATATATCCGCCGGGCTCCGATTCGCTGTTGGTGGCGTGGTAGTACCCGTACTTGTCCGTCTCCGCCATATCCGCCAGCAGCCGGGCCAGGTCCAGCGTGTAGGTGGGGGTGCCGATCTGATCGTTCACCACCCGGACCGTATCGTGGGTCTTCCCGATGTTGATCATGGTGCGGATGAAGTTCTTTCCGTTCAGCCCGAACACCCAGGCAATCCGGACAATAAAGAATTTTTCCAGCAGGGAGGACACCGCCAGCTCCCCGTCCAGCTTGCTCTGTCCGTAAACATTCAGCGGCGCGTAGCATTTGTCATCCGGTTCCCAGGGCCGCTCTCCCTTGCCGTCAAAAACGTAGTCCGTGGAAATATAAATCATCTTCGCGTCCGCGGCTTTCGCGGCTTCCGCGATATAGCGGGTTCCCAGGGCGTTGATGGCGTGAACCTTTTCCCGGTTCTCCTCCTCTTCCGCCGCGTCCACCGCCGTCCAGGCGGCGCAGTGGATAACCACGTCCGGCCGGATTCCGCCAAGGGTCTCCTCCACGGCGGCCCGGTCCGTGATATCCAGCTGCACATAGGGGGCAAACACCACCTTCGTGCCGTCCATCACCCCGGTGTAGGAAGGCTGGATGTCCGACCCCACCGCTTCGTATCCCCGTTCCAGCAGCTCGTTCATGCAGTCATGCCCCAGCTGTCCGCAAACGCCTGTCACAAATACTTTCATAGATACCCCTCGCCGGCCGCCGGTTTCCCGGCCGTCCCTCGCTGATCCTTTTCCTTATCGGTTGGCATACATCTTTTCGTAGTAGTTCTGGTATTCCCCGCTGATAATCTCTTCCCACCAGCTCCGGTTTTCCAGGTACCACCGGATCGTCTTTTTGATGCCGTCCGCAAACTTCGTTTCCGGCAGCCAGCCCAGCTCGCTGTGAATCTTCGTCGGGTCGATGGCGTAGCGCAGGTCGTGTCCCTTCCGGTCCGTCACATAGGTAATCAGGTCCTCGCTCTTGCCCAGCTCTTTGATAATCAGCTTCACAATGTCGATGTTGGCCATCTCGTTGTGGCCGCCCACATTGTACACCTCGCCGATCCGGCCTTTGCGCACAATCAGGTCAATGGCCTTGCAGTGGTCTTCCACATACAGCCAGTCCCGGACGTTTTTGCCCTCGCCGTATACCGGCAGCGGCTTGTCGTTCAGGCAGTTGGCAATCATCAGGGGAATCAGCTTCTCCGGAAAATGATAGGGGCCGTAGTTGTTGCTGCACCGGCTGATGGTCACCGGCAGTCCGTAGGTCCGGTAATACGCCATGGCCAGCAGGTCCGCCCCCGCCTTGCTGGAGGAATAGGGCGAAGAGGTGTGAATCGGTGTGGTCTCCGTAAAGAACAGGTCCGGCCGGTCCAGGGGCAGGTCCCCGTATACCTCATCCGTGGAAACCTGGTGATACCGCACGTTGCCGAACTTCCGGCTGGCGTCCATCATGGTGGCCGTGCCGATAATGTTCGTCTGCAGGAAAATGCCGGGATCCTCAATGGAACGGTCCACATGGCTCTCCGCCGCGAAGTTGATCACCGCGTCCGGCTTTTCCTCCTCAAACAGGGCAAACACGCCTTCCCGGTCGCAGATATCCAGCTTGCAGAAGCGGAAATTCGGATGGTTCATCACCGGCGCCAGGGTGGAAAGGTTCCCCGCGTAGGTCAGCTTGTCCACGCACACCACCCGGTCCTCCGGATGCGCCTTCAGGTGATAGTGGATAAAGTTTCCGCCGATAAATCCGGCCCCGCCGGTTACGATAATCGTCATGGTTCCGTCCTCCTGTTTTTCTCCGGTCGCTCAGTACCTGACTTTTCCTTCCGCCACAGCCTTCAGGTGCTCGCCGTAAGGGCTCTTCCCGTATACCCCGGCGGACTCCAGCAGCTTCTCCCGGCCGATGAAACCGTTGATGAACGCAATTTCCTCCGGCGCGGAAATGGTAATCCCCTGGCGGCTCTGAACCATCTCCACAAACTTCGCCGCGTCCAGCAGGGAATCCATGGTTCCCGTATCCAGCCAGGCAAATCCCCGGCCCAGCAGCTGAACATCCAGCAGCCCGTCTGCCAGGTACATATCGTTCAGCGTCGTAATTTCCAGCTCGCCCCGGGCGGAAGGCTTCACCTCATTCGCCCGTCCGCTGACGCCGGCGGGATAGAAATACAGTCCTGTCACGGCATAGTTGCTTTTGGGCACCTTCGGCTTTTCCTCAATGGAAAGGGCCCGGCCCTTTTCGTCAAACTCCACCACCCCGAACCGTTCCGGGTCCGGCACATAGTAGCCGAACACCGTGGCCCGGCCGGCTTCCTCGGCGTTGCGGACCGCTGTCTTCAGCAAGGTCCGGAACCCGTTGCCGTAAAAAATGTTGTCTCCCAGGATCATGGCTCCCGGGCCCCCGGCCAGGAATTCCTCCCCGATAATGAAGGCCTGGGCCAGTCCGTCCGGCGAAGGCTGAACCTTGTAGGACAGGGAAATCCCAAACTGGGATCCGTCCCCCAGCAGATGCTCAAAGCGCGGGGTGTCGTCCGGAGTGGAAATAATCAGGATCTCCCGGATACCCGCCAGCATCAGGGTGGAAAGCGGATAATAGATCATCGGCTTGTCGTAAATCGGCAGCAGCTGCTTGGATGTCACCTTGGTCAGCGGATACAGCCGGGTACCCGATCCTCCCGCAAGTACAATGCCCTTCATAAAATCTCCTGTCCTTTCCTTGCTGTTCTGCCGCTTCCGGCGGCTTCGGAAAAGCCTGATGAAATTATACTGTGCAAATTCTTCCGCGTCAATTTCAGGCTTTCCCCTGCGTTCACTTCGCCCGCATCAGGGAAACCGCGTGTTTCACAAACCCCAGCGGTCCGTGTCCCCGCAGGGACGTAACGGTCCGTTTCACCAGGTTGACCGCCTTCAGCGGCGCCAGGGGGCCGAAGCTTCCCCCGGCCATCCCGCCTTCCGCTTCGCGCAGAATGCTTTCCCCGCTGGCCTTAACGCTCAGCTCCCGCCTTGCGCATTCGGAAGCCTTTTTCCGCATTTCCTCCCGGGCTCCGTCGTCCTCCAGCAGCCTCCGCAGGGCCGCCGTCCACGCTTCCGCCCGGTTCGGGCACATCACGGCGCATCCGGGAAACGCGTCCAGCCGCCGGTAAGGTCCAACCTCCGAATAAATCCCGGCAATGCCGGCCGCGGCGTATTCTACAAACTTGTTGTAGTGCTTGCAGGCGTGAAAGGGCGTGTCCGGCATCGGCGCCAGGCCGATGTCCCACCGGAGCCCCTGCAGCGTCGTCCGGTACTGGTCGTAGGATTCGGTATAGGGAATCCATCTTGCTCCCAGCTCTCCGGCAAAGGAGGGCTTCGCCCCGAAAAACTCAAACTCAGCCCGGTTTCCGTATTCCCGGCGGATCTGCAGCAGGCTCTCCTTCAGGATTCCCTCCAGGTCCCCCATCCGGTCCACCGATCCCGCAAACCCGATCTTCACCGGGGCACCGGGACTCCGGGGCTCCCACGGCGCCGGGGCAATGGCCGGCTCCTCAATCCGGATGGCTTTCCGTCCGTTCACCGCGTATTTTTCCAGCAGCACCGGGCTGGGCGACATTACCGCGTCGCTGGTTTCCAGAATCTCCCGGATATACCGCTGAATCGCCTTCTGGTTGTAGTAGCTGGCGCTGGTCACCTCCGGCGGAATATGAAGCAGGTCGTCGTCCATGATATAAATCAGATACTTGCCCGCCCCGTGCAGCCGCTTCACCAGCTGCAGCTCATACCAGCTGTCCAGCCGGCCCAGCAGCACGGTTTCCGCCCAGCGGAGATCCTCCGCTTTCAGGCGCATTTCCTGAACCGCCCGGTATTCCGCCTTTCCCTCCGCCGCCATCTCTTCCATCTGGCAGTGTCCGCACAGGCGGATGGAAGGAATCATTCTCCGGTAAATCAGAAGAATGCGCCGGGGATGGTTCCCCGCCCGGTCCGCCTTGTCCATCCTGACCGTTCTCCTTTTCCGCGGAGCATCGTCAGCCCAGCAGCATCATGCCGGCTTTCCGCTCCGCACCGTGAATCAGTTTTCCGTACCGGATGTAAAACCCGGGGCCGCTTCTTTCCTTCGTGAATCCGTCCAGGAAATCCACGTCCCGGCCGGTCAGCCTTCCCGCGTAGGTATCCCGGAAAACCGCCGCCTGTTTTTTCTTGTTCCGGATGGTTTCCCGAACCTCCTCCAGCTTTCCCAGCCGGTCCTTCGTGTAGGCTGCGCTGCCCACGTGCTTGGCCCCGACGGCGTTTTCCCGGTGCTGGCGGTAGGTGCCCAGCGGTTCATCCAGGTAAATGATCCGTCCGAACCGGGCCGCCACCGCGGCCATCCACCAGTCGTGCATCACCACCCGGGACCGGTCCCGGCACTCGGCGGCCAGCTTTGCCAGGGGCCGGTTTACCGCCATGGCCCCGCCGGTCACAACGTTCTGCATCAGCAGGCTCCGGTAGTCAAAGGAACCGGTGTATTGTTTCTGGTAGCGCATCAGGGAATCCGCCAGCGGCCGCAGCTGCCCGTCCGTCGGCGTCTGGTCACAGAAAACCAGCAGCGGGGTCTCCGCCCCGAAATCGGTCTCCGCCCTGTCCATCGCCTGCCGGAATTTCGCCGTCTTTTCCGGCGCCCAGGTATCATCCTGGTCGCTCAGCATCATCCATTCCGCCACGCACTGTTCCGTCAGGTGAAAAAAATGATCCCGGGCGTTTCCGAACCGGCGGCCGGCCTCGTGCAGGGCAATCCTCTCCGGATTCTTCTCCGCGTATTCCCGCAGGATTTCCCCGGTTCCGTCCGCGGACCCGTCGTCCGAAACGGTCAGGTGCCATCCCCCGTCCGTCTGCGCCAGAATGGAATCCAGCTGTTCCCGCACAAAAGCGGCGCCGTTATACGTCGCCATCAGGATCTCAATGGTTTTCCGCGCCGCTTCCATTCCTGCCGTTCACGCCCGCTTTCTTTTTCCGGCCCGGTTCCCGAGAATCCGGGCCGCGCAGTTGCCCCAGAAGGCAATCAGTTCCCCGATTTTTCCTTTCTTCAGCAGTCCGGCGGAAACCGTCCGGACCAGGCGAAGGCCTTCCCCGCCGACGCTTCCGCCCCGGAACCGGTCTCCGTATCTTGCCAGGAACTGTCCGATTTTCCGGTTCCGTTCGTATTCCTGCCGCAGCGTAAACTCATGGGAATGATATACTGCGGCGTCCCCCCGGTAGGCCAGCCGGAATCCCGCGTCCAGCAGGTCCGCCGCCATCAGCATATCCTCGTTGGTCTCCAGCGGATGCGTAAACCCGCCGGCCTGTTCATAGGCCGATACCCGATAAGCCGCGCACACGTCGGAAAGCAGCCACGCCCGGATGCCGCGCCGTGCCGCGTCTTCCTTTCCCCATACGTCCGATTCCTCCGCGTACCGGAAAGCCCGCACCGCCTTCTCCGCCGCCTTCGCCCCGGGATACGCCGTCTGCCGGGCGCAGACCGCCGCCACCCGGGGATCCCGGAAAGGCTCCAGCAGCCGCTCCATGCACTGCCGGTCCGTTGGCAGGGCGTCCTGGGTCATCATCACAACAAAGGGGGTCCTGCAGGTGCGCAGCGCCATGTCCCGGGTTCCGCCGTGGTCAAACGCTTTCCGCTCGATTCCGATCAGCCGCACCCGTTCCTTTCCGGCGGCCTTTTGCGCCGCGCCGTCCTCCGACGCGGAGTCCACGATCACGATCTCTTCCGGCGGAACCGTCTGTTCCAGCAGCGTGTCGGTCAGGGTCAGCAGCGCCTCTCCCCCGTTCAGCACCGGAATCACTACTGTGTACCGCACCCGTTGCCTCCTTGTTGATCATTCCGCCGAACACCGTCCGCAGCAGAATCCGCAGATCCAGTCCCACGCTCCAGTTTTCAATGTACCAAAGATCCAGCTCAATCCGTTTCTCAATGCTGGTGTCTCCCCGGTATCCGTTCACCTGGGCCCATCCGGTAATCCCGGGCTTCACCTGGTGCTTCACCATGTAAAAGGGCACCGTTTCCTTGAACTGCTCCACAAAGTGCGGCAGCTCCGGCCGCGGGCCGATCAGGCTCATGTCCCCCTTCAGCACGTTGAACAGCTGCGGCAGCTCGTCCAGGCTGCATTTCCGCAGCAGCGCCCCGAACCGGGTCCGCCGGGGATCCGTCTGCTTCGTCCAGGCGGTCTCCTCTTCCTCGTTGGTCTTCATGGACCGGAATTTCAGCATCCGGAACTCCTTCCGGTTGAACCCGACCCGCTTCTGGCGGAACAGCACCGGCCCGGGAGAGGAAAGCTTCACCCCGATGGCAATCAGCAGCATCAGCGGGCTCAGCACAATCAGCGCCAGCGCGCTGGCAATCATGTCAAACCCGCGTTTAATCAGGTTCCATCCCACGTTGTCCAGCCGGTTGGAGCGCATGTTGATCAGCTTGCTGCGGCCGATGGTCTCAATAACCGGATGGGAAGGAATAATGTCGTTGTAAAAAGGAATCACGGAATATTTCACGCCGTTCCGTTCGCAAACGGAAATAACCTCCCGGATCTTGCTGTAATCCTCCGGGTCCAGCGCAATCACCGCCTCGCTCAGGTCCGAGGTGGAAAGGACATAGTCCAGCATATCAAAGTTGCCCAGGTGCCGGGAATCGTCCGACATCCGCTGGCTGTTGCCGATGAAGCCCATAATGGAAAACCCGAGCTCCGACTCCTCCTCAATGTCCCGCTGGTACTGCTCCGCCAGGCTTCCCGTTCCGATCACCAGCACATGCTTCAGGTTGTATCCCTTTTTCCGGTAGTGGTTGAAAATCAGCCGGGTCAGCGCGTATTTGGCAACCAGCAGGGAAACGGTGCTCAGATAGAAAACAATCAGCACGCCCCGGGAGAAATCCATCAGCCGGAAGGTAAACAGCAGGGCCGTTGCAATCAGGGTGGAAATGGTCACCGCCAGGATAATCCTCCGGATCTTCCAATCCAGCCGATGGGTGCGCGTCGTGTTGTAAAAACCCATCACCGAAAGCAGCAGGAACAGCACCAGCGAATAGGAAAGCGCCAGCAGCACCGTCCTCCCGCTTACCGCGGCCATGTTGGTTTCCTGTCCGTCCAGGAAATCCAGCCGCAGCCAGGAAGCCAGGATATAGGCTGCCACGGTCAGCGCAATGTCCAGCAGAATATTCAGTTTATTCAGAAAGGCCTGATTTCTGCGGATCATCTTCGCCTGCTGCCTCCCTTCGGAATGGCATAGTCAAACAGGTTAATTTTATCTCATTTGCCGGAAAACGTCAATTTTCAGGGGCCGGCGTCCGGTTTCCCTTCCGGAGGCTCTGCATCAGGTAAAGGAACATCACGGCGGCCTGCAGGGTCATCACCAGAGTATAGGCATAGGCGGCGCCGGCAATGCTGAACCGGGTCACCAGCAGGCGGGTGCAGAAAAAGGAAAACACCGCGAAAACGCCGTAAATCCATACCAGCGCTTTCTGTTTCCGGATCACGGTCAGCACGTTGTTGGTAAAGTCAACCATGGCGGTCATGCCGCTGCCCACCAGCAGGATCACCAGCGGAATCCGGAACTCGCTCAGGTCACATCCGTAAAAGACCGAAAGGACCTGCGTGCCCAGCAGGTATCCCGCTCCGCAGGCTGCCGCGCACAGTCCGGCCAGCGCCGCGGTCTGCAGCATCACAAACCGCTTCATCGGTTCCATCCGGTTCGCCTGCCAGTATCCGGCCAGCCTTACCAGGAAGGGCCCGTAGATGCAGTTGCTGATCAGGTTGATGGTAAACACCGGCATAAAAATCATGCCATAAAAGCCTTGCTCCGCCTCCGTCGCAAAAACGTCCAGGGCATACTTCGAGGCGTTGCAGATGTAGATGTAGCAGAAGGAACTGAGGAACAGCGGCAGGCAGATCACAAAAATCTGTTTCCAGTCCGTCGGCTTTTTGGCCTCTGCAACGGAAATCCGCGGACGGGTATACAGCAGCAGCGCGGCCAGCAGCACCGCCGCCGTCAGGACCATCGCCGCAAACGAAATCAGAATGCTGCCGGTCACCGCCAGGCCGATCACAAACACCAGCAGCGTCATGCCCAGCCGGATGGTTCCGATTTTGCTGGCGGTGTCCAGCCGGCTGGCCCGCTGGTATTCCGCGTGGTATACGTTCTCGATGCTCTCAATGACCTTCAGCAAACAGCACAGCAGCACAATGGCCGCCTTCTCCGGTTCGTATCCCCGAAACAGCACATATGCGATGCTGGCCGCCGCCATCAGGGTGCAGGTTGCCCGGCGGTGCATCCGGTATTCCCGGAATCCGAAGTTCACACTCAGGTCCGTGGCCTGGAAGTTCCGCACGCCGTAATTGCCGATCATGATCATCAGGTAGGCAATGGAAAAGGCCGTTGAAATCACGCCGGCCTTCTCGCTCCCGAACATCCGGGTCACCAGGAACAGCATCAGTGTGGACTGCAGCGCGTTGAGGATGCTGAAAACCGTATGCCAGATCTGGGAAGATCGCTGGGCCTTCCCTTCCGGGCAAAACAACATCCTGTTCAGAAACGAACTGCCGCTGTTTGTCACCGTCTCATCCTTCTTTCTCATTCCGCGTGGGGATCAGAGCCGGGAAATCCCGTAAAACAGGCCCCGCACCATGTGCAGCCGGGTACTCCAGTAAAACGCCCCGACCCCGGTCCGGATCCTTTTGCTGACCACCGCCGGCCGGAAAAGCCGCAGGTCCCGGTTCTTCCGCCAGTCCGGATAATGCTCCTGCAGGTCGCCGAGGAAAAAATCCAGCTTTTCCTTCATCCGCGCCCTGCCGCATCCCCGGTTGTATACCGCCATCGCGTTCACCATATTTGCGATATAGGCGTATTCAATCTTCCGGCGCATGTCCTCCGGAAGCTTCTCCGGATGGTACTTCCGGCGGAACCGGTCAAACATCTCCGCCACAATCCGCTCAAAGTTGTTTTCATGGTTCATGCTCTGGGTGGTGGAATCGGGGTTTTCCCGGTAATAATACCCGATATACGGAATAATCCTGTACCGGGGCCGGCAGGCATACCAGGCCAGGGAAAAGTAAATATCCTCTCCCTTGCGGCTGTCGGAAAAATCAATCCCGTGCTCCAGCAGGAATGATCGTTTAAATGCCTTGCAGCAGGCAACGGAATACAGGAGAATCGTGTAATCGCTGTCCGAAATGGCAAAGGGCGCCTTCTTTCCTCCGGCATCCCGGATAAACGATCCGATCAGCAGATCGTAATCCTCCGTGTTTTCCTCCATGTAGCGGCGGATATAGTCCGGCGCCACATAGTCGTCGCTGTCCACAAAAAAAATGTAGTCGGCGCCGGAAACAGCCGCCGCCTTCATCCGGCTGCGGCCCTGCCCGATATTCTCCTCGTTGCGCAGCAGCCGGATTTTTTCCGGAAAGCGCGCCGCGTAGTCCCCGGCAATTTCCAGGCTCCGGTCCTTCCCGCAATCGTCCACCAGAATAATGTCGTATTCCGGATAATCCTGAGCCAGCAGGCTGTCCAGGCACTGGGCCAGGTACTTTTCCGCCCCGTATACCGGTACAATGATGCTGGCTGTCCGCGTCTCCGCCATTTTTCCCTCCCGTGCAGGCCTGTCTCAGGTTTTGTTGCTCTTTTCCGATGCCGCGTATGCTTTTCCCAGGCGCTTTGCAATGGGCTCCGGCCAGAAGCGCCGGAACATCTGCAGATCCTCTTCCCCCCGGGTATTGGAGGCAATCAGCTTCGTGGTTTCGGATTCCTCGTGCACCCGGTGGCACATCAGCGGCTCCGCCCGGTAAACAAAGGCTCCCTTTTTCCGGCTCTGGATTTCCCACTGATCCCAGTCCAGGCTGACCTTCATCTCCGTGGAAAAAATGTTTTCCGCTCCGCAGCGTTCCTTCACGTAGGTGACCGCCGGGCAGCAGATCGGGCTCCCCAGCGAAAGAATCCTGCGCCGTACAAACCGGTTTCCCCGCAGCAGCCGTCCCCGCAGCGGCCACAGCATCAGCCGCTTGATCCGAAGGTTCTTGTTGTTGGCCACCTTCTCGCTGCCCCGCAGTTCCCGGTAGCCGCTGAACCATAGAATCGGGTTCCGGCTGGCGTTCAGGTCCTCCAGCATCCGGGCGGCATACTCCGGCTCGTAAATGTCATCCTGGTGGGCAATCGTCACCAGCGGCGTTTCCGCGTGATTGTACGCATAGTTCCAGTCCGGGCCGATTCCCTTCTTTCCGGTGTTGACCACCAGCGGAATGCCGTGGGCTTCGGAAACCTTCCGCAGGAAATCGGAAGGAGTGGACGTGCTCATGATCATCCGGGTCTTCACCGTCTGGGCTTCCAGGGAGGCAATGCATTCCTCCAGGTACCGGCTTTCCCCGTATGCGCAGATCGCAAATGTATGGTCTTTCGGTGTATAGTTCATCTTATTTTTCCCCGCCGTTCCCTGCCGTGTTTTTGTCCTCCGGAAGCGTTCCCGCCTGTTTTTCCAGCTCCTGGATCCGTTTTTCCAGCAGCGCCGTTTTCTGCGCCAGCCGCACAATCTGCTGGTTGTCCCGGGAAATGATCACCGTAAAGGAAATCATTACCACCAGCCCGCAGAAAATCAGCACGGCAAACAGCGCGTTCACCGATGAATAAATGCCGAGCAGCCGGGCAAACCGGTCCAGCAGTCCCGGAAAAACGGCCAGCACCAGCATGGCCAGTCCGCTGAACAGCCACAGCAGGGAATACTTCAGCAGCAGCCTCCGGTTTTTGATCAGGTTGATAATCGCGAAAAAGAAGATCAGTACCGCCGCGATCGTAAAAAGCTGCATCCGCGTCGTAATCATCGTCCGGCTCCCCTCTTCCTGTCCTTTCTCGCCTTCAGTTTGCCCATCAGCAGCGCCAGTGAAACCTTGATCATGTAGTAAACGGATTTCATGGGGCTGATGGAGCTCTGTCCTCCCTGGCGTTCCTTCATCCGCACCGGAACCTCCCGGATCACGGCGCCCCGCAGTCCGGCGTACAGAATCGCCTCCGGTTCCGGATAGTCCTGGGCGTAATGCTCCGCGTATTCCTCAATAAACCGCCGGTTCACCGCCCGCATGCCGCTGGTCACGTCCAGCACCTTCACGCCGCAAAGCATCCGGATCAGTTTGCTCAGCATGCCGATACCCGCCCGCCGTGCGCCGGAGGACTGGAATCCTTCCCGGTCGATAAACCGGCTTCCGATGGCGATATCCGCTTCGCCCTTCTCCAGCACCTCCGCCAGTTTCGGAATGCTGCCGGCGTCGTGCTGTCCGTCCCCGTCAAACTGGACGGCGATGTCGTATCCGTTTTCCCGGGCATACAGGTATCCTGCCTGAACCGCCCCGCCGATACCCAGGTTCAGCGGCAGCTCCAGGCAGTTGTATCCGTTTTCCCGGCAGATCCCGGCCGTGTTATCCTTCGATCCGTCATTTACAATCAGGTAATCATATTCCGGAACGGTTCTTTTCAGTTCTTCAATGACCCGCGCAATGTTTTCCGCCTCGTTGTATGCGGGAATCACAATCAGCAGCCTCATCGACATCCTCCTGCCCACGCGTGTCGGCGCCGCGGGCAGCCGGGCTGCCCGTATCGCATACGCTCCTTATTTTATTGTATCGGAAACCCCTCCGGAAAGCAAGAAAAACCGCCCCTCTTCCATTTGGAAAGAAGGGGCGGCGCGTTTTTTTACTTTTCTTCTTCCCCGCCCATCCACTTGATCAGGCGGAGCAGGTCCAGCTCGTCCACCTTGCCGTCCCGGTTCAGGTCCGCGTTTCCTTCGCTGATGATCACCCGTTCCCCGGTTTCCTCATCCGTTTCCTCCGCCAGCCATTTCATCAGGCGGATCACGTCCCGGCCGTCCAGCAGGTCGTCGCCGGTCACATCTCCCGGAATGGGCGATGCCACCGAGCCGTCTTCCAGGAAGGTAAACTCAATTCCGCCCACGGTTTCCGTCACGTCGCAGAACATATGGCCGTCCTCCGCGTAGCAGTACAGCTTTCCGTCCTCAACCAGCCATCCGGTAAACATGACGCCGTCGTTGCCGAACAGATAACGTTTTCCGCTGATAATCTGTTCCCCGGTCTGCATGATCCCGTCCTTGCCCATGTAGTAGGTGGCGTTGTCCATCTTCAGCCAGCCGGTGGCGGCTTTTCCGTTTTCTTTTCCGTATCCGGTGCCCGCCTCCGTGCTGAACCAGCCCGCCTGTTTCAGGCCGTTTTCGCTGAGGCTGATGGAATAGAACACGGATCCGCCGCCGGTGGTGGCGTACCAGACCACCTGGTCCCCCTGAATAATGGGCTCACAGCCGCTCTGGAGGCCGGGAACCGTTTTTACCTCCGAAACCTCCTTGCCCTGTTCGTTCAGGAAAACGTATTTCAGGGTCCGGCTGTTTCCGCTGCCCTCCGTCCACATCATCAGGAACCGGGTCGGGTTCACGGTAATCAGCTGCGGCGCGGTAATCTGGACATTGCTCGTAAACCCGGTCTGCCAGCGGAAGGCCACGTTCTCATCTTTCAGGTTGTTCTTCGGAACCGCGGAAACAAAGAGATTGGAAGGCGTCCTGCTTTCGCTCTTCTGGTCAATGGAAATGCCGGCCACCAGGTAATGGGTGGCGGAAACCGCCGTTCCCCCGATTTCCACGCCGGTGTAGTTGTCGCCGGTTTTTCCCTTGATATCCAGCATGGATACCCGCTCCACCGAAGAAAAGGAAAGGCTGTTGGCCGCCCCGTTGATCCGCAGCAGTGTTACCGACCGGGGATACGCATCCCCCAGGTCCACTTTCACCACGTCGTCCCCGTCAATCATAACAAACTGGGCAAAGGAGTGGGAAACGTAATCCCCGCCGGGATTGCCGACGGCGCTGTTGGCCGTCACGAATTTCATGGAGGGAACATACAGCTGGAAGTTCATGTTGGCCTGGTGCCGCCGTCCGTCGCTGGAGGTGTACATCTGGTGGCAGGTGTGGATAAACAGGTAATTGCCGGATTCCTCCATCTGCAGGCCGCCGGCCCGGAAGGGCAGCGTCGTGTTGGCGCCGTAAACGCCGGCGGCGTCAATCCGGTTCCAGTTCTTCGAGTAACGGATCACCCGGAGGACTTCCCTGCTGTCGTCCTGGTTATCATTGCCCTGGCCGACCACGATGAAATTGTATTTTTCGCCCGCGAAGAATCCGCCCCAGAGCGGAAGCTCCGGCTGGATGGTTTTTTTCCAGATCACGTTCCGGTTCGCGTCGTACTGTTCCACCACAATGGCTTTACTGATGTATTCCACCCGGTACAGGGTATTGTTTTCTCCCTTGTACAGGTAGGAAGTTGCCGAGGTCTTCCAGTTTCCCTCCCAGTCGCTCCCCTGGTTGTTGCTGGAAGCGCTTTTCATTTCCTCGCTGGGCGTCCGTTCTCCGTCCGGAACCATGTCGCTTGCGCCTTCTGCCCGCCAGGTAATGAATTTCGCGCCGTATTCCCGTGTAATTACGTCGTTCCAGGTGCTGTTTCCGCCGGGGTACCAGGCAATGATCCGGCTGTTTTCAAAAGCATCTTCCGGAAACGCCGGGGCGTCGCCGGTAAAATGAATGTCCGTGCTCAGTGAAGCAAATCCCTTTCCGGGGTTCAGTCCGCTGCCGGATACCGTAATGTTCTTCAGGGCGGCGCAGTAAGCAAACGCGTTTTCCCCGATACCGGTCAGGCCGGCCGGAAGGGCAATGCTCTCCAGGCTTGTGCAGCTGTTAAAGGCCCCGTCGCCAATCTGAACCGTTCCCGCCGGAATATTGATGAGCGTCAGGCTTGAGCATCCGTAAAACGCGTATTTGCCGATTACCTTCAGCGTGGAAGGCAGAAGGACCTGCGTCAGGTTTTTATTTCCGGAAAGCGCGCTGTCCCGAATACCCGTTACCCCTTCCGGAACCCGCAGCTTCGTAATCTCCGGATCGCATCCCATCAGGAACAGGCCTTCTTCTGTTTCTTCCGTAAAACGGTGCTGCAGGTCACAGGAGGCGCCTTCGGGCCGGAAGGACAGCCCGGCCTTCCCCAGGGCCTTTGCCCCCGTCGTGCCGATCGTCGCCGTGATCCGGAGGCCGTTGCCGTATCCGAAGGCTGAAGCCTCCAGGGTTTCCAGTCCGTCCGGAATCGTAATCTGCTTCAGGCTTTCACATTTGTAAAAAGCGCTGTGCCCGATTTTTTTCAGGCTTTCCGGCAGGGTCACTGACGTCAGGCCTGTACACCCGTTAAAAGCGCTGTATTGGATTTCCGTCACGCCCTCCGGAATAACCACAGAGGTCAGGGCGGTATTCTCCTGGAATGCGTTGCTGCCGATTACGGTAACCTCCCGGGGAATTGTAACGGCGGCTGTGTCCGCATCGCAGCGGATCAGTGCAAGGCCCGTTACTTTTTCCTCGTCAAACAAATACTTCAGGGTATAATTCGCGCCTTCCGTACGGAAACTGCCGACGATCCTGCTCAGGGTCTTCGCCGCGTCGCTTCCGATGGAAGCATACAGCATCGTCTCGCTGGCAAACGAATTGTATCCAATGTTTTTCAGTCCGTCCGGAAGCTTCACGGACTTCAGGCTGCTGCAAGCGCTGAAGGCTCCGTATCCGATGCTTTTCAGGTTGTCCGGCAGGATCACTTCCGTCAGTGCGCTGCATTCAGAAAAAGCGTTTGCACCGATTTCCGTCACGTCCTCCGGAACCGTAATCTTTTCCACGCCGGAATCCGCCCGGACCAGGGACAGCCCGGTTTCTTTTTCTTCGCTGAAAAGATACCTCAGCTCATACGGAGCACCCTCCGTCCGGAAGGAAATGGACTTTTTCCCGAGGTTTTTCGCGGTAATGCTGCCGATTTTCGTATAGAGCTTCATCGCGTTTTCGTTCCGGAAGGATTCCCTGTTGACCGTTTCCAGTCCGTCCGGAAGCTTCAGCGCGGTCAGCTTCCCACACCCGTCAAAGGCCCGGTAGCCGATTTCCTTCAGGGAATCCGGCAAAGAAACCTCCGTCAGCGCCGAACAGTCCATAAACGCCATGGATCCAATGACCTTTACGCCCTTTGGAATATCAATCTTTTTCAGCTTGCTGTTCCCGCTGAACGCCCCGTTTCCGATCACAGTAACCTCGGCAGGAATCTTGACTTCCGCGGCATCCGCGTTCGCCTTGAACAAAGACAGCCCGGTTTCTTTTCCGTCTTCATCAAACAGATACCTCAGGGTAAAATTCGCGCCCCGAACCCGGAATCCCATTTCGGCTTTGCTCAGCGCCTTCGCGGCGCTGCTGCCGGTCTTCGCATAAACTGTTGTTCCGGAATCAACAATATAGGTAGCGGTTTCCGTCAGGTTGTCCGGAATCTCAATTTCCTTCAGCTCGCTGCAATTGGCAAACGCGGCATATCCGATTTTCCGAAGGCTGTCCGGCAAGCGGATGCTTTTCAGTCCGGTGTATCCATAGAAGGCATACATTGGCAAACCGGTAATGCCTTCCCCCACAATCACCGTCTGAACCGGATTCCCTGAAAAATCATATGTACTGGGCATGCTGTCCGGATCCCCTTCCCCGGAAATGGTCAGCACCCCGCTGTCGCTGAGCGTCCAGGTGATCCCGTCGCCGCAACTTCCGCTCTTTTCCGCCGCGGCAGCTCCGAGGAACATTATAAATGTGCAAACCGCCAGGCAAACCATCAGAATTTTCCGGAACTTTTTCATTTTCTGTTTTTCTCCTTGCCCTGTTCTATGAAAGCAGGGGATTGTCCTGCGACAATCCCCCGCTGTTCAATTATTTTTCTTACCGGAGTCCGAACTCTTCCATAATCCTGATGAACTCGTCCGAATAGGCGAAGCCGTAAACAACGTCCTCCAGCGGAACGCCGCTGTTCAGCTTGTTCAGCCAGTAAGCCCTGCCGTCCGGGTCAGGCTCGCGTCCCAGATACAGCCGGTACAGGGAATCCACCTGATCGCTCGTGGATTTCGCGATCATCTCGTTCGAAAGCGAGAATCCGGCAGCAACCGCCCGCGGAGACCGTTCGCCCCTCAGCATCAGTTCACACCAGTAGTTCAGTTCTTCCGGTCCGCCCGTCCGGTTCAGTCCCTGCAGGTAGCAGCGGCTGACAAACGCGGTGGTGGTGGCGTCCACATCCCGGGGTTCAATATCCAGGCCGCCCACGCTGATGCCGTATTCGTCGCACAGCTCACCGAACTCATAGGACCAGCTGAAGCCGTTGATAATCAGCTTTTCAGAGCATCCGTCATCCAGGTACTTGGTCCAGTAGGCGTTTCCGTCCGGATCGGAAGGCCGGTCCAGCATTGTCTCGTACAGGCGCTCCACCTTCACGGTGTTGGCATTGGCCTGGCCGATGAATTCGGGGCTGTATACGAACTGTTCCACAACCTGCGCCGCGCCGATCTGTCCGGCCCGCAGCTGATTCACCCAGTTGTGCAGGCCGCCCTGGTCCGCCTGCCGTCCCAGCAGCAGCTCGTAGCAGCGGCGCACAAAGCTGACGGTTGTCTTGGTTCCGTAAACCACCTTGCCGTCCGCGTCAAACTCGAAGAAATCTTCTTCGCCGTCCATGCCGATCAGCTTCTGGATGGTGTTGGTCAGCGCGTTGGGAGCGAAGTAGTAGGCTGCGTTGTCAATCACGACCCAGCCGTTCAGCCGCTGGCCCTGGGTCGCGGCATCATTGCTGTAGTAGTAAATCTTTCCGCCGATGGTGCGCAGGCCGGTCTGCATTTTGCCTTCCGCGGAGAACAGGTAGTCGAAGGTTTTGGGCGCGCCGGTTGCCGTCCACGCGGGCTCCGGCAGCGTCTGCTGGCCGACCACGGCATATCCGGCATCCGGATCAAAGTAGTAGGTGTTTCCGGCCGCGCCGTCGGGCCGCTGCCAGCCGGTCATCATCTTGCCGGCATTGGCGGGATCAAAGTAGTACAGCCGTCCGTTGAGGGTCACCCAGCGGAACTGGAGGAAGCCCTCGTCGCTGAAGAAGTATTTGTCAAAGGTGCCGGCAGTGTCGTCCCGGATCACCTGCAGCCCGGTCAGGGCGCCGGTGGTGGTCAGGTAATACCAGTCGGTTCCGTTGGGCTGGTACCATCCGGTCTGCATTTTGCCGGTGGTGTCGTAGTAGAAGATCTTTCCGTTGATCAGCACGCGCCCGGTCTGCATCCGGCCTTCTTCGTCAAAGTAGTAGTAGTCGTAAGCCGCCCCGTTCTGAATCAGATGGGATCCGGTATAGGCCACGCCGTCCCCATCAAAGAAGTACGTGTTGCCGGCAATGGTCTTCCAACCGCTGAAATAGCGGCAGCCGTTGCGGCTGGTGCCCTGCGTCGCAATACTGTCCGGATCGTAGTAGTAGGTTTTTCCGTCCCGGGTCACCAGGCCGGTGCGCATAATTCCGTCGCTGCCGAAGAGGAAATGCTCCTTGGCGTTCATCATATAGGCTCCGCCGATGGCTGCGCTGAAGCCGATATGGGAGGTTCCGTCGTCAGAATAGTAATCTCCGAAGTAGTACGTATTGCCGTCAATCACCTGCCATCCGGTGCGTTTCCGTCCGGTCTGGTCCAGGGCATAAATCTGTCCGTTGATCACAAAGGTCCGGTTGTTTGACTGCAGGATACCGTCCTTGTTGAAGTTGCACAGCTGGCCGTCAATCGTCCGGGGGCCCGTGACCATGGCGGCATAATAAGCGCTGGAAGTGTTCGGCTCAAAGTAGTGGAAATAATCCGACAGCTCCTGCCATCCGGTCACCGCCCGGAAGTTGCCGTCAAAGAAGTATTTGGCGTCCAGGGTTTCCACCCAGCCGGTCGCCAGGCGGCAGTCCGGACGCACAAAGTATACGCTGCCGTTGATGTTGATCACATCTCCGGTGCTTGTCAGATGCCCGTACGAATCAAAATAATAGGTCACATTGTCGATCTTTTTGGTGCCGGTGACCACCTTCCCGTTCAGGATATAGGTCAGATAGGTGCCGTCTTCCTCGGTCTCTATCTGCCAGTCAGCCAGCGCAACCGTACAGATCAGCAGCGCCGCAAGGAACACCAGCAGGCATACGAGCTTCTTTTTCATGGCAAAATGCCTCCTTCAATGGTTTGCTTCAGCACCGGAATTTCCCTTTTCAGAATCCCCTTCCGGGCAGCGGAAAAAAGCCTTCTCCGTTGTATAAATCTGCCTGTAAAATATATCACAGCACAATCGCAAAGTCAAATGTTTTCAAGCCTTCCAGCCACTTTCGCGTATCTTGTTTTCCTTTTCAGGCAATACCACAAGATATAGAAAATCCCGCCTTATTCCAGGTCCACTTTCTCGCCGCCGAAGTACTTCATCATGCGCAGCAGGTCGTGTTCGTCCACTTCCTTGTCGTGATCCACATCCCCGTTGGCGCAGAAGGGGGTATCCTCCTCAACCTCGTCCCCCGCCAGCCACTTCATCAGGTGGATCGCGTCCCGGCCGTCCACCCTGTTGTCGTCGTTGATGTCACCCGGGGTCCGGTCATAGAGGCTGCCGTCTGTATCGAAGTAGTAGTTCTCCGTTTGAATAGTCTGCCATCCCGTATCCGGGGTTCCGTCGGCCCCCATATGGTACCGGTCTTCCCCGTCTTTCACCCAGGTATTCTTTTCCATTAAGCCGTTTTCGTCCATATGGTACCGCTTACCGTCCGATTCCACAAAGCCGGTCTGCATCTTGCCATTTTCATCAAAATAATAGGTATTTGTATAGTCTCCGATTGCGATGTCCGTCAGGCCTTTGTCCAGGGCTCCGTCTGCTCCGGCATGATAGCGGTCGGAATCTTCGTAGATCCATTCGTCTTTGTACATCCGGCCGTCCTTCTTCGCCAGATAGTAGGTTTTTCCGTCTTTGTTCATAAAGCCAGTCTGCAAAATTCCTTTTTCATCGAACCAGTAAGTATTCGTATAAACTCCGTTTGAAATATCTGTCAGGCCTTTATCCAGGGATCCGTCCTTTCCGAAGTGATATGTATTGTTGCCCTCTGTTAGCCAGCTGTCTTTCTCAAGAACGCCGTTGCTGTTCAGGTAATAGGTTTTTCCGTCTTTGTCCATAAAGCCGGTCTGCAGTTTCCCGTTTTCATCGAAATAATAAGTAAATGTACTGCCTTCGATTACAATATCTGTCAGGCCTTTGTCCAGAGCCCCGTCCTTTCCGGCATGATAGCGGTCGGAATCTTCGTAGATCCATTCGTCTTTGTACATCCGACCGTCGATCTTCGACAGGAAGTAAGTTTTTCCGTCCTGGTCCACAAGGCCGGTCTGCATTTTCCCTTTTTCATCGAACCAGTAGGTATCCGTATTGTTTCCGATTGCAATATCCGTCCGGCCTTTATCCAGAGCCCCGTCTTTTCCGGCGTGATATTTATCATCGTTTTCTGTTAACCATATGTCTTTTTCAAGAATCCCGTAGGAATTCAGGTAATAGGTTTTCCCGTCCTGGTCCACAAAGCCGGTCTGCATTTTCCCTTTTTCATCAAACCAGTAGGTATACGTGCTGCCTCCGGTTACAATATCCGTCCGGCCTTTGTCCAGCGCTCCGTCCTTTCCGGCGTGATACTTATTGTCGTTCTCCGTCAGCCATCTGTCTTTTTCAAGAATCCCGCTGCTGTTCAGGTAATAGGTTTTTCCATTCGAATCTACAAAACCAACCTGCATTTTTCCTTTTTCATCAAAATAATAGGTGTTGGTACTGCTTCCGTTTTTCAGGTCTTTCCAGCCGGTATCCATGGTTCCGTCTGTACCGGCATGATATTTACTGTTTCCGTCTGTAATCCAGGTATCCTTGTCCATCCGGCCATTAGTGTTCATGTGGTAGGTTTTCCCGTCCGCATTCACCCAGCCGGTCTGCAGTTTTCCTTCCGTATCAAAATAATAGGAATAGGTCATGTCCTTATAGACATAATCCCCGGTTCCATAATCGTATACGTATTCTTTCGCTGTAATCTCCTTCAGGCCTTTATCCAGTTCACCGGTTGCGCCTGCGTGATACTTATTGTTTCCTTCCTCCACCCAGACGTCCTTTTCCATCTGGCCCTTGCTGTTCATATGGTAAGTTTTCCCGTCCGTATCCACCCAGCCTGTCTGCATTTTTCCGTCCGCGCCGAAAAAATAGGTATAGGTCATGTCCTTATAGTCAAAATTCCTGGTTTCGTAATTGTATACATAGTCTTTTCCCGTGATATCCTTCAGGCCTTTATCCAGTTCACCGGTCGCGCCTGCGTGATACTTATTGTTTCCGTCTTCAACCCACGCATCCTTCTGCAGCCGGCCCTTGTCCTTTGACAGGTAATAGGTTTTTCCATCCTGGTCCACAAACCCAATCCGCATCTTTCCGTCGGCACCAAAGTAGTAGGTGTTTGTGTTCGTTACGGTTTCCCATTTCTCAGTATCAAAGTTATACTGACGTTCCTGCTCTGTCAGCGTTGTCCAGTCCGTATCCATGGCGCCGGTTGTTTCATCCAGGTGATATTTTGCCTCGTTCTCTGTTAACCAGCCAAGCTTTTGAAGCCCATCCTCCGCAAAATAGTACCGGTTTTGGGAAATATTCTCCCATCCGACGGCCATCTTTCCGTTCTCGGTGAAGTAGTATTTTCCTGTGTTCTCAAGCTGTTTCTTATTTTTCACTGGGTTGTACAGCATGTAATATCCGGTGATGAATTCATTATCATGGCTTACCTCAACCCAACCGGTGGTGGGAACTGCCTGATTCGATTTGTCGCCGTAATAGTAAGTGCCGTCATTCCTGAAAACAAAGCCAACCACATTATCATCTGCGGATATCCCCGGTGTCCAGATCCGGCTCAGTCCGGTGCCCGATGACGCGTTCCTCAATTCTTCATCTGTGATAAGAAAGTGCCTGTCTCCTTCACATCCGGTGATAACCGGTGCATCAACAGCAGTTTCTCCGTTCGGATCATCCCAGGTCACATCGACAAACTGCCACTGCCCGTCAATCAGTACCAGGTCCCAGGCATGGTTTGTATGGGTTTTTTCGCCGTATGTATCTCCAACAACGTACCGGTTTTGGATGTTTACCTTATTCAGCAGGTAGCTGTATGCCTGGGCGTAGCTGTCGCATACGCCGGTTCCGTCCAGCAGTACGCCTTCCGCCTTGTAAGTGTTTTCCCGTCTTTCCACGTCCAGCCCGTAATGATCATAGGTGGCGTTGGTGGTCAGCCAGTCATGCAGTACCAGGGCGGTCTCTTTATCCGTCAGCCGTGATCCTTTGTAGTTGTCCACCACGTAGTTGTTAATAATCCAGTCTGCCTTTTCTTCAATATTGTTGATCTGATGTCCGATAACCTTTTTCTCCCCGTTATCATACTGAAACCCGTGCATTTTTGCAAAAGTTTCCGCATAGGAACCTTTAGAGCAAATAATATAAAAGCTCTTTCCGGCGCCTGTGAATGCCTGCATATCCAGTTTATCCACTGTTGCCGGAATAGTGATACTGCTCATTCCGGCAAAACTGGATACAGGTTTCCCGTCCGCTCCGTAGTACCGCCATGTTCCGCTGGTTTTTCTCCATTCTGCGGCTGCAGAGCTGATCAGCAGAATAATTGAACAGAGGATTGCAAAAAACCGAACAGCAGTCTTCTTCATCTGGGCTGATTCCTTTCATATGGCATAGCTTTTTTATTATTATATACCAATTTGAGGTTTCAGGCAAATGATCTGCTGTTCGTTTCAATATGCCGTTTCAATATGCGGTTTTCAGGGGCTGAACCGTCTCAGGGCTGCACGGTCACCGTCTTTCGGTCAACTCTTTCCTGGGAGCTGCCTTCCGCCTGGCATTTGATGATGATCTCCGTTCCTTCCGGCGCGTCCTTCCGGATATCCAGGCGGCCCGACTCGGTGATGGAAGCATACTCCCCGCCCTTTTCCAGGGACCAGGTCATCTTCCGGTTGCTGGGCCTCTCCGGGGTCAGCGCCGCCTTGAACAGTACGGATCTTCCGGGCTGCACCGTATCCGGTCCGCTGATCGTTACCCCGGTCACCGGGCTCAGAACATTCACCGCGGCCTTCGCGCTGCGTCCGGACACGGAATCGCTGACCGTCACGGTCGCTTTTCCGGGGGCCAGGGCTTTCACCTCGGCCTTTCCGTTTTTCAGGTCGGTGACCTCCAGAACCTCCGCATTGTTTGTGCTCCAGCTGATGTTGCTGTAGGCGGTGCTGAAAAGCATGGACTGTTCCGGGTCCGCCGCTGCGGTCAGCGTAACGGGAGCGGATTCCCCGGCATACAGCGTAATCTTTGTTTCGTCAATCGTCAGGGATTTCTGCTGCGGAACAATCAGGTAGCTGGCGGAAGCGATGTAGTCGGAAGCCTGGTTGTAGGCCATGACGATCACCACCGTGACGTCATCCACCTTCCCGGCCTTCAGCAGTCCGTTTGCGCTGATCGTTGCAACGGAGGAATCCACCTTTGCCAGCTTTCCTTCCTGGGCCCAGACTTCCGCGTCCGCCAGCGCCCAGTTCAGTCTGGCGGCCTTGCTGTCCATGGCGCGGATCCGGTCATATTCTTGCTGCTGCGCCTGAATCTGCAGGGTTTTTCCTGCCGCCACCGCCAGCTGGTCGTTTTTTGTGCTCAGCGTGCAGACGAAGCTGTTCAACGTCACCAGCCAGTCCGGAAGTCCTTCCCGGTTCTCCGGCAGGGCATAATGAACCTGCTGCAGCACCGGAAGCCACTCTTCCGCCTTCGGCATGCGCGTTTCGTCCTTCATCGCTTCCGCCGCTTCCCGGCTTTCATAATACAGATTCAGGATATTGCTGCCCAGGAAATAAAACAGCCGCACGCGGATCTCCGCATACTCTTTCCCGTCCTCGCCGGTCTTCAGGTTGGCCGTAGCCAGGGCCCGGGCCGCGTACCGGCCGTCCAGCGTCAGGTCCTCCTGCCAGAGGATGCCGTCCACCGTTTCCGTCTGTGAATCGTACAGGGCCTTGATCTGATCCGCGTTCACGCTGAAAACCTTTTTGTAGGAAGTCACGTCCGAATAAACCACTTCATTTCCGGCTTCGTTTTCCCAGCGGATCCATTGAATCACTCCGCCCTGAACCGGCACCTCTCCGGATCCCTTTTCCGTGCATTCAGCCGGAATCGGCATCGTGTAAATCACGTTCCGGACTTCCCGAACCCCTTCCGTCTGCTCCGCCCGGGCCGCGGTCATGCCCGCCGCCGCGAAAGCAAAAGCCATCAGAACGGCCAGTGTCCGAATGAAACTGTTCCTGAAATTCCTGGTTTCCATAGCTTTTCACAAGTCCTCCCAATTCCGGCGCCATGCCGTTTACTGTAATCCGTATCCTGCCACAATTCCGCCGAATTCCGCCGAATCCGCAAATCCGTCGTTCAGCTCCTGCAGGGTCATTCCGTTCTGCATCCGGTCCACCCAGTAGGCCCGTCCGGCCGGATCCGCCGGCCGGCCCAGGTACAGCCGGTAAAGCATATCAATGGTCTCTCCGGCGCTCAGGTTGCGCTCCGCCATTTCCCGGGAAAACACGAATCCGGAAGCCACCTGCTTCGGGGTCTGCGTGCTGTTGATAATTGCTTCGCACCAGTAGTTCAGGCCGGACGGTTCCCCGGCCCGGTTCAGCGCTTCGCTGTAGCACCGGTCCACAAACGCCGTCAGGTTCCGGTTGTAGTCCCGGGCTTCCGGGGCAACGGAACCGGCGGTGATTTTGAATTCCTTGCAGATTTCCTGGAATTCCTGGCTCCCGCAGAATCCGTTGATCACCGCGCCGTCACTGCATCCGCTGGTCAGATACCCCGCCCACCATTCCTTGCCGGCCGCGTCGGATTCCCGGCCCAGCATGGTATTGTACAGCACCTCAACGGTCTGTTCCTCCGAATTATTCTGCGCGTTGAATTCCGCGCTGTTCACAAAGTCCCTGACGATCTCCGCCGCGGTGCTGGTTCCGTTTTTCAGCCGTTTGCTCCAGCCCTTCAGTCCGTCCCGGTCGGCTTCCCGGCCCAGGATCAGCTGATAGCACCGGGCCACAAATCCGTCTGTCAGGTCGTCCGTCACTTCTCCGTTGCTCTCGGCGTAATGCAGGGTTCCGTCCACCCGGAACAGTCCCGTCTTCATTTTCCCTTTTTCGTCAAAATAGAATTTGGCGTAAACATCATCCCAGGTCTGGGTTTCCCGGTTCCAGACCAGGTACGTGGTTTTTGCGGTCGTAAAGCCCCGGTCAAGGGCGCCCGTCACCCCGGCATGGTAAGTTTCTCCGTCCGCCTCAATCCACGTGTTTTTGTCCAGATGGCCGTTGTCCTCACTCAGGTGAAAGATTTCCCCCCTGGCGTCCACAAACCCGGTCTGCATCCTACCGTTTTTATCGAAGTAATAGGTGAATACTCCGGTTTTATCCTCCCATTCACCTGTATCCCTGTTCCATTGCAGGTACCCTTCCGTCAGGTCCGTCCAGCCCTTATCCATGGCTCCCGTTTTTTCATCCAGGTGGTATTTCGCTTTGTCTTCTGTCAGCCAGCCAAACCTCTGCAGTCCGTTCTCTGCAAAATAGTACCGGTCTTTGGAAATATCTTCCCATCCGACCGCCATGGTTCCGTCCTCGGTGAAATAATATTTCCCTTCCCGTTCATACACCTTCTCGTTTTTGTTCGGATCATACATCCAGTAGTAGGCGTCACTGTAATCATCGTTATGGTCCACTTCCACCCATCCGGTGGTGGGAACCGCCTGGTTCGTTTTGTCGCCGTAATAGTATGTACCGTCTTCCGTAAATACAAAACCGACAATATTGTCGTCTGCGGATACATCCGGATCCCAGATCCGGTTTTCTCCGGCCTCATGCATTTCTTCATCCGTAATCAGGAAATGCTGGTATCCTTCATAGCCGGTGGTTACCGGTGCTTTAAGGGCGGTTTCCCCGCCCGCGTCGTCCCAGGTCACGTCCACAAACTGCCACTGCCCGTCCATCAGCACCAGGTCCCAGGCGTGGTCTGTCCTGTTTTTGTCTCCGCGTGTGTCTCCGGGAATATAACGGTTCTGAATCCCCACTTTGTTCAGCAGATAGCTGTAAGCCTGCGCGTAGCTGTCACACACGCCGGTTCCGTCCAGCAGCACGCCTTCCGCCTTGTAGGTGTTTTCCCGTTGTTCCACGTTCAGCCCGTAATAATCATAGGTGGCGTTGGTGGTCAGCCAGTCGTGCAGCACCAGGGCGGTCTCTTTATCCGTCAACCGGGACCCTTTGTAGTTGTCCACCACGTAGTTGTCAATAATCCAGTTCGCTTTCTTCTCAATATCATTGATCTGATAACCGATGACCTTTTTCTCCCCGTTGTCGTACTGGAATCCGTACTGCTTCGCGTACTGCTCCGCATAGGAATCCTTATTGCACTCGAGGTAAAAGTCACGGCTGACACCCTTGAAAATATTGTGATCCAGCTCATCCACCTCGTCCGGAACGGTGATGCTTTTCATTCCCCCGAAGCTGGTTACTTCTTTACCGTCCGTTCCGTAATAAGTCCATACGTCTTTCTGCACCCATTCATTGTCTTTGGAAACCCACTTGTTCGTCTTTTTCCATTCGGCGGCCGCGGTGCCTGCAATCAGCGTGAGAAGGAGGGTCAGCAGGAGCGTGCGAAAAATAATGCGTTTCATGGTTTTCGTTGTCTTCATGGTGATGCTTCCATTCCCTTTCTGTCCGGATGCCCTTACAGTTTCCGGCCGAGAATTTCTTCCGTGCGTTTCCGGATGCGCTCCCCGCACTGCGCCGTGGTCACCCGCTCCCGGATCACTTTCTGCCCGGCCCTGCCGGTTTCCGCCCGCCATTCCGGGTCGTCCTTCAGGCGTTTCAGGTAGCGGGCCGCCTGATGCACGTCCGCCTCCGCCCACACCAGTTCCCCGTTGTCAAACTGATACCGGTTGTTCACCGGCACCAGCGTATAGTCCACCATGCATGCGGCCTCAGGCGGCATAAACTCCACATTGGAGGACCAGTTGGTGGCCACCACCGGCACCCCCAGGTTCATGGCTTCCGCCATCACCAGCCCGAAGCCCTCGCTCCGGTGCAGGCTGATGTACACGTCGCAGAGGCGGATCAGGCTGTTCAGCCGCTTCTTGTCCATTCGCTCGGTAATCAGGATCACGGAATCCCCGCCGCCGGCATGCTCTTTCACAAAAGCAATGTCCTCTTCCGTCGGGTTGTTGATCTTCACCACCAGCTTCGCGTTCCCGGGGTTTTCCCCGAAGGCTTCCCGGAACGCCTCCAGGGCGCCGGCCGGATTCTTCCGGGCCGCAAAGCTGTTGGAGTCAAACATCATCAGCACCGCGAAGTTCCCTTCCCCGATGCCGAAATCCGCCCGGGTCACCGTTTCGTCGCAGGGCGTTTCTATGCCGTAGGGAATCACGGTCACCGGTTTTTCCGTATCCTTCCGGATCGCCCGGGCAATAAACTCGGAGGGCGTCCAGACCTCGTCCACATAAGCCAGCATTTCCTTCCAGTAATCCGGAATGGTTTCCAGCTCCCAGAGGAAAACGCCGATGTTGTAATGTCCGTCAAACTGGCTTCTGGGAAACTCGCCGACGGCTTCCTGCCACTGGTCCGGATTGATGTGTATCACGTTGACGGCATACTTGTTTTCCTCCGTCAGCCGCCCGTCAAAGGTGGTATCCTCCTGCCGGAGCCATCCCAGGAAGTCCGTGTTCAGCAGCACGTGCGGAATCCCCGCCTGCTCCAGGGCTGTGGCGTACAGTTTGACCCCCTGGGCCAGTCCGTTCTCCGCCCGGAAAAAGCCGTACAGGTTGATGCCCGGAGGAAAAGCCCCCGGAATATAGGGCTTCGGAGGCTCCGTTTTGCTTTCCAGGTGGTTCAGGATCCTTCCGGAAAACTTCTTCCGGATCCGGTCCGGAATAAGCTTCTTATGCCAGGTATGCGTCCAGAAATAGTTCCGGATCCGTGTTTTGATCCGGTTTTTCATTGTCGCCAGATCCATGGCCGGGCGTCCTCCTTTCCGGCAGTTTTCCTGCTTGCTCAGACTTTTTCAATCAGCGAACAGATGCGCTGCGTAATGCCGTCCCAGCGGTAGTTTTCCCGCACATACCGTTTTCCGTTTTCCCGCATGCCCTCGTAGTCCTCTTCATGCTCCAGCAGCCAGGTAAGGGCCCGGTCAAACTCGTAATAGTTCATGAAGTACAGCCCCGCGTTGCTCCGGATGCAGTGGCCCTTCAGCACCTCGCTGTGGCCGGTCACCAGCACCGGCCGCCCCATCATCATGCTTTCCAGCAGCACGATGCTCAGGCTTTCAAAGCGGGAGAAAAGTACCAGCGCCCTGGCTTCCCGCATCACCGCGTATTTCATTTCCTCGCTGACAAAGCCCAGCTGGATAATTCCCGGATCCTTCGGAATCTCCATCACGGCCTTGCCGATCAGCACCAGCTTCGGCGCGTCCGGATGGCGCCGCCGGTATTCCCCGTAGTAGCGGAACATCTCCGGGCATCCCTTGCCTTCGTCCACCCGTCCGGCGTAAACCAGATAGGATACGCCCCTCAGCTGCTCCGGCAGCTCCGGCAGTTCCCCTGCCGGCTCCTGCACCCCCGCACCGATCAGCACCTGGGGCTTTTCCTTCACCGTCGGAAACCGCTTCTGCCCGAAGGCCTGTTCCTCCGGCGTCAGCCAGGCAAATCCCTTTGCCGCGCCGAATACCCGGTCGTAGTACCGCACGTAAACCGGCGGCTCGTCGTGCAGCGTCGGAATCAGGATGCTGTGGTCGTATCCCGCAGGCAGTCCCCGGGCCGTCAGCCAGTAAAGATAGGTCATGTAGAAAATGGCCCGGTATTCCCCGTGGCGCTCCTCCAGCGCTTCCAGCACCTTCGGCGCGTACGGTCCCTGCTCGTCAATCCACTTCTCTTCCGTTTCGTCCGAATGCTCCGGCTTGCCGAAAATCTCCCCGCACAGGGGATTGAAAACCTTCGGGTCCCGGGGGCGCTCCGTGGGATACCGGTAAACCGTAACCCCGTTGAGCTCTTCCTTTCCGGGCTCAAAGTGGTTTTTCCAGGTATCGTAATCCAGTGCGCAGGTGGTGTATACGTCCACATCGTAGCGCCCGGTCATGTGTTCGGCCACTTCCCGGCAGTAGGCTTCCGATCCGCCGTTTACCTCCTGCCCGTACCGCTGCACAACAAAGGCAATTTTATCTTTCATGCCCGCTCCTTCCCTGTTCTCATCCGATAAACAGTCCGAGCTTCCTCGTGTCCCCGTTCTGCGGCGCGAAAAGTCCGCTGACGGTCAGCCGCAGCCTTCCGGTTTCCCGCGCTCCGAAAGCCTCGGCGGGAATCCGGATTTCCCCCGACGCGCCGGGGGTAATCTCCGCCTGCCAGTCGCCCAGGGAAAGCCGGAGGCTCCGGTTTTCCTGCGTTCCCAGCGGGCTCACATAATGCAGGGTCCGCTCCCCCGCCCGGCAGAGGATTTCCGCCTCCTCCGCGATCATCCAGTGCCCCGTCCGGTCCTGTTCCCCGTCCCGGATGGTTTCCGCCATATACCAGCCCCGGGTGTAAATGCACCCGCCGAACCGGTCAAACGCTTCATCCGAAGCCTCTTCCCCGGTAAAAAGGCCGTCTATTTCCCGGATCTTCCGGGCGGGAACACCGGCGTACAGGCACCCGGCCTCCGCCTCGGTGCCGGGAATCACCACCGCCCCGGCGGCGATCACCGCGTTGTCCCCGATCCGGCAGGGTCCCAGCACCGTGCAGTTGGCGCACAGCCAGACCCCTTCGCCGATGACGATATCGCATCCGGTTTCCTGCTGCAGGTCCCGGCGCGGAAAGCCCGTCAGCCGCATGTCGTGGTTGCCGGCAATCAGGCTGACCCCCGGCCCGGCAAAGGAATGCCGCCCGATGGTAATGCTTCCGGAGTTGGTGTTGAACAGGCACGCGTCCACGCTGGCCTCGGGATCGATGTGCAGCCGGTCCGCCGGACCCCAGACCGCCGGCTGGACGCTCATCCTGGACCGCAGCTCCGAAAGCTCCGCGCCGTTTTCCAGCAGCTGCCGGAAGCCCCTGGAAAAGCGAAGCTCTTCCCGGGCCGCCGCCAGCTGCTCCTGCAGGTCCCGGATCCCCTGCCCCAGGGAATCAAAGGTTTGGGTGGCCGCCTGCCAGCGTTCATCCGCGGCGGCGTTCCGGCTCCGGATCTGCTCCTGCGCGTTCCGGATGTCCTGCCCCAGGGAATCGAAGGTTTGGGTGGTGGCCTGCCAGCGTTCCTCCGCGGCCTGGCGGTTTTCTTCCGCAGCCTGCCGGAGGTCTTCCGTCTCCCGTTGATGCTTTTCCGTTTCCGCCTGCAGTTTTTCCTGCAGTTCCCCTGCTTTACCCTGCAGCTCCGCCGTTTTTGCCTGCAGGCTCCGAAGGTTCCGGATTTCCCTGGGCAGCCGGACCAGCGCCGCAATCTGGCCGATCACCGGCGTGTTCAGAATCGCTTCCTTCGTGCTCTGCTTCATTACGCCTTCTCCTTCCGAATCTTCCATTCGTGGTCCAGGCTGATGATGCCCACCTCGCTCCGTTTTTCCGAAATGGTAAAGGTGCAGGTGTTCCGCCAGAAGTCATAGCTGAAACCATCCGGCCGGTGCAGGGCCAGGTCCACGCTGTATTCCCCCTGGTTCAGTCCCACCCGGCGCATGTTCAGGTCGATGGTGCCGGTTCCCTCCAGCTTCACCACGCCGGTTTTGTCCAGCAGCGAGTTGGTTCCGTAAATATACACCCCGTCCGTCCGGTAAAGCGCCAGCCCCAGCACCACGTCGTCCAGCGCCACCTTGCTGCGGTAGCGGATCCGCACCGTAATATCCTCCTGGGGATCAAACAGCGTCTGGGCTTTCCCGTTTCCGTTCAGCACCTCCACGGAGGTGATCTCCGCCTCCCGGCTCCCCCAGCGGTTTCCGTTCGGCTTCTGGGGATCCTCTTCCTCCGGTTCCTCTTCCGCCGCCTCGCCTGCCTCCGGCGTACTTTCCTGTTCCGCGGTTTCCTCCGCCGCGGGTTCCGGTTCCGCTGCCTTCGGTTCTTCTTTTTCCTTCTGCTCTTCCCTCTGGGCCGCTGCCACCCGTTCCCGGTCCACCTTTTCGCTCATGTAGGCCATGTATTCCGCATGAACCTCCCGGGGCGCCCCTTCCATCCGGATCTTTCCGTCCATGATCCAGATGCTCCGCTCGCAGATCTGCTCAATCTGGCTCAGGCTGTGGCTGACGATGACGATGGTGGTTCCCTGGCCCTTGATTTCCCGCAGCTTGTTGAAGCATTTTGCCTGGAAAGCGGCGTCGCCCACGGCCAGGATTTCGTCAATCAGCAGGATGTCCGCCTTCACGTTGATGGCCACGGAAAAAGCCAGCCGCATGTACATTCCGGAGGAATAGGTCCGCACCGGGTTGTCAATGAACTCCTCCAGCTCGGAAAAAGCAATGATGTCGTCAATGCAGGCATCCACCTCTTTCCGGCTCAGGCCGAAAATGGCGGCGTTGGTATAGATGTTCTCCCGGCCGCTCATGTCCGGATGGAAGCCCGCTCCCAGCTCAATCAGCGCGGAAGCCCGGCCCTTCAGGGACACCGTGCCGGAATCGGGATACATAATCCCCGTCAGCAGCTTCAGGGTGGTACTCTTGCCGCATCCGTTGCTGCCGATCAGGCCGACAGCCTCGCCCTTTTTCACCTCAAAGCTGATGCCCCGCAGCACTTCCCGGCGCTCATAGCGGCTCCGGCCCCGGTACAGTACCCGCTCCTTGATCAGGTGGCCCTTGTCGTAGTACACCCGGAAGCTCTTGGTGATGTTGTTCACCTCAATCATGGTTTCCGGGGCGGCGGCCGCCTGTTTCCGATTCATTCGATCATCCATGTGTCACATTTCCTCCGCGAAACGCCTTTCCAGCTTCCGGAAAGCAAACCAGCCTACCACCAGGAACAGCACGCCCATGCCCAAGGCAGTGGCCATGGTGGTCAGGTCCGGCGCGGTTTTGTAGTACAGAATCTGCCGGTACGCCGTAATCACACTGGTCATCGGGTTCAGGTTGAAAAGCCCCCGCAGGTTTTCCGGCACCATGTCCACGGAATACATCACGGGGCTCAGGAACTGCCAGGCCATGACGAAAATGCCCAGGATATGTTCCAGGTCCCGGAAATACACCGTCAGCCCGGAAACCAGGAACGCAATGCCCATGGCCAGGGCGTACTCCACCAGGATCACCGGAATCAGGTACCACAGCACCGCCAGGTTCAGCCCCACGCTGAACAGGCATACCAGCAGCACCACCACCATGCACAGCAGCATGTTCACAAACTGGGTCGTCACCGTGGTAATCGGCAGCACCTGGCGGGGAAAATGAATTTTCGTCACCAGGTTCTGCTGCCCGATGATGCAGGTGGCCCCGCCGTTCACCGAGTTGGCCATGGCCAGCCACGGAATCAGCGCCACAAACAGAAAAATATAATACTTGTCGATGCCGCTGCGCATCACCACGGAGAACACCATCGTGTACACCGCCAGCTGCAGCAGCGGGTTGATAAAGGTCCATGCAAAACCGAGAACGGATCCCTTGTACTTGCCCCGCAGGTCGCGGCGCACCAGCATGTAGATCATTTCCCGGTAATCGTAGATTTCCCTGAGCGTTTTCATCAGCTTACTCCTGTCGTGCCCGGTAGTACTCCAGCGTATCCCGCAGGATATCGTCAATTTCCAGCTGCGGTTCCCATCCGGTGTCCCGGGTCAGCTTGCTCCGGTCGCAGCAGATCACGGGCGTGTCGCTGGGCCGCATCCGGGCCGGATCCGGACGCACGGCCACTGCGCTGCCGGACAGCGCAATCAGTCGGTCCAGGATTTCCCCGGCGCTGTGGGTCTTTCCGGATCCGACGTTGTAAATCTCGCCGCTCCGGCCCTTTTCCGCAATCAGCCGGTATGCCCGCACCACGTCCTTCACGTGGGTAAAGTCCCGTTTCGAGGCCAGGTTGCCCACGGACACGGCGTCCGTTTCGCCCCGCTCCGCCTTAACAATACCAAGGCAGAAGTCCGGAATCATAAACCCGGTTTTCTGCCCCGCGCCGCCGTGGTTGAAGCTGCGGGTCATGCAGATGTGCATCCCGTAAGCCCGGGCGTACGCCTGTCCCATCTGTTCCTGGGCGATCTTCGAAATCGCATAGGGCGTCATGGGATGCACAGCTGTCTCCTCGGAAACGGAAACCCCCGCCTCCAGCAGCCGGCCGTATTCGTCGCTGGAGCCCACCAGCACCAGCCGGCCCTCCGGGCATGCCTTCCGCATGGCTTCCATCAGGTTCACCGCGGCAATCACGTTGATTTCAAAGGTCTTCGCGGGAATCTTCCAGCTCCGGCCCACATCCGGCTGGCCTGCCAGGTGAATAATGACCTCCGGCTTCAGTTCCGCCAACAGCGCCTCCACCCGGTCGGCCTCCAGCAGGTTCACCGCCACGGTCTTTTCCCCCGGCACCAGGTCCAGCCCGGTCACGTCATACCCGTTGGCCTCCAGCTCCGCCCGCAGGTATTTCCCCACAAAGCCCTCGCTGCCGGTAATCAGTGCTTTCATGCCTCGTCCTCACTTCGCCGCTGCCGCTTCGCGCTTCGCCAGCTGCAGGTCGTACTCCGCCATAATCGCGCAGAGCTCTTCGTAGCTTGTCTTCTGGGGATTCCATCCCAGCTTCGTCCGGGCCTTGGTGGGATCTCCCCACAGGTTCACCACGTCCGTGGGCCGGTACCACTTTTCATTGACACAAACCAGCATCTTTCCGGTCTTTTTGTCATATCCCTTTTCGTTGATTCCCTCGCCCTTCCATTCCAGCTCGATGCCGTCATGGGCAAAGGCCAGGGTCGTGAATTCCCGAACGGTGTGCTGAACCCCTGTGGCAATCACGTAGTCGTCCGGCTCGTCCTGCTGCAGAATCAGCCACATGCATTCCACATAATCCTTGGCATAGCCCCAGTCCCGCAGGCTGTCCAGGTTGCCCAGCTCCAGGTGGTCCTGCAGCCCGCAGGCGATGCGTCCGGCCGCCCGGGTGATTTTCCGGGTCACGAAGGTTTCGCCCCGGCGCTCGCTCTCATGGTTGAACAGGATGCCGTTGCAGGCGAAAATGCCGTAGGCGTCCCGGTACTGGCGGATCATCCAGAAACCGTACTGCTTGGCCACGGCGTAGGGAGAATAGGGATGGAAGGGGGTCTTCTCATTCTGTGGCACCTCTTCCACCTTGCCGTACAGTTCGGAGGTGGAAGCCTGGTAGACCCGGCAGGTTTTGTCCAGCCCGGCGGTATGCACCGCCTCCAGGATCCGCAGCACGCCCAGCGCATCCACGTCGCCGGTGTACTCCGCTGCCTCAAAGGAAACCTGCACATGGCTCTGGGCCGCCAGGTTGTAAATCTCGTCCGGCTTCACCTTCAGCACGATCCGGCTGATGCTGGAGGAATCGCTCAGGTCGCCCTCGTGAATCGTCAGTTTGTCCAGAATGTGATCAATCCGCTGGGTGGTAGGCACCGAGGACCGCCGCACAATGCCGTGCACCTCGTATCCCTTTTCCAGCAGCAGCTCCGCCAGGTAGCTTCCGTCCTGTCCCGTAATGCCCGTAATCAATGCCTTTTTCATGGTTGTCCAGCCTCCTGTGTTTTTTTCTCAGTTCCGTCGCCGCTCTTTTACAGCAGCTCCGTCCGGTTCACGGCCCGCAGGACCTCCAGCACCTTCTTGATTTCCCCGGCGCTGTCCTTCGCGCAGACCAGCAGTGCGTCCTTGGTATCCACAATGATCGTGTCTTCCAGCCCCACCATGGCGATAATCTTTTCCCCGCCCTGCACAATACAGCGGGAGGAGCCGACCTTCACCACGTCGCCCCGGATCACGTTGCCCTGGTCGTCCGCGGCGTTCATCCGCTCCAGCGCCAGCCAGCTGCCCACGTCGTCCCATCCGAAGGAGGCCGGCAGCACATAAACGTTCCGTGCCCGCTCCATGACGCCGTAGTCAATGGAAATGCTCCGCATCTGGCTGAACTTTGCCTTCAGGACCTCCCGCTCCTCCGGCCCGCCGATGGCCTGTTCAATCTCCGTCAGCAGCGCGTAGTTCTCCGGCAGGTGCTCCTCCATCTCCCGGAGAATCGAGGACGCCTTCCAGATAAACATGCCGCTGTTCCAAAGGTACTCCCCGCTGGCCAGGTATTTCCGGGCGGTGTCCAGGTCCGGCTTTTCCACAAACCGCTGAACCCGGAAGGTGCCGGAAAAGCCCGAGGGCGTTTCGGGGTCGTACTGGATGTATCCGTATCCCGTGTCCGGCGCGGTGGGGCTGATGCCCAGCGTCACCAGCGCGTCCGTTTCCTCCGCCACCTGCATGGCGTTCCGCAGCACGCTCCGGAAAAGATGGGGCTGCATCACCTGGTGGTCCGAAGGCAGCACCAGCATGATCGCGTCGCCGTAGCGTTTCCGCACCGCCGCCGCGCCCCACCCGATGCAGGGCGCCGTATTGCGGGCCGTGGGCTCGCAGAGGATGTTTTCCGGCGGAATCTCCGGCAGCTGCTCCTGCACCAGTGTCCGGTAGGCTTCGTTGGTGGCAATGAAAATATCTGCCGGATCCGCCAGCTTCAGGATCCGGTCCACGGTGCTCTGAATCATCGTGCGGTCCGAATCCGTCAGGTTCAGGAACTGCTTCGGCAGGTTCATCCGGCTTCTCGGCCAGAACCGTTCTCCCCGGCCCCCGGCCATGATCAGCGCTGTTGTTTTCAAGCCTTCTCCCTCTTTTCTGTCACCCGGTCAAAAAACTCCCGGTAATTCCGGACAATCCGGTCCCAGGCAAAATGCTCCTTCACGTAGCTTCCGCCGCTGCGGCCCATACGCTCCGCCTCGTCCGGGTGGCTCCGCAGGTATTCCACGCAGCCCTCAAACTCCGGATAGCTGCTGAAGTACAGCCCGCCGCCGCTTTCCAGCGCGAAGTTCTTTGTCACTTCGCATTCGCCGCTCACCAGCACCGGCCGGCCGCACAGCCAGCTTTCCATAATCACCAGCGAAAAGCTCTCGTGCCGGCTCGGCTGGCAAAGCAGCAGGCTTCCCGCGCAGGCGTCGTATTTGTCCTGGGCGCTCACGAACCCCAGGTCCACAATATCGTCCCGCACCGAGGCCGGGAACCCGATCCTCCCGCCGCCGATCAGCACCAGCTTCGTATCGGAGGGGCAGCGTTTTTTCCACCGGGCAAAGTATTCCAGCAGGGTGTCCACGTTCTTGCCCTTGTCCTTGCGGCCGGCGTACAGCAGGTAATCCTCCCGGATTCCGTATTTTTTCCGGAAATACTCCCCGTTACCCCGGATTTCCGTATCCATTCCGATGCCCATCACCACGGTTTCCACCCGGCTCAGGTCCATCAGCTTTTCCGTCAGCGTCTTTTCCGGCGCGGCGTTGAAAACCATCCCGGCAATCTGCGAATATTCCCGGGCGAAAGCCGGCAGGTGGGCGTAGCTTTCCTCGTGAAAGCAGGGAATCATGATCGCCCGGTCCCGGCATTCCTGCACCCCGTAGTAGGTGGTTCCGAACATATAGGGAATGAAAATAAACAGCCGGTATTCCTCCCGGTGCTCCCGGATATACTCGTACAGCCGCGGACTGTTCACCATTTCCTCCAGGAAAACGTGCTCGTCCGCCCGGCTCAGGGCCTTGCCGTTCATCAGCTTCGCGTTCACGGCGTCAAAGGCCTGGGTATCCCGGGTGCGTACCGGAAAACGGCGCACGGTCAGCCCGCTTTCCCGGAAGCATCCGGCGTTGTGGTAGTTGATGTTCCAGTCCGCCGTGAAGGCTTTCACGCAGGTGGTCAGGATTTCAACCTCCGTTCCCGCCTCCGCCAGGTGGTGCGCCAGCTCCCGGGCTTCCGTCTCCGCGCCGCCGGTAATGTTTTCCCCGAACCATGGAAGCACAAATCCGATCTTCATGCCTTCACCCCCTCCGCCCCGCGAACCAGGGGAAGCAGCAGCTCCCGGATTCTTCCGCTCACGGTTTCGTAGCTGAGCTCCTGCAGCCGTTTTTCCGCCGCGGCTGCCATCCGTTCCCGCAGCGCCCCGTCCGTGATCACCCGGTTCAGGGCGGCGGCCGCCGGCTCGGGCCGGGCGTCCTCCAGCAGGATTCCCGCTTCGCCCACCGTCTCGGGTACCGCGCACATGCTCCGGGCAATCACCGGCACCCGGAAATACATGGCTTCCACCACCGGCACGCAGAAGCCCTCATGCTCGCTCATGCAAAGGAAAGCGTTCGCCGTGCGGTAGAAAGCAAGAATCTGCCGGAAGCTGATGTGCCCCGGAAACACGACGTTCTCTTCCGCCCCCAGCATCTTTGCGTACCGTTTCAGTTTTTCAAGATAATTCTCCGTCCCGAAGGAGGAGCCGATCAGGATCAGCCGGGCCTCCGGGTTGTAGTTCCGCCGGTAGCAGTCAAAGGCGCGGATCACGTCCTCCTGCTTCTTGTTCGGCGCAATCCGGCCCACAAACAGGATGTTCGTCCGGCCGTCGGAATATTTCCGGATGGTTTCCCCGTCCGGTTCCTGGGCGTAGTCGTCAAAAGGAATCAGGATCGGCGCCACCTGCACCGGGCATTCATACCCGGCGTCCAGCAGGTTCTGCCGGTTGAATTCCGAATCCGCAATCACCGTCTGAAAGGTCTTCCGCAGGTGCACCATGCCCCGCAGGCCTTGCGTGCAGAGTTCCTCCAGTCCCCGGTTATACAGGGCAAAATAGGCGGGCGGCGTCACGTTGTGATACACCATCACCTTGCGGCAGCGGAATTCCCCGACCCGGAAGTTCAGGTCCGTTCCGGTGCTCAGATGGTAAATCATCAGGTCTTCCTTTTTCAGCTCCGGAAGATCCTTCAAAAGAAAAACCGACTTTTCCTTCAGCCGCGGATCCACGTTCTCGGCGTAAATGGAGGACGATATCCCGCTCTCCGCCAGCAGCCGGCAGATCGCCAGCGCGTCGTTGGATACCGCGTCCCCGTAGCTCATCGTCGGCATCAGCTGAATGATTTTCATGCTTTCTTCCCCGCACTCTTTTTCAGCTGCCGGATCTCCGTTTCCAGCTCGAAGATGCGCCGGCTCATTTCGTCTTCCTTTTTCAGGGCTCCCCGGATGAACTTCATGATCTCGTTCATTCCCTGGGTAGCCTCCGCGTTGAACTTCGTAATGTCCTCCGCCATGGGGGCGCCGGTGGGCTTGTTGATTTTCCGGGCCAGCCGGGCCAGCAGCTTTTTCAGCGGGTTTCCGTTGATCACATGCCCGTAGGGAATCTCCCACATCGCATTGATATGGTCCAGCGTCTGTTCCGCCTTTTTCAGGCTGAATTCGCTGTCCCTGTCGTTTTTCTCCGTCATAACCGCCGGTATTTCCACATCCTCAAAAGATACGGGTTCCTCGTACCGGAGCTTCTCCGCTTCCTCCCGGATTTTCCGCATGATCTCCTCGATGTCCACACGCTGGACTTCCTGTTCCACAGCGCTTCCCTCCTGACCTTCCAAAAAGCATAAAGGACATAACTACACATGGTAATTATGCCCTTTACAGGCTTTCCTTGTCAAGTTTTATCCCTTTCGGCGAAAGGCCGGGCGGAGTCCGTTTTCAGGATCTCCACCCGGTCTTCCTCCGGGGTTCCTGCAGTCCGTATCCTGCCCGGCCGCTGTGTTTTTCAATCCGTATTTCTTATCCGTTCCCGGACATGGCGCCGGGCAGCAGTTCCACTTTTTCCCCGCCCAGGTACCGGATCAGGCGCAGCAGATCCTTCTCATCAATGGCTCCGCTGCCGTCCACGTCAGCGCTGTCATAGTTGATTTCCAGCGGTTCGCCGGTTTCTTCGTCTTCTTCCTCGCCCGCCAGGTACTTCATCAGCCGCACCACGTCCCGGCCGTCCACAACGCCGTCCTCATTCACGTCTCCGGGAAGGTTGTCGCCAGGTTCCGGTACAGGAACCGGTTTTTCGCTCCCGACCTCGGCAAGCTTCTCATCCACAATGGCCTTCCAGTCGTCGTAATTTCTGCCCCCGACATAGGCGCCGCCCAGCGAATTGCCGTTCCGGTCGAAAAAGCAGGTCTGGGGGATACCAAATGAACCGTTTTCAATTTCAATATAAGCGTATATATCGTATGGTGTCCAGATCAGGGGATAGGTAACGCCCTTCTGCTGAGCCGCCTGCAATGCGGCATCACCATCATTGTCACAGTATCCGCCGAGCAGCAGCACATTCGGATATTCCTGGTGAATCTGCTCCAGGTCCGGCAGTTCCCTCATACAGGGGCCGCACCACTCCGCCCAGAGATTGATCATCACCAGGTCGTAATTCTGAAAACTGCTGCTGTCAAAAGTCTCATCGGTCAGGGTAGTGGTCGTGAAGGAAAGCGTCTGTTCGGAATTCCCGCTTCCACTGTCCCCGGCAAGCTTCTCATCCACAATAGTCTTCCAGTTGCTGTAACTTCTGCTCCCGACATAGGCGCTGCCCAGCGCATTGCCGTTCCGGTCGAAAAAGCAGGTCTGGGGGATACTGTAAGAACCGCTGCCATTAATTTCAATATAATTATTTATTACACGGGGCTTCTGGATCAGGGGATAGGTAACACCCTCCTGCTGAGCTGCCTGCAGCGCGGCGTTACTGTCTGAGCCGCAGTATGCGCCAAGCAGCAGCACATTCGGATATTCCTGGTGAATCTGCTCCAGGTCCGGCAGTTCCCCCATGCAGGGGCCGCACCACTCTGCCCAGAGATTGATCATCACCAGGTCATAATCCTGAAAGATGCTGCTGTCAAAAGTCTCACCGGTCAGGGTAGTGGTCGTGAAGGAAATCGGATCTGCCGCGCCGGCCATCGCTGCCGTCCCGGCCCAGATGGCAAGCAGCATCATAACGGCTAAAAGAGTCCCCGTCAGCTTTTTTTTCATTTTTCCCATCCCTTCAGCATTTTTTCGCACTTTTCCCGGAGGATCCTGCGAAAGCGATTGCTTTTTTGCAGGAAAATTATAACATTTTCGCTGCTGTGCCGCAAGGACAATCGATTGACACCCCGGACGGGAAAACCTATAATTCATACATCGGTGCAATACATCTTGAAAAGGGCTGATACAATGCTTCGAAAGGGATTCCGGTTTTTCCCCGTCGTCTGCGTCCTGCTTCTTTTGTCCGGTATCTTTTCTCTGGCGCAGGCCGAGATTCCCTGCGACCATCAGTGGATTCTGCAGGGCAGGGAGCCGGCAACCTGTACCGGGCCGGGACAGGACCTGTACAAGTGCGGTCTTTGCGGCGCGGAAAACGCCGTGCCGGTTCCTCCCCTGGGCCATGAATGGGATGTATGTACGCGTGTAAAGGAAGCAACCTGCACGGAAGAAGGACTGATCCGCTGCTTCTGCTCCCGGGACAAAACCCATTACGAGGATAAGACACTGCCGGCCCTGGGCCACAACTGGGGGGAATGGGTCGTCATCCAGAAGCCAACGCTGAGTAAACCAGGCTGGGAAGAGTGTAAATGCAGCCGCTGCGGTGAAGCCCGGTACCGTGAGATTCCCGGGCGTCTTCAGCGGCCGGAATATGCGCTGGCCCTGATCGCGTCCCCGGCGCCGGAATGTCCCGGATGCCTGACGCCGGAGCAGCTTTCGGCGAAGGACGGAACCGTGCTGACGTTTGAATGCGCTTTGGTCAATACCGGAAAAAAGGATCTTTGGATCCGGTCTTACAGCCTGAATGCCGGGAACGAAATGCAGCAGCTCGAAGAAGCACTGTCCATTCCCTCGGGCGCCCTGGGCGTGCTGCGCATCAGCCGGGCCGCAGGGGAAACGGATATCGTCCCGGATCCGTCAGCCCCGGCTTCACCGGGGCTGATTCAAAGCGAAATCCGTTTTTTCGGCGAAACTGAAAAGGGCGATCCGGCCTGTGTTTCTGACCCGGTCGTCCTTTCCTGCCCCGTCCTCCCGGAAGCGGAGGAGCCGCTCCCTGTGCAGCTTGCGCAGTCTGTCCTGTCAGAACCGGCTTCCCCGGCCGGATATCAGGTCGGGGAAACGCTGCGGTATTCGGTTTCGGTCACCAATCATGGCGGCAAGATTCTGGAAAACCTTCTGCTTGCGGAAAACGAAGCCGGCGAAGCGCAAACCATCAACCTGCAGCCCGGGGAAACCCGGACCCTGGTAGTTGAATACCAGGTAACCCTGCAGGACGCGGTCAACGGATACGTCTGCCGGATACAGTCCCTGCGGAAGGACGGAAAGGAAGCGGCAGCACCCTCCGTGTTCTCCGGCCTGCTCGTTGTCCCTGTCACAGCGGAATAAACAGCTTAGCGATAAATGAGCATCTTTTTATAACATTGAACATACCGGTTCATCCGTTCCCGTACATGGCGCCGGGCAGCAGTTTCACGTCTTCCCCGCCCAGGTACCGGATCAGGTGCAGCAGATCTTTTTCGTTAATGCTTCCGCTGCCGTCCACATCGGCGTTATCAAAGTTGATTTCCAGCGGTTCGCCGGTTTCTTCGTCTTCTTCCTCGCCCGCCAGGTATTTCATCAGGCGCAGCACATCCCGGCCGTCCACGATACCGTCATCATTCACGTCCCCGGGAAGTGCCGCGGCATATCCGCCGAAAACACCCACCTGGTAGCGTACAACGCCGTATGTAGCCCCGTTGTAATTATCAATCTTGATGTAGTATGTTCCGGTCTGCTCAGGAATAAAGTCGTAATAGAAATAATCCTTGGTTTGCAAAAGCCGCATGCTTGTTTCCTGCCCTCTGCTGTCAACCAGCTTTTTGATGGCACTCGTCCGGTCCAAAGCTGCCATATCCGGGAACCGGATCTGGTACTGCTTTCCTTGTTCCGCAAAGAAAGAATAGTATTCCTTATTGTCCTGTTCTTCTCCGAAATAGCCCGTGTATGCGGCATCAAGCTGCAGCTCAGTCGCCTGTCCCATGGTATTGTTTGTTTCAATCTCATAATAATTATCCGGAGTGAACGTTCCGTTAATCCTGTCCCTGATCGTCTCGTACGAAGTGTAACCGGGCTTGAACTGAATTTCATAACTGCCCCGATCCAGCCCGATCACATATTTTTCCGTTGTTTCTTCCCTGTAGCGTAATGAATTTATGGCCATGACCTGTCCGCCGTTTTTTGTAATCAGGATATTATAATATCCATGATTGCTGTCATAGTACACTGTCCTGGATTTATCGATATTCAGCTCGATATAGCCTCTCGCCGGCAGGGTGAAGGAAACGGTCCGGCTGCTGTTGTACCCGATAAAATTGAACAGATAGGTATCATCCCCGGAATAATCACCCGATTTCCACTTGCCGTAGGCTTTGGCAAAATCATCGCCCGAAATGGTATAGTAGGGCCTGTAATTGCTCGCCACATAGGAAGAGGACATCATGCTCAGATCACTGTAAAACGCGTGGGCATAGGGATCCTTCGGCGTTCCCTCCGGATAGAAGGTGACCGTATAGAACTTTTTCCCGGAAGAATTGAAATAATCCAGCACAAGAAATTCCGTGGCTTTGTCGTTCATCATGCCCTTGCCAACATACACCTTGGTCGGATTTCCGACGGTCTTCCGGAAGATCTCCTTTGTCTCCCCGTAAAGCGCCGCGGCTGCAAGGGCGCGGTCTTCCGGGGTGGAAATCCACTCCGACGCGGTATATCCGCTGTAGCTGTCCAGGCTGGTAATCGCATGGTAATAGTTTTCAAAGGCTTTTGTTCCGCCGCCTCCGGACTGGCTGTCTGATGTCCATTGGCTGTAGGCAGTGGAGAAAGCGCTGGCTGTGATCGTATAGTAAGGATAATATTTGTTGACCACATAGGAAGTGGACAAACTGCTCATATCATTGTAAAACGCATGGGCGTAGGGATCCTGGGGCGTTCCGTTCGGATAAAAGGTGACCGTATAGAATTTCCCCGCGGAATTGAAATAATCCAGCACAAGGAATTCCGTGGCATTGTCGTTCATCAGGCCTTTCCCGATATAGATTTTCGCCGGAGATCCGACAACCGATCGGAAAATATCCTTTGTCTCCCCGTAAAGTGCTGCGGCCACATAGGCACGGTTCCCCGCGGTGGAAAACCAGTCCGACGCGGTATATCCGCTGTAGCTGTCCAGGCTGGTAATCGCATGGTGATAAACCTCAAAAGCTGCCGCCTGGGCTGTTGAAAACAGGCCCAGCAGCAGTATGGCGGCCATCAGGAAAGCGAATAGCTTTTTCATGTTGATTCCCTTTCTTTGTCGGTTCGGTTTCAGGTTACATGTTAAATTATGGTTTATCTGGATGAGTTATTCTATCAAAAAAGAAACCGGCAGGCAATCATTTTTTGCGTCAAAAAACCGGGAAACGGTTTCCCGCTTCCCGGTGAGTACAGGTTCTCTGTTGTTCTTATAGACCGAAGCCAGCCACGATTCCGGCAAATTCCTGGGAATACGCGAAACCGTCATTCAGCGCTTCCATGGTCAGATTTTCGTTAATGATCCGATCTTTCCAGTAGGCTTTTCCGCCATCATCCGCGGGACGGCCCAGGTACAGCCGGTACAGGGAATCCAGCAGCGCATCCGGATTCTCCACGATCTTCCTCTGCGCATCCATTTCCGGAGAGAACACGAAGCCCCATGCTACCTGGATCGGGGTCTGTTCCTTGTTCCGCAGCTTATCGCACCAGTAGTTCAGGCCGCCTTGGTCGCTGGCACGGCTCAGCGCTTCGCTGTAGCAGCGGGCCACGAATCCTTCGATACCGGTCAGCTGCTGTCCGCCTACGCTGCCCGCCACGATACCGTACTCATCACAGATGCCCAGGAATTCCTGGCTGCCACAGAAGCCGTTGATCACCGCGTTGCTGTCTCCGCCGGCATTCAGCGTGTCCACCCACATGGCTTTTCCGCCCGGATCGGAGGGACGGCCCAGCATGGTGTTGTACAGGATTTCAACCGTCACGTCGCTGGGGCTCTTCCGGTTCAGGTATTCAGGGCTGAACATGAAGTTGCTGATAATCTGGGAGGCGTTCGCCTGGCCGCTCTCCAGCAGGCTCACCCAGTTGTTCAGGCCGCCTTCATC
>JAFXRG010000008.1 GCA_017526525.1 Clostridia bacterium | reverse complement strand
GAGCGCGGGGCGGTTTACTACGACAACAGGGATCTGAAGGACCTGGACCTGTGCTCCCTTCGCCGGAAGATCGGGGCAGTTACCCAGAACGGCGGGCTGTTCCAGGGCGATATCTATTCCAATATCATTATTTCCGCGCCGGAGCTTACGCTTCAGGACGCCTGGGACGCGGCGGAAACAGCCGGTATTGCGGATGACATCCGGGCGATGCCCATGGGGATGCAGACCGTGATTTCCGAGGGCCAGGGCGGCATATCCGGCGGACAGAAACAGCGACTGATGATCGCGCGGGCCATCGCGCCCAAACCGAAGCTGCTGATCTTTGACGAGGCGACTTCCGCCCTTGACAACAAAACGCAGAAACAGGTTTCCGAAGCGCTTGACAAAATGGGCTGCACCAGGATCGTGATCGCGCACCGGCTTTCCACCATCCGGAACTGTGACCGGATACTCTTCCTGGATCAGGGGAAAATCGTTGAGGACGGCAGCTATGAGGAGCTGATTGCCAAAGGCGGCCGCTTTGCGGAGCTTGTGGAAAGACAAAGACTTGATACTCAGTCGGCGCAATAAGAGCCGCGGCTTCGCCGGAGGATGAAGGGAACGAGAGAAGATGAACACTTCCTTTGTTTACGAAAGACTCTATAAAGAATACAGGCCGGTGGTGTATTCCTATATATCAGCCCGATTGTCTTCCCGGGAGGATGCGGAGGATCTGTGCCAGCATGTTTTTGTGAAGCTGTATAAAGCCCTGGACACCTTCGACGGAGAAAAAGCGTCCCTTTCGACTTTCGTGTATCAGCTGGCGCACAACGCGGTGATTGACTATTATCGCACGCTGCACACGCATACGGAGCTTTCCGAAGAGGATGCTTTTCTCCCGTCGGCGGAGAACGTCGTCATGGACAGGGCCAGAGCCGCGAAAATTGCGGAGGCGCTTCGTCAGCTTCCGCAGCAGCAGCGGGATATCCTGATCCTCCGCTTCTACCGGGGCCGGACGCTGGTTCAAATCGCGCAGGAAATGGAGCTTACCTACGACACGGTGGTAAGCAGACAGAAAAGCGCCTTTGAAAAGCTCAGAAAGCTCCTGCCCGACCTATGCAGCGTCACGGTGGGCGGCCTGGACGAATGATTTTGCGAGGAGGGAGAACATGACGTTGGATGCGCTTGCCGCGGAATACATGCTGAACAGTGAAGAAAAGCAGATTTTCAAGGCGTACTGCGCGAACCGGTTTGAGGATGTGGAGGAGATCGAAACGCCTGACACCTCCTTTCTGAAAGCCTGGGACAGGATCATTGCTTACGCGGATATGTTCGGCCCTGTTCAGGCGGTCAACAAATTGATTTGCCCCAGCCGTCCCGTAACGCTTGCGTCGCCGGAAACGATGGAGATCAAGCTGTACGATTCGCCTGCCGGAAGAATCCCGATCCTCTATGTGCGCGATACGGCGGACTTTGAGCAGCTTGTGACAAACATTGCCTTCAGAGGGGAGAGGCCCGAGCATCTTTCAGAAACCGGCGCGTTCTTCCTCTCCAACAAAACGACGCGCTTCATTATCCTGTCCGCCAAGCCTTACAGCAATGTGCCCGCCGCGGAACTGGGTCTACCGGATGAAGCGGAATGGGAGGAACAATCGCTTATTCTCCGGCGCGGACACGAGTGCACGCATTACTTCACGAAGCAGACCTACGGCATCACAAACAATATGCTGCATGATGAAATCATGGCGGATTTTATGGGGATGTATGAAGCCTTCGGGTTCTATCGGGCGGAATGGTTCCTGCGGTTCATGGGCGTCATCAGCGGAAGCGGAGGACGGCTCCTGTTCTACACCAAGGATCTGCCGGAAAATGTGCGCAGAGCGGTTTCCAGGCTGGCTGAGATCATTGCCTGCGGTCTGGAAAGCTGGTCGCTGACAGAGGGCTTCCGGGCCATGACCATCGCGGAACGCATCAAATGGATGTGCAGGACAGGGCTGGAAGGGATGCTGCAAAATTGAAAAAATGAAAATTTCTTGCCCAATTTTCCGTTTTGATTCGTATAAACAGATGAAACAGGATGAAAGGAGTTCTGTCACATGCCGGACATGGAGACGTTGCTGGCTGAGGCGTTCGGCTTTGCACAGTTTGAGCATATCGAAGAACTGCAAAGGCAGATCGACGATATGCTGGAAAGATATGCCGATTCTGATCTTTCAGCAGACGATCTTGCGAATGCGGCCGGGGGAATGAACCCAGACAAATTTCCTTTGCGGTAAGGAAGATGATCCAATTCATTCAGCCAATTTTGGGTTTTCATTCGTATAAACAAACGAAAACGCCATAGAAAGGCCGGATACGCAGCGGAAGCATCGGAGAAATCATGGCATCGTCTGCCGTGACAATAAGAAGGAGGAAACGATCATGAAAACCATTCAGGAACTGTATAACGAGATCATGGCGAACCAGGAGCTGAAAGCGCAGTTCATCGAAGCTGCCAATGCGGGCAAGCAGGAAGCGTTTTTGAAGGAACACGGCTGCGAAGCCACGCTGGAAGAGGTGGCGGCGTTCCTGAAAGAAAAGAGCGAGCAGGACGCGCCTTTGGCCCTGGACGAGCTGGAAAACGCCGCCGGGGGCGAGTGCAACGGAAAAACCGGTGCGGAAGTGGCTGTTTCTGTCATTACTCTTGCCATGGGCTGCGGAGTATGGGCAATAGCAAGCATAGGCGGCGAAATAGCTGGAACGGGTTACAGACAGCAGAAAAAAGAAGGCGATGGCCATCTCTGCAATTTATAACTGAAAAAGGAGGATTGTCTCATGAAAACCATTCAGGAATTGTATAACGAAATCATGGTAAGCCAGGAATTGAAAGCGCAGTTCATCGAAGCTGCCAACGCGGGCAAGCAGGAAGCGTTTTTGAAGGAACACGGCTGCGAAGCCACGCTGGAAGAGGTGGCGGCGTTCCTGAAAGAAAAGAGCGAGCAGGACGCGCCCCTGTCCCTGGACGAGCTGGAAAACTCCGCGGGCGGGGAATGTAACGATAAAACCAAAAAGGATATTGGCATGTCGATCGGTTTGCTGGGTTTTGGATGTTTGCTTCAGGTTGCTTGCAGCGGAATTTCAGGCCATGTTGGTCAGCGAAAGGAAGGCGAAAGCCGTCTGTGCAATGATTGATGAGGAGGATTTTATCATGAAAACCATCCAGGAACTGTACACCGAGGTCATGGAGAACCAGGAACTGAAAGCCCAGTTCATCGAAGCCGCCAAGGCGGGCAAGCAGGAAGCTTTCCTGAAAGAGCATGGCTGCGAAGCCACCCTGGAGGAAGTGAAAGCCTTCCTGGAAGCCAAGGCAAGGGAGGACGCGCCCCTGTCCGTTAACGAGCTGGAAAACGCCGCAGGCGGGGTATGCAACAAGGAAACGCACGATGAAGGTTTGTTATCGTTCTTTACCGCTGGATTTGGATGCGCGGTATATGCTATTGTGAGCGCATCTACCGATAATAAACAAGTTGGTCAGCGGAATGAAAATTCGGGCCGTCTGTGCAGCTAAGGAAAAAGGGAAGAAAAACAGGAGGCAGCCAGCATGAAGACCATTCAGGAATTGTACAGCGAGGTCATGAACAACCAGGAACTGAAGGAAAAGTTCATCGAAGCCGCTAAGGATGGCAAGCAGGAAGCGTTTTTGAAGGAACACGGCTGCGAAGCCACCCTGGAGGAAGTGAAAGCCTTCCTGGAAGCCAAGGCGAAGGAGGATGCGCCCCTGTCCCTGGGCGAGCTGGAAAACGCCGCGGGCGGAAAATGCAGCAAAGAAGAGAAAGAGATTACTCTTTCTATCTGCGGTTTAGGGATTGGCTGTGCCCTTGTGGTTTTGGAAAGTGCCTCAATAGGTCATGTTGGCAAAAAAAATATAGAAGATACTGGACGCTTATGCAGCACAACAAGTATTTTTGATTAAGAGAAAAATGAGTAAACAGGAGGAAAACGATCATGAAAACCATTCAGGAATTGTATAACGAAATCATGGAAAACCAGGAACTGAAAGCGAAGTTCATCGAAGCCGCCAACGCGGGGAAGCAGGAAGCTTTCCTGAAAGAACAGGGCTGCGAAGCCACTTTGGAACAGGTTGCCGCGTTCCTGAAAGCGAAAGCGGAGGAAGACGCGCCCCTGTCCCTGGATGAGCTGGAAAACTCCGCCGGCGGGAAATGCAACGGGAGCACGGGCATCGAAGCCGCCATATCGGTCGTTACCGTTGGTACGATCTGCGCATTTATGGCTATGGGAAGCGCCATTATCGGCAAAGAATCATATGTTGGGCAAAGAAATGATGACGACGGCCGGCTTTGCAATTAAACAACAAACAGGAGGAAAAAAATATGAAAACGATTCAGGCGCTGTATAACGAAATCATGGCGGATAAGGAACTGAAAGCCCAGTTCATCGAGGCCGCTAACGCGGGCAAAGAGGAAGAATTTTTGAAGAAGCAGGGTTGCGAGGCCACAATGGAAGAGGTGGCCGCGTTTCTGAAAGCCAAGGAAGAGGAAGACGCGCCCCTGTCCCTGGACGAGTTGGAAAACTCCGCGGGCGGCAATTGCAATGCTCAAACCAAAAAAGAGGCAAAATTGTCTATGCTTTCTCTCGGTTTATACTGTGCCACCAAAGCGATTCAGAGCGCGGCGGAAACAGGCAAGCACGTGGGCCAGGAGAATAGCAGGGATGGCCGCCTTTGCAGCAACGATTAAAGAAGGCTTATGTTTCAAAGATATATCGATGAACAGATGCTGCGGGTGCGGCGCTCCCCCCGCGCGGCGATGCTGGGGGGAGCCGTGTGCCGCAGGTTGGAAACGGCGCTGCTGAATGTGACCGGCATGGTGACAAACAGCACGGTGAAAAGGGAGATCGCAAAGGAGGCGTCGGCGAGCAATCCCTTTGCGCTCTCCCTGCCCGACATGATCACGGACGAGGAACAGCGACGGGCCATCAACGCCATCGCGAAAAAGATGGCGGACGGGGAATTTGCGTTTCCCCAACCGATGATCGAGACGCTGAAAATGCGGCTTGGCTTTGTGACGGACGCTTTTCTTGAAATGCTGGAAAGAATGGCGGAAAACCGGGACGCGATCTGCGACGCGCTGACGGAAGGACGCCTTTATCATACCATCGAGGATGTGACGCTCTCGGCGGGGGATACGCATAACCATGGCCGCAGCGTGACCGTGCTGCACACGGACGCGGGACGGCTGGTGTACAAGCCCCACGATATGCGGGGAGACGCCCACATCTATGCCATCGCCCAACGTTTTTTCCCCGAGTTTGCGGGCATTCCCAAGTGCGTGGCCTTCGGGGACAGCTTCGGCGTGTGCGAATTCATCGAAAAACGGCGCTGTCAGGGCGAGGAAGAGGCGAGGCGTTTTTGGTACAGAATGGGCGGCATGACGGCGTTTATCAAGCTGCTGGGCAGCACGGATATGCACGTTGAAAATGTCACCTGCATGGACGGAAAGCCCTACCTCATTGATCTGGAAACTGCGCTTTCGCCCGTCGTCAAAAATGCCGATTACCAGATGCGCTATCCCGAGCTGAACGTGTTGAAGGGGCGGTCACCCTACCTGTCCTGTTTCCTGCCCAGTTCTCCCAAGGGCGAGGAATTCAGCCCGCTGATGAACACCGAGGAAAGAGGCTGCGCGCCGGTGGTCAACGGGGAAAAGGTCTCTGTGGCGTGGTATTGGGACGCTTTCAAAGAGGGCTACGATACCGCTTACTGGCGCGCTGTGGAACACCGGGAGGAAATTGCGGAGATGATCCGGGATATTCCCGACGCGGTGCCCACCCGCATCCTTATACGCAACACCCAGACGTATGTGGATTATATGCAAAAGCTGTATCACCACACGGCGCTTTCCTCCAAGGCGAACCAAGAGAACACGGTGGATGTGCTGTCCAAAATTTTTGCCTTCCAGGTCCGTCCGGGCTTTGAGAGCACGGTGGAAGCCGAAATCAGGCAAATGAAGCGCGGGGATGTACCGTATGTGTTTGCCGTCGCCGGAAGCAGGGGGCTGTTTTCGGACGGCGAAAAGCTGCTGGACGATGCTTTCGAGTATTCGGCCAAGGAACACGCCCTGGATAATCTCCGGGCCATGGATGATCGGGACGAGCTGTTTGATTTATCGCTGCTGGAGAGAGCCATTCGGCAGTATCCGGTGAAGCTGAGAGAAGGAGAAAAGAAATCCGGAGCGACGCCGCAGAGAACGGAAGCGCCGCTGTCCCGGGAAATCGCTTTCCAAGAAGCGGGCAGGCTGCTGGAGCAAGCCTTTTCCCTGCATATTCCCGGTCCGGACGGCAGGCTTTTCTGGGGATATATGGAGGGAGGGGACAACTCCTTCCGCTTTTGTGAGCCCGGTTTTGCCAACGGGCTGACGGGCTTTGCCGCGTTCGCGGCGACGTACGCTTCAGTGAGCGATGATCGGCGGTTCAGGGAAATGGCAGATCGGGTTATTCAGGAAACCGTCATAGAGCTGAAACGGGTTTTGACGTATATCAAGGCAAAGGACTTCTCCTTTGATTATTCCCCGGTTCTGGGCGAAACCGACGGTACGTCGGGAATGATCACCGGGCTGGAGCTGATGCGGAAATATGCGCCCCAGCAGGAGTTGGAAGCGTTTGACGCATACATCGACGAGCTGCTTGACAGAACGGCTTTTCCCCGGTACGGCGCTCCGGATCGGATGATCGGCATGGCCGGGCTCCTGTCCGTGCTTTGCCGGTTTGACAGGTATCGGGAGAAGCGGGATATCATCCGCAAGGCCGCGGACCGCCTGCTTGCCATGAAAACGCTGGAATACAACGGGAAGCTCCTCTGGAAGCCCCTGCCCGACAATCCGCGCCCCATCAGCGGCGCGGGCCACGGCCATGCGGGCGTCGCGGAAGCGCTGTATGCCGCGGCGCGTGTGCTGGGGGATGAAAAATACGCCGCCGCAGCCTCGGAGGCGCTGGGCTTTGAACTGGAAATATACGAAAAATACCATGAGAAGTTTGGCACCTGGGCGGATCTGCGTTCCTTCCCGCCGGAGGGGTATATGCACGGCTATTGCTCCGGCGCGCCGGGCATCGGCATCATGCTGGAACGCATCAGGCAATCAGGATTTGATGGTGAGCTGGTGGAGGGGCTTGCCCGGCGCGCCCGGGACTGCGTGGATCAGCTTCCCTTGAATGGAAGAGACCATCTGTGCTGCGGGAATTCCGCCATCGCGGAATATTATCTGACGGCAGGAGATCACGACGCGGCGGGACGGGTGCTGGCCGCCATGTATGAGCGCGCGAAAAAAGAGGGCGAATACAGGTATATGGCGTATCAGTTCAATAACAGCGTCACACCCTCCCTGTTCTACGGCGTAAGCGGCGTGGGATATGAGATGCTCCGGTACGCTTTCCCGAAACGGATCGCGTCCGTATTGTAAGGAGAAAAAAAGATGTATTTGAAACTGGCAGACTATGTGGCTCTCAGAAGCTGGAAAAATGTTGAATATGCGCTATATATCAAAGGCTTGCCTTACGCGCAGCCGCTGACCCGGAAGCAGGCAAACGTCCTGCTGCTCTGCGACGGCGAACACGATATCGAGGCCGATGAAACCGTGCTGGGCCTGGCAGCCCGGAACCTCATTTTTTCCTGTGAAAAGGGCGATCACCCGTCGGCCTGGTCGGCCTATAAAAAATATGAGAATCCCTATTTTCCGAAGATGAATCTGATGGTGACGGGCAAGTGCAATTATAATTGCCTGCACTGCTTCAACGCCGCCGACAACGCGCCGCTGATGACAGAGTGGTCGTTTGAGGATTTGTGTGATCTGTTCGATCAGGCGCAGGAATGCGGCATCTACGCGCTGACCATCACCGGCGGCGAGCCCATGGCCCATAAACGGTTCATGGATATCCTGCGGGAAATCCATAAGCGGGGCATGTTCGTGGAGGAGCTCAACACCAACGGGTATTACCTTACGCAGCAGATTCTGGATGAAATGAAGGGAATCGGCTGTCATCCGCTGGTCAAGATCTCCTTTGACGGCATCGGCTTTCATGACTGGATGCGCAACAGAAAAGGCGCGGAGAAGATTACCCTGGACGCCATGAAGCTGTGCATCAAAAACGGTTTTGATGTGAAGTCCCAGACCCAGGTGCATCGAAAAAATGTGCAGTCCATGATGCCCACAGCCAGGGTGCTGTGCGATATGGGCGTAAAGGAGATGCGCATTATCCGGACCACCGAGGTGCCGCGCTGGGTGCTGAACGCGGGAGACGCCTGCCTGGGTATGGAGGAATACTACGAAACCATGCTGGCCTTTGCCAAGGAATACCAGCAAAGCGGCATGGAAATGGAAATTGATATCTGGCAGTTTTTACGGCTCCATCCGCAATCGGGGAGCTTTCGGGTCGTTCCTGTGTCCTGTGCGGACGGCGAATACCGCGATACCTTCCCGGGCTGCCGAGGCAACCGGGGCATGGTGGCCGTAACATCGTCGGGCGAAATCGTGCCCTGCCTCCAGGAATCGGGGCTGTTGCAGCAGCTGGGCATTTCTTTTGGCAATCTGCATACAGACAGGTTAAAGGACCTGCTCTCATCGGGCCAATATCTGGAAAACGTCTGCGCTACCATTGGCGATGTGCGTAAAAGCAATCTGAAATGCGGCGGCTGCAAATGGTTTGAATACTGCACCGGCGGGTGCAGGGCCATGGGCCTGCTGTATTCGGGAGCGAAAAAGGATTTCTGCGGCGAAGATTTGACAAAATGCAAATTCTTTGAGAACGGCTGGTATGAAAGGGTCAGGGATACGCTTGCGGATTGGAAGAACCTGAGCCCGGTCAGTATTGTATAAGACGGATTCCTAATAACGAGGGTATTTCCATGAGAAAAATACTTGCTTTACTGCTGGCTTGCATGAAATCGTTGGAACCTGGCTGTAGCCGGGGTAAGCGGAGCATAAAAGGAATGGTCTGAGATTCCGAAAGGATAAAAACAATTTGACAGGAGAATATCAAAATGGAACAGAATGCAAACAATGAATCCAGGCTGAAGATCACCATGAACAATGAAGGAGCGGAGTACACCTTCGTGCTGGAGGGCAGGCTGGACACCCTGACGTCACCCGATTTGGAAGATCAGGTGGAGGAAGTGATTGAACAAGCGGAAAAACTGGTTTTTGACCTGGGCAAGCTGGAATACATCTCCAGCGCTGGTCTGCGCGTGCTGCTGGGCGCGGCCCAGGAAATGGAAGATAGCGGCGAAATGATCATCCGCAATCTGACGGAGCCTGTGAAGGAAGTTTTTGACGTGACCGGATTCTCTAATGCGTTCCAGATCGAATAATGATGAGGTAGCCGGCCCGAAGGGAAAGACGCCGACCATCATACGGAAAGGCAGATGCGCCTTGAATAAGATAAGAGAGAAGAAGGGAAAGCTGCAGGTTGAAATTGACATTATCACGGTCATCATCTTCGCGGTGATCCTGGTTTTTACCACCTATTCATTTTACTATGAAACACTGGATGCGTATCTTCAATCCAAAATGGAGATGTTCGACCGGGATCTGGAGAATATCAGCACGGTCGTCAGCCGGGAGCTGATCGGAACATCCTGGTTCTGGACCTACGCGAAGGAACACGCCCAGGACATGACCAGACCGCTCACGGCAGAGGAAGAAGCATTCAGCAAAAGCGAGAAGACCAGGGAGGCGCTTCTCGCCTTCCTTGCGGCGGAACGAAGCGATTATGAAACCTGCGGGCCGGAATTGCAGTTCCTCCTGGCCAGGACTGGTTTTCAGCTTTTGGCGATGGATACGGACTACTTGGTTCGTAAGTTTCATTATGCGGATATCAGCTTTCTGGAATTCCCGAGCGACAGCGAGGCGTATCTGTATATCCGGTGCGATATGGACGAACCGGACGCGATGATCGAGGAACTAACGGATGATTTTACCGCGGTATCCTACGCGGAGTGCTTTGCAAGGATGGACTATTCCGCTTCCGAGCATTCGGTCGTGAAACAGATCTTGGAGGAGGGGCTCGCCCCGGGAAAGACGGCCTATGAGCTATGGAAGGATCCCAAAGACGGAAGCAATTACGCCATCGGCTACACGCCTCTCGATTACGGCGGAGAAATAAGCTGCTTTGCTCGCATCCGGTACGATTACAGCGCCTTCATCAGAGAAGTGAACGGAAAAATCCTGGAAACGGTGCTTTGGAGCCTTGCCATCCTGGCGGCCCTCAATGGCGTACTGCTTCTGGTGATCCACAAAAGAGCGGTTCAGCCGCTTGCCAAGGTGAAGGACAGCATCCTGGCCTATATGGGGGATAAGGACAGCGGCAAAGTCCGCGAAGAAATGAACAGCATCCAGTGCAACAACGAGATCGGCGTACTGGCGGACAGCTATTCCGCGCTTACTGCGGAGATTGACAGGCATACCGAAGAAATCCTGCGGCTTGGCAAAGAAAAGGAGCGCATTGCCACAGAGCTTGCGCTTGCCAACAGCATTCAGGAAAGCGCCCTTCCGAACATTTTCCCGGCGTTTCCGAACCGCCCGGAATTTGATCTGTATGCTTCTATGGATCCGGCCAAAGAGGTTGGCGGAGATTTCTACGACTTTTTCATGATTGATGAAGACCATCTGGCACTTGTGATCGCGGACGTATCCGGCAAGGGCGTTCCGGCGGCGCTGTTCATGATGTCCTCAAAGATTCTGATCAACGACCATACCTTGATGGGCGGCACACCGGCGGAGATCCTGGAAAGGGTCAACAAGCAGGTCTATGCTACCAATCATGCCCATATGTTCGTGACTGTTTGGCTGGGCATTCTCGAAATCAGTACGGGCAAGCTGACCACCGCCAGCGCGGGTCATGAATACCCGATGGTCAACCTTCACGGAACCTATGAGCTGCTGAAGGACAAGCATGGCTTGGCCATCGGCGCCATGAAAAAATCCAAATATGTCAATACGGAGATCATGCTGAAAAAGGGAGACAGTATATTCGTCTACACCGACGGCGTGGCGGAAGCCACCGACGCGAGCGATCAGCTTTTCGGCACAGACCGTACCCTGGAGGCCCTCAACGCGATTCCCGCGGATGCGTCTCAGCAGGAGATCCTGACAGGCGTACGTGAGGCTGTGGACGCCTTTGTAAAGGAAGCGCCCCAGTTTGACGATCTGACCATGCTTGGCTTGAAATACTTTGGGTCCGAGGGGAACGCCGGGAAGCAGGTGCAGGAATGAAGGAACTTGTCATTGAAGCGGAAAGAAAGAATCTGCCGAAGGTGCAGGGATTCATTGACGAACAGCTTGAAGCGGCAAGCTGTCCTGCGCTGACGCAAATAGCGATCGACGTGGCGGTAGAGGAGATATTTGTTAATATCGCCAGCTATGCTTACAGCCCGGAAATCGGCACTGTGATGATTCAGGTCACTGTGCATGAGGATCCGCTTTCAGCAAAGATCACCTTGATCGATCATGGCAGGCCATACAATCCCCTCGAAAAGCCTGACCCCGACCCCACGCTTACGGTCAGGCAGCGCAAAAAAGGCGGGCTGGGCATCTATATGGTCAAGCAGAGCATGGATAAGGTGAACTATGAATACAGAGACGGCAAGAATATTCTCACCATAGAGAAGATTTTGCGCTGAACGTACAGGAAATTGAACATGATAATAACAGCCTGTTTGCGAACAGGCTGTTCAGACCATCGACAAAGTCCCGCCATATGGCGGGATTTTGTTATAAAAAAGAGAAAAAACAAAAAGAGAAAAGGAGGTGAACGTCGAATAAAACAAGCGGGGAAGGTAAAAGACAAGGAGGATCTGAAATGAGCAACATACTGGTGATTACTGCAAGCCTCAGGGCAAAGAGCAATTCCGACATCCTGGCAGAGCGCCTGATTGCCGGCGCGAAAAACGCGGGACACCAGGTGGAGCAAATAAGCCTGAAGGGCAAGAGCATCGGCTTTTGCAAAGGCTGCCTGGCCTGCCAGAAAACGAAGAAGTGCGTGCTGAAGGATGATGCCGCCGATATTGCGGAAAAGATCCGGAACGCGGATACGCTGGTTTTCGTGACTCCCATCTACTTTTACGAGATGAGCGGACAGATGAAAACCCTGCTGGACCGCATGAATCCTGTGTATGCTTCGGAATACAGCTTCCGTAATGTATACATGCTGTCCGTGGCGGCTGATGATGCGAAAACCACTCCTGAAAGGGCCCTCAACGGTTTGCAGGGATGGCTTGACTGCTTTGAAAAAGCCGGGCTTGCCGGTTCCCTTTTCTGCGGCGGAATCAACGACGCAGGAGAAGCCGCCGGAAAGACAGACGACCTGCAGGCAGCCTATGCATTCGGCGAATCGCTGAAATGAGCAATAACGCTGAAGTCCCTGACGGAATGAGCAGGGATCAGCCGGAGAATTCTATGCAAAAGGAAGTGACGCGGAGTCATGAACGGTGAAAAGGAAACGGATTCCTGCATTGCGGAAAACCTTCGCCGTGTCCGCAATGCAATACAGGCCGCCTGCGAACGATCCGGCCGCCGGGCGGAAGACGTGACCCTGATTGCAGTGAGCAAGACAAAACCTTTTTCGGATATCCTGGCGGCCCGGGCTGCCGGGGCAGTTCACTTCGGGGAAAATTATGTTCAGGAACTGATGCAGAAGATTGAGCTGAACGAAAGCCTTCCGGAGGCTGAAACGATCCGGTGGCACATGATCGGACATCTTCAGAAGAACAAGGTGAAAAACCTGATCGGCCGCACAGTGCTGATTCATTCGGTGGACTCGGTTGCCCTGGCGCAGCAGATTGAGAAGGAAGCCGCCAGAAAGGAACAGACAGTTCGCATCCTTCTGGAGGTGAACGCCGCCCGGGAAGAAAGCAAATGGGGGTTCGCTCCGGAAGAGACGGAGCAAGCGGCGCGGGACATTTCAGCGCTGCCCCATATCCGGGTGCTCGGACTGATGACTTCCGCGCCTTATACGGAGAACCCGGAATCCAACCGGATTCATTTTCGCAATCTGAATGCCCTGGCCCGGGAACTGGCCGAAAAGAAACTGATTACGGTTTCGGATCTTGACTTTCCGGGGCCCGTGCTCTCCATGGGCATGACCGGGGATTATGAGGTGGCGGTGGAGGAAGGCGCCACCCTGGTCCGGGTGGGAACCGCTGTTTTCGGAAGAAGGGATTATGAAGCAACCCTGCCGGAGCTGTCCGATACCATCCGGAAGCTCAGGAAAACATGAAGAACCGCTGCTCCGCGGCGGTGTTGAGGCCGGAGAGCATATACCGGATCAGGATTTCGGCGCAGGCCCGGCTGTCGCTGTCCGCCTTGTGGTGATCCAGGGAAATGGAATAATAGCTGCACAGGTCATTGAGCCGGTGGCTGATTCCCGGAAGGAGTTTCCGGCCGATCTGCACGGTGCACAGGTACGGAGCCTGCCGTTTCCAGCAAATGCCTTCAGAACGGAGGCATTTTTTCAGTACGCCCAGATCAAAAAGCGCATTATGCGCCACCAGGATTCCGCCGGACAGGAGGGGCCGGATCCGGGGCCACAGATCCCGGAAGGCGGGGGCGGTGGCCACCGTTTCGGCGCTGATTCCGGTGAGCTCCGTGTTGAAGGCGTCAAAGGGTTCCTCCGGATTGACAAAGCTGAAGAATTCTTCCGTGACCCGGCCGTTTTCCACCACGGCAATGCCGATGGCGCTCATGCGGTCATTCCGGGCGTTGGGGGTTTCCACGTCAAAGCAGACGAAGCGGCCTTCCCGCAGACCCGGGGGAAGGGCATCCGTGATCCGCAGGTCGCTGATTTTGCCGGACAGCCTTTCCGCCAGGAGCGTGTTACGCCCACTGACGGTGACGTTCCGGACACAATAAGCGACCGCCTTTTTCTGGCCCACCAGCACCAGCGCCTTCCGGGCCCGGGTGACACCGGTATACAGGAGATTGCGCTGAAGCATGGTGAAATGGGTCATCATAACCGGCATCACCACAATGGGGTATTCGGCTCCCTGGGATTTATGGACGGTGGAGGCATACGCCAGAACGAGCTCGTCCAGCTCTGTGACATCATAGGTTACGGACCGGTCCTCAAAAAGAGCGGTCAGGGTCCGGTCCTCCGGCCGGATGCCCTGGACGGTTCCGATATCCCCGTTGAAAACTTCCTTGTCATAGTTGTTCCGGATCTGCATGATTTTATCCCCGGGACGAAAAACATACCCGCCGCGGCGAAGCTCGGGAAGGCTTTCCGCTCCGGGGGCGGCGGCGGGCGGGTTGACCGCGGCCTGCAGCGCCTGATTCAGGCTGAGGGCGCCGATGATCCCGCGCTGCATGGGGGTGAGAACCTGAATGGTCCGGGGGCTGACCCCGTAATATTTCGGCAGGCGGTTCTGCACCAGGTCCACGATGAGCGGGGCAGCCTTTTCCGGCTCCTCCACGCTTTGGAAAAAGAAATCGGTTCCCCGGGCATTGGACAGATCCGGGAACTCCCCGTGATTGATGCGGTGAGCGTTGGTGATGATCCGGCTGGCGGCCGCCTGGCGGAAGATTTTTGTCAGGGTGACGACCGGCAGAACCCGGCTGTCGATCAGGTCCCGGAGGACGTTTCCGGCGCCGACGGAGGGCAGCTGGTCCACATCGCCCACGAGAATGAGCCGCATGGAATCCGGAACCGCCCGGAGAAGGTGATACATCAGTTGAATATCCACCATGGAACATTCATCCACGATGAGAACATCCCCTTCCAGGGGATTGTGCTCATTGCGGCGGCAGCCTTCCGGCGGCCTGAACTCCAGCAGGCGGTGAATGGTTTTTGCCTCCAGGCCGGTGACCTCGGAAAGCCTCCGGGCAGCCCGGCCCGTCGGCGCAGCCAGAAGAATTTTCAGTCCGGCAAAAGCACGGATGATTCCCAGGGTGGTGGTGCTTTTACCGGTGCCGGGGCCGCCTGTGAGGATCATGACTTTGCCTTCCCGGGCGGTACGGATGGCCTGCAGCTGGGCGTCATCATACTCCATATCTTCGGGAAGCTGCAGCTGCTCCGGAGAATGCCGGGAGGGAGCGGCAGCGGCAATTTTCTGCAGGCGGGTACAGACGCCCACCTCCGAATAATAAAAGGGCGGCAAATAGACGGCGATTTCATCCGTTTCAGGAATCTGAACCACAATCACGTCCTGGTTCCGGATCATTTCGCTGAGCGCTTCTGACAGCAGGTCCACGCCGACTTCCAGCAGGGCGGCTCCGGCCTGCACCAGCTGATCCCTTCCGGCATAGCAGTGGCCTTCCTCCGACAGCTTGTTCAGGGTATAAATCAGGCCGCTGCGGAGCCGGACATATTTCTCTTTTTCGAAACCGAGCCTGGATGCAATGGCGTCCGCTGTCCTGAAACCGACGCCCCAGATATCGTCCGCCAGCCGATAGGGATTTTCCGTGACGATATCGATACTTTCAGCGCCGTAGCGCCTGAAGATTTTTGCGGCGAGGGCTGTGGAAACATCATGCGCCTGCAGGAAGATCATGATGTTTTTAATTTCCTTCTGTTCCGCCCAGGATTCCCGGATTCTTTCCAGACGGACCTTGCCGATGCCGGGCACCCGGAGCAGCGCTTCCGGGGATTCTTCAATGACCGACAGCGTGTCCGCCCCGAAGAGAGCGACAATGCGTTTTGCGTAGAGGGGACCGATGCCCCGGACCAGGCCGGAACCAAGGTATTTTTCTATGCCATAGGCGGTGGCCGGAAGGGTTTCCTCGAAGGAATCAACGGAGAACTGCCTGCCGTAGCGGGGATCCACACGCCAGGAACCGGTCAGGGACAGCACGGAACCCACATGAACATCCGGCATGGCGCCGACAACGGTTACGAGATCAGAGAAACCTTTGGCGGTGCAGCGGATTACGGAATATCCGTTTTCCCCGTTCTGATAGGTGATGCGTTCCACGACGCAGCGCAGTTGTTCCAACCCTTTGTCCCTCCGATTTTTGCCGGCTGCCGGCCGGAATGGTGTGTTTTTATTTTCCGTCCGGGAAACTGGTGAAGGATCCGCTCTCCACCTTCGGCAGGCCGTATTTTTCCCGGCCGTCCGCGATGACCTTCATCAGGAAGGTCATATTCCGGGCAAGGTTCCGCATGGTCTGCAGACCTTCCGCATCCCTGGCCACATCCTCCGCGGTAAAGCCGTGCACCTGGTTCCAGTAAGTGGAGGAGGCGACGGGCATGCCGCTGATGGTGAAATACTTGTTCAGCACATCAAAGGAAGCAGTATTGCCCCCGCGCCGGGCACTGACCACAGCGGCGCCGACTTTCATATGCTTGGAGAACCGGGTGGAATAGAACAGCCGGTCCAGCAGGGCCAGAAGCGTCCCGTTGGGCGACGCATAATAGACCGGGCTGCCGACGACCAGGCCGTCCGCCGCCTCGAATTTGGGGGCAATTTCGTTAATCATGTCACTGAAAACACATTTTCCGGTTTTCGAACAGGAACCGCAGCCGATACAGCCCCGGATTTCCCGATGACCGACCTGAATCAGTTCCGATTCGACCCCTTCTTCATCAAACACACGGATCATTTCTTTCAGAGCGGCCGCCGTGCAGCCGCTGGCATGGGGACTTCCGTTCAGCAATAAAACTTTCATCTGGTTTCCTTTCCGCCCGGGAGGACTTTTTTCCGGCGGACCGCCTGCCGGGGATCCGCGGAGCCGGGTTTTCTATTATTTTCGATCCCTCCGGAGGGAAATCCTGTCAGAAGGACGGGTGTCCTGCTTCCGGGAACGTATTTCTTCTCCGGGGAAATGAAGATGCAACTATTGATTTTGGAAACGGTTTGAGGATACAATGATCGCCGGAACGCGGAAACTAAGGGGGCATTTCACGATGCTGGATATCCTGGCCCGGGCCGGATGCTTTGTTGCAATCATTTTTCTGGGCGTCGGGCTGCGCAAGGCCGGCTTTTTCAAAAGAGAGGATTTTTATCTCCTGAGCAAAATCGTGATCCGGATTACGCTGCCGGCGGCGATTATTACCAATCTTTCCGGACGGAAGCTGGAATTCTCCCTGCTGATTCTGATCCTGATCGGGCTGGTTTTCGGGATTGTGCTGATTGCGGCGGCGTATTTCATCAACCGCCGGCGGGATCATACCTTCCGGGCTTTCGCCGTCCTGAACTCCTCCGGTGTCAACATCAGCAATTTCGTGCTGCCCTTCGTACAGAACTTCCTGGGACCGGCGGGGGTTATGGCGGTGAGCCTTTTTGACGTGGGAAACGGCGTGATCTGCCTGGGCGGCTCCTATTCCGTGGCCGGAATGATCCAGGAACAACGGAAAACCTTTTCCCTGAAACCGGTTTTTGCTGCCCTGGCAAAATCCATTCCGCTGATTGTATATGTGGTCATGATTCTCCTGTGCCTTTTCCATATCAGCCTGCCGGAGCCGGTTGTCAACCTGGCCGGAATTATCGGAAACGCAAATTCCTTTCTGGCCATGCTGATGCTGGGCGTCGGATTCCGGATTGACGGGAGCCGGATCCGGGAGGTGGCGCACATCCTGCTTCCGCGGTATGCCATTGGGCTGGCTTTCTCGGCGGCCTGCTGGTTCCTGCTGCCGGTGCCTGCGGAATACAGCCACGCGCTGGTGATTTCCTTCATGGGGCCGATTGCCAGCGCGGCGCCGGCCTTTACCGCCCAGCTGAAGGGAGACTATGAACTGGCCAGCGCCGTTAATTCCTTTTCCATTCTGATCAGCATCGTCTTTATTGTGATCGCGCTGATGATCATTGCCTGAAACAGGAGAAACAGATGGGAATTACAAAAACGGATTTCATGCGCGGTATGCAATGCCGCAAAATGCTGTGGCTGGATAAGCACAAACCGCAGATGCGGGTGATTCCGCCGGAAACGCAGGCCCGGCTGGACGCGGGAAACGATTTCGGGGACAGGGCGATGGGCATGTTCGGCCCCTATGAGGAAATGACGGTTTACCGGAAGGGAACCCGGATTCCGGATAAAAAGAAAATGGCGGAGAAAACGGCGCTGCACCTGCAGCTGGGAACGCCGGTGATCTGCGAAGCGGCGTTTCTGTACTACAACAATTACTGTGCTGTGGATATCCTGCGCAAGACGGAGACGGGATACGATTTTTACGAGGTAAAAAACGCACCGGAGGTCCGGGAACAGTTCATCCGGGATGCCGGGTTTCAGTACTATATCCTGCAGCGGTCCGGCGTGAAGATTGGGCGGATTTTTCTTGTAATCCACGGACCGGACGAGGAAAATCCTTTTGTGCCGGTGGAGATTACAGAAGAAGCGAAAGGGCTGGCGCCCTGGATCAACGAGCATATCTGGGACCTGAACCGGATGCAGAAGCAGCGGGAAGAGGTGGAGACGGAAATGGGCGAACAGTGCAGCTGTCCCTATGAATGCTGGTACATCGGATACTGCCGCGGGGAAACCGGGTCAGGTACGGAACAGATCCGGATGGAAGAGCTCTGAACGGGGGAGGATCAGAATGAAGAAGGAAGAGAAAACCAACGTTATGCGGGTGCTGGAAGGAAAGAAGATTTCCTATGAAAGCCACACCTATACGCCGGACGCAACCCTGAGCGGAGAAGACATTGCCGGCATTCTCGGAGAGGATCCGGCCCGGGTGTTCAAGACCCTTGTGACCCAGGGGAAAAGCGGAGCCTATTATGTTTTCGTGGTTCCGGTACAGGCGGAGCTGGACCTGAAAAAGGCCGCAAAAGCCTGCGGGGAAAAAGCGGTATCAATGATCCGGCAGAAGGAACTGCTGCCGCTGACCGGATATGTGCACGGGGGATGCTCTCCCATCGGAATGAAAAAACAGTTTCCGACCTTTCTGCATGAATCAGCTCCGGAACAGGAACGGATTTTTGTCAGCGCGGGAAAAGTCGGGTTCCAGATCGGTATCGCCCCGAAAGACCTGATTACCGCTGCGGGATGCACGGTTGCTTCCCTGACGGCGGAAGAAAACGCGGAATGAAGTTTTTGCGGGAGAGGTGCAAGAAAACTGTTTTCTGATTCGTCTGATTAAGTGGGAGAAATCCGGAATCGGAAAACCCGGGGGGAGGAAGATCTTTGAAACGGGGAATGATTCTTTTTTTGCTGCTGCTGGCGCTGCTGACGACCGCCGGCGCATGCGCGGACCCGGCCAGGACGGACGGAACAGTGACCGCCTGGATCGGGGAAAACAATGCATTTTTCCTGAAATGCGAGGACGGCATCACCCGGACCATGCCGATGTCCATGAAGGACATTCTGCAGATCACGGAAACGGAAGTGACCGTGCTGTCGGAGACAAACCAGCTGATTTCCGTGAAAAAGGACGGAAGCGGGTATGCATTTCTGAACGAAGAGGCGACGGAGGAGAAAATTGCCGAGCTGACGGACCGGACTTTCCTGCTGGAGAACGGGAAACTTACCTGCGGGGAAACGGTTTACTCCGAACGTGCGGCAGCCGCGGCATCCGACGGAAACATGCTGTACTGGATCAACCGGGGTGAAAGCACTTTCGTGCTGATGCAGAAGGAGCTGCCCGGGAAAACGGCGGAGGACACGGCGTCTTCCGCTCCTTCCCTGACAGGGATCAGTGTACCGGAACCTGTTTACCTGAACGTGACGGACGAAGCGCTGACCCTGACGGCAGCGGACCGGACGGTAATGACCTGGAGCCTGAAGGATGCGGCGGCGGAGACGTTCGCGCCCAGCGGAATGGAAACGACGGCCGCAGTGCTGGCCGGAGGACGCCTTTACCGGTATGTAAGCACGGAAACGATGCCCTGGGTACTGGAAGACATCCGGAACGACGCGATGCAGCTGGCAACGGTCACCCCTGCGCCGACCGCGACGCCTTCGCCGACCCCGGTTCCGACGGCTACGCCGAGGCCCACGCCTGTACCGACGGCCACACCGAGGATTACAGCGACCCCAAGACCCAGCGGCGGGGGAGACGATGAGGACGGTTTCCCGATTTACAAATGGGCCCGGGGAACCCGGGTGAGAAGCATCCAGCGGAGACTTCAGAACCTGGGATACCCGGTGGGATACGTGGACGGAACCTACGGGGAGCAGACACAGCTGGCGGTGGAACTGTTCTACGACGCCGTGCATCTGCGGGAACACCAGTACATCTCCGAAAGAATGTATGAGAAGCTGTTTGCAAGAAGCGCCCCGCCCTACGATCCGTATATGCCGCTGCAGAAGGGTGACCGGGGACGCAGCGTTCTTTTCCTGCAGACCGCGCTGCAGGAGATCGGCCTGGATCCCGGGAAACTGGATGGGATTTACGGAAAGAAGACCGTGCAGGCCGTGGCGGAATACCAGCGCCTGATCGGATATATTCCGGTTCCCGGGGAAGTTCCGGGCGAATATGCTGCCAGCGAACTGCTGGAAAAACTGTACGATCCGGATCCGATTCCTACGGCGACGCTGACAGACCTGCGGTAAGGCAACATGAAAAATGGGGGATCACCAGGTGATCCCCCATTTCATGAAATACCGGAGAACGGATGAAAAATGATGCGTCCGGTTCGGGAAAATGATGTTTTCTGCCGGCGGATGATAGGATACCGCCATATCCGGGTGGAAAACGATGCTGCCGAAGCGGCCGTCCAGCACCCGGCGGCAGAGATCCGCGTCCGCCTGAAATTTGGGAAAGCCGGGATCCAGCCCCTGCAGTGTGCGAAAAACATCGGTGCGGATCATCATAAAGGTCAGCGGGGCACATTCCACCGGAAGCGGCATGTCCGTGGTTTTGCCGGAAAAAACATATTCCTGTTTCCAGCGGCGGAACATGCCGCCCAGATCTCCCAGGGAACTGCCGAGGAGATGACGAACCGTGAGCCGGCGCCGCGGGAAAAAGACTTCTTCGCCTTCTGCATAGTAAAAACGGGGAGAGAGAATTGCGATATTCGGGTGCGCTTCCATATAAACCACCATGCGGCGCAGCAGGGAAGGATCGAAGGCGGTGGACGGGTCCATCAGCAGATGATACCTGGAGGTCAGATACGGAAGGACGGCATTGTGAGCCCTGGACGGCCCCGCGTTTCGCCGCTGGGGAAGAACCCTGAGGCCGGGGAACGCCCATTTCAGCCGGTCAGCCGTCATTTCCTCGGGCGTATTGTCACTGAGGAAAACCGATACGGCCAGATCCGCATTCTGAATGCAGCGGAGCGCCAGGTCGATTTCATCTCCGCAGTGGCATGCGACCAGACAGGCGGACAGAATGGGTTCCATCCGGACCAACCTCCTTTCTCCCTGCATATAATCCTGTACAATCTCTTCTATTTTACAGAGATTGGAATGCTTTGTAAAGAATCACAGTGACAAAAACCTTGTTTTAATGGTATACTGAACAACCGGGCGGGAAAACTGCCGAAATGACAGGGAAGAAGGTTATTCAACTGAGTAAATTTGCTGTATTTGTTGACCTGGAAAACTGCGGGGCGAAAGTGCCCACACTGAAAAGCATTCTGGAAAAGGTGAAGATCCGGGGGGACATCCTCCTGGGCAAGGTATACGGGTACACGGATAAATTCGACGACCTGAAAGAGGTACTGCTGAGCAATACGTTCACCGTTGTGCCCAGCCTCCGATACGGAATCAGCCAGAAAAACAACGCGGATATCCAGCTGGTAATTGATGCACTGCAGGTGGCTTACGAGAACGAACTGATCGACAGTTTCTGCATCGTCAGCGGAGACAGCGACTATGTGCCGCTGGTTGGCCGGCTCAAGAGCATGGGGAAATTTGTTCTGGGCATCAGCCGGAGCGAAGCCGCAAGCAATATTTTCATCAACGCCTGCAACGAGTTTCAGTTCCTGGAATCCGTCGGAAAACGGAATGTGGAGAAACCCCGGAAACAGAAATCCACCTATTCCAATGAAGAAGTCGCGGACGAAAGCGAGCTGAACAAGCTGCTGACAACGGTGCTGGAGGAACAGGACCGGGATGAGATCTACGCCAGCGAGCTGAAGGGAACGCTGCTGCGGCTGAGGCCGGACTTCAACGAGAAGGCTTACGGATGCGCGACCTTTTACAAGCTGCTGCTGAAGCTGTCCAACCGGTTCGGCGACCTGCGCGTGCATAACGACAATTTCGACGTCATGGTGGGACTGAATAACAGCGGGGAAAGTCCGGAAAGCATTCCCCAGCTGACACGGGACAACTGGAAGGAAGCTTTTGCAGCCCAGATCAAGGCTTATAAGGACGGCGGATTTGAAAGAGTGAATCCTTCAATCCTGAAGGCGGACATCATTACGGCTTATCCGGATTTCAACGAACGATCCATCGGATTCAAACGCTTCTCTGATGTCATGAAGCAGCTGGAAAAGGACGGACTCGTTGTTGTGGAAATGGACGAGCAGAATACGATGCTGATCAAGCTGCTGTAATAATAACACGGAAGGAAGGGGGCAGGCCGGTGAAGTACCTGCGGCGGGGCATATGGTTTGTTGCCGGGCGGCTGGCGGTTCTCTGCCTGATTCTCGGCCTTGCCATCACGGTCTTCTACTATGCAATGAACCTGAGCAACATCCAGATCGTCCTGAAGGACGGAATGGCCGGCCGGGCCAAATACGCCATGGGCATCCTGACCCAGAAAAATGACCTGACAAAGTATTTTCAGCAGAACTGCCTGGACGCGGACGATATTACGGTGACAACGGGAGAAGGAAATTCCCCGTACGCGAACTACAATGTCCGCGGAATTGACCACCGGCTGGAAATGGGCTTTTTCTGGATCTGGCCGTGGGATAACGCGGTGCGGCTGGAGATTACGGAAAAAATCCCGCGCATCGACGGGCGGGTGAAAGGACTGAAGGCGGACGAGGTTATCGCGCAGCAGGGGAACTCCGCCATCTATCCGCCGGAATGGCCGGAGGCTTCCTATCGGGTTCAGCTGGTGAAGGAAAATGGGGTCTGGAAAATCCGGACGCTGACGAGAAAGGCCAGATAATAAAAGAATATAAAAGCCCGGAACCCGTGAAAACAAAGCGTTTGCGCATTTCCTGCATACAGGGAATGCGTTTTTTTTCAAAAAATTTCAAAAAAGCGCTTGACAAAGGGGGAGGGGTTTGGTATATTAGTCAAGCTCGCCTGCGGGAAACCGAAGGAAAGAGCAAAGCGAACCTTGAAAACGATACAGAGAAGTAAACGCGCAAGAAGGAAAGATCAGCGAAGATTCCAAAGAGTTGAACATCGAAAGATGTCAAGGATTAAACGGAAGAGTTTGATCCTGGCTCAGGACGAACGCTGGCGGCGTGCCTAACACATGCAAGTCGAGCGGG
>JAFXRG010000065.1 GCA_017526525.1 Clostridia bacterium | reverse complement strand
GCGGAAGTCATCAACGGCCTGGGCGCCTCCAACGAGTTTGACGACCTGCGGGCCACCTTCGACTTTGACAGCGATTATGCCAGCAGCGGCGACCTGCGGACGGACCTGATCCAGCTGCGGGCCTTCGTGGCAAGGTGCTACGATGCCTTCCTGGGCCGTGAGGCGGACGACGCCGGCATGAACGCCTGGGCGGAGCCCTTCGCCTCCGGCAAAAAGACCGCGGCGGAGATCATTGCGGGCTTCGTGTTCAGCGAAGAGTTTGCAACAAGGGGCCTGACAAACGAAGAGATTGTGAAAGCCCTTTACAAGGTGATGCTGAACCGGACTCCGGACGAAGCGGGCATTAATCAGTGGGCGAAGGCGCTGTATGACGGGGAACCGATCCAGACTGTCATCAACGGCATCAGCCAGTCGGATGAATTTATTCAGATCTGCCAGGCTTGCGGCATCCGTCCCGGATTCCTGCCGGTGGGAACAGAAACGACTTCTGAACCAACGAACGAACAGACGGCCGGACAGACAACCGAACCTGAAGACAACTGGGATGAGGCAAAGATTACGGCCTTCATCCGCCGGGCGTACAAGGAAGCCCTGGACCGCGATGCGGGCGAGGAAGAAGCGGCCCACTGGGTCAGCCAGGTTATGAACAAGGAAATCAGCCCGGCCAGGGCCGCGCGGATGATCCTGACCTCCGAGGAAATGGAAGGCCGGGCACTCAGCAATGAGGCTTTTGTGAAGGTGATGTACAAGGTGTTCGTGAACCGGGATGCGGATCCGGACGGCCTGGCTTACTGGATGGCAAAGCTGGAAGGGGAGGAAGCCCTGACCCGGGTGGCGCTGATGAAGGAGTTCACCAATTCCAAGGAGTATAAGGATTACCAGGACACGCTGAAAAAGTAAAAACAGGACGAAAAAACGGAAGGGTTGTCCGGCGACAGCCCTTCCGTTTTTGAGGCTGGGGGGAACGAAAAGGGTCGTCCCCAGCGTTCCCTTTTGACAAAACAGGCAGCACATGATATGATGACTGGGTAATCAGGAAAGGGGGGACTCCCATGAAGCAGATGCGGTATCTTGTCCGCGTTGCGCGTGGTTTTGCGTATGATTTTGCGCCTGATGGGATAAGTCTGCCCTTTTTGGATTCCGTCCTGGCGCTCTGATAAGATTTCATTGTGATTTTTGCCGGCGGTCCGATGAGGGCCGCCGTTTTTGCATGCTTAAAAACAGAAAGAAGGTTGATTCGGTATGGAGGCTTTTCGAGCCTGGCGCGCGACCGCGCGCATGTGCCTGAAAGAAAAAAGTTATTTTGGCCTGGCCAACATCATTGCCCAGTATCTGCTGAGGGCCGCGGGACTGGGGGCCCTGCTGATGATCTGGCGTTCGTTGTTCCTGCAGGGGGCGGATATGCAGGGCCTTACGCTCAACCAGGTTTATGTCTATACGATCCTCTCCACGGTGCTTGCGCCGATGCTGGATGTGCGAACGCCGGTCTCCGGCTGGCTGCATGACGGTTCAGTGCTGAAGCTGTACCTGCGGCCGCGGAGCCTGTTTTCCCAGCTGGCAGCCCACACCGTGGGCGGCTGGGTGCTGCCGCTGGCAGTTCTGTCGGTTCCGGTTACAGTCATCGCCCTGCTCTGCGGGGTGGATCTCCGCCCGGCAAGCCCCTGGTTCTTTCCTTCCCTGGTGCTGACCGTTTCGCTGGGCTTTGCGGTGGACTACCTCTTTGCGTGCCTGCTGATCCGGCTTCACAACCTGGAATGGGTTGTGCACGACATGCGCCAGTCGCTGACGGCGCTGTTCACCGGTTCCGTGATCCCTTTCGCAGCACTGCCGTGGGGGCTCGGACGCTTCCTGGCCCTTACGCCGCTGGGTTCCCTGGCCGGCGGGCCGTTATCCATCTATGCCGGGCTCGCAGACCCGATGACCGTTCTGGCGGCGCAGCTGTTCTGGAACGCGGTGCTGTGGCCGCTGGCCCTCCGGCGTTTTGCTTCGATGCGGGAAAGGATGGTGTCTTATGGCGGATAAAATCCGATCGGTTCTGCGGCTGCTCCGGCTGTATGCGCGTATGGACCTGAACTGGGTGCTGCAGGATTTCAAAGCGGCCTTGATCGTGATCTGTGCGGAAATCATCAATAACCTGACCGCGGTATCCGGCATTCTGCTGCTGGCCGTTCGCTTCGGCGGGGCGGGCGGGCTGACAGCGGATGAAATCCTGCTGATGCTCGGCTTTTTCGAGCTGGCGGACGGCCTGTGCTATATGCTTTTCGGCGGCTTCAACGTGCTTCACATCAGCCGGCGGATCGGACGCGGCCAGCTGGACCATATGCTGATCCAGCCGCGTCCGCTGCCTGTGCAGTTGCTGACCGAAGGCTTTATGCCGGTGTCCGGCAGCGGCGGTTTCCTGATCGGAATCCTGCTGACCGCAGCGGCCTGGATCCGGCTGCAACTGGCAGTGACGCCGCTGCGCCTGTTTCTTCTCCTGCTGTATATCCTTTGCCATATCCTGTTAACGCTTGGGCAGAGCTTCCTCTTCGGATCGGCCGCTTTCCGGAACCCGGCGGCCGGCGAGGAACTGTCCACCCTGATTCTCGACCTGAACGGCCGGCTGGGCCGTTTCCCGCTGTTCGGCCTGCCCCGCTGGCTGCTGGGCCTGTTATGCACGGTGCTGCCGGTGGGCCTGCTGGCCTATCTTCCGTCGCTGGCACTGCTGGGCCGGCTGTCCGGACTGGTGCTGGCGCTCCCGGTCTGTGTTGCGACGGCGTTCGCCCTGGCAGCGGCAGGCTGCTTCCGGGCGGGGATACGCCACTATCTGCAATACAGCTGCAACCGCTATAAGGGCATGGGCCATCGAAGCTGAAAAGGAGGAAAAGATAATGAAAACGAATCATGACTGCATCGTCACCCTGGCGCACGTAACCAAATACTTTGACCAGAGCCGGCCCGTTTCCCTGTGGAAGCGGGAGCATACCCGGATTTACGCGCTGAAGGATGTAAGCTTTACGCTGCACCGCGGCGAGTTTGCCGCCTACGCGGGACCCAACGGCGCCGGAAAGTCCACCACCTTCAAGCTGCTGGCGGGCCTGCTTCGGGCGCAGCAGGGACAGGTGGAGCTTTTCGGTGCCGATCCCTGCGTGAAACGCATTGAGGTCATGCGCCGCACCGGCGTGCTCTTCGGCAACCGGAGCGAGCTGTGGTGGGATCATCCTGTGCGGGCATCCTTTGAATGGAAAAAAGCGGTCTGGGAGATTCCGGACGATGTCTACCTGGCCCAGGTAAGGAAACTGAAGGAGCTGCTTGACCTGGAACCGCTGTGGAACACTTTTTCCCGCGAGCTGTCCCTCGGGCAGCGCATGCGGGCGGATCTCGCGCTGACCCTGCTGCACGCGCCGGAACTGGTGCTGCTGGACGAACCGACCCTGGGCCTGGATGTCCTGGCCAAGCGCCGGATGATTGACTTCCTGAAACGGGCCAACCAGGAGCTCGGGGTTACGCTGATGGTCACCTCCCATGACATGGACGACCTGGCGGAAATGGCGAACCGGCTGCTGCTGATCAACCGGGGACACCTGGCTTTCGACGGCAACTACGAAGCGCTCATGCACATGACCGGGGATCACCGCCTGGTGAGGCTGATGACCTCCGCGGAACCGCCTGTACCGGAAGGCCTTTCACTGGTGGAACGCAGCGGCAGCCGGTGCACATACCGCTATGACGGGTCAAAAATCCATACTCCGCAGCTGTTTACCCTGCTTGCCGGGATTCCCGGCATTCGGGATATCCAGCTGGAGCCCGAAAACATCGAAACCGTGATTGCCGATCTCTATCGGAAATGGTCTTCAGAAGGGGAGGCGGCAGAATAAAAAGGTGGGAAACAGCGGTATGTGGTATGATCTCAAAGGAACGACAGCGATAAACGGGACGGGAGTGCAACCGATACAGGAGTGCCTTTATCAAGAAAGCGTTTATCTGCCGCCTTTGCGGGTCCTGAAGTCCTTTTCGATCTTTTCCTTCCATTCGGCGCCCAGTGGAGCCCGTGACCGGACGCAGGACATGGCTTCGCTGACCGTTTCGTAATTCAGGCGCTGGCCGACGGAATCATTATGGAAGTTGACAGCCCGGTCTTCCGAAATCCCGAAGTGCGAGGCGGTTTCCACAGCGTCGATATTGGCGCCCAGGAACAGGAACTCCCATCCGTATTTTTCCTTCTGGCGTTTCACCATCTGCTTTACCTGGTCGCTGGTATACCTGTGGGACGCGTTTTCCATGCCGTCCGTCGTTATCACAAACACGGTGTGCTCGGGAACGTCCTCCTCCCGGGCGTACTTGTGCACGTTGCCGATGTGGTGAATCGCGCCGCCGATGGCATCGATCAGGGCGGTGCACCCTCCGACACAGTACTGGTGTTCGTTCAGGGGCTCAATCCTGCGGATATCCACCCGGTCATGGATCACCAGGCTCTCGCTTGAAAACAGCACCGTGGAAACAAGCGCTTCGCCTTCCTGCTTTTTCTGGCGCTCAATCATGCTGTTGAAACCGCCGATGGTGTCGCCTTCCATTCCGGCCATGGAGCCGCTTTTGTCCAGGATAAAGACCATTTCTGTCAGGTTCTTTTTCATAAAAATCCCTCCCGATTTCTTTCAGGTTTCCTTGCCTGCATAAGGATCATAGCAAAACGGGAGGCGCAAATGGTCGCCTGGCAGGCGACATCGAGGAAAAGAGATCATGGAAAAATACTTCCTGGCGCCGGATTTTGACGACCGCTTCGGCGGGGATCTCGCCCACGTGGTGGTGATGCAGAACGCTACCACGGAGCTGATCGACCGGTTCATCGAGGACCTGATGGCCCAGCAGGAAGAAGAGGAGCTTGCGCCCGGCGGCGCGAAGCACCTTCGATCTGCCGATTGTCATCTCAATCAGAAAACCTGCTGAAACCAGGTTTTCCAGGATGCTCTTTCTCAGATAGCTTCTTTAAACCCTGGCCAGTTTCTCTTCAACAGCTTCTTCAATGAAGCTGTTGAGACTCTGTTCATGCATGATTGCATATACTGCTGCCCGCCTGTGAATATCACTGTTTTTAAACCGAACGTTCAAGCTTCCCTTATATGGTGTTTCCGGGGAACTGCCTTCCTCCTTACAGGCTTCAAGATAATCATCCACAGCTTCATGGAAATCAGAAACCAACCCACTCGCTGTCGTCCCTTCGTATGAAATCAGAGATCGAATTCCCTGCACTTTCCCATAAAAAACACCGTCCTTTTCAGAGAACTCGACACTGCCAACATACCCTTTGTATTCCATCACATTATTCAAATTAATCCCTCCTGCTCCAACTGTTCAATGAGCTGCCGAACCTGATATTCGAGCAGTTCCTTTCTGGGATGCGGTTTATGCATTAAGATTTTTATTCCATATTCATCGCTGACAAACACAACACGGGATCCACTGGTCTTTCCTTTATTGGTTCTGTGAAATGTCAGATACCTCAACAGAGATTCGGCTTCGTCAAAGGTGAAATCTCTTGGAATTGTTTTAAGCCTGGCGATCAATTTTTCTTTTTGGCCCATTCTTACACCTCCGTCAGAAGTATAACACACAGTCATTACTTCTGCAACTAATTTCAGTTGCATTATCGGCTGTGTCCTATGCGAATATCGTACAGTACGTACACCTGTACGAAATCCATTTTCGTACAGCTATTTCGCACACCTTTTCCTTGCAGGAAGAACTCCCAGGACCAAGGAAATTAAAGGTTTTACAAGGACAGGGAGAATGAAGCCGTCTGTAGTTCCTACCACATGGGCAGAACGAACTGTTCCAAATGTCCAACTGGACTGGTAGGCCGAAGGTACGTAGACGTGGTGGCATGGCTCAGTCGGTAGGGCAAAGCAATCGTACTGTTGTACCGAAGAAAGTGCCAAATCCTTAGGTTTTAAGGCATCCAGGAACAGGTTACCCGGGCAAAAGCCCAAATCTTCGGTCGGCGTGTTAGCAAGTTCG
>JAFXRG010000064.1 GCA_017526525.1 Clostridia bacterium | reverse complement strand
CAACAAGCTGAAGGAGAATCGGCGGATTGCTACCCGGTTCGATAAGCTGGCATCTCGGTTCCTCGCTTTCGTCCATCTTGGTTGTATTCGGATTCTTCTTGCTTGATTATGCGGATAATCCGAATTTGGAAACACACCCTAGTTTTATATGGATAATCAATCAGGCAAAATCAATTCCAGACTGAACCAGGATACGATCACACCCTCTCGCTCACTCCCCCCGCCCCCTCCCCTTGTTCATAATATGTTTTTGCAGTCCGTTTCCGGTTGACGGCCTCCCTTTCAGTGCTATAATTGCACCATCAATTTCGAAAGGGGAGGCCGTAATAATGACAAACCGCATCCAGTCCACCGCCGGCCGTCCCCTGTCTGCCGCCTTCGCTTTTTTCAGCGCAGCGCGCTTTTTCAGCGCCCTGCGCTTTTATTACTTTCAAAGCGATCGCCTTCCGGCCTCCGGCTGCTGAACTTCCCGTAAACCGCGAATCAACAAGGGAGTTCTTCCGTATGGAGGAACCCCCCTTTTTGATACAGAACCATCTTTGATTATTTTGAAGGAGGAACCCCGTCATGAAAAAGATTCTTGCTCTCCTGGCCGCCGCCGTCCTGGCCCTCTGCCTGTGCGGAACCGCCGCCGCCGAAGGAACCACCTACACTGTCGGCATCTGCCAGCTGGTGCAGCATGTGGCGCTGGACGCCGCCACCCAGGGCTTCCAGGACGCGCTGAAGGCGAAGCTGGGGGACGCCGTCACCTTTGACGTGCAGAACGCTTCCGGCGATTCCAACACCTGCTCCACCATCGTCAACAGCTTTGTGTCCAACAGCGTGAACCTGATCATGGCCAACGCCACCCCGGCCCTGCAGGCTGCCGTGGCCGCCACCGGCGACATCCCGATCCTGGGCACCTCCGTCACGGACTACGCCACCGCCCTGGAGCTGGATAACTGGTCCGGCGCCACCGGCATCAACGTGTCCGGCACTTCGGACCTGGCGCCCCTGGAACAGCAGGCCGCCATGCTGCAGGAGCTGTTCCCCCAGGCGAAATCCGTGGGCCTGCTGTACTGCTCCGCGGAGCCCAACAGCAAGTATCAGGCCGACGCCATCCGGGGCTATCTGGAAGAGATGGGCTTCGGCTGCACCGATTTCACCTTTGCCGATTCCAACGACGTAGCCTCCGTTGCCCAGAATGCCTGCGATGCCAGCGATGTGCTGTATATCCCCACCGATAACACCGCCGCCTCCTGCACCGAAGCCATCCGCAACGTGGTGGAGCCCGCCTGCATTCCCGTCATCGCCGGCGAGGAAGGCATCTGCCGGGGTTGCGGCGTGGCCACCCTGTCCATCAGCTATTACGACCTGGGCTATGCCACCGGCGAAATGGCTTATGAAATCCTGGTGAACGGCGCGGACATCGCCACCCTGCCGGTGCGCTTCGCCCCCAACGTCACCAGGGAATACAACGCGGAGCTCTGCGGCCTGCTGGGCATCACCGTGCCGGAAGGCTACGTAGCCATCCAGTAACCGGACCGTTCCGGTTTTTCACCAAAAAAACCCCGAAGGAGAACGACCGTGAATCCAGCATCCCTTTTCAACGCCCTTCCCGGCGCCGTGGCCCAGGGCCTCATCTGGGGCATCATGTCCATCGGCGTCTATATCACCTATAAGGTCCTGGACCTGGCGGACCTGACCGTGGACGGCAGCATGGCCACCGGCGGCGCCGTGTGCATCATGCTGATGCTCAACGACTGGAACGTCTTCCTGGCCCTGCTGTGCGCCATGGCGGCGGGCATGCTGGCCGGGCTGATCACCGGACTGTTCCATACCAAAATGGGCATCCCGGCCATCCTCGCCGGCATCCTGACCCAGCTGTCCCTTTATTCCCTGAACCTGGCCGTCATGGACTTCAAGGCCAACCAGGGCATCAACGTCACCAAGTATCAGCTGCTGGTCAGCCAGCGGAACGTCCGCACACTGGATCTCAGCAACCCCATCTTCATCACCCTGCTGGTACTGGCGCTGGTCATCGGGGTGCTGTATTGGTTCTTCGGAACGGAAACCGGCTGTTCCCTCCGGGCCACCGGCGCCAATGAAGCCATGGCCCGTGCCCAGGGCATCAACACGAAAAGGGCGAAAATCCTGGGTCTCATGATCTCCAACGGCATCGTGGCCCTGTCCTCCGCCATGCTGGCCCATTATCAGGGCTTCGTGGATGTGAACATGGGCCGCGGAGCCATCGTCATCGGCCTGGCCGCCGTCATCATCAGCGAGGTGATCTTCGGAAAGTTGTTCCGTAATTTTGCCCTGAAGCTGCTGGCGGTGGCTGTCGGCGCCGTCCTCTATTTCCTCGTCATCCAGGTGGTGCTCTGGCTGGGCCTCAACACCAACCTGCTCAAGCTGCTGTCCGCCCTGATCGTGGCCGTCTTCCTGGGCATTCCCTACTGGCGGGCGAACCTGGCTGCCCGGCATCCGCGCAAAGGAGGCAAGGAGCATGCTTGAAATCAATAACGTCCGCAAAACCTTCAACGCCCGGACCGTCAATGAGCGGGTTGCCCTGAATGATATCACCCTCCGCCTGGAGGACCGGGATTTCGTCACGGTCATCGGCGGCAACGGGGCCGGCAAATCCACCCTGCTGAACGCCGTCGCCGGCGTCTGGCCCGTGGAAAGCGGCAGCATCGTCCTCGACGGAACGGATATCACCTCCCTGCCGGAGCATAAGCGGGCCGCCCTGCTGGGCCGGGTCTTCCAGGACCCGATGATGGGCACCGCCGCCTCCATGCAGATTGAGGAAAACCTGGCCCTGGCCGCCCGCCGGGGACAGAAGCGCACCCTGCGGCCGGGCATCACCCGGGAAGAGCGCGCCCGCTACCGGGACATGCTCGCCGAGCTGGGCCTGGGGCTGGAGGACCGGATGACCGCCAAGGTTGGCCTCCTGTCCGGCGGCCAGCGGCAGGCCCTGACCCTCCTGATGGCCACCCTGAAAAAGCCGAAGCTCCTCCTGCTGGACGAGCATACCGCCGCCCTGGATCCCCGCACCGCCGCGAAGGTGCTGGAGCTGTCCGAGCGCATTATTCAGGAAAACAAGCTCATGACCCTCATGGTCACCCACAACATGAAGGACGCCATCCGCTACGGCAACCGCCTCATCATGATGAATGAGGGCCGGGTCATCCTGGATATCTCCGGCGAGGAAAAAAAGAAGCTCACCATAGAGCTTCTCATGAACGCCTTCGCCAGGGCCAGCGGGGAAACCTTCGTCAACGATCGGATGCTCCTGGGCTGATTTGTCCGGTTGTCTATGGACAATTCATGGTTTTTTCTGTAGAATATATGTAATTCCTGCCCCGGTGCATTGACGGCAGGCAGGGAAAACTGCATATACGGAGGATAAAATCATGTCGGTCAACAGGTTTGTTCTGAACGGTGTATCCTATCACGGCCACGGAGCCATCCGCGAAATTCCCGGAATTGTTGCCGCCCACGGCTTTCACAAGGCGTTTATCGCTTCGGATCCCGACCTGGTCAAATTCGGGGTCACGGCAAAGGTGACGGATCTGCTCGATCAGAACGGCATTGCCTATACCCTTTATACAGATATCAAGCCGAATCCCACCATTGAAAATGTTCAGCACGGTGTGGAAGCCTACAAGGCGAGCGGGGCCGATTTCATGATCACCATCGGCGGCGGCTCCTCCATGGATACCGGCAAAGGCATCGGTATCGTGGTCAATAATCCCGAGTTCGCTGACATCCGTTCCCTGGAAGGCGTCGCGCCCACAAAGAAGCGCACGGTCTTCACGATTGCCGTTCCGACCACCGGCGGCACCGGCGCGGAATCCACCATCAACTATGTCATCACGGACGTTGAGAAAAAACGGAAGTTTGTCTGTGTGGACCCCAACGACATCCCCGATGTGGCTGTGGTCGATCCGGATATGATGTCCTCCATGCCCAAAGGGCTGACCGCCTCCACCGGTATGGACGCGCTGACCCACGCCATCGAGGGATATACCACCGGCGCCGCCTGGGAGCTGTCGGACTGCCTCAATCTCGAAGCCATCCGGCTGATTGCCGCCAACCTGCGCAAAGCGGTCGCCAATGACCCGGACGGCCGGGAAGGCATGGCCCTTGCCCAGTATGTAACCGCCATGGCGTATTCCAACGTAGGCCTCGGCATTGCCCATTCCATGGCGCACACCCTCGGCGCGGTATACGATACGCCCCACGGCGTTGCCTGCGCCATGATGCTGCCGATCGTCATGGAGTTCAACGCGGAATACACCGGGGAAAAATTCAGGCAGATCGCGGAAGCCTTCGGCGTGAATACCGCGGGCATGGATCCCGCCGCCTACCGGAAGGCCGCCGTGGACGCGGTCCGGCAGCTTTCCGTGGACGTCGGCATTCCGACCAAACTGGAAAAGCTGAAGGAAGCGGATCTTCCCTTCCTCTGTGAATCCGCAGCAGCCGATGCGTGCGCACCGGGCAATCCGCGTCCGGCTTCCCTGGAGCAGTTTGAGGAAATGTTCCGGAAGCTGATGTAATCGGAGCCGTTATGAAAAAGACCCGGGGCTTTCCCTGTCAGAAGGAATCCTGCGCTTCCTTCCGGCAGTCCCCGAGTCTTTTTCTGTTGTAAACCTTTCCGGATTCCCGCACCCGGGTCACCGGATTCAGGGTCCACAGGTTTCGTTTTTCCCGGTCCAGCACCTTCCGGGCCTTCCCGGACATCTTGTTCCGGGATACAATCTTCCGCATCTTGCCTCACCTCGCCTGCCGGACCGGCATCGGTTCCGTTTCGTCCGTTTCCCCTTCCGCCCGGTCCGCTGTGTCATCCGTTCCGAAAAAAGCGGCCTTCCCGGCTTCAATCTCCCGCCGGAGCTCCCGGATCCGCTCTTCCGTCAGTGCCTCTATCCGAATCACCTTTCCGTTCATGATCCCACGCTCCTTTCCGTTTTCCTGGCCGTCGTTATTATATAAAGCCATCCGCATGCTGTCATTGAACCGTTGGTTGAATCACCTGTTTATACGTTTCAAGGCACATCGCTGGCAGTGAACCGGCGGGGCCGCCCCTTTCCGTTCCCGCACCAAACTTTCATCGGGAGGTTTTACGAATGAAAAGAAAACGTTTCCTGGCCGCGTGCCTGGCGCTGCTTCTGCCGGTCGTCCCGCTGTCCGCGGGCGTGCCGGAAGGAGCCGGGCAGAATGCCGTGGTTCGGCTGGATGAAGAAGGGTACCTGTATTACTGGGATTACACAGGGGATTATTACGGCCCCGAAGTCATCGACGCCATGCGGAAAATCGGCTATATCGATCCCGGCTGTTCCGTCTTCCTGACCCACAACCCCGAAGGTGAGGTCATCACCTGCCGGAATTATGATTATCCCCACCGGGTTTCGTCGGAGGACCGTTCCCTCACCGGGCTGAATATCGTCCTGCACTGCAAGCCGGAAGGCAAATATGAATCCATCGCCATGGCCGACGCGGTCTGGATCGGCGAGGATAATCCGCTGCTGCAGCGGGGCGGCCCGGACCTGGAAGGCTTTGACCCGGAGCTGCTGAAGATCCTCCCCTATCAGTGCATGGACGGAATCAACGAAAAAGGCCTTTCCGTGTCCGTGCTGCGGGTGGATATCCGGGAAGGGGACCAGCCCGCCAGGTTCCCGGCCGGATCCAGCATGCTGCTTCGTTTCCTGCTGGACGACTGTGCGGATGTGGATGAGGCGGTCCGGAAAACGGAAACCGGCATCATCGTTCCGGAGGACTGGCAGGGCTGCCATTTCTTCGTATCCGATGCCTCCGGCCGCAGTGTGGTCATCGAAAGCCGGAACAGCCAGGTCAGCGTCATCCCCACGGATGTCTGCACAAACTTCTACCTGGGCAGCGATGACATGGAGGACAATTACCGGAACGGAAAACTCCGGGAAGAGGCCGTCCGGCTGACGGATGAAGACCTGACGCCGGATTATCATTACGGCTACGGCCACGGTTACCACCGGTTTGTCACCATCCTGGGACAGCTGGGGCGCTTCCGGGTGGCTTCCCGGGAGGATTATTATACCCGGATGCCGGAATCCGCCGCCCTGGTCATCCTGCAGAGCGTGGCCCAGAACCCCTATACAGACGCCGCCGGCATTTCCATGACGCAGTACAGCGCCATCTACAACCACGATCAGAAAACCGTGGAAGTCTGGCCCTTCCAGAACTATTCAAAATCGTACATATTCAGCGTAACCGGGAAGTAAATTTCCTCGTTGTTTTTTGCCTGCGGATATAGTAAGATGTGGATGCGGATCACTATTCAAAAAAATGAACAAGGGAGAATAAAACATGAACAACAGGAATGTTACTTACGGCAGCAAATGGATTTATACCCTCCTGATCCTGCTTTCCGTATGCGGAACCGCGATCAGCGTATGGAACCTGGTAAAAACCTTTCAGGGTTCCCTGACGGTGCTGGGGGTGCTCTCGGCGCTGATCCAGTTCCTGGCGTTCCTGGCCATGCTGGTTTATGTCCGCTTCACCTTCCGGATCAAGGGCCATGCTTCCTTCCTGGGCGTCGCTTTTGCCTACGCCGCGCTGCTGGGCATCCAGCTTCTCCAGTCCGGCCAGGCCATTGCCGATTTCGGCCTGAGCAAGGAACTGACCCTGATGATCAACATCTTCAACCTGGTGGCCTTTGCCAATGTGCTCATGTTTGCCAATAAACCGGAGCAAAAAAAGACCGCCTCGGGATACATTGCCGCGGCGGCCCTGCTGAAGCTGGCCGGAGAACTGATCCTCATTATCAAAATGTCCCAGTTCATCAATTTCAGCGTGATTCTGTTTTCCCTGTCCGTGCCGGTTCTCGGATTGCTGATCCTCCTGGCATACCTGGTTTTTTACCGGGAAATTAACACGTGAGCCCGGAAAGGTCGAGTTGATTTTTTCCCACAACAGGATTCAACTTACTGCACAAACCTGTGCCTGCGCATATATTCAATGGTCCGGTAAAGGGTTTCGCCATGGAACACCTTGTCCAGGTTTCCCGCGAAATCCAGGCCATACCGCTGTCCCAGCCTTTCCAGTGCCTGCCGGGTCTTTTCATCCTGCTGCTGTTTTACTTCCGGCATGAAATCATCAAACCGGAGCTGCCGTCCGTATTCGCCGGTCAGGTGATAGATCCCGACGCCCACCAGCCGGACTGCCTTCTGCGGCACCTGCTCCAGTAGCCGGACCGCTTCCTCATAAATCACAATTGCCGACCGTGAGGAGGGGATCAGCCGGGACCGGGTAATGTTTTTCATGTCCGAAAAAGTCACCTTCAGCGTTACCCCTTCCCCGTAAAGGTTGACCCGCGCCGCCCTGCGCTCCACACTGATGGCCAGAAGCAGCAGCACGTCCGCAATAAAGCTGTTATCCTCCACATCTTCCTGGAAGGTAATCTCCCTGCTGATGGATTTCGCGTCCTCCGGCTTGTACGGACTGACCTTCCGGTCATCAATGCCGGCAGCCAGCTGTGTCATCCACTGTCCCTGTTTCCCGAAGGACCGGATGATCTCGTAGCTGTGTTCCTGTATATCCCGCACGGTTTTAATCCCCATGCGGTTCAGTTTTTCCGCGGTCTTTTCCCCGACAGTATAAAGCACCCGCACATCCCGGTCGACGATCAGGTTCACAAAGGTTTCCACGTCAGGAATCTCAAAATACCCGTCCGGTTTTTTCTCTTCGCTGGCTGTCTTTGCCGCGGTCTTGGAATATGCGACGCCCACGGAGCATGTCAGTCCCAGCTCATCCAGCGCCCTTTGCTTGATGCGCCGGGCAAACTCACAGGCCCGCTCCCAGTTCCCGGCTGTTTCGGTCACGTCCAGGTAAGCCTCATCCAGGGCAATATACTCGGAAGCGGCCGCATAAGCATTCCAGATCGTATGTAGCTGGTCGGAAACAGCCCTGTATTTCTCAAAATTGGGATGCATGAAAATGCCCATCGGGCACAGGCGATAAGCTTCCTTGATATTCATTGCGGAGTGAACCCCGTATTTCCGGGCTTCATAGCTGCAGGTGGCCACCACGCCCCTCTCCTGTGGCAATGAACCGATAATAAGCGGTTTCCCGCGAAGCTCCGGATTGTCCCTGATTTCCACCGAGGCGTAAAAGGCATCCATATCCACATGGATTATGATCTGATTCACACCTCTTCACCTCTCGAAAATTTCCTGAATCCCCATGCGTGTTCTCTTTTTTTATCCGGCGCAATTCCCCGCGCTTCCTCCCCCGGAGATTCAGCCGGGAACTGTGACCGTATCCTGGTTGTTTTTACTTTCTTCGAAACAGTCTTGATACTTTCTTAACAGTAAAGTGATTATAGCATATACAAATAGTTTGTTAAAGCTGGAAGAATGCAGCATATTTCCTTTTTTTGCCATGTGTGATAGAATGATAAAAAATGATAAAAGTCTTCATAATGTGTAAAATGTTTGTGAAAGGAAAAAGTAAAAATGAAAGCTTTCAAAAAACTGATCTCCCTTCTGCTGATGCTGTGCATGGTCGTGCTGCTGGTTCCCGCCGTTTCCGCCGCGGAAAGCGGATCCTGCGGTGAAAAAGCCACATGGAACCTGGAAAATGGTATCCTGACGATTACCGGTTCCGGCGATATGGCGGATTATGCCGGCGCGGACGAGACTCCCTGGGCCGCACTGCGGGACCAGATTGAAAAAGTGGTCTTTGACGGCGCCATCACCCGGATCGGCAGCAACGCTTTTGCCGAATGCCCGAATCTGAAGCATGTCACCTTTTCAACGGCAACAGTCACCATCGGCAAAAGAGCGTTTTACAACTGCAAGCAGCTGGCCTCTGCGGATTACCAGGAGCCCGGCGGAGAAGGCAGCGGGGATAACGGTGAAATCGGCGATACCGATATCCCCGGTGACGTCAACGGCGACGGTGAAGTGGACGGCCGTGATGTCATCCGCCTGATGAAGTTCCTGGCGGAGGATATTGACGAGGAAACCGGTGAAGTGGTGAAGATCAACGAAAAGAATTCGGACCTGAACGAGGACGGCGAAGTCAACGAACTGGATCTGCTCCGCTTGTTGAAAGCCCTGGCGGAGGACGGTACGCTGATTCGGTAATATTGCGATAAACCGGGTTTTTGCACCGATAAGGATCCACTGCATGATACTGCCTTATGGCAAATGAAGGTTCGTAACAATCATCCGGCCGCTTGTGATTCCAAGGGCTGAAATAACGAAAGAATGTGAATACAGGTAAGGAGTCTGGCAAATGAAGAAAAAGCTTGGCAAATTAATCAGATCTATCCTCAGCATAATTATGATCCTTTGCTTATGCCAGTCGGCATTGGCGGATACGCTGAAACTTCCTCCAGGATTGAAAACAATCGAAGATGAAGCATTTCATAAAGATATAAGTTTAGATAAGGTTGTTTTGCCAGAAGGGATTGAGAAGATCGGGCAACAGGCTTTTGCTGACAGCGGCCTGATGGAAATAAATCTGCCGGAAAGCTTGTCTGATGTTGCAGAAAATGCATTTGAGGGTACAAACATAGAAGAACAGGATGATTCATTCTTCATTGGAATAGAAGAATTTGATACAGTTTTCACTGATAGTATGGTTTTCAGATGGAAACCAATTCAGGGAGCAACAGAATACAGGATTTTTCTTGGAAGCGATTCGGGCGGTGTTGCTGCCATTCCCGAAACGGATCTGAAAAGCCGATATATTGATGAAAACATCACAATGGCTGATACTAAATTCTATACTACATCTGCCAGGATTACCGGAACAATTTCAGAGAAAAGCCGTCTGTTTACTGAATATGATTGGATTTACGAGCAACTTTTCAAAGAGCATCAGAGGATTGACCTTATGGTTATGGTGGTAGGATACGGACGGGACAAGAAAGCTATAGGGGACGTTTATGATCCGAAACACCGTATCTATGTTGTGTTATCTTATCCCCAGGAAGATCCGGCACCGGTTTTTATTGGGGAACATGCAAAAGCATATGAAGCATGGTGGAATAACAATGTGGCTTCATTGTACAAAATATATACCCAGCAGGCATACTCGAAGGATAATGTCTATTCCGACCATAATTTCCTGTTAAGGAAAATGGCTGAACTGGCAGATCTGAAGAGGGATGAAGATACAGCCAATGCAAACCAGTGGAAAGAAAAATATAATTCAGAGGATAATTTCTGGCTGCTGGATGATGAAGCCAGGCTGCGTCTGACTTTGACAAATCTTGCAAAGACTATCGAAGAAGATAAAGCAAAAGAAAATTTGATTGTTCATAAGGATTTGCAGAATGTTTCCCTTGTATCATTGGCTAATCAGGAGGTAGCATTAACAGATAATAAGATGGCCAGGGTGAAGGATGCATCGGATTGGGCAATTAATGCTATTCGAACCGCTGTCAATGTCTATTCAGTATATGAAAACATGGAAACAGAGACGGCAACAGAGCTTTCAGACAAGCAAAAACTGGCAAACGTGTTTATTGACGCGTTTAAGGAAGCAATTCTAAGATTTCCCACGGCGGTCATGGAGACGTTGATTGAGGCCCAGGCACAATATGATGCTGCTTATATCCTCAGGGCTTATACCCGGGAATATGTTGATGCACTGAAGGAAAGCTGTGAAGCTTATGCAGATTATATTGCCGATACATATTTCGGAAGCAACAAGCTGTTTGAAAAAGATAACAACGATTATTATGGAAAGGCCGTGAAAATCTTCCTTTCCGCATTCAACAAAGCAGGAAGTGACGAAGCAGTTCTTATAAAGAAAGCCCGGAATGCAATTTTGTCGGGAACAGGATATTCCTATGAAGAAGTGTTGAAATATGCTTCCGAATATACAGATGATTTGCTCTCAAGGCTTGACAAACAATTCTGGTGCCAGCAATTTGTAAATCTCCTTCGGGATATTGCCAGGAACATTTTGGAAGAAATCTTCGATAAATGGGATGAGCAACAGATTATCGGTATGCTGGATCAATTCATAGTGATCAAGGTTAAGGAAGACTGTTCGATTGATTGTAGTTTTGACTTTGACGGTTTGGTTGAACAGATGCTTGACTATCAAAAAGTAAATTCTACTGCAGTGATGCTTACCGGGATTCAATTAACAGACAGCGATTTCAATTCGGGGTGGGCAAAGGTGAAAGAAGAGATCATTGGAAAAAATGCCGATGGGTATGTGACAAATGATATAAGCAAGGCGTTGAAAGACAATGTAAAAATAACCGGAAAAATAAAGAAAATAGCAGAGACAGCATGGAAAGTTGGAGAAGATATTGTAAAAATGTCCCATGATTTGATCGAACTTGATCAGATAGGTCAGGGGAAAACATTATATGACACATACGGATGCGCGTTGATCGATTCATTTGGCCAGCGCATCAACATGCGTGCGAAAGGTGAAATCGTGACCGGAATGACAGAAGAACACTTCGCAGCATGGGATGTAAAGAAAAAAGAATCACAGCGTCAGGCATTGGTCAGTTTACTGAATTTGGACGAGTACATTGTTATTACCTATAAAAACATGAAAACGATCAACGAAAACAATGGCAACAAGTTTAATTCGGGATACGAATGGGCCGATGACAGTGATATCGATTATGCGCTGAAAACAATTCGCAATATTCGTACTGCCATCAAGGACGTCCCCAAAGAATGCCAGATTTATGAGAAATGAGCCGAATCTTCTTCCTTTAAATCCGGCGTGCCATACTTATCCAGGTACGCAAGAAATTCCCGTGCCTCCTCCTCCGGAGATTTGGCCGGGATATTTTCTTTCCGCAGCGTTTCCCGGCCGTCAAATGGAACCTGAACACGTGATATTTTTTGCTTGAAATTAATGCTTTTTTCTGTATAATAATGACCCGGCTGTGTTATTGAATGACCGGCGCAACAAGAATGGGGATTATACCCCGAAGGAGAGGAAAACCATGAAGAAAATCTTTGCTCTGATGCTCGCCCTGTGCCTGATGCTGGGCTGCACTGCCCTGGCGGAAAACGAAATCAACTGGGAAGATGTTGCTCCCACGCTGGAAGCATCCGGCGTGACCGGACAGTTCGTCACCTTTGACGAGATCGCCGTGAAAATCTTCATTTACGACGGCATGAACGCCCAGGAGCTGACCGATGAAGACCGCGAAAAGGGATACATCGGATACTTTGCCGCGGAAGACGGTTCCGCCATCGCGATCCAGTATGTGAACATGAACGGCATGAGCCTGGAAGACTATGCTGCGCAGCTGGCTGAAGCCGGCGCCACCGAGGTCGAGCTCGGCACCGTGAACGGCCTGCCCTGCGTCAACTACGTTAACGGCACCAACCTGAGCCTGGCCTTCACCACCCAGATGGGCTACATCCTGGAGGTTACCGTAGGACCCGTGGAAGACGATAACTCCAAGATCGCCGCTTCCTTCGTCCTGGCTTCCGTCCAGGCCGCGGAATAATCCGCAGGGAACATAAAAAAGCGACGCTGCCGCCGTGCATGCGCCGTTTTTTTATTTCATCCGCAAGTCAGAAAACGGTGCTGCGGAAATCCCTCCCGTCGGCTGTCCGTGTTCATTCATCCCAGCAGGGGAACGAACCGGAATTAGTCAAAACGGATATTCACATCCGGCCGCTTCATTTTTTAAGATCGGATACGGCGGGATAACCGTAAGCGCCCTCCGCGCCGGTTACCGCCCGGGTGATTGCCTCGCTGACCACCTCCGCGGCCAACGTTCCCGCCAGGTCCTGGTCGGCTTCGACCTCCCCGACGGACACCGCGTAAATGCTGTCCCCGTCCGCAGAGGTATGGACCGGGTTGATGGAGCGGGCATATCCGTCATGGGCCATGCCGGCGATCTTGCAAAGCTGCGCTTTATCAAAACGGGCGTTTGTGAAAACGACGCAGATCGTCGTGTTGCCCGTGAACTTGTTTCCGATGACCGCATAGCTGCCGCGTATATACTCCCGGGTGGAGCGCAGGCCGGTCCTGTCCTCATTCAGCATCCCGGCAATCTGTGTTCCGGTCCGCCAGTCATAGATATCCCCCAGCGCGTTGACCACCGCAACCGCGCCGATTTTCAGCCCGCCGATCCGGATGGCGAAACTGCCGATGCCGGACTTCATGCAGTAATCCATCCCGGCAAGCTTGCCCACCGTCGCCCCGCATCCGGCGCCGTAGTTTCCGTCCCGGTAATTGGGAGCCTCCATAGCCAGGCGGGCCGCCTCATAGCCCATGGCCGCGTCCGGCCGGACAGCGGCGTCCCCCACGGAGAGATCGTAGATATCCGCCTGGGCCACCAGGGGCACCAGGGCATAGCCCGTATCATAGCCGATCCCGTGCTCCTCCAGGTACTGCATGACGCCGTTTGCCGCGCCCAGGCCGTATGCGCTGCCGCCGGCCATCACGATGGCATGAATCTGCCGGGCTGCCATCAGGGGATTGAGCAGCTGGCTTTCCCGGCTGGCAGGGCCGCCTCCGCGCACATCCAGTCCGGCGCGCATGCCGTCCGGCGCAATGAAAACCGTGCAGCCGGTGCCGGCTTCGGCATTCTCGGTCTGGCCGATGCGGACGGGACCGACATCCGTTACGGGAATTTCGTGCATGGGATGATCCTCCTCGCATGTGAAATAACCGGCTTCAATTTTAGCATATCCTCCGGTTTTTTGCAGTATATACCTGCGTCATCGGGGAATACTGTTCCCGTCATCCGTTCAGCGCTCTGTTCACAACCCGGGAAAGGCAGGTTCAATCCTTGCCCGGTCCTTTTACCTGCAGCCACCGGACCGATTGTTTCAATGCTTCAATCGTTTTGGTTTCGAGCACGCACCGCGCGTTCCGGCTTTGTGCCAGTTTCAGCCTTTCCGGCAGGTCGATCTCCCCGTCCCCCAGCGCCAGGTGGTTCCTGGGCGGGTTTTCCGATCCGTCATGGATGTGGAAGTGAACCAGGCGGTCCCGGTGATCCAGGATAAACGGGACATCCTTTTCGCCGGCCGCTTTGGAATGGCCGATATCCCATGTCAGGCCGAATTTCGGGCTCTCCAGCAGGTATTCGATGGCTTTTTTCTCATAATCCCGGAATCCGTCCGTGTTCTCCACCGCAATCATCACGCTGCTGTCCTCGATCCACTCTTCGCACAGGGAGCGGAACGCGGCAAAGGACCGCATATAGGTTTCAAAGTCCCGTTCATACATCTGCACCTTCCGGTCCGGCAGGGTGATGAAAATCCCGTGGTTCATGTGCATGTTCAGCGTAAGCGGCCGGCTGCCGCCGCCGTATCGGTCGCGCAGGCACAAAAGCTTCTTTGCCGCTTCAATCGACCGCCGCACGGTTTCCAGGTAAGCTCCCGTCACCAGGGGATTGAAGTCCGCAATATTCAGGTTTTCATCCAGGTGGATGGTATAGTAGATCCCCGCCCGCTCGGCGATCCGGATCAGGGCATCCGTCTGTTCCAGGCATTCAACCTGGTATTCCGGAAAATTCATGTTCAGTTCGATGAACCGGAGGCCGAGGCTGCTGCAGAGGGAAACGTTATCCTCCAGCGTCCTGTTCTCAATCAGTGTCGGCATGCCATACTGCAGCATTGTTTTTTTCTCCTTATTCCCCGGCAGGAATCCTGTTGTCCACGGGGTTTAACGCCCGCCGGTTCTGTTCCGTGCTGTTCCATATCCGGCCGTTTTTCCTGCCCAGCACCCACGCGAATGCTTTTGCCGTTCGAAGATCAGGGTCTTTGAAGTGGTTGCCCTCGTTCCATTCAAGGATGCAGTTCACCCCGCGGTCCTTCAGCAGGGCGTATGCCTCGCGCATCCTGTCGCCCACGGCCGCCATCACCCGGTTGCGGGTTTTTTCCTCCCGGTCCCCGAGGCTGAGGTAAACGGTGCCGGTTTTGATTTCATTCTTTTTCATATATTCGGTGAAGCCCGGAAACCACACGGACGGGGAAGCGGCCGCAACGCCGCTGAAAACGTCCGTCCGGTACGCTGCCCATAAGGCAAACAGCCCGGCCAGCGAATAGCCGCCGATATAATAGGTTTTGTTCCTGTCGCCGCACAGCCCGAGCAATTCGCCGAGCGTTTCCGATGCTCCGCCGCCAAAGCCTTCTTTCCCGAATAGCGCCGGAGCTTCCCACGGCGAAAGGTCCCTGTTCCAGTCCCCTGCTTTTACGGCGGTCAGGTGAAAATCCGTTTCACACATCCCGGTCATGGCCGAAAACTCATTTTCGATTCCCCGGAGGTCGTGATCATCAACAGGCTGGATCAGGACGATGCCGGAGTGCGGATTTCCGAATTCGTATGTTTTCATCATGGCAGTTCTTTCATTCAGCCCCGCGGACGGCGCTGTATCCGTTTTCATAATCTTCCTTCCCTGAATCCCGCCTTTTTGATTACTGCAATCCTTTCGGATCCATCGGCTCAAGGATCATCGCTTCCTCCGTTTTTTCGCCGGCCTCGCTGTATTCGGGAACCAGGGACAGTCCGCTGAGATCTTCCATGGGCGGGAACATCACCGAGAAAACCACCTCATCCCCGATCACTTCCGTTCCGCCGAACAAATCGTAGGAAACCAGTTCGCCGTTCCGATACAGGTTCCAGCAGGTAATCACATCCGTACCGGTTCCCTCTTCTCCCTCCTGCCAGGCCAGCCAGCTGGCCGCCTGTTCCGGGGATGTCAGCGTAATAACACCCTTGAGATCCACCTTCCCGCTGTACAGGACCGCCCGCGCAGACGGCGTATTTCCCTGCAGGAACCGGTCGTATTCATGATGCGCCAGGGTAAAGCCCAGCGATTTTTTGTCCTTGTCCTCCGGCGTGCTGTATACCAGGAAGAAGGTCTGGCTGCCTGCAATCGCATCCTCCGGCACAACGCATTCCCTCCATCCGATGACGGATCCGTCCAGCAGCTGCACGCTGCCTCCGGCCAGGATATCCGCATAGGCGCCGCCTTCCATTTCAAGACCATCCTGTTCGTAGATGGGTCCGCTGGCCCTGTAGGAAACATACACACGGTTTCCTTCATAGTATGCCTGGCTCACTTCAACGGTGACGGAGCCTTCGGCCTGCGACACCGAAATCACTTCGGCTACCTCATCCAGCGCCAGCAGCCGTTCATCCGCGTATTCCGTTTCGTTCATTTCGCTGAAAATGCCGGCCGCGGACGCCGCGGAGGCTGAACAAACCAGCAGAAAAACTGCCAGCAGCAGAAGCAATCCTTTTTTGAACATAACGCATCCTCCTCTTTCAAACCGGGCCCCTGAGTTATGCATCCAACGCAGTTCACCGATCAGATCATAGCAGATCCGGGGCCTGCTGTAAACGGCAGAACTGACGGCGCAATCAGGGAAGTCCGTCATTTGCCGGCAAAAATGTAATATCCCCCGGCTGCGTCAAACAGCCGGCACTTTTTTTCGCAGAAGCCGTTTTCCTCGCAGAACGCGGTTTCCGGCAGGATCCTGTATGCCTCCATCTCCTCCCGGACCGTCCTGTATTCATCCTGCCCCATGGAGGCTGGAATGCCGCGGGCACGGAACAGGTCCATCAGGGGTTCGTATTCCATGTCAAAGGGTTCGGTTTCCCGCTCGCGGCTGTCCCGCACCAGGTCCCGGACCAGGTCCATGTACCGGGCCTCCGGAAAGCTTTCCCCGGCGATCCTGAACAAGTAGGTAAAAAACGCGTACGGCCTGTTTTTCAGCACATACTGCCGGTAGGCCGGGTTTCCCTTTTCCAGGTCGTAGATGCGGATTTCGCTCTGCAGCACGCCCTTTTCCAGCCGGTACAGGTGCTTTACCCGGGTCCGGTCGTCTCCCCCCTGCAGCACGGCCCCGAACCCGGCCTGCGGGACGGCCTGCGCCATTTCCCGGAAAACCTCCGCCTCCTTCCGGCAGTCGTATTCCCCGTACGGGCCGTCGGCGGAAAACGCGGTTTCGTCCCCGGCGCCGTCGGAAATTTCCAGGCGGGCAAACCGGGCCTTCGTCCTGCCGCGGGTATATTTCCGGAGGACCCCGGCCAGGGCCGCCCGCTCCCGCGCGGTGCCCCTCATTTTTCCGTCTGTCCGGTAAACGCCGCTGTCCGTTTTTCCCCTCCCCTTTCCGTTTTCCGCCTTCCGGCGGTTTTCGTCATCCTTATTCTGGGCCTTTGGATGCCGAAAAAAAACGGCATCCTCGAATCGTTCCATTTCCGTTCGTGGAGAAGTCCGTGCAGTCAGCAGGATAAACGCAGATCATGGGCAGTCACCTCCTTGAGAGCAAAATGAAAACGTCGCCCGTATGGACGACGCATATTGTCCTCATTATAAAACAGAATTCCGTAGTCCCGTTCTTCATAATCAATAAATATCTTTGGGAACAGGTCTTCTTCCAGATAGCAGTCAGATAAATTCATTTTCGTCCATCCTTTGAAAATACTGCAAAGAAACCGATTATCTCTCCATTAAAAATCTTACAAGTTCAACATTTCCGTCTTTTTCTGTACCAACGATCTGAAACCCGCATTTCTCCGTATAGAATCTGACATTTTCATGCTTGTATAAAGGCGTTACCAAAGATAAACGCTTCCAGTCATCATAATAGTTCCTCACAAACTGAATGGCCTGTGTGCCTATTCCTTTTCCCTGGTACTCCGGGATGACGCACAGACATCCGATTTCATATTCCTGTGGAGCATTCAAATGGCACGATACACAGCCGACAGGCTTGTTGTCACACAGGATGATATGCTTCGGATATAAACGGATGGATTCTTCCATCATTTCGATGGTTTTTCCATATCCCGGACATGATCCGAACCGTTGATAATCGCTGAAAAAGGAAGCGTTATAGATATCGACCAGAAGCCCGGCATCATCCATTGTCGCCAGTTGAAAATCAAGTTCCATGATCTGATTCGCCTCCGCTTAATTCTTTGCTCAGGCTTCAAGGTTTTCTCTCTGAGCAAAGAAAGAGTATCCTTTCTCATATGCTTTTTGAAGATTCATATCCCAGTTTTTTTCACGTAGTTCATTTTCCCTGGACGTATTATCAAAAATCATAAATTCCATTTTCCGGGCTCGTCCGAACAGTCTGTCGCTCAGCATTACTTTTTTCATACTGTCCAGGAGACCGAACTGCTCGAGCCGTTCAATCGGGTTGCCTGCTGAACAGAGGATAATAGCCTTATCAAGCATTTTCATTGTTTTCTCGCCATATGCAAAACCATAAGACCATACCCTGTCAAACCAGCCTACCAGCTTCGCCGGAGCTTCTGTCCAGAATACCGGATAAATAAATGCGATTGCATCAACTGAATTGATCTTCTGCTGCTCGGCAAGCACGTCACTGGCAATATCCGGTGTGTTCCTGTAATATGCATCCCTGAGGTATTCTTGTTCAGTCATTGTCGGATCAAAACCCATCTTGTAAAGATCCGACAGAATATACTCATTCCCGGAATCCACGATGCCTTTGATAAATGCATCGCACATATGCTTCGTAAAAGAATCATCTGACGGATGGCAATAAACAACAAATACCTTCATACAGTATATTCACACTCCATAATCGGGCTTCTCCACACAGTCCGATTTGTCGTCAACTTATTAAATTCCGGTTTTTCTTGCTATCAACTTATAATACTGCCCCAACTTGGGGAAGAATCCCTAATACAGTTTCTTTTGCTGAAACCACTTCAGATAGTTCTTCCTGAAATCACGATGGGTTTTGAAGAATTCGAGTTCGGATTTTGTAAAGGAATGCGTTTCAACCTTTTCAGCAAGAAGTTCCATTGTACAGGCTAGATCGGCAACCTGAAGAAGGAGGTAATCAATCTGGTGTACTTTTCGCACCTCAACATTGGGGAGCTGTGAGCCAAAGACTGAAGTGATGACCTTTGTTAATCCTGCTTGACCATGATCATAGTAGATGATGATGGAATCGAAACGTCTGAAGAACTCGGAATTGGAAGAAATAAGCTGGCCGAGCTCCTTTGAAAGTTTCAGATTCAATTGCATGACATCATTCCATTCACGCTTATAAATCAGAATGTGCGAATAAGAGACAGGCATTTTTCTTGCGCAATTGAACAGGGAACTGAAGAGCTTAACACGGTCTTCCATAAGATCATTCTCATAGGGAGATTCCCGGCGAATCAGCGGTGCTGTATGGACAAAGTGGTTTTCTTTTCCCAGAGTTTTCAAATGATCTTTGAAGCTTCTGATGTTGGAAGAAATATCAATGTCCTGATCGTGAAAAACAAGCCCGACAACGTATTTATCATCATGGGATTCGCAATTGCTGAACGTACCTGACTCATCGACGAAGACACTCAGAATCTTATTCGCCAAATACTCTCACCTCAATAGTGTTCATGAAACAAGAATAGCGGGGAAATTCCCCGCTCCTCGGTGGACCCAGATCTTTCGACCAGCCCCAATCAGTTTCCTGATCTTGGCTTAAGTATAACCGGAAAAGGCTTGTCTGTCAATCGATTCACCAGAATCCAAATGCAGCAATCCGGCACAATGTTACAAAAGTATTAATGCACAGGAAAATTCAAAGTTTTTGGTAAAGACCGAGCAGGCTTGCCGGCTCCAATGATAGCATATTCACGGGGTATTTTCAGAAAAATTTTTGCCGCTGGCATTCATCAACAGAAGAATGCCAGCGGCGGAAATCTCTCCAGGGGAGAGCCGCGGCTATTGAGATTGCGGAACGTTGGTTCGAGTCCAACTGTCACCACCACAGAACAACCATAATCTTGATACGAGATTAGGGTCGTGACTTTTTTGGCTTCAGGCCCTGATTTCAGGGCATTTCCGGGAATGCATCGTATACGAACACAGGGACGCAACCGGCGCACGATCTATATCGAACGTACATGCCTGTTTGTCAGCAGCAAGACCGCCGTGATCGTGAACCCGGCCGCGCAGATGGCGAGTAGCACAGCGCTGCCGAAGGCCTGGAGCGCCGCTCCCGCCAGCACGGAAGCGATCGGGGTCATTCCCTGTGAACCCACGCTCACGAGGCTGCTTACCTTGCTGAGCTTGTTGCTTTCCACCCTGCGCTGGATAGTGGTGCTGAGAGGGATATTGATAAAGGAAAGCAGAAATCCGATCACAAGGCATCCTGCGCAGAACAGCAGCAAAAATGCGTTCAAAGAGACGCCTGTGGATACCAGGCACCAGTATCCGACGGCCAGAGCGATCATAATGCCTGAAAAGACGCACAGCCGTTTTGCGACCTTCAGTCCGCATTTTTCTTCCTGTTTTCTGGCGCTGAGAATCGCTGCGCCGATCAGGGAACTGGCTCCAATGCAGACGCTGAACACAGATGACCACAGCTCCGGCTTTAAAACACTGTCCAGCAGATAAGCGGGCGCCGACGTCAAGTCCGTCTTGATGAAATACGGAATGAAGTTTCCGGTCATGGGCGTCATGAAGAAGTTGATGAACAGTGCACTGCCTATGATGGCCATGATCGCTTTCTGACTTCTCATGTAACGGAAACCTTCTTTCGTATCCGATAGGGCGAGGCGAAGTGTGATCGGTTCCGAAGAAGGCGTGAACTCATAACGAATCAGCATTTCCGACAGGCCGGATGCGATAAAGCACGAGCCAACTGCAAAGAAGAGTATATTCAACGGCAGTACAGCATACAGAACTCCAGCCAACACGACGCCCAGGATCGACTCCATGGAACTCTTGATAGAGAAATATGCGTTCGCCTGCTGCAGCTGCTGCGGCTCTACGATATTCGGCAGCATGGCTCCGGCTGCGGGGTTGAAGATGCCGCTGACCACATTGCTCAGGATTCCAAGGATGAACAGGATCACGATATGCGCTGTCGGCGACGGCAGAATCGTCATCAGAACTGTCGCCAGTATGATCATCCCGCCTTTGATGTAATCACAGACATACATGATCTTCGCCTTGTTGATCCGATCCCCAAGGACCCCGCCGACCGGTGTGAACAGCAGCAGCGCAACGCCGCACAGCGCAAGATACAAGCCCTGCAGAAAGGCATTGTTATCGCTGATCTCCAGAATATAGAAGCCGACGGCGAAACTGTACAAAAGCGCGCCCAATTCAGAGACCAGAGCGCCGAGAAAGACCAGTCGGTAGTTTCTGTTTGCAAATACATTGGTTGCTTTCTTTTCATCGCTCATGTACGATTATCTCCTTCCACATATCAGACAGCTTCTGATTGCCCAGCAGATTCATGAGCGTATCAATACTTTCCGATGCTGATGCGCCCAAACCATCACTGAAGACAGCATCCTGATGGAATGCAGGATAACGAAACGTCTGTATCCCATAATCCGGGGCGGCGTCAAACTGCCGGACAAATGCAAGAACTTTTTGAAGGCATTCCTTTGCTTCTTCCATATTACCTTCCAGGGTGTATACATGAGCCAAAGCTATAACCATGCTTGCCATAATTTTGTCAGTGAAATCTATTTTCTCACCCTCTTTAAATTGGCGCAGATAATCAATGAATCCAGACAGCATTCTTTTTGCGGCCTCGTAATCCTTGCGGTGGGACAGGACAAGCGCATATCCGGAAACGGAATCCACCAGCCCGATGATGTTAAACAGCAGCGCTTCAGACAGGAACTGCTCTGCTTCCTCATAACGTTTCAGATCCAGCGCCAGCACCATACCGATCGCATCACTGTATACGCCTCCCGCGTTATTCTTCTTCAGCAGCTCAATGCTTTTTTCGTGTTCTCCAAGAAGCATCCAAGCGCTCGCCATTTCTCCGCTGATCGTTTGCTCATTGATCTTGGGATTGTGGTTTTGTGAAATCAGAATCTTTGCCTGCTCAAATAATTCCAAAGCTCTCCTGGTTTCAGCATGATCCTTGCTGCCGACGCCAAAGAAAGCGTATACCTGAGCGCAGCCATGGACAACCTCAAAGGAATTAGGATACTTCTTGAGGGCTTTCTCTGTTTCATTCAGCGCCTCGCGATTCCTGACACGGCAGTAATCCGCCAATCGCTTCATCAGAGCGTCTGCTCGATTGTCCTTTACTCTGTAGCCCAGAAGAACATCCATCGAGGTGTCAAAAAAGTCTGCGATCTCAACAAGCATGCTGAGTTCAGGTGTCGTTTGCCCCGTTTCCCATTTGTATACTGATCCGACGGTCACGCCCATGGCCTCGGCGAACTGCTCCTGCGTCAATCGCCGTTCTTTCCGAAACGCGCGGATGTTTTCAGCCAGTGACAACTCCATATTCGACAACCTCCTGAGTCATGATCCGTTTGTATTATAATCCAAAAGACAGGGGAGATGAAGATACTGCCAATACCAATAATAAAACATTTTCACATATTGACAGTATTGGTTTTGGCTTGCAGACACAGACAGCCGCAAGTTAACTCATGCTTTGGTCAGGAGGTTACTGCCGGGCAGACAAAAAATGTGACCAGGGGCGGAGGGGGTGACCGTAGACGTTTGGTCACAGTTCCCCCGGTGCTTGGTCACAATATTCGGTCAAAGTAGTGACCATCGGTCACATTGTTTCAATTTCAACGGTTTCGGGCCACAGCACAGCTCTTGTAAATCAAGAACTGCGGTGTTTTGTCTGGATGTTATCGTTTCATTTCAATGATATATTCTTCAGTTCCTTCTTCGAGCTTTCTTTCTCCGGTTTTCACAAATCCATGCTTTGAATAAAACCGCTGTGCATCTGTGTTCTTCTCCAAAACCCATAACGCATTGCAGCCTTTTGTTACAGCAAAGCTGAGCAGTCTGCTGCCTATCCCTTGATTCTCAAAGAAGCTGTCCACATATAGTTCAGCAATTCGTTTTCCATCAATGTTGATGAATCCTTTTACAAACTCGTCATCAAAAACCCATATCCCTTGCAATAGTTGCGGATTATGAATGTAAGAATCTGCCAGTGGATAAACCTGCATTTCTCCGAACGATACCTTATCATTGCGAAAGATGGCTCTATAGTTCATGCGCTTGGTAAAAATGGATATTTCGGCAATCCTGGATGCATCTTCTATCGTTGCCCGTCTTATCATGCTTCTCCTCCTCACCAAGCACAAAGCGTTCGGCCACAGCCTGCAATATATTCACACTCCATAATCGGGCTTCTCCACACAGTCCGATTTGTCGTCAACTTATTAAATTCCGGCTTTCCGGTTCAGTTGCTGAAGTATCATTCGGTTTTTATTTTCATCCGGAATGACGCGCTGGCCGGCCAGTCCGTTACTCCCTCCGTCTCCTGATAATACCAGTATATATGATGCTGTTCACCTGCCGGGAAGCTGCTCTCCAGTCGGATCACTTTGACCAGATCGCTGTCCCGTATGGAGATTTCCCCAAAGCAGTTTCCGTTCCATACCGGCTTCAGTTCACCGTCAATCAGCAGGAACATGATTCCTTTACTGTTATCATATTGTCCCTGATTATTCATATTATCGATGAAAAAATGCAGAGTAGGATCCGGTTTTGACGTCATCAGATAATTGCCGTAATGATCCGACTGAAAATCTGTCATTTCTTCGTCAGACAAGAAGTCCATCCGGGCATACTGTCCCAGTTCGCTTCTGTTCTGTATCGTCACGATGTCAATTTCATTTTCCGCGCACGGGACGGCTGAAGTACCGTCGTTTTTCACGGCGGACTGGAAGAATCCCGTTATGCTCTGCGGATTCAGGTAGAAATCCTGATCCTTGCAGTATCCGAAAACAACCAGGATCAGTTTGTTCTCTCCTTCGTCCGCGGGAAGATCTTCCGCACTGAGGGACATGATGTAATCCTGATTGGAATTCAGGGAAACGGTCAGAATCCCTTCCCGGCTGCTGTTTTCATTCAGGCGAAAATTGACTGGCTTTCCGTTCGCCAGCAGAACCGCTGTCATTGAAAAAACGGAAGATTCGTTACTGTCTGCTTCTTCAACTCTCATTATAACGGTAGCATGAACACCGCTGCCTTCGGCTGCTATATTCTCAATCGGGGTGTAAGGCGTATCGTCCTCCACAAATGACATAAAAAGGGTCTTTCTTACAGCATGAAACCCCTGCTGCTCCATAAGCTCGTCCGATTGATTGATCTCGTTAATCCATTCTCTCATGAACTCAATGGAAGAAACAGGATGCAGGCAGTCCTCAGAAACCTCCGCTGTTTGCTGATTCGGACTCTCCGGATCCGCAGAAGAAGCATATGCATCTATTCTGTTTGAGAACAGCAATGCACAGATCAGAGCCATGGCAATAGCCATACACTTCATGTGCCTGTTTTTGCACTTTTCCCAATATTCATTCCTCATATCAATGTTGTCCCTTCGTAAATACCGATCTGTTGCCCCGTTCACTTGAAATTTATGGATCAGCTTCACAATTTCATCTTTCTCCTTAATCTTTGAGATCCTTGTAGTATTCAACCAGCATTTTCTGTGTTACAGGAACGCTTTGCCCATCCAGTTCCTGATAAACCAGCTTTGTCAGATTCAGGAGGCTTCTCCACAGATCCATCGGGTTTTCCCCAGCCACGAAGGTGCTTCTGATCGCTTCCTTTTCATTTTCCGGCAGTCTGTCAATCTCGCGGTTCAGGCCGCTTTCCAGCCTGTAACGGTCTCCCAGCAGATCGATGTACAATTTCCTGACGTATTCCAGCTCGCCGATCGCACGGAACAGGTTGCCCCTGTGGATCGCCACCGCGGCGTGCATCAGGCGGATCCAGGCCGTTTCACAGGCGCAAGCGATATCCTTTTTCTGTTTATCACCGTAAATACGATCGTCCATCCATTCCCTGGACGCGTCCATTTTTGCCTCAACGATGCCGGACTTGTCATACAGGACTTTGAAGGCAGGCTTCCGGGCCGCCGCGTTTTCGTATCCGCCGTATCCGATATCGATCTCCAGGAGGTTGGACAGTACATAGCACTGGAGATGCCGGGGTTCATCCTGCCGGAAGAACAGGACGCCATACTTCCCGGCGATCTCCCGGTGCATATAATCCATCACTTCCGGCATGGATTCGTCCGAATCCAGCGCAATGACAAAATCCAGATCAGACCGGTCGTCCCGGTACCCTGCGGCTCCGGAACCCACCTGAACCAATGCAATAATCCTGTCGTTTTCCCTGGCTGTTGACAGAATAAATTCAAAAGCGTTCTGCCGATCCTGCACGCTGAATATCTTTTCCATTCTGACGCATCCTCTCCAATGATCAGACTGAACGTTTCCTGTTACCCTTCGCGTAATACACTGTAAAACGAATAATCAACTTCACCGTGAATGTGATCCAGAGCGCCTTTGACTAACTCTTTAATCATCAGGCAGGAAACATGCGGAAGATGGATATCCGGCCCGGCGACGATTCCATAATCGGCTGAAGTCACAAATCCTCTTGGATTGTAATTCTTCGGATTTCCTTCAACCAGCACGGCTTTATACCCAAGGGCAGCGGCCTGTTCAAAGCCGTATTCAATCAATTCCTTTGAGATATGCTGCCGCTGATACTCCGTCCGGACCGCAACCGGAGTCAGTATCAGCAGTTCATCTTCATATCGTCCCTCGATATGAAACCGGGAGAACATCACGTAACCGAGGATCAGATCATCCTCATTCACCATAATCAGTTCCAGTTCCGGCAGGTAATATTTCTTCGACCGGATCTCCTCCACAAGAGAACGGACCACTTTTCCTTCTTCTGGACTGTCCCATTTGGTGAACACATCCTCGATCATTTCCAGCGATGGCTGAAGGTATTTTGTTTCCATCGCTTTTATCGTTTTCTGCATTAGTTAGCCTCCTGAATCACTCCGCTTTCAACCCTGTGAAACAGCCGCAGCCGCTGTGCTTCATTAGCACTGAATCCGAACTTTTCATAAAACGGGATTTTGTCCGGCATGGCGCAAAGCTCCACAAAGATTTCGGTTCCTTCCACGCCATGATCATTGATGAATTGTAGAATCTCATTGATCAGCAGGCGTCCGATTCCTTTTTTCTGGTACTCCGGCCTGACAACCACGTCTTTGATGTAATAATCCAGGCCCATATCTCCGATTACTCTGGCCATCGCAACAATCTGATCTTCATCAAAAACGGACACCCTGAACAAAGTGTGTTCCATCGCGAGCCGTGTCTGCTCCAAGGAAGGACCAGGGCCCCAGTGCACTGCTTCCCACAGGAGGATAAACTCCTCTGCGGTCAGTTCATTATGCTTAATAATCAGCTTGTTCATACCCGGTTGCCTCCTTATAATTCCAGCCGCATGAGCGCATTCTCCTGCCAGCCGCTGTTACGCGACCGGAAGGCTTTGGGATTCCGGCCGTACTCAATAAATCCGACGCTTTTGTATAGTTCCGTTGCCCTGATGTTATCCGCGACGACCTCCAGCTCCAGCTGGAGATAGCCTGCTGCCCGGGCGCATTCGATACAGGCCTCTGTCAATGCGCGGCCGATGCCGAGTCCCCACCAGGCTTTTGCGATACTGATGCCGAAATGAGCCCGGTGCCTCGTTTTTTCCGCCGCATTGAGGCTGTCTACGCCTGCCGTTCCGACAACCTTCCCGTCGACCTCAGCCAGCAGAGCCGCGTCCCGGTCACTTTCTTCTTTCTGTTTCAGGTATGCTTCTTCCTGTTCCAGGGTGAAGGTTACTTCTTCAGGATAGGTCGTCAGGTATTCCGTCTCCCCATGGGTAAGAACGAAATTGTCCCATACACCTGCGCATCCTGCCGTGTTCCGTTCCTTATGATACAAGTCCTGCCATCCTTAAGGACGACTGTTTTGCTGTATTTCATGTCTGCTTTCTCCATTGCGAATCTGCCGTTGTCACGAATCCTTTTTTGACACGATCATTAGATGTTCCGTGTGTGTCAGGTATTCGCGCTTCTCACAAAACCGCAGCGCGTATTCATACCATGCCATCCGGATCTTTTTTGGTTGCTTTGCCAGTTCATTCTTATACGGAGCGAGGATGCTCTCCTGGCCGAAAACAGTCTCCGTCTTCAGTCCGGGAACGGAAGCCAGCAGTTGTTCCGCATCCCGGACTGTGGTCATATATGAATAGGTAAACGCGTCAAATGCCAGGCTTTCATCTTTAGCGGCCACTTCAAAATACTGCTGTTCTCTCGGTATCAGGATTGTTTCTTCCAGTTCCCGCAAGCCGTAAATCACGCCGCCGAACATGAGAATAAAACTGCTGAACAGATATCCGTCTGGTTTCAGCACTCGCTTTGCCTCCTGAATCGCACGAATTCTGCTCTCCTCATTCATCAGGTGATACAGCGGGCCCATCAGGAAAACAGTGTCAAACGATTCATCGGGGAATCGGGAAAGGTCCAGCGCGTTACCCTGCAGGGCGGTGATCTTCACGCCGTACTGCCTGGCTTTCTTCTTCGCGAAACGCACGTTCTCATCGCT
>JAFXRG010000063.1 GCA_017526525.1 Clostridia bacterium | reverse complement strand
GTTGATGGTGATTCCACGGGCTTTTTCTTCAGGGGCCTTGTCGATTTCGTCATAGCGCATGGCCTGCGCTTCGCCCTTCATTGCCAGCGTCATCGTGATCGCAGCCGTCAGGGTCGTCTTGCCATGGTCAACGTGACCGATGGTGCCGATGTTTACATGGGGTTTAGTCCGCTCATAATGTCCTTTTGCCATTGGGGTTTCCTCCTCCTGTTTATCTCGCTCAAAAGCGAATGCTTATTTGCTTCCGAGTCATTGATGCGGTTTGGAGCAGGTGATGGGAATCGAACCCACGTGACCAGCTTGGGAAGCTGGAGCTCTGCCATTGAGCTACACCTGCATGTTCCGCATCAAGCCTTGAAGACTCGCGAACAAATTGTATTTTATCCGTTTTTCCTTGGCGTGTCAATAGTTTTGGGAAAGTGGGCGCTCTGGGCTTTTTTTCGTGCGGCCTGGCGGAACTGGCCGGGGGTGGTGTTCCGGAACTTTCTGAAATCCCGGACCAGATGGCTGCAATCCGAGTAGCCGGTATGCTGGCTGATATAGTTCAGGTCACAGTCGGTAAACTGCAGATAGTGCTCCACACGGCGAATCCGGACGTGTTCAATGTATTCCTTGCAGCTGATTCCGTAGATCTCCCGGAACTTGCGGGCAAACCAGGGGTAGCTCAGACCGCAGAAATCCGCAAGATCCTCCACTTTCAGCGGTTCCCGGATGTGCCGGGCAATGTAGGAAGGAAGCGTATAGATCGGATCAATGCCGGAGTTGTAGTGCTGGGGCACGAACCCGTCGGCAATCCACCGCCGGATGACGGCAATGAACACCAGGTAAAGCATGGAACGGATCCGCAGATCATATCCGTACGCGCGGGTGTTGTATTCCTCCACGCAGTTGTCAATCATGGTGTCTATATGGGAATCCCGGAGAGCGCGGGCGGAGAAAACCATGGGAAGCCCCCGCCGCTCCGCTTCCAGCGTCATGCCCCGCAGATCCGGGGTATAGGAAGGCAGTTCGCCGAACTGTTCCATATCCAGCCGGATCACATCATAGACGGCGGAAATCCCCGGTCCGGCGTAATCCAGCGCATGATGCACCAGCGGCGTGAAAAAGACCGCGTCCCCTTCCTTCAGGATCAGGACGGCGTCTCCGCGCTGAACCTTCAGGGAACCGGAACGAACCCGGACAATTTCAGCAAAGTAATGCCAGTGAAGCTTTACGGGGAAAATGCTTTCTTCCGTGGTATGCTGGAAACATTCAAAGGATGTGAAAAGCATGCTGACCGATGAAACGGGATGATCCGGGACAGAAAGATTCATGCTGGTACGCCTCCGAATTCAGTCAATAAACATAGCATCCCCAAAAGAAAAGAAACGGTATTTTTCCGCAACGGCTTCCCGGTAAACCCGCAGGGCTTCCTCCCGGCCCATCAGGGCGCTGACAAGCATCAGCAGGGTGCTCTGCGGAAGGTGAAAATTGGTAATCAGCGCATCCACCGCCTTGATGGGAACGCCGGGATAAATAAAGATTGCCGTATCTCCCGATCCGGCCAGCACGGTCCCGTCCGGAGCGGAAAAGGTTTCCAGCGTACGGACGGAGGTGGTGCCCACGCAGACAATCCGTCCGCCGGCGGACCGGATCCGGTTCAGGGTTGCGGCGGCTTCCTCCGAAACCTGGCAGAATTCGCTGTGCATTACATGGCTTTCCGCGTCTTCCACCTTGACGGGACGGAAAGTGCCCAGTCCGACATGCAGCAGAACCGGCACCACGGTGATGCCCTTTGCACGGATTCTGTCCAGCAGCTCCGGCGTAAAGTGAAGTCCGGCGGTCGGCGCGGCGGCGGATCCGTCCTGCTTTGCATAAACTGTCTGATACCGGTTCCGGTCCTGCAGCTTTTCATGGATATAGGGCGGAAGGGGCATTTCCCCCAACCGGTCCAGAATCTCCTCAAATACGCCGTCATAAAGAAACCGTACGGTTCGTCCGCCGGTTTCTTCCACGTTTCCGAGAATTTCACAGCACAAAAGTCCGTTTCCGAAAGAGCAGCGGGTTCCGGGCTTCAGCCGGCGGCCGGGACGGACCAGGGCTTCCCAGTCGGTGGCGTCAATCCGGCGCAGCAGCAGTATTTCCACCGGGACGCCCGTATCCTCCTTGACGCCCAGCAGGCGTGCCGGAATCACGCGGGTTTCGTTGATTACCAGTGCGTCACCGGGATTCAGATAGTCGATGATGTCAAAAAAATGCTTGTGCTCAATGGAATGATCCTTCCGGTGGTAAACCAGAAGCCGGCTTTGGTCCCGCGGCTCCACGGGAGTCTGGGCGATCAGCTCCTCCGGGAGCACATAGTCAAAATCCGAGGTTTTCATGCTTGGTCAGATCTCCATCCTGATTTGTGCTTCCGCGGCAGCGGGCATATTTTTTTTCATGTGGGTCCAGGCGGCCGGAGTGCAGATCCTTCCCCTGGGGGTCCGCATAATGAATCCGAGCTGCATCAGATACGGCTCGTAAACGTCTTCAATGGTGACAGCGTCCTCCCCGGTGGTGGCGGCCAGCGTGTCCAGCCCGACGGGGCCGCCGCCGAATTTGTCCATCATGCAGCCCAGCACGTTCCGGTCCACCTTGTCCAGTCCCAGCTCGTCCACATCCAGCATGGTCAGCGCCTCCCGGGCTACCTCCCGGCTGATGTGCCCTCCCGCCCGGACTTCCGCAAAGTCCCGGACGCGCTTGAGCATACGGTTGGCAATCCGGGGAGTACCCCGGCTGCGGCGGGCAATTTCCAGCAGCCCTTCCTCATCCGCGTTTACGCCCAAAATGCCGGCGCTGCGCCGGACGATCTGCGCCAGCTCCTCGGGCGTGTACATTTCGAGACGGAAAAGCATTCCGAACCGGTCCCGCAGGGGTGCGGAAAGCTGCCCGGCCCGGGTTGTGGCGCCGACCAGGGTAAACTTGGGCAGGTCCACCCGGATGCTGCGGGCGGTGGGGCCTTTGCCGATCATGATATCGATGGCGTAGTCCTCCATGGCGGGATACAGCACCTCTTCCACCTGGCGGGAAAGACGGTGTATTTCATCAATAAAAAGAACATCCCCGGCATTCAGATTGCTCAGGATGGAGGCCAGGTCCCCGGGCCGCTCAATGGCGGGGCCGCTGGTGACTCGGATGTTCTGGCCCATTTCCGCGGCAACGATGCAGGCAAGGGTGGTTTTACCCAGTCCGGGAGGGCCGTAGAGAAGCATATGATCCAGCGCGTCATGCCGGGAGAGCGCGGCTTCGATATAGATTCCCAGGCTGTCCTTCACCGCCTTCTGGCCCACATAGTCCCGCAGGTTGTGGGGACGAAGGGACTGCTCCACCGCGCTGTCTTCCGCCAGGAATGTGCTGTTCATCAATCTGTCTTCCATGGTTTACTCCTTTTACATACCGGCCATGGCGCGCAGCGCCAGGCGGATCAGATCCTCCGGCGAATCGGCCTGGTCGCGGACCTGGCTGACAGCGTTCCGGGCTTCCGTGGAGGAATAGCCCAGGGCGATGAGGGCTTCGATGGCTTCAGACGCGGCGTCGGACGCGGCGAAAGCGGCAACGCCCGCCGGGGAGGAAACATCGCTCCGGGCGGAAACGTCCGCCTGGGAAATCTTGTCCTTCAGCTCAAGAGCGATGCGCTGCGCGGTTTTTTTGCCGATGCCGGGGGCCCGGGACAGGGCGTTCACATCGCCCAGCAGGATGGCCAGGCTCAGATCCCGCAGGGGCATGGATCCCAGCAGGCCCAGGGCGGTTTTCGGACCGATTCCGCTGACGGAGGTCAGCTGCAGAAAAAGTTCTTTTTCCTCCCGGGTGGCGAAACCGAACAGTTCCATGGCATCCTCCCGGACGGAAAGGAAGGTGTAGCAGCGCATCTTTTCGCCCAGGGCCGGAGCGGCCTGCAGGGTGTTGTTGGAGCAACTGAGAAGCCAGCCGACGCCGCCGGCCAGCAAAATCAGGGAACCGTTTGCTTTTTCACAGACTTCTCCCTCGATAAAAGCGTACATTTCGGAAACCTCCGTGAGATCATTTCATCAGGAACTGTTTTTTTGCCACGCCGGCCTGGCAGTGGGTAACCGCACAGGCGATGGCGTCCGCAGCGTCGTCCGGGCGGGGAATTTCGTCCAGCTTCAGCAGGAGCTTTACCATTTGCTGAATCTGTTTTTTATCGGCTTTGCCGTATCCCGTAACGGCCTGCTTAATCTGCATGGGCGTATATTCGTAAAGGTTTTCGGTGTACTCGGCGGCGGCGATGATTGCCGCCCCCCGGGCTGCGCCGACCATCAGGGCGGTGGTGACGTTCCTGGCAAAAAAAAGCTCTTCGAAAGCCACATCATCCGGTTTGTAAATGGAAAGCAGATCCCGCACGCCCAGCTGCAGGGTCCGCAGCCGGTTCTGCATGGGGACGCCGGCCTTGGTTTCGATACAGCCGTAACCAATCAGATTCATCCGGCTTCCGTTCGCTTCCACCACGCCCCAGCCCATCAGGGCATAACCCGGATCAATCCCCAGAACGATCAAAAAACCGCCTCATTTCAATGTCCTATAGGGTAATGGTATACGTTCATATTAAGAATGTCAAGGCGAACAAAACCCGAAAAAAAGCAGGATCACGGGCCTGCCGCAGGCGGGTTTTCTCTTGCTAAAACGGGGGTTTCGTGTACAATGTAAAATAGTGAAATGCGGGATTGCGGAACCGAAAGGAAGGGACAGGCAATGAAGCTGACCAATGAAGGACTCAGACAGGTTCAGGCATGGAAGGACCACGGAGTGAAACTGCCGGAATATGACCGGAATCAGATGACGGAGGCAACGCTGAAAGCACCCGTATGGGTTCATTTCGGCGCAGGCAATATTTTCCGCGGCTTTATTGCCGGACTTCAGCAGCGCCTGCTGAACGCGGGGGAAGCGGACCGCGGCATTATCGCTGCGGAAACCTTTGACGGTGAAATCATCGACCGGATCTACCGGCCTTTTGATTCCCTGACGCTGATGATTTCCCTGAAGCCGGACGGAGGCACGGACCGGGAAGTGATTGCCTCCCTGGCAGACGGACTGAAAGCATCCCCCGCGGAGGAAGAGGACTGGGGACGGCTGAAGAAAATCTTTGAGGCGCCGTCTCTGCAGATGGCATCCTTCACAATTACGGAGAAAGGCTATGCCCTGCGGGACCTGAAAGGAGAGTTTTTCCCGGTGGTTCAGCAGGACCTGAAGGACGGGCCGGAGAAAGCCCGGCATGCCATGGCCATTGTTACGGCCATGATGCTTCACCGCTATGTGTCCGGCGCATCTCCCATGGCGCTGGTCAGCATGGACAACTGCAGCCACAACGGGGAAAAGCTCCGGGGCTCCGTGCTGGAAATTGCCCGGGAATGGGTTTCCGGGGGATTTGCGGACGAAGGATTCCTGAAATGGATCAGCGATGAAACGAAGGTTTCCTTCCCCTGGTCCATGATTGACAAGATTACGCCCAGGCCGGCGCCGTCCATTACCCGGATGCTGGCGGACGAGGGGTTTGAGGATATGGAGCCGGTGGAAACCGCCCGGCATACCTTTATTGCGCCTTTTGTCAACGCGGAAATTCCTCAGTATCTGGTGGTGGAGGACCGTTTCCCCAACGGCAGGCCGGCGCTTGAGAAGGCCGGCGTGTTTATGACCGACCGGGAAACCGTCAACAAGACGGAAAGAATGAAGGTAACCACCTGCCTGAATCCCCTGCATACGGCACTGGCGGTATACGGATGCCTGCTCGGGTATCACCTGATTGCCGATGAAATGAAGGACGGGGATCTGAAGCGCCTGGTGGAGCGGATCGGATATCAGGAGGGGCTGCCGGTGGTGACGGATCCGGGCATCCTGAGCCCGGAAGCATTCCTGAAGGAAGTGCTGGAGAAAAGGCTCCCGAACCCCTTCATGCCGGACACTCCCCAGCGGATCGCCTGCGACACAAGCCAGAAGGTACCGATCCGTTTCGGCGAAACCATCAAAAGCCGCATGAGCAACGGAACGGCGGATCAGCTGGAAGGAATTCCGCTGGCCATTGCCGCGTGGCTGCGCTATCTTCTGGCGGTGGATGATGAAGGAAATCCCATGGAGGTTTCTCCGGATCCCATGCGGGAGACCCTGCAGAACGCCCTGGAGACGGTACGTTTCGGGGATCCGGACAGCGTGGGAGACGCGCTGAAGCCGGTGCTGTCGAACCCGGTCATTTTTGCCGTAAATCTTTATGAAACACCGCTGGCGGAAAAGGTTGAGCGGGCTTTCCGCGGCATGCTGACAGTCGGCGGTGTCAGAAAATCCTTACAGAAGGTGTGATTCATCATGAAACTTTGGGGCGGACGTTTCGGAAAAGCGACAGACGGACTGGTGGATGACTTCCATTCCAGCATCTCTTTTGACCAGCGCCTGTTTGAACAGGATATTACGGGATCCATAGCCCATGCCACCATGCTGGGCGAGCAGGGAATTATCCCGGCGGAGGACGCGGACCGGATTGTGGCCGGACTGAAAAGCATCCTGGAGGACGCCAGGGAGGGAAAGATTGCCTGGCGGACCGACGCGGAAGATATCCACATGAACGTGGAAACCCTGCTGACGGAGCGGATCGGCGAGGCGGGAAAACGTCTGCACACCGGACGCAGCCGGAATGACCAGGTGGCGCTGGATACCCGGATGTACGCAAAGGTTGCGTGCCGTGAAACGGAATCCATGCTGAACGACCTGCTGGAAACCCTGCTGAAAATTGCCCAGGAGAACCTGCATACCATTATGCCCGGATATACGCACTTGCAGAAGGCGCAGCCGATTACCCTGGCCCACCATATGATGGCGTATACGCAGATGTTCCTCCGGGACAGGAACCGCTTCCGGCAGGCCTATGAAGCCGCGGATGTGATGGTTCTGGGCTCCGGCGCCCTGGCGGGAACCACCTATCCGCTGAACCGGGCACGGGTGGCGGAGCTGCTGGACTTTTCCACGGTGTCCGAAAACAGCCTGGACGGCGTTTCCGACCGGGATTACATGCTGGACTACATGGCGGCGGCCTCCATCTGCATGATGCATTTGTCCCGCTTCTGTGAAGAACTGATTCTGTGGAATACCAATGAATTCCGTTTTGTGGAAATGGACGACGCCTTTGCGACCGGATCCAGCATTATGCCGCAGAAAAAGAACCCGGATGTGGCGGAACTGATCCGGGGAAAGACCGGGCGCGTGTACGGCCACCTGATGGGCTTGCTGACGGTTATGAAGGGCCTTCCCCTGGCGTACAACAAGGATATGCAGGAGGACAAGGAAGCCTTCTTCGATACCCGGGATACGCTGGTGAAGGGGCTGACCGTTTTTACCGCCATGCTGAAAACGGTGACCTTCCGCAGGGAGGAAATGGAACGCGGCGCCTCCGGCGGGTTTACCAATGCCACGGACTGCGCGGATTACCTGGTGAAAAAAGGTGTTCCCTTCCGGGATGCGCATAAGGTTGTGGGTGAGCTGGTAGCCTATTGCCTGAATGAAAAGAAAGCTTTGCTGGATCTGTCCCTGGAGGAACTCCGGCAGTATCATCCGGCTTTTGACCGGGATGTCTTTGATGACCTGAGTATGATCTCCTGTGTGGAAAAACGCGCCATTCCCGGCGCTCCGGCCCCGGAGATGGTTCAGCAGGCGATTGATTCCGCCCGGGAAAAACTCAGACACTGATAAAGCACAGGACAGCGGCTTTCTGACTGCGGGAGGAGTACGGGATGAAAAAGAGTACGGCGATTCTCTGGATTGCATTGATGTCGGTCATTGCAGCTGTGTTCTGTATTCTCTTTATTTCAGGAAGCATCCGCAATGAGGCACAGATCGAAACGCTGAAGGGCAGCTCGGTGGATCAGGCGGCCCGCATCATGGAACTGGACGCGGACAATACGGAGAAGCGGAACCGGATCGGAGATCTGTCGGCGGAAACGGTGAGCCAGGAAACCCGGATTGAAGAACTGAACCGGACCATGAAGGAAAAGGATACGGTCATTCAGGAGCAGAAGACCGCGCTGGATCAGCTGACTGCCCAAACCGCCGCCCAGCAGAAAACCATTGAGGAAATCACCGCGAAGAATGAGCTTTACGGGGAAGAAGCAAGCGCAGCGGCCGGGGAAATTGAAAAGCTGCAGGAGAATCTTGCGGAAAAAAACGCGAAACTGGAAACCTCGGTTTCCGGGAATGCCGAAAAAGCAGAAAAAATAAAGACGCTGGAGAAAGAACTGACAGGCAGGGAATCGGAAATTGAGCAGCTGAAAGAAGAAGCAACTGCCTTACAGGGAAAGATTACCGAAGGAAACAGCCGGATTCTTCAGCTGGGCAATCAGACAGAAACCCAAAGAAATGAAATAGCGGTTTTGCAGCTGGAAACCGCGGCGCAGAGCAAGGAACTGGCAGCCAAAAAAGAAAAGATAGAAGCGCTCAGTACTTTGTCCGAAAACTACCGGACGGAGAGCGAGACCCTGAAGAAGGAAACGGAAGGACAGCAGAAGACGATCGATGCCCTGACCGCAGAAGCGGCGGAGCTGAAAACTTCCGTGGAGTCCCTGACCACGGAGACCGCCGGCCAGCAGAAGACGCTGGCGGAAAAGGACGCGGAGATCCGGCAACTGACGGAAAAGGTCGGGGAGGACAAAACAGCCATCGAGACCCTGAAGAAGGAAACGGAAGAACAGCAGAAGACGATCGATGCCCTGACCGCAGAGGCGGCGGAGCTGAAAACTTCCGTGGAGTCCCTGACCGCCGAGGCCGCCGGGCAGCAGAAGACGCTGGCGGAAAAGGACGCGGAGATCCGGCAGCTGACGGAAAAGGCCGGGGAGGACAAAACGGCCATCGAGACCCTGAAGAAGGAAACGGAAGAACAGCAGAAGACGATCGCCGCCCTGACAGCAGAAGCGGCGGAGCAGAAAACTTCCGTGGAGACCCTGACCACGGAGACTGCCGGACAGCAGAAGACGCTGGCGGAAAAGGACGCGGAGATCCGGCAGCTGACCGAAAAGGCCGGTTCGAATGAGAAAACCATTGAAACGATGAAGAGCGAAGCGGAGACGCTTCGGAAAACGATTGAAACCCTGCAGGCCGAGACAAAGGAACAGAAAAAGACAATTGATACGCTGACTGCGGAAGTGAATAACCTGGATGAACAGCTGAAAACCATGGAAACAGCTGCCGCGGAAAAGGGAAAACAACTGGCTGACGCAGAAACCCGGAGAACGGCGGACAATCTGGAAATCGAAAAACTGACCCGTGAAGCGGAAGCCCTCCGGCAGCAGCTGGCGCAGCTTACGACGGAGAATGAAACGCTGCAGGCGAAAGTTTACAGGCAGGAAGGCCGCCCCATCAACCAGTATGCCGTTACCAATGAAGAAAAGGTACGCCTGCGGGAAAAAGCTGATACCGGGAGTTACCGGATCCGTGAACTGAGAAAGGGACAGCGCGTCCTGGTCGAGAAGGAAGTCGTCAATAACAAGGGCGAAGTCTGGGCTTATGTAGATGTGAGCGGAAAACACGGATACATTATGATGCAATATCTTGATCTGGATGACGGAACCTACTGAAACCAATGCGTCCGGCGGGCTGAATGCCCGGTACTTTCAAGATTGGTAAAATTGTGCTGGACAAACAGAAAACGCTTTGATATAATATCGGATGCTGGTTGTGCCGATGTGGCTCAGTTGGTAGAGCAGCCGATTCGTAATCAGCAGGTCAGGGGTTCGAGTCCCCTCATCGGCTCCACCTCCGAGGTGTAGCGCAGTTTGGTAGCGCGTTTGGTTCGGGACCAAAAGGCCGCGGGTTCGAATCCCGCCACTTCGACACAGAAATCCGAAGTGCCCTTTACGGGTGCTTCGGATTTCTGCTATCCGGAATGATGGGGATTTGAATCCGTGGACTTGGAAAGGCCGTGGGGAAAGGATTCGATGACCGCCAGTGGGTTCGAAACGCTCGGAAAACTGTCCAGTGGACAGTTTTCAGTGGAGAACGGGCGGCAGCCCCGGAGGAAATTTCATCGAATCCTTTCTCAACCGATAGGAAGCGAGCTTCACAGTGTGGAGTCGCGACCATATCGGTTGCGGCCCGAAGGGGAATCCCGCCACTTCGACTCCCGGAAGCGTTGATTTTCCTACGCTTTCGGGTTTTCTGTTTTGGCGGATTTACCGGTTTTTTCCGGTTTGCAACCTCCCGGGTTGCAGCGCGGCGGCAAGGCATCATTTCCCAGGTGCCAAATGGTCGCTTCCGGTTATTTCCGCAAATTTCCGGTTTTTTCCGGTTTGGAATTGTCCTATTTAAAATTTTTGCTGACCACAGGTAAACGTCAAAGCAAAAACATACCAGATTATCATACTTTTTATCATATCGTGTTATTGAATTATTTGCTTGAGTCAGGATAAAATTGAAGAAAGCCGGATGACATTGGAGGTATATATGTTATATTTGGGCAGCATTATCAGAGAATGTAGAATGAAAAGAGGACTTACGCAAGAGCAACTGGGGCAGGAATTGGGTGTATCAACGCAATCTATCAGCAGGTGGGAAAACAGCGCAACATATCCTGACATTATGATGTTACCGGTAATTGCGGACTTTTTTGAGATTACAATTGATCAGTTAATGGGGCGAACAAGAGAATGTAAAGCTGAAGAGCGGGAAGCATTCTTTTCTGGGATTCAGCAATTATCAGTTGACGAAAAAATTAATAAACTTCGAGAGATGTTACAGACCTATCCCCAAGACATATATTTCATGTTCAGCCTTGCCAATAACCTCAATCAAAAAGTAACAATGCAGGGGATCAGAGATACAAAAATGGAATTGGAAGTTGACATTCTGTGCCACAAGATACTTTGTTCTGATAATCCTGGAATGCAATGCGGAGCCTTGTATTTGCTGGCATTAATGGCTAACAGGCATGGAGATAAGGATGCTGCCATGAAATATGTCAATGATCTTCCGTCTATGTATGTGGGAAGGGAGATCATGGCGGAAAAGATTTTGAACGGTTTGAATTCCAGACAGGCTATAGGGAAATTGCTAAACATTTGTGCATAATTCTGCGTTGAACCGGGCTTTTCGCGGAGGGAGAGCCATAAGTCACCAGCCTGTGGCATGAATGCCCGCCTGGTGACGGAAAAGCAACAGAGCGTTGCTTGCAGAGTGCTTTGCTGTGGTTTATGATGCAGGTGAAATCAAACGACAGGGGGCTGAAACAATGGCAACATGTGACATTCTGAAAGAGCTGAGGGAGAAACATAATCTGACCCAGGAGGAACTGGCGGAGCGGGTGCTTGTGACCCGGCAGGCAGTCAGCCGGTGGGAGACCGGGGAAACCCAGCCGAATACGGAAACGCTGAAACTTCTTTCCCGGGAATACAGTGTTTCCATCAATACCCTGCTGGGATCACCGCGGCAGCTGTTCTGCCAGTGCTGCGGGATGCCGCTGAGTGAAGATGGGAATATCAGCAGAGAACCGGACGGCTTTTTCAACGAGGATTACTGCAAGTGGTGCTATTCTGACGGAAAATATGCATACCCGACCAAGGATGCCCTGCTCAATTTCCTGATTGAGCACATGCCGAACCCGGAAGGACTGGACGTTGAAGAAAGACGCAGACAGTATGATGCCTGGCTTTCCCAGCTGAAGCACTGGAAGAAAGATTGAACAAGACAGATTGCCCGACCTCCTTTTTCGGAAGCCGGGTCCATTTTCTTTTGGCCTTTTTACTTCGCTTCGAACCCTTTGGTGGCCAACTCTGCGATCAGTACCGGGCTCTCGGAGCCGGTCAGCGTACTTCCACCAGGTGGGTTTTTAGTTTCTTGCATTCTTGATATTTTCGCAAATCGATATTAGGAATCGAAAAATCGAAAAAGAATCGATATGATTTATTGACAAATCGAAAGAACGACTTTATGATTTGGCTGGGAGGTGAGAGGATGGAACCATCTGCATTGATTGATCTTGTTCAGAAAATCAGGCGGGATCAATGCGAATCACAGACGATTGAAGTAAAAGCGGCCTCTCTGGGTACCCCCAAAAGGTTGTATGACACACTGTCCAGTTTTTCGAATCAGGATGAGGGTGGCATTATTATCTTTGGCCTGGATGAAAAGAATGGATATGAAGTGGTAGGAGTTCATGATGCGCAGGTTCTTCAGCATGAAGTTGCAGAACAGTGCAAGCAAATGGAACCGGAAGTTCGACCTTTGATGACGGTTGCAGAATATGAAAACAAATACATTGTCGCAGCAGAGATACCCGGCGCTGACATTTCCGAGAGGCCTGTTTATTATCGCGGAGCCGGAAGAATTCGGGGCTCCTTCATTCGTTCCGGAGAAGCAGACGAGCCTATGAGCGAATATGAAATCTATTCCTTAGAGGCCTTTAAGCGCCGGATTCATGACGACATACGGACGATGGATGAAACACCCGGTACCCGTTACCGGGAGGAACTGATTGCAGAGTATCTCCGTAAGCTTCGACAGAAGAGCAGACACCTTCGTGATATTGCATCTGATATTGAAATACAAGAACTGATGGGGATCCGAAAAGACGGAAAGCCGACATTAGCAGGTATTCTGAATTTCGGAGTATATCCGCAAGCTGTTTTTCCTCGTTTGTGCGTCACCGCGATTGTTGTTCCGGGAGAGACTGTTGGAGACACAGGAGAACAGGGCGAACGTTTTCTGGCAAATGAGACGATAAACGGGACGCTTACCGAAATGCTGGAGGATGCGCTGGCTTTTGTTGAGCGAAACCAGAGAATTCGTACGGTTATCGATGAAAACGGAAGAAGGAATGATTGTCCGGAATTTCCTCTGAAGGCAGTTCGGGAAGTTGTTCTAAATGCTTTAATCCATCGGGACTACAGCAGCTACTCAGAAGGAACTCCCATTATGCTTGCCATGTACAAAGACCGAATGGAAGTTATCAATAAAGGCGGACTGTACGGTAGAGTTTCAGTAAGCAGGTTGGGGTTTACACATCCAGATACGAGGAATCCGTCCATAGCGGGAATTATGGAAACACTCGATCAGACTGAAAACCGGTATTCCGGGATTCCAACAATTCGCGCGGAAATGAAGAAAGCAAATCTGCGTGAACCTGTTTTTCAATCAAAAAACGGTGAGTTTAAAGTTATCCTGTACAATTCTGAGAAAAATGCCATCCAGCCGGAAGAAACGGGCAATCTCTCCCCCAAGGAGAGAAAACTGCTGGAATTCTGTTCGATTCCCCGCACAAGAACAGAAATATCTCAACATATGGGGTCCACATGGACTAATGTGAAAAACGGATATATCTCCAGATTAATTTCCTCCGGACTTCTGCGTATGACAAAACCAGAAACGCCTAAGGTGCGTGATCAGCAATTTGTTGCGATTTACAGACTTTTTCAGGATGAACAGATGAATGGGCAATTTGTTCAGAATGAAATCTGATCAAACCGGAGGATACATATGGGACTGATTGAAGTGGCCAGCGGTGAATCTGTCTGGCGCGGGATGGACTATTACGAAGAAAAGAAAGTCCTCAGCTGGGAAGAAACAGGTTATGAACAATACGATGGAACGGTAAAGGGCCAATCTGTTTATCAAGTGCATCTGGACATAGAACATCCGCGTAGATCGACTTGCAGTTGCCCTTTTGCGCAAGGGCGCAGAGTAGTCTGCAAGCATATGATTGCCATGTACTTTACAATCAGGCCACAGGCAGCAATTGATTTTCTGAAACAGGTTGACGAATGGGAAAAGGAAAAAGAGGAAGCTCAGAAAACGCATATTGAAGAACTCAAAAAGTATATAAAGAGCTTGAGCAAGGCGGAACTGCAGGAAAAGTATCTGGAGGCTCTTCTGGAATTGGAAGAATGCAGAGATCGATATTGGTAACAATGCTGCAACCCAATCGGTTGCAGCCAGAGATTGAACCTATAAAAGTGAAAAAACTGAATGTCCAGTTTAAAACTGTTTGAAAATTTCCAGAAACAGGCGGAAAAAGCCGGCAAAAAGCGGAAAAAACCGACAGCTTTCGAAAAAATACCGGAAAGAGCCGGAAAAACAGACAAAATCTTTGCTTCCGGACCAAAAGGCCGTGGGGAAAGGATTCGATGACCGCCGGTGGCGGAAATTTCATCGAATCCTTTCTCAACCGATAAGAAGCGATCTGCCCGGTGGGCAGTCGCGCCTATATCGGTTGCGGCCCGAAAGGGAATCCCGCCTCCTCTGTATGGGAGCTGTTACCCAAATCAAAGATTTGGACAGTTCCTCAATTTCGACTCCGGAGAGTATTGATCTACAATGCTCTCCGGTTTTCAGTTTTGGGAAATTGTTACGCAGTTTTGCCGATTTACAACTTTTCGCGTTGTAAACGGTTACAACGGAGAATAATCCGCGAAGAAAAAACCGTGGCAAAAGCCACGGCCATTGAACAACAAGGATTCTTTACATATTTCCATTAGGAATAAACATCAGCTGAATGCTCATTCCCATGCCGGCGGCAAGGCGCTGAAGCGTACGGATGGAGGGGTTGGAATTGCCGCGTTCCAGCTTGCTGATATCGCCCTGGGCAATCCCGGTTTTTTCGGAAAGCTCTTTCTGGGTCATGCCGGTCTGAAGGCGTGCGTCAATCAG
>JAFXRG010000062.1 GCA_017526525.1 Clostridia bacterium | reverse complement strand
TCACCATCACAGCAACCCCCTGGACTCTAACATCATCCACATAAATGTCTTGTTCATCCGGGTTTTCCGGGTGAAGGATGATCTGATTACCTTCATGCTTGAGCCTCTTGAGAGTATTACCCAGGCCATCCACATAAGCAACGATGATGTCGCCGTCGCGAGCAGTCTCCTGCCTTTTGACCAGCACCATATCGCCGCCGTCGATCCCTGCGCCAATCATTGATTGGCCAAAAGCATAAAGAATGTACATCTCATCGTTGCCAACCAGACTGATTGGAAGATTCATGTATCCCTCCAGTTGGGCTTCAGAATCAACAGGTAAGCCACAGGCGATGGAACCAACAATGCCGATCGGGCGGGTATCTGTGTGCTGGCTCTTGATATATGGCGTCAGGATGTGCTGCCCGTCATACTCAATCATCCCGGAATCGTTCATGGCTACCAGGTAGTTGTAAACGGCAGTGCGCTGCAGGGAGGTGTTCGCTGCGATCTGTCCGCATGAGGGAAAGCAACGGTGTTTCTCGTAAAAACGATCAACAAAGTCAATGATTTCCTTCATGTACTCCGGGTTCTTGTGCCTCATGGCCTCACCTTCTTTCTATCGTGAACAGCCGTTCGCGATGTGGCTTGATTATACAAAACCCCTTCGGAGAGCGCAAGGGGGTTTTGGTGATGTTTTTGGGGTTGATGAAAAAAGCTGACAATCAAGCTGGAAGCTTTGTAAAAACAGTTCAAAAAGATGACAAAACAGGCATTTTCCCTTATAATATAGGATATTATGCTGTGATCGTTGTTATGTGTGCTCAGAGTTGTGAGCAGGAGGCTGACATATGGATTGTGAGCCTAATTCCAGGCACCTGAATGATGAGCCAAATGCTGACAGCTCGGAACAAGGCGAAAGTAGCCTTACGCTGATCGGTATTGATGACTTTTATGACCTGCTGATGGAACAGCAGGAACAGATGTGATTTCAAACACAAGGGGTGGTTTATCATGGAGACATATGAAGCCATGAAAAAGGATTTTGAAGATTTCACAGACCGTGTAGTCAGATGAATCAAGAAGAACGCATTGATTATCTGACAGCTTTTACAAACCGGTTTTGGGAATGATTCTATGATAGAGATCCGGAGGTTTATGTACGATGAGAAAGATAATCTGTCTTGTTTTAACAGTTGCTTTACTTTTTTCAGGCATTTCTTATGCTGCCGGGGCTGGTTCCAAGCCTCGTGTTGAGGTGAGCGGCATTTACGAATATATAATCAACAAAGATAAAACGGTTTCTTTTGCCGGCTACCATGAAAAAGACTCCTTTGATAAGAAAAGGATGTCATTAACATCTTTCTCTGTTCCAGATAAAATTGACGGTCATACTGTTACGGGAATCTATGATTATGCCTTCTCGTACTGGAGATCCCTTTCTAATCTGACACTGCCTGAAACAATCATATCCATCGGTGAAGGCGCTTTTAATAACTGTATGGCACTTACTACTTTGACCATTCCTGCCAGTGTAAAAAAGATTGACAAAAAGGCATTCTCAGCCAGCCGTATAAATAACATCATTGTCGTTAAGGGAAGTTATGCTGAAGAGTTCTGCAAGCAAAACAATCTGACTTATTCATATCCGGAATCCGAAAATGAGACAAATGGAGACGCCTCTGAAACTGTTACTCCCACTGAAGCAAGTGCTGGAAAAAATGGAAATAATGAGGCTTGGTATGATTATGGTGTTGGCATGTTTCTACCAAGGCCCCAATTGAAATCTGGCGAGGAACTGCAGATTAAAGAAGACATGATGAACAACAGGGATGCCTTCTATGCTGTTGTGCTAAATGCTAAGGTTGTTGATCTTGAAACCTATATCAGATCAATAAAGCGATTTGGTTATACAATAAATGACAGAAGCAATATTCATGCTGAAGCATCGAATCCTGAAGGATATAAAGTCTTCATTATGTATGATGACAGTCTTGGCCTTGAGGTTTCCTGCATGGCTCCTATTGCGGGAGCAGCCGATACAGGTGAAAAGCCGAAACCAGAGCAACCATCTGAAGAGCACACTCAAGGGTGGTATGACTACGGGATTGGTATGTTGTTGCCTAAACCCATCCTTAATTCTGGAGAAGAGCCACAGATCAGTAATGATACATTTTCAAACAGTAGGGCTGGGTTTTATGCCTTTATAACAAATGCGAAAGCTACGGATCTCAATACATATATAGCTCAGATGATACAATTTGACTTTGATATTACGGATCGGAGCAACATCCACGCTGAAGCTGTAAACAGAGACGGATGCAAAGTGTTTGTTATGTTCATTGATGGCATGGGAATGGAAATCACAAGCTTATCATCGTTGCCAGAAGAATACAGTAATAATCCGGCAGAAGAAAAATCAGATGAGGTTCCTTTCGAAGCCGCCATGATGGATGAAAGCAATACAGCAGACATCAGCCACGATGATGCTTCCGGGATTATGGTGCTGGATATTCCTTGGGGTGGTTCATACGTTGATTATTGTACAGCACTTCTGAACCTTGGTTTTGTGGATGAGTTTCACTATCAGTTCTTCGCAGACTCTCCGCTGGATTATGCAAGCATTTATCTGGGTGATGAGGAAATCTTAAACGCATTTGCCCCCAGAGCAGAAACTACATATAGATATGAATCAAAGGGTTTGGCAGGACAATGCATCACAACGCCAGTAAAAAAATATGGCGGACTGATATGCCGAGAATTTAACCTTTATTGTTATTACGGTGTTGATGAGTCCGGACATGCGAATGAGCAGGATTCACACACCTATGCTGCAACAATTGATTTTGATACAAATCAGAACGGTGATGATTTGCTGAACAAGCTAACAGAAAAATATGGAGAGCCACAACTGCAGGAGGGTGATAATCTTCGTGCCTTCCTGTGGAGTAAAGAAAAAACTCGGCTTGTTTATTATACAGATGCACAAAGCATGGCATATTCATTGTGGTTTATTAATCCTGAGGCCTCAGATTCCTTGAAAGAAAGAATCAGGAACTATGTTGGCCCCGATATCGAAGACGCAGGAATATGAACAAGCTGTTATTTGACAAGAAAGAGAGGGCCAAATAACGCGACGATTCTTTACAGCAGGGATAAAAAGCCAAGAAAAAAATGACCGGGATTGAATTCACGGACAACTAAAACGCGGAAGGACGATGGCACAATGTCTAAGCTTAACATCGACCAGCAAACGATCTACCAGCTTTTTTCGGATAAGAAATCTGATTTCCTGATTCCGGATTATCAACGGCCTTATGCCTGGGGCGAAACAGAATGTCAGACTTTATGGGATGATATTTTTGCGTTTTCTTTCCCTGATGATTCCTGTGACAAGTTCAACCCAGATGACGAGTATTTTCTGGGGCCTATCGTCACATATAAAAATGAAAGAAAGCTTGAAATCATCGACGGTCAGCAGAGATTAACAACGCTGATGCTTATGCTCCGTGCGTTTTATACCAAATTCCTGAATATGAAAGATGACAATTCACAGGGTATTAGGAATTCCATTTCAAAATGTATCTGGAAAACAGATGAATTCGGAAACCTGAAAATGGATCAATTGAAGATTGATTCTCAGGTCTCTACAGACGATGATAAAGAAGAGTTTATGACAATCCTACGCACAGGAGAAGTGAAAAAAGAATACAAAAGCAAATATGCCAGCGTATTCAGATTCTTTGTGGAAAAGATTGAAAAATTCTGCAGTGAATGGCCGTCCTATGCCGCATATCTCCCGGCACGGATTATGAACAACTGTATCCTGTTGCCAATTGAAGCAGAAACACAGGATACCGCGCTACGTATTTTCTCCACGCTCAACGATCGTGGACTCCCTCTTTCGGACTCTGATATTTTCAAAGCGCAGTTTTATAAAATATATTCTGCCAAGGGTGAGAAGGATCTGTTCATTGAAAAATGGAAGGATCTTGAAGCCCTGGCTGAGAAGATTTTTCATCCTCTCCGTGGAACGCCTATGGACGAACTGTTTACCAGATACATGTATTATGAGAGGGCTAAACAAGGAATAAGCTCATCAACAACAGAAGCTTTGCGCCGATTTTATGAGAAAGATTCATATAAGCTGTTAAAAACCGATGGCGTTTTCGACAATTTGATTGGTTTGGCAAACTTTTGGAATGATGTCTCAAACCAGAATAATGAACGTTTTTCCTATGAGATTCTCCGGAAGCTCTATGTCCTGAACTATGCTCCTAACGGCATGTGGACTTATTTTGTCTCAGTATATTACATGCAGAATAAGGATGCGGATGGAATGCTTGAGGATGAAGCCTTCCTGAAGTTCCTAGATAAGACAATCGCTTTCGTTTGGACATACGCTGTAACCAATCCTGGTGTTAACATGCTCCGTACACCGATATACGCCGAAATGATTAATATTGTGAACAACATCCCTGTTGAGTTCAAAGAAAACAAGTTTGATTTAGATGCTGTCCGAAATCGCTTTGAACTTTTCGATTTTTATAATATGCGTCCTATTACGAAGGCTATGCTGACATGGTGGGCTTACACCATGCCGGAGCAGCCACTTTTCCCAATGGAAACCGTTCTTGAGATTGAACACATTTATGCAAGAAACCGCAACGAAAAAGAGACCACTAACCCGCTTTCAAATCCACGCTACGTTGAGAAGCTGGGAAATAAAGCGCTTCTGGAAAAGCGGGTAAACATTCGTGCCTCTGATTATCGGTTTGCCGACAAAGCAAATTACTATAAGGGGTACATTAACAAGCGCGGTCAGGTAAAAGAAGGAACAAAAGTAGTCGAACTCCGTGAACTTGCGGAAACAAATGCTGATTTTACTGAAAAAGACATTCTGAACCGGCAAAAAATAATTCTGGATGCCTTTATCAACTATCTTCGTGACAATGACCTGGCAAAGTAAAAGGAGAACATGATGAACAAGCAAAACATTGATCTTCTTTTCCGGAACTATATTGATCACTTTGGATACTTTCAAAATCCCAACCAGGATGGATATGAAAGCTACAAGTGGGAGGCTGTTGAACAGGTTCAAAAAGAATGGGATTTGGCTGCGCCAGATCTTTCGGGAATGATTAGACGTTCCTTTTCAAAGACTTTTAATCTGATCAACAACCGGATAGTATCTCCCGGAAATGGATTGGCGTTGCTTGCAAAAGAGGAGCCAGAAGCAGTTCGTAAAGCATTGGAGAGTCTCCTAACTGAGACAGAAGATCTGGATGAAAAGCAGAATAATATTCTTCGTTTTGTTGATGATATAAACGGTCTGCTTGAAAAGCATTTTCCGGGGAAATGGAAATACACCCATGATGTGCGGGTTGCTATCACATATTTAGCTCTAATCATTCCGTCTCGGAATTATTTGTTTAAGTCCACTCCTGCTCATTATTTTGCCAGGTATATGGACTTTGATACTGATATTGGATATGGTGCGAACTTTAAACTGAAATTTTACTATCAGATGTGCGATGAATTGCTGGCAGAAGTTGAAGCATGCCCTGAATTGCTGGCTAAGGATTCAGAACGAAAAGTAAACTGGAAGGATGAAAGTCATCACATTCTGGTAACTGATCTGATCTATTGCTTTGGCGTTTATAAGTTTATGAGAGATGGGCTTTATGAGCCTGCGCCTCGTAAAACAGGAAAATCTGGAGACTCGTCCCAGGCAGAACGTGAAAAAAGAGCTTCGGAGCTTCAAGACCGATTAGAAAAGCTTCAGGATGAGATGGACGCTCTTGAAAAGGAAATCGCAGAGCTTCCACAGTACCGCTTTGAAGGAAAAACAATAAAAACAAAGCTTTACGGAGAAGTGACCATCAGCAAACAGGACGGAGAATATTTAACCTTCTCAGCTGCTGGAAAAGAAAGACAATTTGCTTTGCCCGGTTGTATTACAAATGGATTCCTGATTCCAGATGATCCCGCGATAACAGAAAGATATAAGAACGAGTCTTCATTACAAGAAAAGCTTCAGAAAGTAAACACTGAGCAGAAAATGTTGAATATCGAGCTGGCAAGATATTGATTTTGCCAGCTTTGCGTAAGTTTGACTTCAAAGGAAAGGAGGGAGCACAAGTGATCTTTGATGGAAAAGGACGAAGCTACATCTTTGGAAAAACGTTCATGGAAAATCAAGAGCTCGTTAAATGGCTTGAGATAGAAGAGTTTGTGTCCGGAATAGATGAACTTAGAAGCACAAATAAAGACATAAACGACGGGACTATTCTCCATTTGCTAAACGGTATTGTTGAGCGTCATTATGATGATTCGAATAGCAGCTTTCCACTGGAATGGGCTGTTGCCAGCCTTGCAAAATATCGCAAACGGATACAAAAGGCCTATTTTGATAAAAAATGGCTTAAAGAAAACTATCCGGATATTTGGAATTCCATCCAACGTGCTTATCAAGAAGAAAACTTGCTTGTAATTCCTTTCCAAATGCACAAGTATGTGATGTTCTTAAAATACTTTTTCGAACGCAAAGATAAATATAATCTTTCAATTGATGGACATTTCTTTGGTGAAGATGTTAAAGCAGCTCAGCTGATCATTAAGTTGAAGCATCTCCTCCTTGGGCAGATCGATGATGTTTCTTCATTAATGAAACATTTGTCAAGATGCAATGAAGTCGAAATATCAAGCGTAGCTGAGTATACTGAAATTCGGCTCTCGATTCCCAATGTGTTCGTATCGGAAGATGAGTTTCGAGAAAATAACAAGAAAAAGAGAGCCTGGACTCTCCAATGGAATCAAAATTACATAGTAAACGACGAGGAGTCTCCATTTATAACAACTGACGAGGGAACAGAAGATGATTAAAGTTATTGATAATGTCACAACGATTCTTCGCGATGACATTGCCAGAACAGTAAAACGCGGGGATAAAGTTTCTATTGCTGCGGCTTTTTTCTCTATGTACGCATACAGGGAACTGAAAAAGCAGCTAGAAAGCGTTGATGAATTCCGATTTATCTTCACATCGCCGACGTTTGTTGTTGAAAGAGAATCAAAGCAACGCAGAGAGTTTTATATTCCCAGAAGAACACGCGAACAAAGTCTCTATGGAACAGAATTCGAAGTGAAGCTTCGCAACGAAATGACACAACGGGCAATCGCTAAAGAATGTGCCGAGTGGATTCGAAAAAAGGCCAGGTTTAAATCAAATGTTTCCGGAGATAATATGGGGTCGTTCATGACCGTATCGGGAGCAGAAGAACAAGTTGTATATATGCCCATAACTGGGTTTACCACAGCTGATCTGGGATGTGAACGAGGAAACAATGTCTACAACATGGTCAATCGGATCGATGATGCTCCTGTAGCAAGCACTTACTTGCAGCTTTTTAACACCGTATGGAACGACCGAGACAAATTGCAGGATGTCACAGATACCATCATCGAGAATATAACCACTGCATTTAATGAGAATGCCCCAGAGTTAATCTATTTCATCACCTTATACAATGTTTTCAGTGAATTCTTAGATGATATATCCGAGGACGTACTGCCAAACGAAGCCACAGGATTTAAACAAAGCAAGATATGGTCTTTACTGTATGATTTCCAGCGGGATGCTGTCCTGGCAATTATCAATAAGCTAGAACGATATAATGGATGCATTCTTGCAGACAGCGTAGGCCTTGGTAAAACCTTCACAGCTTTGGCGGTCATTAAGTACTATGAAAACAGAAATAAATCAGTGCTTGTTCTGTGCCCAAAAAAACTATCCGAGAACTGGAACACGTATAAAGACAACTATGTGAACAATCCAATCGCCTCAGATCGGCTTAATTACGATGTCCTTTTTCATACGGATCTTTCACGCACACAAGGTCAATCCAATGGCTTGGATCTTGATCGCCTTAACTGGGGTAATTATGATCTGATAGTTATTGATGAATCACATAATTTCCGCAATGGAGCAGGCGGTGCTGGTACACATAAAGGAGAAGGTGAAAACCGGTACGAGATCCTGATGCGGAAAGTTATCAAAGCTGGCGTAAAAACGAAAGTATTGATGCTCTCTGCGACACCTGTAAATAATCGGTTTTATGATTTGCGCAATCAGCTTGCCCTAGCCTATGAAGGGGATACTGATCTGATAGATAAGCAGCTGGATACAACAAAATCCATTGATGAGATCTTCAGGCAGGCACAAACCGCATTTAATGCCTGGAGCAAACTGGAAGCAGCCGAAAGGACAACTGATAACCTCCTGCATCGTTTGGACTTCGATTTCTTCGAGCTTCTGGACAGCGTAACAATCGCGAGATCCAGGAAACATATTGAACGCTATTACAATACAGAAGAAATTGGCAAGTTTCCAGATAGGCTCAAGCCCATCTCGCTTCGTCCTAATCTTACCGATCTTCCAAACGCAATCAACTATAACGAAATCTTTGAAGAACTGATGTCTCTGACATTGGAGATCTACACGCCTTCTGCATTTATCTTCCCGAGCAAAATCGACAAATATGTTGATCTGACAAAGAATAAAAACCTTTCCCGGGAAGGGCGTGAAAGAGGTATTCAGCGGTTGATGAGCGTGAATCTCTTAAAGCGCCTGGAAAGCTCTGTTTACTCTTTCAAATTGACTTTAAGCCGTATTCGTGATTTGATCCTTGGAACACTAAAGACCATTGATCAGTTCGAGCAAAATGGCATGGGGATCCTAGATGCAATTGAGCTGAACACAGACACTTCCGATTATGATCTGGAAGATCAAAATACAGATTTCTTCACCGTGGGTAACAAGTCAAAAATTGACCTGAACGATATGGACTATAAGTCATGGAGAAATGTTCTTCAGCGCGATGCCGATACATTGGCCTTACTCATATCCATGGTGGCTGATATTACTCCTGAGCATGATACAAAACTTCAGACCCTGCTCAAGATGATAACTGAAAAGATCGAAAACCCAATAAATGCGGGCAACAAAAAGCTACTGATCTTTTCTGCCTTTGCTGATACGGCTGACTATCTATATGAGAATGTCAGCCGCTATGCCAAAGAAAAGCATGGACTGAATACAGCAATGATATCCGGCGCTGTTGAAGGAAAGAGCACTATCAAGGGTTTGAAGGGCACCCTGAATAATATCCTGACATGTTTCTCGCCGATTTCTAAAAACCGTGATGTATTGATGCCTGGAAGCCGGAACGAGATTGATATCTTAATTGGTACCGACTGTATTTCTGAAGGGCAAAACCTACAGGACTGTGATTACCTTGTGAATTATGATATCCATTGGAATCCAGTACGCATCATTCAGCGGTTTGGTCGAATTGATCGTATCGGCAGTAAAAACGCCGTTATTCAACTTGTCAACTTCTGGCCGGACATGACCCTGGATGACTACATTAATTTGAAATCAAGGGTTGAAACCCGAATGAAGATCTCAGTAATGACGTCCACCGGTGATGATGATCTCATTAATGCGGAAGAAAAAGGAGATCTGGAATATCGCAAGCAACAGCTTCAGAAATTGCAGGAAGAAGTCGTAGATATTGAGGAAATGTCTACTGGCATTTCTATCATGGATCTGGGTCTCAATGAGTTCAGGTTAGACTTATTGGATTACATCAAGAATCACGGCGATCTCGACCAAAAGCCTTTCGGTATGCATGCCGTCGTCCCTGCGACCGATGATCTTCCGCGAGGAGTAATCTTTGTATTAAAGAACCGCAATGAAGGAGTTAATATTGACAACCTAAACCGTATCCACCCATTCTATATGGTCTACATCTCGGATAGCGGTGAAGTAATCTGCGATTATTTGAATCCAAAGAAACTGTTGGATGATATGCGGCTCCTTTGCCGTGGAAAAAGCAAGCCAATCAAGGAAGTTTATCAATTATTCAACGACGAAACTGAAGACGGAAGAAAGATGAATAGAATGTCTCAATTGCTTTCGGAGGCAATCGATTCAATTATTGACACAAAAGAAGAAAGCGACTTGGACAGCCTGTTCAAGCCAGGCGGGACAACAATAGGATTAAACACCATCAGTGGGTTGGATGATTTTGAACTGATTTGCTTCTTGGTGGTGAAATAAAGATGAAATCGTCGATTGTTTTGTATCAGCATCTACCGGATGCATGTAAGCTTGACCGTTCCATTCCCAAGGATGCCTTTCTGAAAAATGGTCGGATTAAACCCAGTGCACAATATCGGTTTTCGCTGTATTTTGAAAACGCTACATTGTCGTATGTGTTAAGAAGCACCAGAGGAGATCTGCCGAGGATTACGGAGAAGGATCAGTCTGAAAACGAAATCCATGTTATGGAAATAGAAATAAAGACTCGATCTGATGGTTGGTATCCCATAAATGAATTTGCAAAAGCGGTATTTGAAGCATATACGTATCCGTTGCTGCTGATTATCACTTACAAAGATGAGTATTGCCTTTTTGCATCGGTGTCACATAGCAATTCTCATAATCAAAGCAAAAACGTAGCTGATAAGATTCAAGGTAGTGGCTGGATAAGCGATGATAACCGTAAGGGATACGATCCACCCGAGGACTATTACATGATGGAAACGGTACACTTTGGTACTTCAAGAGACCTTGAAAAGCAGACATGCAGCATTCTATTTAATAGTGAAAGCATATCCAGCATTATGTTGGAATGGCATGCGTTGTTTCGCCAGGATCGCGCTCAATGGTCCTATTTCTACCACATGTCTGATGAATATACAAACTCTGATTCAATCATCGGAAGTATTATTTCGAGGAGTAAGAGAATAGAGCAGATATATGATGATGGAGTAGCTCTCTTTGATACTGATTTGCCAACAATGGAAGAAGACTTCTGGTTTGAAGAAGATACGATATAACAACCAGAAAAGAACCATTAATTACAGAAAAGGTCCAAGACAGGAGTAAGAAAAACAGGAGGTAAGGATGCTGGAGCTTCCGAAATCAACGGAACTGAATAAGCGGATTCCAAAACAAAAATTTTATGAGAATCTGCAAATCAGTCCTGCGTTGCGTAAATGCTTTGTCGAACAGATTCATTCTATCATCTGGAAGAATAAAATAGCCCCAGCAACAATTAATTTAGCTGCAGGAAGCTATGTAGATGAGATACAGGTTTTTTGCATTCGCCTTAACAGTGATGCATTGGACGAAAGTGTCTTGAAACAAATAGATCGAGATATCCCGTATCACATTCTCTTTATCCTGGAATTTAATGGCAAAGTGCAGGCGTGGATTGGGTATAAAGAGGAAGCTGAGTCAGGTGCATCATCGTTTAAGGTCAACCGGTATTATCATACGGATTGGATAAAGCCGGAAGAACAATTTTTGAAGCTAGATGGCCTAGATATGGATGCTGTGTACGAGAATCTGGTCAGACAGATTGCCGGAGATATGTTGGGAAGTGATAACGCTGAAACGCTCCATATATCATATGAGCGAAGCGTGCAGCGAGAAAAACTGCTAAAACAGATTGCATCATTGGAGAAGAAAGCGTGGAATGAAAAGCAGCCAAGAAGAAAAGTGATGATTTTACAAGAACTCTCAGATCTAAAAGCACAGCTGAAGGAGGTAAGCAGAAGTGGACAGCCTTCAGATTGAAAGAGAAGCAATTAGCAAAGTTCAGACGCGAATCAATCTTACAAAGTATTTGTCATCATATTTGGATAGTAATGATAAGACTCCATCTTGGGATGGTTTTGTGTACATTTATAGCAACGAAAAGAAAACAAAAGACAACTTGACCGGTCGATTACCAGCACAAGTTAAAGGTCATGAAACAAATGACTTTAGCAAAAATGAAATCTCTTATAGCATTGAAATTGCACATCTTCGGAATTATCTGAACGATGCTGGTGCAATTCTGTTTGTAGTGTATCTTTCTCCAAATGCAGAGCACACAGATTTTAATTACAAAATCTACTACGCAGAATTGACACCCATCCGTATTTCAGCTCTTATCTCCGAATGTCCAGTAATACAACAGAGTGTAACTTTACATTTGAAAGCATTGCCGTCCAATCCGGATGACTTTGCCTCCTTGATTCTTAATTGTTTCCATAATTGTAAACGTCAAACCAGTTTTGCGGGTATTGAGCTTCCCACAATCAAAGAATTGGAAGAAAAGGGGTTAATTGATGAAATTCAGTTCTTTGTATCTGGTTATGGTGAAGAATATAAGAGTATCCACGGTTTCCTAAAGCTTGACACACCTTTATATGTTCGCATTAAAGGTGCAGCAATCCCTCAACCTGTCAAATTTGAAGGAGAGATGGTACATAAAGTTGTTTCGACTGTTGTACCGAATACGGTTTCTTCCGAAGGGATTGTTTTCTATACACAATATAAAGTTGTCGAAAGCCTTGAGGAGAGTGTTGTACATATTGGTCATGGATTTACAATGACAATAAGGAATGATACTCCAGGCTGTAAAGTCAACTTTAAAGCTTCACATATGATTCGTAAATTTGTTGATGATGCACCATTCATGATTTCCTTTATCAGGTCAAAACAATTCAAAATCAATGATATGCTTCTTGACTTTACCCAGGATGATTTTGAGTCTTGTAACATAAGTCTTGAAGCATTTATAAAAGATTATGAATTACTCCAGCGCTATGTGAAAATGATGGATATACAAGGTTGCCAAGACGATGTTGATTATTCAGCATTCTCTAATGAAGACTGGAGAAACATGGAACGTCTTGCACAGGCTACGCTTGAAGGGAAGCCAGTTTACGGTTTACAAAACGATATGGCTTTTGCTATGGCAATGAGTGTTGGCTCGCTTAAATTTGGAGTCGGATTAACACGGGTTGATGGAGAAGATGGAGTATATAATCTGTGCCATATTCAAGATTGCCAAGATGTAGTTTTTTCTCCGCCCGATCATAGTGAAGTATTTCCGGTCCCGATATGTGCTATATTTAAACCAGATGATTATGTGGCGCTTTCAAATATTAAGTATGAAAGAATTCTTCCTACAATAAAAAACTTCCCTGTGAATGAACATACTTACGCCGTTGCGAATGACATAATGCTCCGTATGATAATGGCAGCAGACAAGCTGGAAGGAAAGAAGAGAAGTATCTTACTCAATACCGCTTTGGAAATTGCAGAATGGTTGATGACTATACCCGATGATGTCTGGGATGTAAGAATTGCGACATTGAACCGTCTCCAAATACTCATAAGGCAGCGAACTTTATCAGACGAGGAGCGAGGAGTACTTTATGGAATGATCGCATCTTCACCCGAAAGAAAAGATGTATTGTTTGCAGCTAATGCATTACTCGGAAAGAAAGAGATTGCGAAAAAACATTTTGATTCTTTCCCAAGAGCCACCCAAGATGAGTTAATGCAATACCCAATTTATCATTTTATTGCCTAGGAATCAGACGTCCTAAAAAAGAGTGTTAGGAGGATACGCCCGTGGAAAAGATGAAAATGCACACGCCAAATCAAGCCGATGAAAACTTCCGTAAACTATCGGAATTGTTCCCCAATGCCGTTACTGAGTCTATTACTGGTTATGATGAAAATGGCAAAGCAATAGTGGAACGTTCTATTGATAAAGACATTCTAATGCAGGAGATTTCTGCAAATGTAATAGAAGGTCGGGAGGAACGGTATCAATTCACCTGGCCGGATAAGAGGAAGGCAGTACTGGCAGCAAATGCACCAATTGCGGCGACGTTAAGGCCAGTCCAAGAAGAGAGCGTTGGGAAGGACGGAACGCCAGGGGGGTGGGATAGTCATAATCTCTATATTGAAGGCGATAACTTGGATGTCTTGAAATTGCTACAGGAAGCATATCTGGGAAAAATAAAGCTAATCTATATAGATCCACCATATAATACAGGAAATGATTTTGTATATGAAGATGATTTCTCCGAAAGAATGACTGATTATTCATCTCATAGTGGTCAATATGATAAAGCGGGTAATCGATTGGTTCAAAACAAGGAGAGCAACGGACGATTCCATACAGACTGGTTAAATATGATATATCCAAGAATAAAGATCGCAAAAAATCTACTGTCAGATGATGGCTTTATTTTCATTAGTATCGATGAAAATGAAGTTGATAACATGATAAAAATATGCAACGAAGTATTTGGTGAAGAAAACCAAAGGAATATCATCGCTGTTCGACGTGGCATAAAGAATGTACAAGCACAATTCGAAACCGTTTCATCGTTGTCACAAGGACATGAATATTTATTATTCTATGCAAAGCGTACTGATAGTAGATTGCCAAAATTATCAAATGAGTTTGCGGAAACAAAGCAAGGGAAATGGGATACTTTTTGGCGTGGAACTGATCGACCAACTATGAGATATCAGCTTTTTGGAAAAACACCAGAAACAGGTCAATGGAGATGGGAAAAAGGGAGAGCCGATAGAGCAATACAAAACTACAAGGATTATTTGAATCAAAATGAATATAATGATATAGATGATTACTTTTCTTTCATGTATATGACAACAGGAAACAAGCCTGATTTTCTTAGAGAATATGAGGGCAAAATACAGTATTATGTCCCGCCGCAAACAGGAAAGTTGCTTAGCGATAATTGGATGGACATAATGATGACGGGTTCATATACAATATTTGATACGGAAAAAAGCTTGGATATTATGACAAGAATAATTGAATGGATAACGACAAAGGATGATATTATTCTTGACTTCTTTTCAGGATCCGCAACAACTGCTCATGCTGTAATGCAATCAAACATAAAAACCAATAGTTGTAGGCGTTTTATCTTGGTGCAGATTAATCAGGCTATAAAAGAAGGTACTACCATTTATAAGGCTGGATTTAGAGATTTGTGCGAGATAGGAAAAGAACGCATTCGTCGAGCTGGGCAGGAGTTGAAAAAAGAGAATGGTCTGATTGAACCAATTATTGATATCGGCTTCCGTGTGTTGCATTTGGATTCAAGCAATATGCAAGATGTATATTATTGTCCGGATGAGTTGAGTAGGGATCTGTTGGGAAGAACAGTGGACAATATAAAGATTGATCGTACTCCTGAAGATCTGTTGTTCCAGGTAATGCTGGATCTGGGAGTAGATCTGTCAAGTTCTATTGTAGAACAGGTTATTGATGGAAAAACTGTGTTTATGGTCAAACCAGAAGGTGTTGATAGAGAATATTTGATTGCTTGCTTTGACAAGGGCGTCACAAGTGAGACGGTGACAGCAATTGCAAAGATGCAGCCATATTATGCAGTGTTCCGGGATAGTGGTATGGCTAGCGATAGTGTGGCAACTAATTTCGATCAGATTTTTAGGACATATTCTCCGCAGACAGAAAGGAAGGTATTATGATGGATATGATGAAAATGCATACTACGAATCAAGCGGATATTAACTTCAAAAAACTAGCAGCTTTATTTCCGAATGCTATTACTGAATCGATTGATCCGGCAACCGGTGAGGTTGTTCGAGCAATTGATAAAGATGTTCTGATGCAAGAGATTTCTACTCGTGTCGTAGAAGGCCGGGAAGAACGGTATCAGTTTACCTGGCCAGATAAGAAAAAGGCTGTTTTGACAGCAAATGCACCAATTGCAGCAACGCTTAGGCCGGTAAGAGAAGAGAGCGTTGGGAAAGATGGTACACCTGGCGGTTGGGACAGTCAGAACCTGTATATCGAGGGTGACAATCTAGATGTATTAAAGCTGTTACAGGAAACATATCTAGGAAAGGTCAAGATGATATACATAGATCCCCCGTATAATACAGGGAATGATTTTGTGTATGAAGATGACTTTGCTGAGAATACAGAAGAATACTTATGTCGCAGTGGACAGTTTGACGATCTAGGAAATCGTTTAGAGCAAAATACAGAAAGAAATGGTCGCTTTCATACGAATTGGCTTAATATGATGTATTCCAGGTTAAAACTAGCAAAAAACCTTCTAACAGATGATGGTGTAATATTCATTAGTATTGATGATAACGAGGTTGATGATCTTAAAAAAATATGCAGTGAAATATATGGGGAAAGCAACTTCCTTGGATGCGCTGGTAGAATAACAAAGAAAGCAAATAATCAAGGAGATTATTGGGCACCCAATTTTGATTATTTATTGACTTATGCACGAAACAAATTGCTATGTCCTCCTTTTCTCGGTGGAATGAATGAAAAATCATATAATCAGATTGAACAAGACGGCCCTCGTAAGGGTGAAAAATATCAGTTAGTGCGTCTCTATATGTCAAATCTCGATCCAATGCGAGGCTGTACAAATCAAAGGTATTACATCGAGTGCCCAGATGGATCTTTCATCATACCACCAGGAGAAACCTATCCTAATGAAATAAAAGATGGTGCGTTCGTTGCTCCTCAGAGCGGAAAAGATAAAATATGGAGGTGGTCATATCAGTCTTATCTAGAGAAAAGAGATCAGATAGTTTTGAAACAAGGAAGGTCATCAAATGTTGTTGGTGTTAATGGCGCAGAAACAACTTGGAATGCTTATACAAAAACATATCTTAAAGATGTGATAAATAAATCAACAGCGACTCCTAACAGCTTTATTGAGGATCACATTAATCAAAATGCTACACATGAATTGTCCAAACTCAAAATACCTTTTCCCTTTGCAAAACCCTCTTCATTAATGAAGTATTTAGCTGAAATATGCAGGATTGAGGATGGAGATATTATTTTGGACTTTTTCTCGGGGTCTGCATCAACTGCTGACTCTGTTATGCAACTACAATTTGAAAAAGGGATTAAGTGTCATTATATCTTAGTGCAAATTCCAGAAAAATGCAGTGAGGATTCAGATGCTTACAAAGAAGGTTTCAAAAATATTTGTGAAATAGGTAAAGAACGAATCCGTCGTGCAGGGAAAAAGATTAAAGAAGAAGCTGGTTTGACAGCGCCAGATCTGGATATTGGGTTCCGCGTTCTGAGGTTGGATTCCAGCAACATGGAAGACGTGTATTATAATCCGGATGAATTGAGCAGGGATCTCCTGGGTAGAACTGTTGACAATATTAAACTAGATCGCACATCGGAAGATCTGCTTTTCCAGGTAATGTTGGATTTGGGTGTGGATTTGTCAAGCGCAATTGAGGAACGGATTATAGCGGGGAAAAAAGTGTTTATTGTTAAACCGGCTGATGTGGATGCTGCCTATTTAGTAGTCTGTTTTGATGAGGGTGTTACCGCGGAGACAGTTACTGAAATTGCAAAAATGAAACCGTATTATGCTGTGTTCCGGGATAGTGGTATGGCTAGCGATAGTGTGGTAACAAATTTTGATCAAATCTTCAGGACATATTCGCCTCAGACGGAAAGGAAGGTGCTGTGAGATGGCTGAAATGAAGTTTCGTTTTAAAATCCAGCAATTCCAGACAGATGCAGTGAATAGTGTGGTTCGGGTATTTGAAGGTCAACCGAAGGTGTCTGATACATCATATAGACGTGATATCGGTGAGCAGCCGAAGATACTACAACCTTCTGAGAAACAGTTGTCCTTTTTGCCGTCTGATCAGATCAATTTTGATGATGATGTGGTCGATGAGACAGGCTTTCTGAATGAAAGAATCCATCTGTCAGAGAATGATTTGCTGAAAAACATACAAACAATTCAGACGGAGAATAATATCCGGCTCTCTGATTCTCTGATTAAAACGCATGGACGTTGCAACCTGGATGTGGAGATGGAAACAGGCACTGGCAAAACATATGTATATATTAAAACTATGTTCGAGCTAAACAAGCGTTATGGCTGGAGCAAGTTTATTGTTGTGGTTCCGTCTGTTGCGATCCGTGAAGGTGTTAAAAAATCCTTTGAAATAACTGCGGATCATTTCATGGAGCAGTATGGGAAGAAGGCTCGATTCTTTATCTATTCCAGTGATAATCTGAATCAGCTCGATAGTTTTTCATCAGACAGTGGAATCAATGTGATGATCATTAATGTCCAGAATTTCGCTGCTTCTCTGAAGGAAGATGGGAGAAGCAAGGAATCTAGAATCATTTATTCAAAACGGGATGAGTTTGGAAGCCGACGCCCGATTGATGTCATCGCTGCCAATAATCCGATCATCATCATGGATGAGCCCCAGAAGATGGGTGGCGATGTGACACAGAAAGCTTTGGCCATGTTCAAGCCATTGTTCATTTTGAATTATTCTGCGACACACGCAAAACAGCACAATCTGGTTTATGTGTTGGATGCTTTGGATGCATATAACAAAAAGCTGGTAAAACGGATTGAGGTTAAAGGCTTTGAAGTGAAGAATCTCCAAGGTACACATGGTTATATGTATCTGGAGGCATTCATCTTGTCTCCCAACCATCCACCAATGGTTCGGATGGAGATAGAGGCACGACAGGTCGGGGGCAGTATCAAGAGAAAACTGTTCAAATTGGGAGTAGGCGATGATCTTTATCGTACTTCTGATGAGATGGAGCAGTACAAGAATAACTATACCATTGCGGATATTGATCCTGTAAATGCAAAGGTGACTTTTGCCAATGGTATTGTGATTCATAAAGGCGATGTGATTGGTGATGTGTCTGAATCAGATATGAGACGGGTTCAGATTCGTGAGACAATAATCTCTCATATGCAGAAGGAAGCATTAAATTATAATCGTGGTATCAAAACGTTGTCTCTGTTCTTTATCGATGAGGTGGCGAAGTACAGACAGTATGATGATGAAGGACTGGAAGTCAATGGTGAATACGGGCGTGTCTTTGAGGAAGAATACATGTCTATATTGGCTGAATACAGGAACATATTGGATCCAGTCTATTTGGCGTATCTTGATAAAATCTCGGCACATGATACACATCGCGGATATTTCAGTATTGATAAGAAAACGGGCAGAGCGGTGAATTCAGAGCTGAAACGGGGCAGTGAATTCAGTGATGATATATCTGCTTATGATCTGATTTTGAAAAACAAGGAAAGATTGCTCAGCTTTGATGAACCGACGCGCTTCATCTTCTCGCATTCGGCATTGCGAGAAGGCTGGGATAATCCCAATGTGTTCCAGATTTGTACGCTGAAACATGGCGGTGATAGTTCCACTCAAAAACGGCAGGAGGTTGGCCGTGGCCTACGTCTATGTGTGAATCAATCAGGCGATCGTATGGATTCGGATATGGTTGGTTCAAAGGTGCAAGTCCTGAATACGCTGACTGTTATTGCAAGCGAAGGCTATGCATCCTTTGTGGATGATCTGCAGAAACAGACGAAAGAAGTTTTGTATGATCGCCCACGTACCGCATCTATTGATTATTTTGAAGGCAAGAATATTTTTACTGAACAGGGAGAACAGGTAAAGATATCTTCAGAGCAGGCACGTGCGATTTATAAGTATCTGATTAAAAATGATTATGTTGATGATAAAGATCATATAACTCAGGAATATCGGGATGCTGTAGAAAATAATACATTAGCTGCTATGCCAGATAGTTTGCAGCCGGTTGCGGAAGGGGTTCATAAACTTGTACAGGCGGTTTATGATGATAAGATGCTTGCTGCTATGTTTGCCGATGGTAATAAGAAGACACCGGCACCGGACAACCCACTGAATGACAGGTTCTATAAAGAGGCATTCCAGACATTGTGGAAGGCGATCAATCATAAGTATGCGTATACTGTTGATTTTGATTCAGAAGAGTTGATCCGTAAAGCTGTTACAGCAATTGATAATGAATTGTTTGTATCTCGTTTGCAGTATACGGTTACAACAGGAAGTCAGCGCGATAATATCTCGGGTAATCAGATGCGCGACAATGAAGCGTTTGGTAATGTGACGACGAAAACGAGTACATTAAAGCGCGGTGCCGGAAGTCAGGTCAAATATGATTTGATAGAAAAAATAGCCTCGGGTTCACTGTTGACCCGAAGAAGTGCGGCGGCTATACTGCAAGGAATTAGCCAGAACAAATTTGACATGTTCAAGCTGAATCCGGAAGAGTTTATCGGGAAAGTGGTTCGTCTGATCAATGAACAGAAAGCTACCATGATTGTCGATCATATTACCTATGATAAGATTGAGGGCGAATATGACAGCAGCATTTTCACCGCTGAGAAAAATGGCCGCACAGTTGATCAGGCGTTCAAGGCTCAGAAAGCAATTCAGGATTATGTTTATACTGATGGTAATGCAGAGAAGAGCGTAGAACGGAAGTTTGCGGAGGAGATGGATGCCGCTCAGGAAGTATATATTTATGCGAAACTTCCTCGCGGGTTTGCCATTCCTACGCCTGTAGGCCATTATTCTCCAGACTGGGCCATTGTATTCCACGAAGGAACTGTAAAACATGTTTATTTTGTAGCAGAGACAAAGGGAACAATGGAGAGCCTTGAGCTGAGACCGATTGAAAAAGCGAAGATTGATTGTGCTAAAAAGCTTTTCAATCGTCTGTCAAATGGTGTGGTGACATATGATCATGTGGATAGCTTCCAGCAGCTGTTGAATAAGGTGATGTAATGGTTGAAAAGTATAAGGTGATCACTCTCTGTGGCAGTACACGCTTTAAGGATGCTTTCATGGAGACGCAGAAACGCTTGACACTGGATGGAAACATTGTGATCAGTGTTGGGCTGTTCGGGCACTCTGGGGATGAGGAAGTCTGGAAGCCAGGAACCAAGGAGATGCTGGACGATATGCACAAGCGGAAGATAGATATGTCCGATGAGATCTTTGTGATTAATGTCGGCGAGTATATTGGTGAAAGTACACGAACTGAAATAGAGTATGCTTTGTCGCAAGGTAAACTTGTTAGATATCTAGAGAACGAGTAATGATCTTCTTAAACTGTTAACTCACATAGGCAGATGGCAAAATATGTGGCTGGTAATCAACAAGCAGAGTTTGGGCTGAAAAACTAGGAGTTTTATTTCATTAAGCCGGATTGGAGAAGAACATGGGAAAGAAGTTTAAAGTCTCTGAAAGAATCATTGTGATACTGAAACGGCTGGCATTAATACTGACAGCAGTCTTGTTGATAACAGTATGTTCTTTATGCATTGCAGAAGAGACTACTACTATATCCTTTGAATCAGAAGAGTATTCTGTTCCTGTCGGGAAAAGTATTACTCTGAAAGCTATCATAACCCCGAAAGGTAACTTAAAACTGGAATGGTCTTCCTCTGATGAAAATGTGGCAACCGTTGCAAAAAATGGTGCGGTTAAGGGCGTTTCGGTTGGAGAAACAATAATCACAGTTAAGGCTGTGGATAATCCCGGAATCAGCGCATCTTGTGTGATGAAAGTAGTTAATCCTGTCAAAAAGATTACTTTATCTGACAAGACTGTTTCCATGGCGGTTGGAACTACCTGGCGGCTGAAAGCCACAGTTGATCCGGAAGACGCGACAAACAAGAATCTCGTATGGTCTTCTTCAAACGAAAAGGTCGCTATGGTAAGTTCAGATGGTGTAATTTCCGGCATGTCAAAAGGCTCAGCAAAAATTACAGTGTCGTCAGTAGATGGCAGTAATGCGAAAACCACCATTAATGTTAAAGTTGATGAATATCATCTGGTTTTCACTACACCTTTTACCCAGTCAGCAGAATATTGGTACTCGTTTTGGGGATATATATCAATAAGAGGCGGCGTAAAGAAGGGAAATGTCAGCATTTCAAATGTTGACAGAGATATATCCGGCTCAAGCAATCATAGCGATGATTATTTCAATGTCACGCCTTTAAAAGCCGGTACTGATACCGTCACACTAAAGATGGAAGGTGGAAAGAAACTCAATTTCGAGATTTTTGTTCACCCAGACGCGTTTAAAATGCAGGATCTTGGATGCGGTTATGGTGCTATTGTTACGCCCGGTGAATTTGGTTTGTTTGAAGGACATTCTTACCAGATAATCAGAGATAAATGTACTTGGACAGAAGCAAAAAAGAAATGTGAAGATGCCGGCGGTCACCTGGTTACTATCACTTCTCCCGAGGAACAAAAGTACATCGAATTATTGAATTATGATAACAAAACTCTATGGATTGGTTTGCGTAAGGGCAATGCAGATGTTTGGAAATGGGTAACCAAAGAAGAATTCAGTTATACTAATTGGGCAAACGGTGAACCCAATGACTATGGCACAAGAGAATATCCCTATGAAAATGTCGGCGCTATCAGACCTGAATGGAACGACTACCATGAAAACAACACAGCCGATATCTATGGATATATCTGCGAGTGGGATGAATATACCACAAAAGTTGAAGCGGTTGAAGTTGAGGGAACCGTTATAGAGCCTGATTCACTTGGAGTCCATAATGAACATACCTATCAGATTATTGAGGGAAAGTTTACCTGGAAAGAAGCTAAAGCAAAGTGCGAAGAAATGGGCGGTCATCTTGCTACAATCACTTCTCCAGATGAACAGCGCTTTCTGAAACGGTTAAACAAGTCCAGCAAAACACTCTGGATTGGTCTGCGCAGGGGCAACGATGATACCTGGAACTGGGTCACAGGTGAGCCCTTGGTTATTACTGTGTGGAACGAAGGCGAACCAAACAATTACTGGACTAAAGAATTTACCTATGAGAACGTTGTTGCCATGAATCCTACCTGGAACGACATCCACGAAAAGAATACTGCTGATATTGGGGGATTTATTTGTGAATGGGATGAGATTACAGTTGATCAGGAAAGAATAAACGATGCCGCCAACAAAATGGAGACTCCCATAATACCTGAAACCGAGAAGAAACCTTTCTATGTACCAGATGATCCAGATGAGATGTTAGGACCTGATGAACCAGATGGTCCCATGGATTTGGACGAACCGAGTGAACCAGATGGTTTTAACGAACCTATGCCTGTTGACGACATAGAGTCATCAGATAAACCTTCCGATGCAGAACAGTTTAATGGTCATTCCTACAAGGTATATAAAGAATCGGTGTCTTGGAATAAGGCGAAGGAGAAGTGTGAATCTCTCGGTGGGCATCTGGCAACAATCACATCCCAAGAAGAGCAGACTTTTCTCGAAAAGCTGATTAAGGACAAAGGCGAATTCTGGATCGGCCTTCGCAGAATCGATGATGACAATTTCGCTTGGATAACTGGTGAAGCGCTTGGCTACGCCAACTGGGGCAATGGCGAACCGAATAATTACTGGTTAGAAGCATTCCCAGGAGAGAACTCTGTTGCTATTCGTCCTGATTGGAATGATTATCATGAGAACAACCTTGAACATATCACGGGTTATATCTGCGAGTGGGATAACTGATAATAAATCTTGACCAGTTTTTGCTGGGTTTGATTTCATTTTAATGAGGAGGTTGCAAAATGAAAAAGTTTATTTCCGCCTTTATTGCCCTCGTTAAATAATATGCAAAGAAGGAAGAAATAATGAAAGTTAAAATATCTCAAGCTGAATTTGATAAGATTGAAGAATTAGTTAATTGTGCATTATCTGCAAACAATAAAGCTGAAGCCCAAAAATACATTTCACAAATAAGATATGTTTGCATGGATCTGAATGGTTATGCAAACACCGTACTTCACAGCCTTATTTCAAGCGTGGAAAGAGCTTCCGGTAGAGTAACCGATAAAGAAAGATTGAAAGGTTTTGCCTATACAGATCTTGTAAAACTACAAGGGGAAATTGAGAAACAATGATAAAGAAAAAAGGTGTTCTTTATTCCATTTATAGGTATGGATTATAAGATGCTTGACGAAAAGAAAAATGAAGTGTCAGGAACGGATGAACCTCCTGTTTTGACTCGAAAAATGAAAGCAAAACTCAGACGAGAAGCAGAGGAGGAAAGACTGAAGGAGGGTATCCGAAAGAGATGCATTCTCTATGGGATGTCCTGCAAGTTTTATCTGGAGTCAGTTATTGTCTGTTCGCCGGTCGCAAAGTGGCAATTTGCTTATCATGACAGGTTAAAAACGCTTTGGCATGAAAGCACAGTAAAAATCAACTTTGAGACTGGCGATTATGCGGCAATGCATAATCAGTTTCGAAATAGGCGGCTAACTTGTGAAGAAGTTATTGATTATATTGCCCGGCACGATGGATTATCTGCTACAAGCCTTATAGAAAAAGTGATGAAATAGAATGATGGTGGATCTATGCAGAACAGATATTCCGGGGATATAGGCGATTTCAGCAAACTTGGACTGCTCAGAGCGTTACAGGTATGCAATATTCCTATTGGCATTAACTGGTATCTTGTGCCTGATGAGACGCATAACAGCGATGGATGCCATGTGAGTTATCTGGAGAAAGACGAATTCAGACAATGTGATGAAGTACTGTGGCATGAATTAAGAAAAGTTGTTCATAACGAAAAGCGTACTGTTCATTCACTGCAAAACAAAAGTATTCTTACAGCAGTCCACTATTCAGAGGTCTTGGACTTCTCTGGCAAAAAAAGAAATGAAAGAGATATGGTGAGAGTTGGTTGGCACAGACAGGCATTAAGACAATTGGCTCAAGCAGGTATCATCTGCACGGACCCCGATAACGGACTTATTGTACCCTCAGCCCAAGGAACGAGCAGAGAGAATAAATACATTTTGCCTGAAGAAATTCAGGACTATTACCAGCAAGGTTCGAGTGTAATTTATTATCAGCATAAAGCAAGAAAACCGGATTCGTTTTACATCTTGCAACACCAAGCTCTTTTGAGAAATTCTACTTTTGGTGGTGCATTTGGTCAGGTGTTAAAGTTTTCTACAACATCTCAAAGATACTATTGCTTTGTCATACAACCCGAACATTATACATTGATTAAATCTGCATTGTATAGAATGCTCAATGGCCCATGGAGCAACCATTTCGTTCTTTTATGAGACCGGATTAGAAGTGGTTTGATTTGTCGCAGTCTCATGACAAACGGCCACTTTTTTTCTTTTGTACCAGCAAGAGCATTAATATCTGATGATACGTTGACGGCAATCTGGGAAAATGGCATAGAAGTGCTTCGCCGGAAGGAGAACTGCTGTAAAGGCGTACAGGACACCCAGAGCCAAAAAGCTCATAGAACGCAGAATCTTATTGATGCTCCTGCCAATACTCTTCTGCTTCAAAATAATCAAAGAAGTCAGCCCAATGGTCATCATAGAAATCTTCCTCATTCGAATAATCCTTTGCATTGTAAGGATCGGGAGAAACTGTGTTGCTTTTTGGTCTCGTTTTCCAGCGATTGTTTTCTGTCAGCTTGCGGTCGTTCAGCTTGTCCCATACACTGGTAACAACATTATTCTTACATGTTACTGCATATGTTTCTCTGCCCTTGCTATCCTTGAAGATATAAACATGGTAAGGATGATCATTTTTATCGATAATGGAATAATACGAGTAGTCTCCCAACGCGGTCAGCGAAACAAATCTTTCATCCATCCCGATATATGGAAACTGATCCTTTAGTTTTTCTTTTGCTTCCGCCATTTCCTGTTCAAACTGCTTTCTCTGGAGATATGCCTGGTAAGCCTGCTCCTTTTGTTGTTCTTCTTTTATTGCATCGTATTCTTTTTTCACCTGGGTCTGAAAGGCATCTATTTTTTCTTTGTATTGAGCCGGAAGATAGCGTGCTGCGTTTCTCTTGTAAGCGGTTGACCATTGGTTCAGGTATCGGTAAGCTTCCTCAACGTTTCCAGCATCGTATTCTCTAAAAGCCCGTATTGCATCCGTAAGCGGAATAACATCTTTTGAGCCATTTACCCACAAATTTTGAAGAGCAACCAGTGATTCCTGATACTTATCTTCACCAAACAGTTTTAATGCTTCCTGATATGGCCTGTCATTGATCTTGTTGACTGTTATGATAATTGCTATAACAAGGAAAGATAAAACGACACATGCTAAAAGCATTTTTCTAGCGTTCTTCTTGTGCTCCGGTTTTTTATTGTGTCCGATGTCAATAGTGTCAGGTTTGGCATTGACATCATATTGGTTTGGTATAGCATTGTCTATTCCTGAATCATTTGTTGGTAGAGTACTCACATAGTTTGTCTTATGCTCTGAGGATTTCTGATTATTAGTCATATCTTCGAAAATCTGATATGCTATGAATTCTTCACCAAGATCAGTTTTTCCGTCACCGTTAAAGTCAAAGAGACCGCCCATGAAATCATCTTTCTTCGATGCCATGAAACTCCCTCCTTGTTGGTGATGCTTCCGTATTCTGGAACCATTATAGCTGACCCTATACTAGGGGACAACTATTGAAACGGAAAAATAGATACACATAAACCACCGTAAACAGAGAAGTTGATATTCTATGATTTTGATCGTCAATAGACTGAATTGCATATTGTGTTTTTGCTAAAGTGCGACTACAATCTATAGTGTTCCGTAAAAAAGAGCCCGAACCTATGAATCAGGATACTGTTGAAATATTATAAATGGCTGAACAGTAATCAACTTTGGCAATTGAGAGTGAAAACGGCACATAATGATATAATCGATGAGATTATCATATATACTTTAGATGAAATGAAATTAGCGTAGGAGGTTAAACATGAGAGCACTTGTAGCCTATTTTTCGGCCAGTGGAGTAACTGCTGGAGTGGCGAAAAAACTATCAGATGAGATTAAAGCTGAATTATACGAAATCAGGCCAGCACTTGCTTATTCACAGGATGATCTGGACTGGAGAAATGGACAATCACGTTCTTCAATTGAGATGCAGAACAAAAGTTGTCGCCCCAAGCTTTCTGATTTAGATGCTCCTGTAGCAAAAGCAGATATTATTTTCATTGGATACCCTGTCTGGTGGTATCGCGAGCCTTCCATTATTGATAGTTTCCTGGATGCTTATGATTTCACTGGTAAGAAGATAGTATTGTTTGCAACATCGGGAAGCAGTGATATTGGGGAAGAAGCTCCTAAACGGGTTGCTGAGATTAGCGGTACAAGTGTTCTTGCCGCCAAGAGGTTCCCAGCGAATGTAGATGCATCAGAGCTGAAAGCTTGGGCAGAAGGCTTCTAATATCAGCAGTTTCATTCTGTAAATCATTGCCCGTGGGGCAGAAAGGATAAAACCTATGAACAAGGGAGAACTGATCAATGCTGTGGCCGCGAAAGGCCTGACCAAGAAGGACGCTGAAACTGCTGTAAATGCTGTTTTTGGCGAAATTGGAGACGCTCTTGCCAAGGGTGACTCTGTACAGCTGGTTGGCTTTGGCACCTTTAGTGTGAAGGAGCGCGCTGCCCGTGAAGGCCGCAATCCCCGCACCGGTGAAGTTGTGAAAATCAAGGCTGCCAAGACTCCGGCTTTCAAAGCTGGCAAGGCACTGAAGGACAAGGCGAACTGAGATGCTTATCGTTACCACTGAATATGTTTCTGGTAAGGAAACAGAGATGTTAGGGCTTGTGAAAGGCTCTACGATTCAGACAGTGAATGCTTTCAAGGATATCGGTGCCGGACTGAAGACGCTGATTGGCGGAGAACTAACAAAATATAATGAGATGATGGATAAGGCGCGTCAGATCGCCACAGATCGTATGATTCAAGAGGCGGAGCGTCTTGGCGCAGATGCAGTTGTCTGCTTCCGTTATTCTACATCGTCTATTATGCAGAGTGCCGCTGAAATTATGGCTTATGGCACAGCTGTCAAATTCAAGTAATCTGGAGGCATCGAATATGAATATCAAAGAACTGCGCACCAAAGAAGGTCTGTCCCAATCTGCTCTGGCAAAAAGGCTCGGGATCAATACATCCGCTATCGGACATATGGAGAACGGACGGATGAAAGTTAGCGATAAGATTGCGGCAAAAGTGAAGGAGGAATTCGGCGTGGACATCAAAGAAAACGTTAAGGCTGCCGAATCCAAGGTCGAAAAGACCGCAAAGACTGTAGCGAAAAAGACCAAGACTGCCGCCCAGAAAGCTGAAAAGGCAGTTAAGAAAGCTCCTGCGAAAGCAAAGGCTGCTGCCAAGAAGGTAGAGGACAAGGTTGTTGCTGATGAGATCGAAGTGAAGAAAACCGCAGCAAAGGCAACGCGGAAAGCGAAGACCGCTGTGAAGGAAACTGCTAAAAAGGTTGAAACCGCAGCAAAGAAGACTACCGCAAAAGCCAAGGAAGCAAAGCTTACCATCGTTGTGCAAAGCCCCTATGGTGGAAACATCACTGCTACTGAAATCGCGGAAAAAATCCCCGCCGGTGCTGATACCGTGTTCGTTCGGGTCGACCAGAACAAACTCTGGTGGATCAAGGGAGAAGAAACCGGATCAGTTGATATCTGGTAAAAACTTCTTAATAGATCTTTCAGAAGCATTAGGTCATGATCGAGGATTACGATCATGACTTTTTTGTTGTGCCTCTACTCCTGCTATCTGTGACAATCTCTGACAATACATTTGCCTTGCACATTTTTTAGATCGTCACAAAAAGGATGCATGTGCAGTCGATTAGAAAAAAGGGTACATTTTTTGATACTGTCTAATCGTTGGCCGTCGGTTTAGACGAACAGACAAAAAGAACCGCCCAGCTGCATCTCTCTTAAATATTTTGGAGATGTCCTAACTGGTCGGCCCCTGAAAGCACACCTGGCGGGATTCGAACCCACGGCCTGCCGCTTAGGAGGCGGCCGCTCTATCCTACTGAGCTACAGGTGCATGCCGTTGATTTTCAACGGTTACAGCCGTTTTGTCTTTCGACATCGGCTTCCAGAATTTGAGAATTTCTTCTCCGGATCTTCTGGCAAATCCTCCGAGTTCTTAAATACCATTTTCTACAAATCCGACTCATTTTCAAGAGGGATTTTGCAGCCACCCGAATCAGATCGAACTCTGAACCTGATTTTTCTTTAGCCCCAAGGTGTTAGGTCACCATCCACTTAGGAGGCGATCGCTCTATCCTACTGAGCTACGGGTGCACGCCTTGATTTACAAGGAGTTCAGCGATTTTTTTGAATCGTTCACTGAGCCGATTTTGCTAACATCTGCTAACACTTTTCCGTCAACACACGGCTACCGCCGTTTTTTTGATCCGGGGCCAATGTTAGCAAATTTGCCCGAAAAAATCAATTTCCGGACGGATTCCTGCTCCGGGCAAGAATCGTTTTCGCTCCTCAGGCTACCGTCGGCAGTCCTCTTAGGAGGCGGCCGCTCTATCCTACTGAGCTACGGGTGCATAGTATGATTTTCAAGGCTTCCGGCGTTTTGCGCTGAGCGCTCTTGCAGGCTTTTTATCGTATGTTTGCAGGTTGTCCGCATTGGATCGGACATTTCTCGGAGCCTTTCCGAATCTGTCTTGGCGAATTCAGAAGTTTTTCCCTCCGCATCCGGCCGCCTGACAATTTCCATTTTCCATCAAATGCCTTTTGACGGCCAATATCTCAGGAAGCGGGCTCCGACTGATGTACAGACGCTTACTCTGCAAGCGTTCCCGGTACGTCATGCAGGGCCAATTTTACTTGTTTTTTCCATGTTTGTCAATTGAATTAGTTCTGGTGTGTTTTTTGCAAGACCGAAATGCAGAATCCAGCGTTTCATGTGTTTCATACAGTGTTTCCTTTCTGAACAGGCATTTCAGATGCTCCCGTAATTTGTTCCGGATTGCAGAAAACAAGCGGATCATCCGCAGCTTTTTACATACCTGATTTCCCGCTTATTCCATCGTTTGAATATTTTTTCTTTTCCATCCGGAAAGAAGCCGTTTTTCTCATAAAACTTTCTTCCCATTTCGTTTTCCTCCAAAGCCCAGACAACAAACCCGCCGCAGCCCGCTTCCCTGCCCTTTTGTTCAAAGAACCGCAGCATTTCAGAACCGATTCCCCTTCTCACACAATCCGGATCAACATACAGGAAATGAAGTTCATAAGCACCTTTTTTATCCTCGTCTTCACTCGGGCCGATTCCCATCATTCCCTGAATGATTCCTGTCCCGGAATCTTCGTATACATAGATTCCGAATCGTTTTTCGGCAATCCATCTCCGGTGGACCGGGATCCGGTTCTCAACCGTTAAATCCTTATACAGGCATTCGTCCGAAAGAATGTTCCGGTAAGCGTACCGGCTGCTGGTCACATCAATTTCAGCAATTCTGTCCGCATCCCGGACGGCTGCTTCCCGAATCATTTTCCCGGACACCTCCCCGCGGTAAACCGTCCCGTCATTTCGCGCACGAAGCCGGGCCTCCATGAAGTTGTTTTATATGCTGAATATACATTTCCTGCCATCCGGTGTCAAGCATAAGCCGTGAAAGCGCTTATTCCATTCTTTCCGTTTTCTCCAGCTCGTCGATTCTTGCTTCCACCAGAGCGTACCGGTAGGCCTCTGTCATCTCCTGCTCTGTCAGCGTACCGCCCATGCTTTCCCGCATCGTCAGCATCAGGTCGCCCGGAACGCCGGCTGTTCCTTTTCCGGGCTGCCAGTCGAAAGCATCCAGGCGTCCGAGGGCCTGTATGGCGCTCCGCAGCCGGGAATTTGCGCTTTCCTCCTGCCGGACGGCCTTCGCGAAGGATCGCCTGCCGCGGATCAGGAAAAAAACGGACATGACAGCATCAAACATGTTGGAAAGCAGGATTGCCCAGGCAATGGCTTCGATCCCCATTCCAAGGATCCGGGTCATAAGAAGAAACAAGGGAATGCGGACAACAAAGAGTTTGATGAAATTCACAATCGTGGGCAGTTTTGTTTTTTTCATCGCATACAGGCATCCGCAGCAGATGGAGTCAATGGCAACAAACACAAAATCCCATCGCTGAATCGAATAAATCCGCGCGATGTTTTCCGCCAGCTGCGCATCCCCTTTGGCAAAATAGGCAATGAGGTGGCCGCTGGCCAGCCAGACCGCAGTAAAAAGCGTCGCGGCAACTGCAAAGATGATCAGCGCGGTTTTCCGGAAAATGACTTCCACCCGGTCATAGCGGCGGTTTCCGAGGTTTACCGCGGTCACAGTGGTTTCCGCATCCTGAAAGGACGTAAGGGGCATGGTGATCAGTGACGCAATGCGCCCGGAGCATGCAAATGCCGCAAGCCCGGGGCTTCCGAATACCGCATAAAAGCCGTTGCAGATCGTCTTGGCGGAGCTGATCAGCACGCGTTCCGCGATCAGGGGCAACGACAGCTTTGCAAAATCCTTAAAGAAGGTGCGGGTAAAGGTCGTATCCTTCCAGTGCACCCGGAACATGCTTTTCCTGCTGAAAAAGCCATGGAAGGACACCGCGGAGACAGCAGCCTGGGCAGCACAGGATGCCGCGGGCAGCAGGTACGCCACCACGGAAAGATCCACCAGGGAATGCCGGACCAGGTAAAGGATCACGGCGTTCAGCAGTACCTTGACGATCAGGGAAATTATATTGCACCTTGAAACCAGCCGCGTATTTCCCCGTGCCTTCTCCGTTGCAAAGTAGACCTGATTGATCGAAGTGAAAAACAGGCTGACCATGCTGATGCTGAAATAGACGGAGCCAGACGAAATCAGTTCCTCCGGAAACGCGCACAGGCGCAGGAGCACCGGGCTGGCCGGCAGGGTGATTCCCAGGACAAGAGACACAATAAACAGCGTCAGGAAGAAAACGGTGCTGATATCACGGCGGATCTGTTTCATATCCCCTGCACCGAAGGCGTGGGAAATACGGATCCCGACGGCTACGGATGCCGAGATGAAAATCATGTTGAAAATCATCTGCAAATCACCGGCCAGCAATACGGTTGAAACCATATTCCGGCTGATGTTTGCCACGGTCAGCACATCGAAAAACTGAAAAGCGATCTGGATGCAGGAATACATCAGCAGCGGCAGGGCTGTTTTCAGCAGGAGCCTGGCCGGTTCCATGGTCAGAAGCTCCTGCCGTTTTTTCCTTTCCCGTTCACGGTGCTCTGCATTTGTTTCCGCTTTGTTCATACTTTTTTCGATTGTCCTTCCTGATATTCCTGCCGGGCCTGAACGGATTGTCCGCAGTCACGCGTGCAGCAGGTTTACGGCCTTTTCAGCGTTTGTACGGGCTGTCGAATTCCCTTTCGGCTTTTTCCACGGCGGCTTCCAGTGTCATGCCCGCAAAATTCTGGGCTCCCAGATAACGCCCGGATTTTCCGTCCTCCGCAAACACGCCGACAACAATCCCCGGAATGGCGCTTTCGGGAGCGTTCGGGGCCTGGCTTCCGCCGAGATCCGTCCGGCACCAGCCGGGATCCGTCAGGTTGATCATCACATCCGTACCTTCGACCCGGGAACCCAGGTCGATGGTGATTTTATCCAGCGCCGCCTTGCTGGCGGAATACCCGGCCTGGCAGACATCCAGGGCAATCCCGCTGGTTGTGTTCAGGATCCGTCCGGTTCCGCGGGCTATCATTTTCGGCAGGAAATGATAGCAGATCATCGCCGGGGCAATGGTGTTCACCCGGAAGCTGGTTTCAAAATCCGACACCGGCGTACTGAAATAATCCGTCCGGTAAGCAATCTGCAGCCCTGCGTTATTCAGCACAATATCCACATCCACGCCCAGGCCGTCAATCTCCGCCAGCATCCGTTCAACCGCTTCCGGGTCTCCCAGATCCGCTTCCACCGCCAGGGCTGAAACTCCGGCAGAGCGGACCTCATCCAGTACTTTTTCGGTATGCCGCAGACTCCGGCTGTGAAGAATCAGGTTGCATCCCTGTTCCGCCATGAATCTGGCCGTCAGGTATCCGATTCCTCTGGCGGAGCCGGTAATCAGCGCCCATTTCCCCCTTACCTGATACATTCAATTCCCTCCTGACCGTGTCCGGCAGTTTCCTGCCTGCCGCCGGTTTCTGTTTGCGGCTTTTCAGCCTGTTTTTTATGTTCAGAGTCGATTATACCATGAATTCCGTTTCCGGAACAGCCCGGGAATGCCGCGCTTTCGCCGGCGATGATCATGTCCCTTCGCACCGTCCCAAGGTTTTTCCGGTTCATTTCCACGGGTTCCGGGAAAAAACTTTTATTGAGTTTTTTTATCCCGCAGATTATAATATTTTCAGCTTATGTCACTGCTCTTTTGCAGGAATAGCCAAATTAACCGATCATTCCTGCTTCCCTCATCAAGTTGCGAAGGCTTTTTTTCAAGGAAAACCAGGCGGATGTCATGCTGGTTCTGGGCGGAATCTGCGGCATTATTGCTTTGTTTGTCTGCATGACGGATACCATGTCCCGAAAAAGGGAAAAAATCCTGATCACGCTGGAACTGAGCGCCATGTTCCTGCTGATTGCCGACCGCCGGGCCTATATTTACCGGGGCGATCCCAGCACCCTGGCCTGGTGGATGGTTCGAATCAGCAACTTCCTGGTTTTTTTCCTTACCCTGCTCGTCATCTACTGTTTCAACATGTACCTGACCGGCGACCAGTGCGCGCTGACAAATATCCATATCCGGCAGGGAAAACTTGGTTCGTAAGATGATGAATCATACTGCAGAAGAACCGGGAGGAATCATTCGGATGGAGTATCGGATCATGACAGCCGGCGCATCAGATACCGACGCGGTGCTGGCCCTCTATCGGGAGCAGCTCGGCCGGGAATACTGTTTCTGGACCGAAGATTATCCCGGACCGGAAACCGTCGAATTTGACCTGTCCCGGGACGCGCTCTTTGTGATGAAGGATGAAAGCGGGGCAGTGATTGCCGCCATCTCCCTGGAGGAGGACGAGGCGGTGGACCGCCTGGACTGCTGGACTCCTTCCCTGCAGCCTGCCGGTGAGTATGCGCGGCTGGCGGTTACGCCCTCCTGCCAGAACCGGGGACTGGCCCGGAAAATGGTGGCCCATGTGCTGGACGTCATGAAACAGCGGGGGTTCCGGAGCGTGCACATCCTGGTGAACCGGGACAACATCAAGGCTATCCGTTCCTACGCGCACATCGGATTCCGCCAGGCAGGCGAATGCTTTATGTACGACCAGCATTTTCTCTGTTATGAAAAAGCCCTCACGGCTCCCGCTCCCGGCGCGAAACAGTAAAAACATACAGGATCAGCGCCAGGGCGGCGCTGAGAAAATCCGCGCAGAACTGGCTGACCAGGATTCCCTGATATCCGGCAATGCGGACCGCGGTCAGCAGCACCAGGATAAAGACAAAGCCCTGGCGGCTCAGGGAAAGGATCATGGCGGGGCCGGCCTTTCCGGAAGCCTGGAACAGACAGGTCAGCAGCATGACCATCCCGGCGAAAACGCATCCGGCGGCCTGCCAGCGCAGCATGGGAACAGCCAGCGCCGTCAGTCCGGCATTCGGCGTAATCAGCGAAACCAACGGCCCGGCGGCAAGAATCACTGCCGTGCTGACAATACCCGCCAGCAGGCAGATAAAGCTCAGGCAGAAACGAAGCAGATGCCTGAGCTTTTCCTTTTGCCCGCTTCCGATCAGAAAACCGAAAAGCGGAATTCCGCCGAAGGCAAAGCCCACCATGATCATATTCACAATCATGGCCACCTTCAGCACGATACCCATGGCTGCAATCTTATCGTTCCCGAAGGAAAGGAGCTGCTGGTTGGTCATCATGATACACACGCTGGAGGCCAGGTTTGTAACCGCCGCGGTGGTGCCGATGGCGAGGATGTTCCGGATGCCGGCTCCGGAAACCCGGAAAAGCGGACGAACCGTGAGCACCCTGCTTTTCAGGAGAACAATCGCCAGCAGGAAAAGATCACTGCACAGATATCCGATCACCGTGGCCGCGGCAGCCCCTGCCGCGCCCATTTCCGGAATCATCAGGGGATCCAGGATTACGTTGACGGCCGCTCCGATGAGGGTTCCGGCCATGGACAGTCCGGACATGCCTTCGCACCGCAGCAGGTTCATATGGATGAAATTAACCACAATCAGCGGTCCGCCGAGCATCAGCACGGTTCCGTATTCCCTTGCATACGGCAGGGTTTCGGGGCTGGCCCCCAGCAGATTCAGCAGGGGATCCCGCAGCAGAAACATCAGCGCGCCTGCCGCCGCTCCGACGGCCAGCGCCGCATAAAAGCAGAAGGAGCTGACCCTTCCGGCCTCCTCTTCCGCTTTCTTTCCGAGCAGCCGGGAAATCAATGAGCTCCCGCCCTGTCCGAAAATATTGCCGAAAGCCATCAGGATCATAAACAGCGGAGAACAGACCGACACACCGGCCACCAGCATCGCGTTGTTTGTCCGGGCAATAAAATAGGTATCCGCCAGATTGTATACAATGGTAATAATGGATCCCACCACCACCGGCAGTGCCAGGTGAAAGTAGGTGGGAATCAGCTGTTCCGTGTCCAGGACGGCCGCTTTCTGTTCCGTTTCCATGTCCGGTTTCTCCTTTTTCTCCTTTTCCGGCGCGGTTTTCAGGAGTTCTCCCCCGTTTCCGCCTTCCATTCCCGAAGGAACTCCTCCATGAAGCGATGCCTCTCTTCCGCCATTTCCCTGCCCCGGGGCGTGTTCATCAGGTCCTTCAGCAAAAGAAGCTTCTCGCGGAAATGATCCAGGGAATCCTCCGGCGTTCTGCCGTGCCTGCCCCCGTAGGCAAAGGTCCGGGCAATGCCTACGGCTCCGATAGCGTCCAGCCGGTCCGCGTCCTGCACAATCCTTCCCTCCGGCGTTTCCGGCCGCTTCCCCCGGTTTTTCCGGAAGGAAACCGCATTCACCGCTTCGCAGATCCGGTCCGCCAGCGTTTCATCCACCTGCCGGGACGCCAGGAATGCCCGGGCGTTTGCGTTGTTTTCCGTTTGGAAAAGCTTTTCATCGTCCGCGTCATGCAGAAGGGCCGCCAGCGCCACAACCCTCCGGTCGCAGCCCGGTTCGCTGTCCGCAATCCGCATGGCCGTGCGATAAACCCGCAGGGTATGGTCTGCGCCGTGGCCGTCGCTGTTTCCCTGAAAAAGAGTCCGGACATATTCAATGGCATCTTCGATCACCGGATCCTGTGGCATGGTTTCACCTGCTTCTTTCCTGTTTTTTTCGGAATATATTCTCCGGGCGCTCACAGCGGCTGCCCGGAATCCTCCATCATGAGGACGCGGTACTCTCCGGGAGCCATTCCTTTCTCCCTCCGGAACAGATTCCCGTTTATTCTGTTTTTCCCGTCTCTATCTGCGCCTCAAGCGCCGCATAAAACGCGGGAAGGTCCCGCTTCAGCCGTACAAAGTGCCCCTCCCGGTTCAGGAACACGTGCTCTGAACCGGCGATGCATACCGTCTCTCCCGTCTGTTTTTTCATTTCATAACCGATTTTCAGCACCACGCCGTTAAAGGATTCCACAGCCACAGAAACGGAGATTTCATCCCCGAAGGTGCAGCTCTGCCTGTATTCGCATTGCAGCGTTTTCACCGGTGAAATAATCCCCCTGGCTTCCATTTCCGCATAGGGGAATCCGATCCGGTCCATGAAGTCGATCCTGGCTTCCTCCATCCAGTGAAGGTAATTGGCGTGATGAACAACGCCCATCCGGTCCGTTTCGTAGTACTGAACCTTGTGCAGGTACTGGCTCATTTTCAGCTCTCCGTCTTTCTCTTTGTGCAGCTTACTTTTCACAACCGGCCGATCCCTGAAGATCCGCCCGGATCTTTTGCAGTGAAACGCCTTTTTCCCGGGCCAGGGCGGCCAGGTCGTCAAATTCCGGCTTGGATCGGGTAACGCCCATGCCCGAAGCATATTTGACCCGCACCTTGCCGTAGGCCGTATCCACCGTTTTGATTTCCCGGTGCAGGCAGTACCGGCTCATCTCCTGGCGCCGGATGCCCAGCGTGGTCGTATGCTGCATCATCACTTCCGCCAGCCTGTCCGCATCCTGCGCGGCACAAAGAACCGTCAGCAGCACGCCGGGCCGGTTTTTTTTCATGCCCACCGCCTGCGTGAACACTTCCATGGCTCCGGCCGCGAAAAGCTGTTCCATGGCAAAACCGATATCTTCCCCGGTCATGTCGTCCAGGTTGCATTCAAGCCGTACAACGCTTTCCCGCTCTCCTTCGTTTTCCCCCAGGAACGCGCGAACGCAGTTGGCCCGCTCAAAATCCTTTTTCCCCATGCCGTAACCTATGGCTTCAACGGTCATCACCGGCCGGTCCCCGAAGCGGGAAACAAAGTGCTTCAGCAGCGCGGCCCCCGTAGGCGTGCACAGTTCGCCCCTGACCTCCCCGCCGTAGGAAGGAATTCCCTGGAGAATCAGCGCGGTTGCCGGCGCCGGAACCGGAAGAACCCCGTGGGCACAGCGTACATAGCCGCTGCCCGTATGCACCGGGGAGGCGATGATCTGATCCGGCGCGATCTTTTCCATCAGCAGGCATACGCCCACCACGTCCGCCACCGCATCCATGGTGCCGACTTCGTGAAAATGAATGTCGCTCACCGGGCGGCCGTGCACCTTGCTCTCCGCTTCCGCAATCAGGGAATAAACCGCCAGCGCATCCTGCCGCACCCGTTCGGAAACCTCCAGGCCGCTGATCAGCGCCTGGATATCCGCCATGGAAGCATGGTGATGATGATGTTCATGACCGTGATCATGGTCATGATCGTGGTCGTGCGGATGATCGTGGTCGTGATGATGGTCCGCATCGACAGACTCTTCTTCCTCCCCGTTCACCGTGACCTTCATGTGGGTGCCGGTAATGCCGCATTTAACCGCGTCCCCGGCTTCCACCCGGACCCCCGGAAGCCCGATGGCATTCATCTGATCCACAAAGGCCTTCCGATCCCCGGTCAGCTCCAGCAGCGCTGCTGTCAGCATATCTCCCGCGGCTCCCATGGAGCATTCAAGATACAGTGTTTTCATTTTCTGTTCTTCCCTCCCGTTTGAGATCCATTTTAAATCCTAAAGCTTACTCTAAGTCAAGGCAAAACCGCCGTTCCGCCGGAGACAAAATGATTGCCGTCTGATCCCCGCAGGAGTAAAATAAAAGAAATGTGAACTCCCGGAAAAGGAGAAGCAAAACCGCCCGGATCATGAAAGAAGGAAGGTGCCGGATATGGCGATGAAGGAAAGACCGGAGGTCCGCGAAATCCCCGGCGGAAAATGCTGGGAGCATCTGTTTGAAAAGTTTCACCTGAAGGTGTTTGTTCCGGAAAACAACCTGGACGGACAGACCAACAACTACACGTTCCGCGCTCCGCTGCTGCTGGTTTTTGAAGAAGAAGCGCAGTCCATGGAAAGCGCGGTCCGTTTTGCCCGGGAAAGCGGCCTGGCAGGGATCGCCGCCGGCACAGACGCCAGCGTCCTGTTCGTTTATCCCACCGCAAAGGACGGTTGGGCCGGCGCGGATGCCGGCCTCTACAGGGACCTGATCTCAGAAATCAAAATGATCACCGTATACCGGGACGGAATTGTTGAAAACTATGATTTCTTTGCCCGGGAATTCAAAGGATATTTCGTCCGGGGCGCTATTTTCCGGGCGGATATTTACAGCTTCGGCAAATCAGCGGATTATGTGGCCAGAAACCTGCTGACCACGCTGCAGGGCGAATACCTCTGGGGTCCCGGGGAAATCACCCCCGCCATGTGCTCCATGGAACGGCTGAGCGTTGTTCCGGAGGTAACGCGCCGGGATATTGCCATCCTCAGCGTCGGCAACAGCAGCGAAATCAACCGGGCTTTCGAGGGCTGCGAAAACCTGCTGGTGAAGGACCGGGCAGACTATGCGGCGGATTACCGCTCCTTTGTATGGAAATTCAAAATGTGGTGCGGAAAAATGGAGCTGGAACCGGACTTTGACGCCCTGGGCATGACCGAGGACGTGGGCAGCGTGACCGTCGCCACCTCTCCGGACAACCGCAACATCCGGGACCGGGAGCACCACAAGGTCGGCTATTTTGCCTACTACAACAAGGATCTTCCCGCACGGGGACCGATGCCCCTGGTCATCGGGTTCCACGGCGGCGGAGACAGCTCCATGTACCTGACCTATGTGGCCGGCTGGTGGGAAATTGCCCATAAATATGATTTCCTGTTCGTTTCCGTGGAAAACCACCAGAACGTCACGGCAACGGAAGCCGTTGAACTGATTGAGGGGCTGAAAAAAAGATACAGCATTGATACGCACCGGATTTACGCCACCGGTTTCTCCATGGGAAGCGGAAAAACATGGGACTGCTTCCAGGAATTCCCGCAGGTCTTTGCCGGCCTGATGCCGGCCAGCGCCCTCTTCCCGGTTTACACCACCTTTTACGGAACGCCGGCCAGCGAAAACCTCAATAAAACCGTACCGGTGCCGGTCTTCTATTCCGGCGGCGAAAACTCCCACCTGCCCGAGCTCCCCTGCCATTCGGAATCCGCGCTGGAGCGGGCGGCCTATGTGGCGGAAGTGAACCGGCTGAAAAAGCATTTTGATTCCCTGTCCCTGGAAAACAAAGAGAACTGGGAAGATCCTTACTGGGGCATTCCGGGGGACCGGGTGGAACAGGTTCCCGATCCGTCCCGGGGCAGCACCTTGACCATCCGCTATTACGACAGCGAGGACGGAGTATGCCGGACCGCTTTCGCCAGCGTCAGCGGCCAGATTCACGAATGCAGGCAGCACAGCTGTGAAAACGCCTGGAAATTTATCTCCCGCTTCACCAGGTAGACCGAAAGGCCGGAACATCCTTCCGGCCCCTTCTCCGTAAAGCAGCAAAAAGAACGCGTCTGCGCAGGACGCGTTCTTTTTTCGAAGGTTTTTCTCCTTACTCGGTAAACAGCGGCGTGGAATAGTAACGGTCTCCGCTGTCGGGCAGCAGCGCCACAATCACCTTGCCGGCGTTTTCTTCCTTTTTGGCAAATTCGATCGCAGCGAACAGCGCGGCGCCGGAGGAAATCCCGACGGAAATCCCTTCCTTGCGGGCCAGCAGCTTCGCCGTGGCAAACGCATCCGCCGACGTGGCACGGAACACCTCATCGTAGACCTTTGTGTTCAGCACTTCCGGTACAAACCCGGCGCCGATTCCCTGAATCTTGTGGGGACCAGCATGGCCTTCCGAAAGCACGGGAGAATCCGCGGGCTCCAGCGCCACGACTTTCACATTAGGATTCTGTGACTTCAGGTATTCCCCGGTGCCGGTCACCGTACCGCCGGTACCGACGCCGGCAATGAACACATCCACTTTTCCGTCCGTGTCCCGCCAGATTTCAGGGCCGGTGGTTGCCTTGTGCACCGCGGGATTCGCCGGATTGACAAACTGTCCGGGAATAAACGCGCCGGGAATCTGCTTTGCCAGCTCATCCGCCTTTTCAATGGCGCCCTTCATGCCCCGGGCGCCTTCGGTCAGCACCAGCTCGGCCCCGTAGGCTTTCAGGATGTTCCGGCGTTCCACGCTCATGGTTTCCGGCATGGTCAGGATAATCCGGTAGCCCTTGGCTGCGGCAATGGCGGCCAGGCCGATGCCCGTGTTTCCGCTGGTCGGCTCAATGATCACGGATCCTTCCTTCAGCAGTCCGCGTTCCTCCGCGTCCTCAATCATCGCCTTGGCAATCCGGTCCTTCACGCTGCCGGCGGGATTGAAGTATTCCAGCTTGACCAGAACGGTCGCTTTCAGGTTCAGTTCCTTTTCAATATTCACAACCTCCACCAGAGGCGTATTGCCGATCAGCCCCAGGGTCCCCCTGTAAATGTTCGCCATTGTCCAAACCTCCCGTTTTTTTCTCGCGTATTCATTTCCGTTCCGGATCCGGAACGGACGTCTTTGTCACTTATTCGCCCCGGCTGCGGCAAATCCTTTTTCCAGGTCCGCAATAATATCGTCAATATGTTCCGTACCGATGGACAGCCGGATCGTGTTGGGCTTGATTCCCTGCTCCAGAAGTTCCTCCGGGGAAAGCTGGGAATGGGTCGTGGAAGCCGGATGAATCACCAGGCTCTTGACATCCGCCACATTGGCCAGCAGGGAGAAAATCTCCAGGTGGTCGATGAACTCCCAGGCTTCCTTCTGGCCGCCGGCAATTTCAAAGGTAAAGATGGAAGCGCCGCCCCGGGGGAAGTACTTCTGATACAGCTCATGATCCGGATGATCCGGCAGGGAAGGATGATTGACCTTCTCCACCAGCGGATGCTTCGACAGGTATTCAACGACCTTCCGGGTATTTTCGGCGTGCCGGTCCAGCCGCAGGGAGAGCGTTTCCACGCCCTGCAGCAGCAGGAAGGCGTTAAAGGGAGAAATACAGGCGCCGGTATCCCGCAGCAGGATCGCCCGGATAAAGGTCACAAACGCCGCGGGGCCCGCCGCTTCCTGGAAGGAAACGCCGTGATAGCTCGGATTGGCATCGGCGATGTTCGGATACTTTCCGCTCTTTTTCCAGTCAAATTTCCCGGCCTCCACAATGATGCCGCCCAGGGTCGTTCCGTGGCCGCCCAGGAACTTGGTGGCGGAATGGACCACGATGTCGGCGCCGTGTTCAAATGGACGGATCAGGTAAGGCGTGCCGAAGGTGTTGTCCACCACCAGCGGAAGGCCGTGACGGTGGGCAATGGCCGCGATGGCGTCCAGATCCGGAATATCGCTGTTCGGGTTTCCCAGCGTCTCCAGGTAAATGGCCCGGGTGTTGTCCTGGATGGCGTCTTCCACTTCCTTCAGGTTGTGGGCGTCCACAAAGGTGGTTTCAATGCCGTATTGCGGAAGCGTATGGGAAAGAAGGTTGAAGCTTCCTCCGTAAATGGTTTTCTGCGCAACGATGTGTCCGCCGGAGGCTGCCAGCGCCTGGATCGCGTAGGTAATGGCCGCCGCTCCGGAAGCCACCGCCAGCGCGGCCGTTCCCCCTTCCAGCGCCGCCACGCGCTTTTCCAGCACATCCTGGGTGGAGTTGGTCAGCCGTCCGTAAATGTTTCCGGCATCCGCCAGGCCGAAACGGTCGGCTGCATGGCGGCTGTTGCGGAATACGTAGGAAGTGGTCTGGTAAATCGGCACCGCACGGGCATCTGTTGCGGGATCGGGCTGTTCCTGGCCGACGTGAAGCTGCAGGGTTTCAAAACGATAATTACTCATAATTCTGATTCTCCTTTTTATCTTTCTGTTTTTTCTGCCTGATGCAGCAAAAAACCGGGGGCCTTATTTCATGCTCCCGGACAGAATTGCGTTCGGATTAAACGAAGCTCAGGCAGCTTCACATCATCCGGAGGCGCACAGGATCCACCCCTGCCATACAGTCTGTCCGGGAGATAAGCATTCGACAACACATCCACATCTTTCCGAACATCTGCGGCGCCTCCTTTCGTTTTGCTGAAGCCAGCATATCACCATTAACCCAGCATGTCAATAGGTTTTTAGAATATTTCTTTAATTTTTTTCTTCCTGCCGCCGGCGGTAGTCCTTCAGGGCCGCCTGAATGGCCTCTTCCGCCAGCACGGAGCAATGAAGCTTATGGGCCGGCAGGCCGTCCAGCGCCTCCGTCACGGCCTGGTTGGTCAGCCCCGCGGCCTCCGACACCGGCTTCCCCTTGATCATTTCCGTGGCCATGGAACTGGAAGCAATCGCGCTTCCGCAGCCGAAGGTTTCAAATTTCACATCCTGAATCACATCGTTTTCAATCTTCAGGTACATTTTCATAATATCCCCGCAGCGGGCGTTCCCCACCTCGCCGATGGCGTTGGCATCCTCCAGGACGCCCACATTGCGCGGATTGCGGAAATGATCCATCACTTTTTCACTGTAAAGAGCCATACTGCTGCCTCCTTTGCATCAGAGCAAATGCGGTTTTTTGCCCGCTTCAAGATCCCGCCAGATGGGGGAGAAACTGCGAAGGTATGCCACAACTTCCGAAACGGAACGGATGATATAATCCGCGTCCTCTTCCGTAAGATCTTCGCCGATGGATAACCGGAGGGAACCGTGCGCAACGTCATGGGGCCGTCCGATAGCCAGCAGCACATGACTGGGTTCCAGGGACCCGGAAGTGCAGGCGCTGCCGGAGGATGCCGCAATGCCGCGGTCATCCAGCAGCAGCAGGAGGGATTCCCCTTCTATGCCTTCGAAACAGAAATTCACGTTTCCGGGCAGCCGGTGTTCCGCATCCCCGTTCAGCGCGCTGTGGGGAATGGCGGACAGGCCGTCCATCAGCCGGTTCCGAAGGGCGGTCAGCCGCTGTGCATTTTCCTGCATTCCCTCCGCCGCTTCCTTCAGGGCCGCCGCCATGGCCGCCACGGATGCCAGGTTTTCCGTGCCCGCACGCTTTCCCATTTCCTGCGCGCCGCCTTCAATCAGCGGAACCAGCCGGATTCCCTTGCGCACATAAAGGAAACCTACGCCCTTGGGCCCGTGAAATTTGTGGGCGGAAGCGGAAAGCATGTCAAAATGATCCTCCCCGGCATTCACGGGAAGATGCCCCACCGCCTGAACGGCATCCGTATGGAAAAGGATTCCCTTTTCCCGGCAGATGTCGGCAATCTCCCGAACGGGCTGCACGGTGCCGATTTCATTGTTGGCATACATAACGGTTACCAGGCAGGTATCTTCCCGCAGCGCGCCGCGCACCTCCTCCGGCCGGACCCGCCCGTCTTCGTGCACCGGAAGCAGCGTAACCTCAAAGCCTTCTTTTTTCAGTCTTTCCAGGGTATGCAGCACCGCGTGATGTTCAAAGGCGGAAGAAACAATATGCTTTTTCCCTTTCAGTTTCCCGGCCTCTGCCGCGGAGCGGATCGCCTGGTTGTCCGCTTCGCTGCCGCCGGAGGTAAAGATGATTTCCCTGGGATCCGCCCCGATCACTTCCGCCACCGTTTTCCGGGCTTCCTCCAGTTTTTCTTTGGCCTGCTGTCCCAGCGTATACAGGCTCGAGGGATTTCCCCAGAAATCCCGGAGAACAGCCACCAGGGTTTTCTCCGCCGTTGCGCTGATTTTTGTCGTTGCTGCGTTGTCCGCGTAAATCATGTATTCACTCCTGTTCTGCCGCGGGCTGGCCGGTTCCGGGACCGGTTCCCGCTGCAGGAGCATTATACTTCCTTTTACCTACTGTGTCAATGGGTAATTCCTTGTCCCCCTTTCTCCACGGCGCGTTTCAGTTCCGCCAGTTCCTGCACCGTACGGTCGTACTCTTCCCGCAGGCTCTCCGGCCGGTCTCCCTTTTTCGGCGCGGACATCCTGGCAGCCAGGGCGGCCAGCCGCATCTCCAGGCTGCTGATCATCAGGCGTTTTCTTTCCTCCTCCGCGCTGTTTTTCTCCCGGGCCTGCCTTTCCCCTTCCTCCGGGCTTCCCTCCAGGGAAACCAGCCGCTGCCCGTCAAACCGGATCATCCGGGTGGCGGTTTTCCGGATAAACTCTTCGTCATGGCTGACAAAGAGCACCGTCCCGCCGTATTCCGTCAGCAATCGTTCCAGTTCCGCCATGGTAAACAGGTCCAGATGGTTGGTGGGTTCATCCAGCACCAGCAGGTTGCAGTCCGTCAGCAGGATCCGGGCCAGCGCAACCTTCGCCCGTTCCCCGCCGGAAAGGACGGATACCGTCCTGAAGGCGTCCTCCCGCCGGAAGTTCAGGCGGGAAAGCACCTTCCGGGCTTCGCTTTCCGGATGCACCGAAAGCTCCATGATGTTTTCCAGAACGGTCCGCTCCGGCTTCAGGGTTTTCTCATGGTGCTGGTCAAACCAGGCAGGCCGCGCCTGGGGATTCATCCGCACCGTGCCCCGGAATTCCACGCCTTCTCCTTCCTGCCCGGAAAGCACCCGAAGCAGGGTGGTTTTCCCGCATCCGTTTCTTCCGATCAGCGCCGTCCGGCTTCCCGTGGGCAGCTGAAATCCTGTATCCTGCAGCAGCACGGTCCCGCCGGCCTTCAGCATTTCGCACCGGACCCCCAGCACGGTTTTCGCTTCCACCGGCCGGGAGATTCCCAGCTTCATCCTGATTTCCGGCATCGCCCGGGGCTTTTCCCGCACCTCCATCTGCTCCATCCGGTTCTGCAGCGTGCGTTTCGCGTGGCTGATCCGAAGCACCGCGTCGGTCCATTCCCTTTTGTGAAGCCGCGCTTCGCCGTTTCCCATGCGGGACGGAGCCTTTTTTACATGCTCCGCGCGTTCCGCAAGGATCCGGGCGGATTCCTGCAGCCTTTTCTGTTCTCCCCGGTACTGTTCCCATTCAAACTGCTGCCGCTCCCGCTGTCTTTGCCTTTCCGCCATGTAGGCATCCCATCCGCCCGGAAAAACCGTCACCTTTCCGTCCTCGAGATACCAGATCTTCCGGCAGATCTTTCGCAGAAGCGCCCGGTCATGGGAAACCAGCACCAGCGCCCCGGCGTATCCGGCCAGCTGTTCCCGCAGCAGCCGCAGTCCTTCCTCGTCCAGGTCCGTAGTGGGTTCATCCGCAAAAAGCAGCTGCGCTTTTCCGGAAAGAGCTGCGGAGATCCTGTTCCGGGTCATTTCACCGCCGGAAAGCTCTTCCCGGCTTTCGCCGGCCCGGAACAGCGCGCGGATCCTTTCATCCCCGCCCCCGTCTTCGTTTCCCTGCTGGTGAATCATCGCCACGGATCCATACCGGTGCACAATGCCCGCCTCCGCTTCCTCCTCGCCGGAAAGGATTTTCAGCAGGGTGGTTTTTCCCGCGCCGTTTTCCCCGATCAGGCCGATCCGGTCCCCGTCCCATACCTCCAGGTTTTCCGGATGCAGCAGCTGTCGGTCTCCGTAGGATTTCTGTATATTTTCCGTCTTCAGAAGTAATTTCGCCATATAAAACACGCTCCTCCCATGCCGTGGAGGAGCGCGGAAAAAACAGATACGCAAAAGCGTCCGGCTTTGCATCACGCAACCTCCAGACGGCAGCACTCAAACATCTTCCGGACTCGCTTTCCCGGAAGTCTTCGGCAGCCGAATGTCAGTTGCGGATTTTCATCAGTCGCAAATACCGTCCTTTCTTCCTGATAAATATAAAATAGCTTTCCCGGACCGGTTTGTCAACCCCGAAAAAAACCAGTTACCCGTTGGTTCCGCCGAACCGCATTCCGGCTCCGGCGTTTTCCACCTCGTCATTCCAGATCAGGTAGCCTTCCTCGTCAAAGGAAAACACCACGGTTCCGTCGTCGTAAATCGTCTCAATCGGCGTACCTTCCTCTTTCTGGTATTCCTTGGTGCCGATTCCCTTCAGCGTATTGTCCGCCGGATCGTAGGCGCAGGCGTAGTACCAGCAGAACAGTTCCTCGCCTTCCAGGATCTGCACTTCCACCTTGTAGCCGGAAAACCGTTCGCCGTCCTCGGTTTCTTCCTCGTCCCAGCAGATTTCCGCGGCGGTGTGGTCATCACAGACCCATCTTCCCTCAAACAGGCCGATTTTATCGAAGAGAATTCCTTCCCCTGCGCCTTCCCGCCGGTCGTCCCATACCAGCTTGCCTTCCGCGTTTACGCTGAAAACCGCTTCCCCGTTTTCATAAACGGCGGTGCGTCCCGTTTCGGAGCCTTCGTCGTCCCGGGTCACGGCGTATTTGATATTGCCGGCGCTTCCGTCGGAAACCAGGGCGTTCTGCTCCGCGTCATAAACGCATTCGTACTCCCAGGTATCCGTTCCGTTTGCGCTGTAAACCACCGCCAGCCAGGTGGGCGCGGGAGCATAAATCTCAATGCGGTTCCCGGCGCCGACCCATACGCTGCAGAAGCGGTTCATCGCTTCCTCCTCCGCCGCGTCTTCCGCCTGTGCGGCGCATCCCACCGTCCAGGCCAGCAGCAGCGCTACCAGCAAACTCATCCATCTCTTCATTTTCCTTATCCTCCTTTTTTGATCTGGCATCTTTTTATCTTCCCGCTTTTCCCGCCACAGCCGTGTCGTTCACCAGGCTGTCCGGAGAATAAACAAACAGGATTCTGTCCACCTTGCCGGCAGCTCCGGCCGCCTCGGAAAAGCTTCCGGAATAGTAGCGGGCATCCACTGCCACAATCCGGCTGTAATCCGCCGCCAGCAGCGGCAGCAGGCAATTGGCAAAGGAATCCTTGTACACCAGCAGGCTGCCGCCCGGCGCGTCCGGATTGGTAATCTCCAGCATTCCGTGATTGCCGTTCAGGTAGACGGCATAGCCGTCATAGGTTTCCGTCCATTCCGGGAAAATCAGGCGGTCAAAGGTCTCCCCGCTTTCCATGACCCGCAGGGTCACGCTTCCCCGGGGCGCCGCGCAGACCAGCGTGTCGCTTTGGAATGCCGGCAGTCCGCTCCGGCTGCGGGTGGTCCCCAGGAACCCGCCGAACCGGGTGATCTCAAAGTCCTCCAGCGGGTATACCGGCAGGCCATCCGCACGGCAGCAGGCTTCGTAGGCCCTGTAAGCGCCCTGCAGGTTCCAGTGGTGATCCGTGCGGTAATATACATCCTCCGCCTTCGTACCCTCCGGCAGCACATCCAGGAAGTGCGGGTTCGCCTCCAGCGCTCCGTAGATTCCGTTCTCCTGCTCATACTGCATGCGCAGCAGACCGTTCATCCGCCCCCGAAGCAGGAACCCATGGGTCCGGGGCACCGCCGCCAGCCAGTCCGTCCCGGTCTTTTCCGCCAGGGCGGCAAACTGCTTCAGCCGCCGTTCCGCCTTTTCCGCGCTGCCGCTGACCGGCCGTTCCAGGAAGGCCCCGGCCGCCGGCCAGGCTTCCAGCTGGGTTCGCCGTCCCGTGGCAACCTGCATGCACGCGTCCGTTCCCACCAGCACATTCCGCAGGGGAACCCGGTCCGCAAGAAAGCTTTCCGTTTCCTTGTCTGTCTTCCAGTTGGTCAGGGACAGCGTTCCCGGTACGGAAGCCAGGTACCGCCGTTCCGCATCCGAAAAATCCTTCTGGGGCCAGAAAAGCGCAAACAGGCCTGCTCCCAGCAGAAGCAGCAATCCGGCCAGCACCGCCGCCCGGTCTCCCAGCCACCTTTTTTCTTTCATGGTTTCCTCCCGTCAGAACTGGAAATATACAAACGGCGCGTAGCCCTGCGCGGCCAGGGCCGCCAGGCAGAGAATCATCAGCACCGGCGCGGCAAAACGCTTCAGCGGAATCTTTTTCGGTGCCGGAAGAAAGCTCACCGCCGCGCAGATCAACAGCATCGGCGCATACGCTGCGCATGTGAGAAGCGTCCGGGCGGATGCGCCGCCGTATCCGCCCAGCATGGCCTTCAGCAGTTCGCCTCCGAACCCGGAAAACAGTCCCCAACCCAGCATCACCGCAAAGAATGTCAGTCCCTGCCGGATCCATCCGGGCACCTTTTCCCAGCGGGCGTTTCGCAGCAGGAAACGCTTTTCAAAAACCAGAAGGACCGCGAAATACAGCCCCCACAGCACAAAGTTCCAGCCGGCCCCGTGCCACAGTCCTGTCAGCGCCCACACAATAAGAACGTTCAGGTCCCGCCGGATCTTCCCGCGCCGGCTTCCTCCCAGAGGAATATATACATAGGCCTTGAACCAGTCCGTCAGCGTCATATGCCATTTCCGCCAGAAATCCGTGAGGCTCCTGGCCCGGTACGGCCGGTCAAAGTTTTCGGGAATCGTAAAGCCCATTCCCCGGCACAGGCCGATCGCCATGTCGGAATATCCGGAAAAGTCGAAGAAGATCTGGAAGGAAAACGCCAGCAGGCCGACCCAGGCTCCCAGGGCCCCCGCTTCCGGAAAGCTGCTGTTCATGCTGCCCCACAGGCGCCCCATGGCGTCCGCCAGCAGGACCTTTTTGGCCAGCCCCGTACAGAACCGGCGCATTCCCTCCCGCATTTCCGGATACTCCGGCTTCGGGTGCGCGATCAGCTGGGCCTCCAGGTCGGTATACCGGACAATGGGACCGGCCACCAGCTGGGGAAACAGGGACAGATAGACGCTGAACGTAATCAGGTTTTTCTGGGGTTTCGCCTCTCCCCGGTACACGTCCATCACATAGCTCATGGCCTGGAAGGTAAAAAAGGAGATTCCCGCCGGCAGCATCGGAGCGTCAAAGCTCAGCCGGATTCCGGTCAGCGCCTTCCATGTGTCCGCCAGGAAGCCCGCATATTTGAACCACAGAAGCGGCATCAGGTTCAGCACGATCAGGCAGATCAGCCTGCTCCGGGAAGGCTTTCCTTTTCGCGTCATCCACAGCACGCCGATCCAGTTCAGCACCATGGAAAACAGGATCAGCAGCAGCCATGCCGGATTCCCCCATCCATAAAAAAGCAGGGATGCCGTCAGCAGAAACGGCATCCGCGCCTTGCCCGGCATCACCCTGTAAAGCAGAAGGACGCAGGGCATGAACAGGAGCAGAAAAGTAAAGGACGAAAAGATCATATCATTCTCCCGCCAGCAGTTTTCCGGTCTCCGCCGCGCCGTCCGGACCGGAAATCAGCACCAGCAGCAGCCCCTTCCGGGCAACGCCGGCTTCGCTCAGCAGCTGATAGGCTGCCGGCGCGTAGTTCTTGTTTTCCTCCCGGCGGCGTTCCAGGTAGCTTTCCATCTGCGTGAACACCCGTTCCGCAGCCGCGTCGTCCGCCGCCAGCACCGCCAGGACCTCCCGGCCGTCCATCCCGTTTCCCTGCAGGAAAACGAATTCCGAACAATCCGCCGGTTCGATCCCGGTCATATCTTCCAGGTCTTCCTTTGTATAGGAAGCCAGCCCGGCCGCATCCTGCACGACCGCTTCCACCCGGCTCTGCAGCGTCCCGGCGCCGGTCTCCTTTCCGGGGTTCTCCGTCTCCTTTGCCATGGGTTCCGCGGTGGGGGCCGACGTATTGGCAGCAGCCGGCTGTGTCGCCGCGGGCGTCTCCTTCGCTCCGCTGTTTCCGCAGGCAGTCAGCAGCACCGCAGCCAGGAGCAACGCCAGGATCACCGTCAGCCTTTTCATGTTTTTCATTCCAATCCTTCTTCCTTTGCTCCGGCCTCCGCCGCCGGCTTCCATCTTCCGGCTTCATACTCCGCCTGGGCGTAATCCAGCAGTTCCCGGGCGATGATCCCGTTTCCGTCATCGTTCAGGTGATACTTCCCGTCATAGGACAGCGCCATGGGAAGCAGCCCGTCCTCTCCCCGGACCCCGGAATCCAGCGCCACGTACCGGAACCCGATTTCCTCGCTCAGTGCCTTCAGGGTTTCGTTGATTTCATCCCATCGTTCCTGGCAGGCTTTGGCCTTGTTGGTTCCCTGTACAAAGCTCCGGGTTACCGGCATCTGGGAAACCACATAAAGCACCGTCTCCGGAGACGCTTCCCGAAGGATTTCCGCGGTGGTCCGGATATACCGCACCGCGCGTTCCACGCCGGTTTCGTCCCTGCCCTGCCGTTTTTTGGTGTAATCCGTCGTCAGCGCGTCGTTGACTCCCGCCAGCAGGAAGACCCGGGCCGGCTGCCTGTTTTTCACGATCTGGTAAAGGGTCACCTTCTTCCCTTTCTCAACCAGGTGCGCGTATTTCATTTCTTCCGACGGAATCGTTTTGTAGGAAGCGAAACGAAGCTTGTAGCTGTTGGCGGACTTGAAGGTAATATTACTGAAAAACCAGGGGGTTTCCTTCTGCCGGCCGCCGGCGTAGCTCTGGAACATGGCCACCAGGGAATCCCCTGCAAAAACCGTATCGTCAAAGAAAGTTACCAGCACTTCGTCCGGAAGCTTCCCGATCTCCGTGATCTCCGCGTTTTCCCCGCCGGCCGCTCCGAAAAGCAGTGCCGCGGCACAGGCCAGAATCAGCAGAACCGCTGTCAGTTTCTTCATGTTTCCCCCTCAAATCAGCAGCACTTCATCTTTATATTTTACAAATCAACCGCCTTCCTTGTCAACATAAATGCGCGCTTTCTCCTTGACGATCCATAACTCTTCTGCTACAGTAACTCATAGCGTCCGGGCCCCGGTCCGCCGCTGAACCGAAAGGAAAGGATGACCCCTGTGCAGAAAACCGACCGTTCCTCCATGCTGGGCACCATGAAAATGTCCCGGCTGGTTCCGAAGGTCAGCATCCCGATCATGGTTTCCATGCTGATCCAGGCGCTTTACAATATTGTGGACAGCATTTTTGTCTCCCGCTTCGATCCCAATGCCCTGACCGCCGTGTCCCTGGCTTTCCCCTTCCAGATGCTGATGATTGCCCTTTCAACCGGTATGGGAACCGGTATCAACAGCCTGGTCAGCCGTCGGCTGGGAGAACACCGGGAAACCGAAGCCCGGCAGGCCGGCTGGACCGGTCTCCTGGTGGAAGGCGGCGGCAGCCTGCTGTTTATCCTTTTCGGCCTGCTTCTGGCCGGTACCGTCATGCGCCTGGTGGTATCCGAAAACCTGAACAATGCCTCCAGGATCCTGGACATGGGCACCGGATACCTCACCATCGTCACGCTGTTCTCCTCCGGGCTGTTCCTGGCGATCTATTTCGAGCGGATGCTGCAGGCGACGGGCAACACCGTCCTGTCCATGACCACGCAGATGGCCGGCGCCATCACCAATATCATTCTTGACCCGATCCTGATCTTCGGCTATCTGGGCTTCCGGCCCATGGGCGTCCTGGGCGCCGCCGTGGCCACCGTCATTGGCCAGTGGATTTCCGCCCTGCTGGGTTTCTTCTTCAATCAGCGGAAAAACCCGGAGCTGCGCCTGGCCCTCCGGGACTTCAGGATCCTCCGCCAGGACCTGCGGGGCATCCTGTCCGTGGGGCTCCCCAGCACCGTCATGCAGGCCATCGGCTCCGTCATGAATGTGGGAATGAACTCCATTCTTTCCGGGTTTGAGCAGTCCAATGCCGCCCTGAACGTCATGTCCGTGTATTTCAAGCTGCAGTCCTTCATCTTTATGCCGGTCTTCGGCCTGTCCACCGGAATTATCGCCGTTCTGGCCTATAACTACGGGGCCCGCCTGAAGGACCGCATCTACAGCTGCATCCGGATCGCCCTGATCTGGGCCATTGTTATCATGGTGATCGGCACCCTGGTCTTCATGCTGTTCCCCGGCGCCATGATGTCCATCTTTGAGTCGGATGCGGAACCGGAGCTCACCGCCCAGATGACCAGTATCGGCGTGGTCGCCATGCGGATTATTTCCTCCAGCTTTATCTGCGCCGCCATCGGCATCATGGTTTCCACCGTCTTCCAGGCCGTGGGAAAAGGCGTTTACAGCATGATTGTCAGCATCTGCCGGCAGCTCCTGGTGCTACTGCCCGCCGCCTGGATCATCGCCCGTCTCACCGGGGATGTCTACGCCGTCTGGTGGTGTTTCCCGATTGCCGAAATCGCCGCCCTGGTGCTGTCCCTGTATTACTACCGCAGGTGTGACCGCAAGATGATTGCTCCCCTGTAAAAAACTTTTCCGAAAAAAAAGATTGACAATAATACGGTACCGAACTATAATGCAATTGTTCGGTACCGTAATTTATGTATCCGGAAAGGAGTTGTTTTGATGAATCATCCGGAAAATGATGTGATTCTGGCTTCCCTGAAGCTTTTCCGTGCCATGCGGCGCTGCCCGCCGCCTCCCATGGATCCGCCGCCCGCAGAACCTTTCGGCAGGCCGGAACGCCCCTGTGCCCCGGCCGTGGGGCGGCTCCTGGCCTGTATCGATGAAAGCCCCAATGTTTCCTCCCGGGATCTGTGTGAACTGCTGGACCTTCGTCCCTCGTCGCTCAGTGAAATCCTGAACCGTGCGGAAAGCGAGGGCTGGATCCTCCGCTCCGTGGATGAGGAAGACCGCCGGATCCAGCGGGTGGAGCTTTCCCCGAAGGGCAAAGCCTTCGTTGACGAAATGGAAGCAGCCCGCCGGCAGGACCTGGACCGCAAAAGCGCCTGTTTCACAGAACAGGAAAAGGCGCAGTTCTGCGCCTTATGTGATAAGCTGAGGGTTCACCTGGAATCGCTGGCCTCCGATCTGCCGCCCCGTCCGGTGCGCAGGCCCAGGCCTCCGTTTCCGCCGGAAGGCAGGATCCGCTGCTGATTTCCTTTCAGCCGTCAGGAGGGGGTTTCCTCCTCCGCGGCTGTTTCTTTTTCTTCCTTCGCCGGAATCACCCGGATCCGGGTCACCCGGAAACCGTCCATTTCCGTCACGGTAAACTGATGGTTTTCCAGCGTGAATGTATCTCCTTCCTCCGGCACCTTTTCCAGCATCTCGCCGGCCCACCCGCCTACGGTGTCCGCATCGTATTTGTTTTCCAGGCCGTATTTGTCCAGCAGTTCCTGCAACTGCATGTTCCCGTCCACGATGAGGGTTCCGTCTTCCTGTTCCACAATCTCCTCATTCACTTCATCGTGTTCGTCGTAAATCTCACCCACCAGTTCCTCCAGCACATCCTCCATCGTGACAATGCCTTCGGTGCCGCCGAATTCATCCAGCAGGATCACCAGGTGGGTTTTGGCGGTGCGGAACTGTTTCAGCAGGTTGCTGATGGAAAGACTGGCCGGGGAGAAGACCGGCTCCTTCATGATATCGGTAATTTTGCGGCATCCGTCATGGGTCATTTTGTAGAAATCCTTTTCGTTCAGAATTCCCACAATATGATCCAGGTCCTCGTGGTACACGGGGATCCGGGAATACCATGTTTTCCGGAACACCTCCGCCGCTTCCTCCAGGGTTGCCGTATCCTCGATGGCGGTTACGTCCACCCGGGGCGTCATAATGTCCCCGGCGTTCTGGTCGTTGAATTCAATGGCGGAACGGATCAGTTCCCCTTCATCCTCCTCGATGTCGCCTTCGGTCTGGGCTTCATCGATCATGGTCATCAGTTCCTCTTCAATCTGGGACTCCTCCGCCTGCGGCCGCACCAGCCGGGACAGCAGTTTCCGGTACAGGCTGAACAGCAGGTCCAGCGGCTTCAGCAGGATCAGCAGCACCCGGATCACAGGGGCGGCTGACATGGCAAACTTTTCCGGATGCTGCTTGGCCAGCGTTTTCGGCCCCACCTCACCCAGGAAAAGCACCAGTACCGTCATCGCCACGGAAGCCGCCGTAGCACCGGCCTCGTGGGAAGACTTTGTCATCAGATAATCTGTAAAGAGCAGCGTCGCAATGGCGGTGCCCGCAATATTCACCACGTTGTTGCCGATCAGCACAGTGGTCAGCAGGGAATCGTATTTTTCAAGCAGTTCCAGCACTGCCTGGGCTTTGGCCTTCCGGGGGCCTTCCACCGTTTTGAGCCGTACCCGGTTGGAGGCTGAAAACGCGGTTTCCGTGGCGGAAAAGAAAGCAGACAGGGCGATACAAAGAATCAGGGCAAACCATAATATGCCCATAGAAAAACGATCATTCCTTTCAGTCTTGTGAAGGTATTTTCCCGTTCCGGGCTGCGGAACAAGTGCAGTATATCATGGAAGCCTTTTGTTTGCAACATTCCCGGCAGTTGTGGATTCTTCCGGACTATGGTACAATACTCCTGCTGAAAAGAATTTTCCTGCTGTGCTGAAAAGAACACATCGGAGGGAGGCGCATTCCATGGATGCTCCGTTCCGGAACGGCCGGTATGTCCGGTACGCCTGTTCCGTTCTGGCAGACTGCGGCGCCTGCTCCCTTCCCCTGGATCCTTTCGATCTGGCCTCCCGGGCCGGCATCATGCTCCTTCCCCTTTCCCGGGTGGAAAGCTATCCGCTCTGGGTTCCCTATGATATTGCGGATTCCCTGCGGATGACCATTGCCGTAACCCTGTCCTATCCGACCTTCTGTATTGTTTTCAGGGATTCCGATGTGGAACCGGACCGTCTCCGCTTTGCCATTTTTCATGAGCTGGGGCATATTTTCATGAACCACTACCGGGATTTCCCGGAAACCATGAGCCCCGCCCGCATGACCGATCCATCCCTGGAAGCCGAGGCCGACGCCTTCGCCCTCAATCTCATGGCGCCTGTTCCCATCGTGGATGTGATCCGTTACAACCGGCCGCAGCAGGCCCGGGCTGCCGTTTTCGGCCTCAGCCGTTCCGCCTGGATGCGCCGCCTGGATACCATGGACCGGGACCGGGCTTTTGTGGATGAGGAAACGGCCAACCTGCTGATTTACATCTTCCACAACTACCTGCTCCGCCGCCGTTGTGCCGCCTGCGGCAAAACCTTCATCGATGAAACCCAGGCGGACGCCTGTCCCTTCTGCGGCGCAGCCGCGCCGGACTGGGATCTGTGAAAAAAGGAACGCGGAAAAGCTCCGCGTTCCTTTTGCATATCCAGGGGAAAACCCTCCGGCTTACAGGGCGTCAATATACCGGCAGGCCGCCAGGGCTGCTGTCGCTCCGTCGCCGGCGGCGGTGGTCAGCTGACGGACGCCCTTGCTGCGGCAGTCTCCCGCCACAAAAATGCCGGGCGTTTTTGTTTCGCAGTTTTCCCCGCTGTCAAAATATCCCCATGGGTTCAGATCCGCCAGCGGCCGGAAAGCTTCGTTTTCCGGAATCAGGCCGATGGCCACAAAAAGGCCGTCACAGGCGATGATCTGCTTTTCCCCGCCGGATTGCGGCTCCACGGTCACTCCCCGCAGCGCTCCGCCTTCCGTCTCCAGCGCGGTGATTTTTACCCCGGTGTATTTTTTCACGTTGTCCCGGGCAAACAGGATTTCCTGCAGCTTCTTTTCCCCGGTAAATTCCGGCAGGTCCTGCAGCATAATCACCTGCGCGCACTTGCCGCTCAGCAGGATGGCTTCCTGAAGGGCGGAGTTTCCGCCCCCCGCGACGCACACCGTCTGCCCGGTATAAAAATCCCCGTCACAGACCGCGCAGAAGCTGATGCCTTCGCCCACCAGCTCGTTTTCCCCCGGAAGGCCCAGCATCCGGTGCTTCACGCCGGTGGCGATCACCAGGGCCTTTGCCTCGTGCACCTTTCCGTCATCGGTGTATACCGCTTTCACGCTGCCCCGGTCTTCCACCCGCAGCACTTCCGCCAGGTCCACCTCCGCGCCCTGGGCCATCACCTGCTCCAGCAGGGCATCGGCAAACTCATTTCCGCTCATCTGGGCCGTGCCGGGCCAGTTTTCCACCTTCGGGCTGTAGGTGATCTGTCCGCCGAACCCGTGCTTTTCCAGGATCAGCGCCGATTTTCCATTCCGCAGGGCATACAGGGCAGCCGTCATTCCGGCCGGGCCTCCGCCGATCACGATGATATCCGTCATGTTCATCCTCCAAAAACGGGGACGCGATGCGTCCCCTTTTCTTTACCGGTTTCCGTCGGGCGGCTGCTGTCAGCCTACCTGCCGTGCGGTCAGCATTCCCTTGATCTCGGATACTCCCCTGTACTTGGTGTACTCGTCCCCGGCGCCCAGCACCACCAGGGTCGGAGCCTGTTTCACCCCGTACCTGTTGGTCAGTTCAACGTTCTCCGTGGCGATGACTTTCTTGAACAGGAAGCCTTCCTTCTCCAGCATGCTGATGGCAATCTTGCAGTTGGGGCAGGTCTGGCTGACGAAAAGGATGGCACGGGCCGTGCTGATCGGCGCGGTCTTCTTTTCCGGTTTTGCTTCCTCCTGCGCAGGGGCTGCCGGAGCGGGGGCCGCTGCCACCGCCGCCGTGCGGGTCAGGTGGGAATGTCCCACGTCGTAAACCTTGCGGTCCTTGAATTCCTGTGCCTTCCCGTCGTTCCAGTTCTGCACCGGGCGGTAATATCCGGTAATCCGGCTGTAAACCTCCGTCTTCGCGCCGCAATAGGGACATACATACTGTTCACCGGTCAGGTAACCGTGGTCCTTGCAGACGGAATAAGTGGGACTCATGGTGTAGTAGGGCAGCTTGTAGTTCTCCGCGATTTTGCGGACCAGGCTGGCCGCCGCCTTCCAGTCCGGAAGCTTTTCTCCCAGGAAGGCATGGAACACCGTGCCGGAGGTGTACAGGGTCTGCAGGTCATCCTGAATATCCAGCGCGGAGAAAATATCCTCGCTGAAGCCCACCGGCAGATGGCTGGAATTGGTGTAGTAGGGCGTTCCGTTCATATTGGCTGTAATGATGTCCGGATACTGCGCCTTGTCGTGCTTGGCAAAACGGTAGGAGGTGGATTCCGCCGGGGTGGCTTCCAGGTTGTACAGGTCCCCGTACTGTTCCTGGTAGTCGCTCAGCCTCTCGCGCATGTGGTTCAGCACATCCCGGGCAAAGCTCTGGGCTTCGGGGGTGGTCAGGTCCTTTTTCAGCCAGCGGGCGTTCAGGGCCGCCTCGTTCATGCCCACCAGGCCGATGGTGCTGAAGTGGTTGGCAAAGGTGCCCAGGTACCGCTTGGTATAGGGATACAGGCCGCCCTCCAGCAGCTTGGTAATCACGGTGCGCTTGGTCTTCAGGCTCCGGGCCGCGATATCCATCAGGCGGTCCAGCTGCCGGTAGAAATCGGTTTCGCTGGCGGATTCATAAGCCAGCCTGGGCAGATTGATGGTTACCACGCCCACGCTGCCGGTGGATTCGCCGCTTCCGAAGAAGCCGCCGCTCTTTTTGCGCAGTTCCCGCAGATCCAGCCGCAGGCGGCAGCACATGCTGCGCACGTCGCTGGGTTCCATGTCGCTGTTGATATAATTGCTGAAGTAGGGCGTTCCGTATTTGGCGGTCATTTCAAACAGCAGCTTGTTGTTTTCCGTTTCGCTCCAGTCGAAATCCCGGGTAATGGAATAGGTGGGAATCGGATACTGGAATCCGCGTCCGTTGGCATCGCCTTCGATCATAATCTCAATGAAGGCCTTGTTCACCATGTCCATTTCCTTCTGGCAGTCGCCGTAGGTAAAGTCCACTTCCTTGCCGCCGATAATGGCCGGCAGGTTCTGCAGGTCCTTCGGGCAGGTCCAGTCCAGCGTAATGTTGGAGAAGGGCGCCTGGGTTCCCCAGCGGCTGGGGGTGTTCACGCCGTAAATGAAGCTCTGGATGCACTGCTTGACTTCCTTCTGGGACAGGTTGTCGATCCGCACGAAGGGAGCCAGGTAGGTGTCAAAGCTGGAGAAAGCCTGTGCACCGGCCCATTCGTTCTGCATAATGCCCAGGAAATTCACCATCTGGTTGCAGAGGGTGGACAGGTGGCCGGCCGGAGAGCTGGTAATTTTCCCGGGAACGCCGCCCAGGCCTTCCTTGATCAGCTGCTTCAGGCTCCAGCCTGCGCAGTAGCCGGTCAGCATGGACAGGTCGTGAATATGAATCGCGGCGCTGCGGTGGGCCTCGGCAATCTCGTTGTCGTAGATCTCGCTCAGCCAGTAGTTGGCGGTAATGGCGCCGGAATTGGACAGGATCAGGCCGCCGACGGAATAGGTAACCGTGGAGTTCTCCTTCACGCGCCAGTCGTTGATGCGCAGATAGTTGTCCACCAGATCTTTATAGTTTAACAGGGCGGAGTTGACATTGCGGACTTTTTCACGTTGTTTGCGATAGAGGATATAAGCCTTGGCCACATCGGCGTAGCCGGCTTCCGAAAGCACCTTTTCCACACAGTCCTGGATGCTTTCCACGGTGATTTTTCCGTCGTGGATCAGCGGTTCATACTCCGCCGTCACCCGGAGGGTCAGCATATCAATGACGCTGGGATGATACTGCTTTTCCAGCGCCTCAAACGCTTTGGTGATAGCGCTGGAGATTTTTTTGATTTCAAAATCCGTAACTTTGCCGTCACGTTTTACAACCTGATACATTGTTTTCCGTTCTCCCTGTCTTGTTTGTTTTTCGTGCCGGAGAGCGCACGTTGCCCTCTCCGCGTGCTTGTCTACTATAGCATGCGGAGAGGGCGAAAGTCAATATATAGTTTGTGAAAATACATTTTTAACACTATATCTTGTATCCAGCCTGAAAAACCGGTTTAATCAACGCCCCGCAGCTCCGCCGTCGGAACGAAGGCCCGTACCGTCTCCAGGTAGCTTCGCATCCGGTCATCCGACGGGGCATGGAATCCCTCAAAGGGAACCGTATCCCGGTCCGTGAATTTCTGCAGGAAGTACTGCGCGGCTCCCCGGATCCATTCCCCGATCTTCCGGAAGGATTCTTCATCGTGAAGCTCCGCCACCGTGGTGGTCCGGAATTCATACGGTGTTTTTCCTTCCATCAGCAGGGAAACGCTTTCCCGTACAGGGGCCAGGTCCATTTTCTCCAGTCCGGAGGTTTCCGCGTAGCGTTCCGGGGAATTCTTGATATCCATGGCCACGTAGGAAACCAGTCCCCGCTCCGTAATGTCCCGAAGCAACTCCGGATGGGTTCCGTTTGTATCCAGTTTCAGCGGATATCCCAGATCGCGGATTTCCTCCGCCAGGCGAAGCAGGTCCGCTCCCCGCAGCAGCGGTTCCCCGCCCGTGACCGCCACGCCTTCCAGCAGTCCCTGCCGTTTCTTCAGGAAGCCAAGCAGCTCTTCCTCTTCCATCACTGCCGGGGCGCTTCCGTCCAGGAGCTCCGCGTTGTGGCAGAAGGGACACCGCAGGTCGCATCCGCCCAGAAACACCGTGCACGCCACCTTCCCGGGAAAGTCCAGCAGCGTCATTTTCTGCAGTCCGTGAATCTTCATTTTAACGTCACAGCAGCTTCTTTCTCATTTCCTCCGGCGTCAGCGGCGAAAGATCCGCCGGCGCCACGTCAAACAGCGTCTTGCAGCCGAAAATTTCCCGGGTATTCATCCGGCACACAGCCCTTGCGCAGGCTACCAGCACAGATGCCGTAAACTCGGGATTGGAATCCAGCTTCAGGGAGAACTCCATCACATGCTTGTGCTTTCCTCCCTCGCCGGTGGATCCGCTGCGGATCACCTGTCCGCCGTGGGGCAGTTCCGAATGATTCGCCTTCATTTCCTCCTCAGTGATGAAGGTTACCGTTGTGTCGTAATCCGCAAAATAGTTCGGCATTTCCCGGATTTGTGCCGTGATCTTCTCCCGGTCCGCGCCTTCCTCCGCCACCACGTAGCATTCCCGGGTGTGCTTCTGCCGGATGCTCAGGTCCGGGTTTTCCCCGTTGCGTACCTTCTCCAGCGCTTCCGGCACCGGCACCGTATACTGCCGTGCGTCCTTCACCCCGGGAATCCGGCGGATGGCGTCGCTGTGTCCCTGGCTGACGCCCCGGCCCCAGAAGGTATAGTCCCTGCCTTCCGGCAGCACGGTGCTCATATACAGCCGTGCCAGGGAGAACAGGCCGGGATCCCATCCGGCGCTGATCAGCGCGGTATGCGCCGTGCTCATGGCCGCCTTTTCCACATTGGCGAAATGCTCCGGAACCCTGGCGTGGGTATCAAAGGAGTCCACCACGTTGAAGCAACGTGCCAGCATCGGTGTCATCTCCGGCAGGTCTGAGGCGCTGCCGCCGCAGATAATCATCACGTCAATCTCCGCAGCAAAGTCTTCCACGAGGCTTGCCGCATAAACCGGAATTCCCGTAACGGTTTTTACCGCCGCGGGATCCCTCCGGGTAAACACGCCGACAATTTCCATGTCCGGATTCTGCCGGAGCGCCGCTTCCACGCCGCGCCCCAGGTTGCCGTATCCGTAAATCCCGATCTTCATTTTCACAATCCTCCGGTTTTTTCAATTTTTTATCAGAATCAGTCGGCTGCCCGGGAGTTACACACCCCGGAGCAGGTCCTTCATATCATAAATGCCCGGTGCCTTTCCCATCAGGAATGCGGCAGCCTTCAGGCTGCCTTCCGCGAAAACGCCCCGGCTGAACGCTTCGTGCTTCAGGCTGATCCGTTCGTTCTGCGTACCGATCATCACTTCATGCACGCCTACGATATTTCCCATGCGGATCGCGTGAATGCCGATTTCATTCTTCGTCCGTTTTCCCTGCCCGCTGCGTCCGCAGTTGGCCTCAGCCTCCGGCCGGACCTCCTTTACGGCATTGAACAGGGCCAGTGCGGTTCCGCTGGGAGCGTCCAGCTTCCGGTCGTGATGCTGCTCCACAATCTCAATTTCCGCGTCCGGATACAGCGCCGCCGCCCGCCTGACCAGGTCCGTCAGCGTCGCGATGCCCAGGGAATAGTTGGCCGCCAGGAAAACCGGAATTTTCCCGGCCGCTTCGACGATCCGTTCCTTTTCCTCCGCCGTCTGTCCCGTGGTGGCCAGCACCACCGGCAGCTTCCGGGCTTCCGCGAAGTCCAGCAGCTCCTTTGTCATGCTGTGGTGGCTGAAATCAATGATCACATCCGCCTCCGCCGTGCATTCCCCGAAGGTTTTCAGGCAAATGCCGTCGGAAGCGGGAACCATGGGATCCACGCCGGCCACGATTTCGCAGCCTTCCGCCGCTTCCGCGCAGGCCCGTACTTCCCGGCCCATGTGTCCCGTATATCCTGTCAGAATAATTCTCATGCCCGAACCTCCAGTCCCTGTTCCCGCATCAGCTCCAGCAGCTTCTGCCGGTTCCCCTCTTCCATTTCCACCAGGGGCAGTCTCAGGATATACTTCCCGAAGCCCATGGCGGCTACCGCCGCCTTCACCGGAATGGGATTGGTTTCAATCATGGTCTGGTTCATCAGCCGCAGCAGGCGCAGCTGCAGCTCCGCCGCACCCTTCACATCTCCCGCGAAGAAGCGCCGGCACATTTCCGCCATCTCTCCGGGTACGATGTTGCTCACGGTAGAAATCACGCCCTTGCCGCCCAGGCTCAGGATCGGAACCGTCTGGTCATCGTTTCCGGAATAGATGTCCACCCGGTCGCCGCACATTTCCAGTTCCTTCGCCACCTGGCTGATGCTTCCGCAGGCTTCCTTCAGGGCGGCCACCCGCTCATGATCCGCCAGGATGTTCAGCGTCTCCGGCAGCATGTTCAGCCCGGTCCTGGACGGAACGTTGTACAGGATGCAGGGAACCGTACTGGCGTCGGCAATAGCGCTGAAGCTGGCAATCAGCCCGCGCTGGGAGGTTTTGTTGTAATAGGGGGTCACCAGCAGCACCGCGTCAGCGCCGGCCCTGCAGGCCGTCTGCGTCCGTTCGATAGCGTGAGCCGTATTGTTGGAGCCCGTTCCGGCAATCACGGGAACCCGTCCCGCAATCCGCTTCACGCAGAAAGCAATCAGCTCCTCATGCTCCCGGTCCGTGAGAGTGCTTCCCTCCCCGGTGGTGCCGGCGGCAATGATGGCGTCGATTCCTTTCTCCAGCTGGAAATCAATCAGCCTTCCCAGGGTTTCAAAGTCCACCCCGGTTTCGTTCATAGGCGTTACAATCGCGGTACCCGCTCCGGTAAATACTGTGTTCCTCATCCTGCTCACCCTTCTGCCATCTCCGTTTGATGGCCTATTGTACCATATTCTGCCGGATCTGAGTGTTTTTCGGATGTACCTGCTGCCTCAGTTCCACATTTCTTCCATCGCCCGCACCAGCATGGGAAGGTCTTTGGTGCCGGCTGTTTCGTACAGGGAATGCATCGCCAGCTGCGCCAGGCCGATATCCACGCTTTCCACGCTCACATGGGCCGTGGAGATATGTCCCAGGGTGGACCCGCCGGCAATATCGCTCCGGTTGGCAAAATGCTGCACCGGCACCCCCGCCCTTTCACAGATCAGGGTAAACCGTGCGGAGGACAGGGCATCCGTCGTATATTTCAGGTTGGCGTTGTGCTTGATCACAATTCCGCCGTTCATCACCGGACGGTTCTGGCGGTCAAATTTTTCCGGATGGTTCGGGTGCACCGCATGGGCATTGTCCGCCGAAACCAGAAAGCTCCCTGCCATCGCCGCCCGGATCTCCCCGTCGGAGGCGCCCAGGGCAAACCCCAACCGGGTCAGCGTATCGTACAGGAACCCGGAATCCGCACCCTGCCGGCTGCCGGATCCGACTTCTTCGTTGTCAAACACGGCGCATACGTTGACGGCGTCACGGGCAGTGCTTCGGGTCAGCGCTTCCATGCAGGCCCAGGCACACTCCAGGTCGTCAATCCGGCCGCAGGAGAAGTAGGCATCTCCCGCTCCCCAGATGCTGGCACTCTGCCGACCGTACAGGAACAGGTCATGGCTCAGGATCCGGTCCGGCTCCGTACCCGCCGCTTCGGCGATCTCCCGCATCAGTCCCCCGCAGCTCTCCTGGTTTCCGTACAGCGGAAGCATGTCCGTCTGCGGATCATAGCTGAATCCGCTGTTGATCTCCCGGTTGAAATGAATCGGCATATTCGGAATCAGCACTGCGTCCCGGTCCAGGTTCACCAGCTTCGAGGCTACGCCGTCTCCTTCCCGGACCGCCAGCCGTCCCGCTACGGACAGGGGCCGGTCCATCCAGGTGCTCATAATCATGCCGCCGTATTTTTCCACATTCAGCCGCACATAAAACTCGGTTTTATCCTCAAAGTTTTCCTTCAGTTTGAAAGCGGGGGAATCGCTGTGGGCCGCCGCGATCCGGAAGGAGGAAAAGCCGGTTTCCGGAATTTCAAACGCGATCACCGCGGAATCGTTCCGCATCACATAATATTTTCCGCCTGCGTCCACCAGCCACGGATCCGTTTCCTCCAGACGGGCAAACCCGCTTCCGCGCAGCATGCTTTCCAGGTTCGCCGCGGCATGGAATGCCGTGGGGGACTGTTCCGCAAACGTCAGAAATTTTTCCATCACATCCATGTTTTTCCCTCCCTCTCCGTCCGGAAGCCAAAAGTCCTTCATATCAAAACCGGCGAACGGGTTTTCCCCGTCCGCCTGTCACTTTTTAAGCGTTGTTCAGCGTCAGTGCCGAGGTCAGCACGGTGACCTGTTCCTTATCCACCGTCAGCAGTCCGTCCTCAATGGTGCCTTCCTTCCGTTCTCCCCCGGCTGTCACCACCGTGCAGGCGCCTTTCACCACAGCCGTCACGAAAGGAACATGGCCGGCCATCACCGCCAGATCGCCTTCAGTTCCCCGAAGAATCAGCATCTCCGCATCTCCGCGGAACAGATCCCCGTCCGGAGAGGAGATGAGCAACGGAAAAGTACTCACGCGTTACCGCCTTTCTTCGCCTTTTCAACCGCTTCGTCGATTGTTCCGACAAAGAGGAAGGCGCTCTCGGGCAGGTCGTCATGCTTGCCCTCAATGATTTCCCTGAAGCCGCGGATCGTTTCGTTCAGCGGTACATACACGCCGGGCAGGCCGGTAAACTTCTCACTGACGAAGAACGGCTGGCTCAGGAACCGCTGAATCTTACGGGCCCGGTTCACCAGCAGCTTGTCCTCTTCCGCCAGTTCATCCATACCCATGATTGCGATAATATCAGTCAGCTCATTGTAGCGCTGCAGGATCCGCTGCACTTCCCGGGCAATCCGGTAATGTTCCTCGCCCAGCACCTCAGGATTCAGAATCCGGCTGGTGGAATCCAGCGGATCCACCGCAGGATAAATACCCATGCTGGCGATGGAACGGCTCAGCACCGTTGTGGCGTCCAGGTGTGCGAAGGTGGTGGCCGGAGCCGGGTCGGTCAGGTCGTCCGCCGGCACGTAAACCGCCTGCACCGAGGTAATGGAGCCCTTGTGCGTGGAGGTAATCCGTTCCTGCAGGGTGCCCATTTCCGTGGCCAGCGTCGGCTGGTAACCAACGGCGGAAGGCACGCGGCCCAGCAGCGCGCTGACCTCGCTGCCCGCCTGGGTGAAACGGAAAATGTTGTCGATGAACAGCAGCACGTCCTGGTTCTCCTGGTCGCGGAAGTATTCCGCCATCGTCAGGCCGGCCAGGCCAACGCGCATGCGGGCTCCCGGCGGCTCGTTCATCTGGCCGTAGACCAGCGCCGTATTGGCCAGCACGCCGCTCTCCTTCATTTCGAAGTAAAGGTCGTTACCTTCACGGGTCCGCTCGCCGACGCCTGTAAACACGGACAGGCCGCCGTGCTGTTTGGCGATGTTGTTGATCAGTTCCATGATCATAACCGTTTTGCCGACGCCGGCGCCGCCGAACATGCCGATCTTGCCGCCCTTGGCATAGGGGCAGATCAGGTCGATCACCTTGATGCCCGTTTCCAGGATCTCCGTGGAGGTGCTCAGCTCCTCATAGGTGGGAGCGGGACGGTGAATATCCCAGCGTTCCGCCGTTTCCACGGCCGGGCCGTCATCCACGACCTCGCCCAGCACGTTGAAAATCCGGCCCAGGGTTTCGCGGCCGACCGGCACGCTGATGCCCTTGCCGGTATCCGTAACGGTCACGCCCCGCTGGAGTCCGTCCGTGGATCCCATGGCGATGCAGCGCACCGTGTTATCCCCGATATGCTGGGCCACTTCCACCGTCAGGGTCTTTTCCCCGACAGGCAGCGTCAGCGCGTTATAGATCGGAGGAAGGTAATCTTCCCCGAAGCGGACGTCCACAACAGGACCCATAACCTGCGCAACGATGCCGGTGTGTTTCTTGTCCATGCTCATGTCTTCCCTCTCCTGTTATCCAGCTCTCTGCTGTCTGGTATTCCGATGCCGCCCGCGGCCTGCCGGCCGGAGGAGCATCCGCGTTCATTGCTTACAATCCGCTTCCCGCCACAATTTCCGTAATCTCCTGTGTAATGGAGTTCTGGCGGGCCCGGTTATACTGCAGCTGCAGCCGGTCGATCATTTCCTGCGCGTTCTTGCTGGCGGAATCCATTGCCGTTCTCCGGGCTGCCACTTCGCTGGCAAAGCTTTCCCGGATGCAGGCGCTCAGGATTCCGCTCACATAGGTTGGAACCGCAGCGTTCAGCACGGTCTGCTCATCCGGTTCAAAAAGCGTATCCCCGCTCCCTGTCTTCTCCGCCTTTTCCAGCGGAAGCACCCAGAGAACGGTCGCCTCCTGGCTCATTATGGATTTGTACCGGGTGTACAGGATCCCGAGCCGCTCGTATTTCCCCTCCAGGAAGTCCCGGCACTGCCGGTCCGCCAGTTCCTTGGCCATCACGGCGGAATACCGTTCGGAAGAGTTGACCTCCTGGCCGAAGCGGTCACAGGCCCGCTTGCCGATGGCCACAATTTCAGCCTCCGGCATGGTGGCCGCCAGCCGGAAAACGTTGGCATTATAGCCGCCCGCCAGGCCACGGTCGCCGGCGATCACAATCAGCCGGGTCCCCTTTCCGGTCGGCTGCATATAAGGGGAGCGTTCGCATTCCGGCGCGGCGCGCAGCACGTTCACCACGTCCTGCATGGCGGCGGCATATTCCCGCGTCCGCGTCATATTCCGGGTCGCCCGGCGGATTTTGGAAGACGCCACCAGGCCCATGGCCTTGGTCAGGTGCATCGTCGAATCCACGCTGCGAATCCGGATCCTCAGCGATTTGATATCTGCGCCCATCCTGCTTCTTACCTCTTATTATACCCTTGCAGGGCTTCCTTCATGGTTTCCACGTCACTGTCGTCCCAGAATCCGTTTTCAATGCGTTCCAGCAGCTTGCCGTACCGGGCATGCAGGTATTCGAACAGGCCGCTCTCATACTCCGCCACCCGGGCAGGATCCACCTCGTTCAGGTATCCGTTGATTACCGCGTAAACGATGGCCACCTGGCAGCCCACCTCAACCGGGGAGGAGCGCTTCTGCTTCAGGACTTCCACGATCCGGGAACCCAGCGCCAGCCGGGCCTTGGTATCCGCGTCCAGATCGCTGCCGAACTGGGCGAAAGCCTGCAGTTCCCGGTACTGGGCGTACAGCAGTTTCAGTTCGCCGGCAACCTTTTTCATGCCTTTGATCTGGGCCGAACCGCCCACGCGGCTCACGGAGATACCGGGGTTGATGGCCGGCCGGATTCCGCTGTGGAACAGCTCCGTCTCCAGGAAGATCTGGCCGTCCGTAATGGAAATCACGTTGGTGGGAATATAGGCGGAAACGTCACCCGCCTGGGTTTCGATAATGGGCAGCGCGGTAATGGAGCCTCCGCCGTATTCCGGCGCCACGCAGGCCGCCCGCTCCAGCAGACGGCTGTGCAGGTAGAATACGTCGCCGGGATAAGCTTCACGTCCCGGAGGCCGGCGGATCAGCAGGCTCAGTGCCCGGTAGGCCACCGCGTGCTTGCTCAGGTCGTCGTAAACAATCAGGACATCCTTTCCCTGGGCCCGGAAATACTCCGCCATGGCGCATCCGGAATAGGGAGCGATGTACTGCAGCGGAGCGCTTTCCGCGGCGCTGGCGCTGACAATAATGGAATATCCCATGGCGCCGGCCTTTTCCAGTTCCTGGGCAATCTGGACCACGCTGGTCCGCCTCTGGCCGATGGCCACGTAAATGCAGATCACGTTGGAGTTTTTCTGGTTGATAATGGTATCCACTGCGATGGTGGTTTTGCCGGTCTGCCGGTCTCCGATAATCAGTTCGCGCTGTCCGCGGCCGATGGGGATCATGCTGTCGATGGCCTTGATTCCCGTCTGCAGCGGAACGCTGACGCTCTTGCGCTGAATGATTCCGGGCGCGGGGGATTCCACAGGGCGGATTTCGGTGGTTTCCGCCGGACCCTTGCCGTCAATCGGCACGCCCAGCGCGTTCACCACGCGGCCCAGCAGGGCTTCGCCCACCGGTACGCTCAGCGCTTCGCCGGTCCGGTAGACCACGCTGCCTTCACGCACGGTATCCCGCTCGCTCAGGATAGCAACGGAAACCGTCTCCTCCTCCAGGTTCTGGGCAACGCCGAAGCTTCCGTCCTCAAAGCGAAGAAGCTCGTTCGCCATGCAGGCGCGCAGGCCGTACACCGTGGCAATACCGTCACCGACGGTAATCACGGTGCCGTTTTCCTTCATTTCGATTTTGCTTTCGTACTGCTTGATCTGCTCTTTGATAATGCTGCTGATTTCGACTGCCTTGGAGCTCATCCGTTTATCACATCCTTGATCTGTTCCAGCTTATTCCTGATACTGCCGTCAATGACCCGGCCTTCGACTTCCACGCGGATCCCGCCGATCAGGCCCGGATCCACTTCGCATTGGACAATGATGCTGTGCCCGAAGCGTTTTTCCAGCTGTTCCCGGATTTTCACCGCTTCGGATTCCTGCAGCGGCACAGCGCTCAGCACCCGGGCCACGGACTCGCCCCGGTATTGCCGGCTGAGCTCATCAAATTCCCGCGCCATGCTGTCCAGCGCGCCGATATGTCCCCGGGAAACCATCATCCGCAGGACGCCCATCAGCACCTTCGGAACCTTGCCGTCAAACGCGTCGTCCAGGGCTTTCAGCCGCTCAGCCTTTCCGATGGCGGCGCTGGCCAGCAGCTGCCGGTATTCCGGCGTCTGCTGCAGCGCGCTGATGACCGTTACCAGGCCGTCTGCAGTCTCCTCCAGCACCTGTTCCCCGGCAGCCAGCTCAAACAACGCTTCCGCGTATTCCTTACTCGTTGTCGTCATTTGTTCCTATCTCCTGCAGGAAGGAATCGATCAGTGCGCGATGATCCTCTTCGTTGATTTCACGCTGCAGCAGCTTTCCGGTCAGCTGCGCGGAAACATCCGCGATTTCGCGCTTCATGTCGTCCTCCGCCTTCTTCCGTTCCAGTACGGCGTCGGCTTCCGCCTGACGGCGCAGTTCGGTGGCCTTTTCCCGGGCCTCCGCCACGATCTCGCTGCTCCGGTGCTCCGCCAGACGGGTTGCGTCGGCAATGATCTGCCCGGAGGTCTGCTGCGCGGCAGCCATGGCCGCTTCATAATTCCGCCGGTTTTCTTCGGCCTCAGCCCGTGCGGCAGCCGCCTGCGCATAGTCCGCGTCAATAGCGGCCCGGCGGGTGTCCATAATCTTTTTCACCGGTTTGAAGAGAAACTTTTTTACGATCCACGCAATGAGGAGCAGATTGCACAGTGAGGCAATGATCGCCCACACATTGACGGAAATCACATCTAAGCTTGTATTGATTGTCGCTTGCATGTTGTTCCCCGTTTCATCCGTTGATGTCGTTGTTTGCTGCTTACTTGATTGCGTCTTTCAGAATGCCGGTGAAAATGCCAGGGGCCACGAAGATCAGCAGGATGGCGACGATCAGGCCGTACAGACCGGTGGTCTCGGCGATGGCGCAGCCCATGATCATGGTGGAAGTAACATCACTCTTGCATTCCGGCTGACGGCCGATGGCTTCGCAGGCCTTGGCCACGGCGTTGCCTTCACCGATACCGGGGCCGATACCGGCGATCATCGCGCATCCGGCGCCCAGTCCCAGAAGTCCCAGCATGATACCCATTGCAAGTTCCAACATGTTTTTTCTCCTCCGTTTTTCAGCCTTATGCGGCCGTATTTTGAATTTCGGGTTTGTTCCGTTTTCTCCGTTTCGCGTTCCATTCATCCCAGGGCACGGCACCCGAGATGTTCAGCATCGTCAGCATTGCGAAGATGAACGCCTGCATCACGCCGCTGAACACGTCAAAGTAAATGCTCAGCACTGCCGGCAGGCCGACCCGCAGCAGGGGAATATCCCCCAGAACGCCCGGAAGCCAGCCCAGCAGTGATTTGCTAAGTCCTGTCAGCGCCGATCCGATCAGCGCGGAAATCACCGCGCCGCTCAGGATGTTGCCGTAGTGACGGAACGCCATACTTACCGGGGTGGCAATTTCACCGATCAGGTTCATCGGCGCAAACACGGGAATGGGTTTGAACAGGCCCACGAAATAGTTCCACAATCCGCCCCGGAACTTGTAGAACATAATCAGCACAAACACCAGAATCGCCCAGCCGAAAGTGATGTTCACATCCCCGGTCGGCGAGAACAGGCCGAACAGGCAGATCAGGGAGCTGAAAGCGCTCAGGGCCATAATGCCCGCAACGAAAGGACCCCACTCGGCAAAGAAACCGCCCATGTTGTCCTTTACCAGTTTATCGCACTTCTCCACAATCCATTCCGCCGCCAGCTGCCGCTTGCAGACGGCTTTGGCGGTCAGCCCGTGGGTCAGGTACAGGCAGAGTCCCAGGATGGAGATGGTCACCGCCCAGCTGTTTACCTGGCTTTCGGAAATATAGAAGGAGGTGGCCGTGGGGGTGGCGTCGGTGCAGAAATACACCAGCGCGCCGCCGATGGTGACTCCTTCCGAAGGCGGGGTAAACAGCACTTTAAGCACAATCATCACCACAATCGGAAGAATCATCATGGCGATGCAGGCGCAGTCCGCCATCCGGAACCGTCTGCTCTTCACATCCGGCATCGTTTCCTCATTCAATCAAGATCACTTCCTTCTGTATCCGGAGCGGACACGCCGCGATTCCGGTCGATCATGGGCCTGAACATCAGCCCGATCCGCGGAAACAGCAACGGGAAAACCGTTGCGTAAACATTGGTATGAAATACCGCAATCAGCAGCGCGCAGAGACCGCCCATGCCGATCAGCCGGATTCCCTGGGAGGCTTTGACCCGCCTGGCCGCTTCCTCCGGCTTGCCGGAGGATACCGCCCTGCTTACCGTGACCGCCAGCAGGAAAAAGCTTCCCACCGCCGCTGCCGCGCCGCCGAGGTTTCCGAACAGCACGGAAAGGTCCCACCGGCGGATAATCAGGAAAACCCCTTCCATGACGACACTCAGCAAAAGCACCCAGACGGCAATGTACCCGGTTTCTTTCCTTACCGCCGGATCCAGATTCGACACGAGTCTTCCCTCCTGAAATACAACTATTATTTAATATATCAAATCCAACCGGTTTTTGCAATCATTCCCGGCCCGGAATTCCATGAAATTCTGTATCCAAAGCCGGGAAAAAAGAGTGGCCAGAACGCTGTTTTTGCGCTAAAATACTCCCGTACGGAGCATGAAAGGAGTTCAATATGTCAAAGCTTGTCATGGGTTACTGGGACTGCCCCGTCTGCGGTTCAAAGGAAATCCGGGGCGATGTGGTCAACTGTCCCTCCTGCGGCCGTGCCCGCGGGGATGTTAAGTTTTATGTCAAAAACTATCAGGAAGGTCAGTCGCTCCGGGAAGAGGAACTGGAACAGTTTGAACATCTTTCCGAAGAGAAAGCCGCTTCCATGGGCAGCAATCCGGACTGGTACTGCTCCTTCTGCAACTCCCTGAACAGCGACAACGCACAGACCTGCGGCAACTGCGGAGCCACCCGGGCGGATTCGGAAGCCAACTATTTTGACCGCCTGAAAAAAAGGCAGGAGGACGAAGCCGCTGAAAAAGCCGCCCAGTCCCGGCCTTCCTCCCCGCCCCCAAAGCGCCGTTCCCCGCTGATCATCCTGGCCGCCGTGCTCCTGGTGATCATCGGCGTCTTTGTCTGGATGAACGGAAACAAGACCGCCGGGGATCTTCAGGTTTCCGCGGTAAGCTGGACCCGGGTCATCAACATCGAAGAAAACCGGATGTTCAGTGAGTCCGACTGGTCGCTGCCCTCCGGCGCGGAGCAGACCGGCACCAGGCAGGAAATCCACCATTACGACTCGGTCCTCGATCATTACGAGGATGTGGAAGTACAGCGTTCCCGGCAGGTTTTTGACCACTATGAATACGACCTGGTGGATAACGGCAACGGCACCTTCCGGGAGGTTTCCCACCCGGAATACCGCACCGAGTACTATACGGAAACCGAATCCAGGCCGGTCTACGTGCAGGTTCCCCGCTACGCCACCAAATATTACTACAACATCTGGCGCTGGACGCCTTCCCGGGACGTGACCGCCACGGGAACGGACCACAATCCTTCCTGGCCCGAATTCACCCTGGGCAAAAACGAACGGGAGGGAGCCCACCGGGAGCAATACTGTTTCACGGTGGAGCACACAAAAAACACGAAGGATCCGTCCGTCACCTACCGGATCGATGAAGATCACTGGAAGGAAATCAACGTAAACGACCACGTTTTCATTACCTCCCGGCGCACCGGCGCACAGCCCTTCCTCTCCACGGAGAAAGGCGATAAGATTGCCGACCTGGAGGTTGTCCGGTAAAAAATCCTTCAACGGAAAAACCCCGTCCGCCCGGACGGGGTTTTTCAATAGCTCCGGCAGCCGGATTCCGTCGGGATTTCCCGCCGGGTTCCGGCTGCCGTCCATATCTTGTTTCAAGGGCTTACTGCCAGGGGGTTCCCACCCGTTCAATGGCCGTAACCACACCTTTTTCATCACAGGTAATGATCACGTTATCCATCGCAAAACCAGGGCCGACTTCCGTGGTGCCTTCAGCAGCCAGCATGGCGGCAAACTCCGCCAGCGTATGCTGCGTGGGCTCGTCCAGGGTTTCCAGGGTTTCCGGATTGATGTAATCCGTGAAAACCGCGTCGGCAGAAACCGCCAGGGGAGCATCCTCCAGAAGGATCTGCAGGACTCCCAGGCCGCTTTCCGCGTAAATGGCATGATATCCGTCTTCTTCCGGGATCAGGCTGTAGGTTTCATTGATCAGAACGGAACCGGTCTCTTCCGTCTCCGCGGTCGCAATCGGAATATCCTCTTCGTCCAGGTCAATGCTCTTCATCTCCAGCGCTTCCTTCACATACTGTTCGGACAGCACCAGCGGAGTCTTCAGCGTCGCGGTCATCGTCAGGGTGTCCGCATCGCAGTTCCTGATCAGGGCAGTGTACCTGGCGCTGTTTGCTTCCGCCTGTGCCATCACAGCAGCTTCATCGGCCTCGACAAAGTCCAGATCGGTCAGGAAATCGACAGCCGTCTTCATCTGTTCCTGGGTCAGGCTCTTTGTGGAGGCTTCCGGGGAAGCCGTCAGCACGAATTCAACGAAATATCCCTTGTAAATGCTCAGGAAATCCACATAGTTGGGTTCGGTCTGATCCTGGACCACGACCATCAGCAGCGTTCCCAGTCCGGTCTCTCCGTAAGTAATGTTCACGTCGGGATCATTCTCCAGGTAGGTGTTTTCCAGCTGTACCAGGGATTCATCATCCAGGTCGTTCATGCGCTGCACATCCGCGTAGGTCTCATCGAAAGCAACGGACAGCACCATGATGGGTTTTTCCGGATCCTCGGAATCCAGCGAGGCGATCACGTGGTCACTGTTGGCCAGAATCGGCTGGGGCGTATAGCCTTCGGGAATACCGCACTTCAGGGTAAACGCGCCGTTGATGCTGAGGGTTCCCAGGGAAACCTTGGAAGCTGCCGCTTCTTCACTGAAGGCCGCGGTGCAGCCCAGCAGCAGGGCCAGGGCCAAAAGAATGCTTAAAAGCTTTTTCATATTTGTTTTACCTCCTCCATATCATCGACGGGCTTACTCGATCACGAGGGTTTTCTTGATGAATCCGACAGCGCCTGTGGTCTGGTCCTGAACCTGGAGCCAGTTGTCCAGCTCCTTGATCACCAGCAGTTTGTCGTTGGCCTTGTAGGTCGCTTCGATTTCAGCGTTCACGCTGGGCGCCCAGTGCATATTGACCCAGCCAGTAACACGGGTCGGCCGTACGATCACGGCGTAGTCCTGCACGTCCTTGGCGCTGCGGTATTCCTTGTTGATCTCATCAAGCGGATCCGTAATTTCCGTTACAACCGCCTTCCGGGTCGTCTGGGTCTCAGACTTGGGGGCGGGTTTCTTTGTGGTCAGATAACGGCGGTTGATCCAGGCCGAATAATCTCCCATGCCGTAACCCGGTTTCCTGTAATGATACGTAATCAGTGCCCAGTTCTCGTTGGTGAAAGCCTGGACATGAATCCGGTAGCCATAGGGCAGCAGGCCGACCACCTTGCCCTTGTAGCTGGGCTGGTCCCGGACATTCAGGGTCGTTCCCTTTTCAACATACACATAATAGTATCCGTCTTCCGGGGCAACCTCCTCCGCGGAAGCGGCAAGAGGCAGGAAAAGCATCGCTGTCAGGGCGATTGCCAGAACGAGGGTAAGAAACCGTTTCATCAGAATTACCTCCTGTTTTTATGATCTCTCGTGATTACTGAAGCAGTCCCCATACAATCATAGGCCGGTTATTCTCCCGGATATCCTTGATCCAGTCATTGTCAATCTGGAAGCTCACAATGTGAACAACAATCCTGCCGTACGGCTCCATCTCCGATTTGGCGTAGTCCTTGAATACCCACTGATCCTCATGGGTTGCCTTTCCGGGCTCCAGGGTCTTGCTGTATACCATCTGGACCTTGTTGGAGCCGTCCTTCGTATTCACCGGAATCGGCTCATCATTTCCATCAAAGAACTCCGCCTCGCAGGTAACGGTGGTGATATTCAGTTCGCTGACATTCCGGGCACCCAGGATGACATCTCCCCTGCCGTTCACATCGAGGTTTGTCAGCTGAACGGATTTATCCCAGTGACCGATATGAACCAGGATGGAGGTTTCAAAACCGCCGTCCTCCAGCTTGCCGACCACCCGGGTTGTGCCTTCCGACTTGCCGGTAATCTTGACCTTGTTGGCGTTGCCGGAAACGGTGGCAATGCTCTCGTCCTCGCTGATCCATGTCATGCGGGTATCGTCCGCGCCTTTCGGCTCCAGCACGGCGGTGCAGGTAGTGGTGGCGCCCTTGTTGATGTAGGCCGCCTGCCGGCGCATATGCACGCCGGTGGCATGAATTCGGACCTTTACAAGAATACGGGCCCGGCGGTTGCTTCCGTCCGCGGAAACGGCGGTCACATAGGATTCGCCTTTCTGCAGGCCGGTCACGGTTCCGTCTTCCGCAACACTCAGCACTTTTTTGTTGCCGGCCTCAAAGGTCACACCGGGATTGGTGGCATCTGCCGGTTCAACAGTCCATTCCAGCTTTGCGCTTTCATCCACATAGACCACCGGCACTTCACCGAAGGTGATTTTTGTGACCGGTATCTGCACGTTCACCGTCGCGGCAGCGGAAACGCCTTCCGCGGAAGCGCTGGAACAGGTAATCTGGCAGGTCCCGGCGGAAACGCCGGTTACCCGGCCCCGGTTGTCCACCTTGGCGACAGACTCGTCAGAGGAGGCCCATACAACATTCTTGTCATCCGCGTTCTTCGGCAGCACGTCCGCCCGGAGCACTGCGTTCCGGCCCACGTTCACGGTCAGCTCCGTCGTTTTCAGCACGATTTCTTCCGCGGACTGGGTCACCCGGACGTTGATATTCGCGCGAATGTTTGCACCGTCCGTGGAGGATGCCACGATACGGACATTGCCTTTTTTCACGCCGGTCACCACGCCGTTTGCGTCCACGGTGGCAATTTCCTCGTTGGAAGAGCTCCAGACAATCTGTTTGATGGACGCGTCCTCCGGCAGAATGCTCGCGCTCAGGCTCACCTGGCTGCCTGCCGCCACAACAGGTTTGGCCGGCGTCAGGTTCACCCGGGTTACAGGCTGAACCACCAGGACCCGGAAGCGGGTATTGACTTCAGGGCTCAGCTCGTTGGCCACCGTCAGAACGGCTTCTCCCACTGCTTTGCCAATGATGGTGGTTCCGCGGACCGCCAGAACCGATTCATCCCCGCTGGACAGCACGGCGCGCCGGTTGGTGGCATCCTGCGGCAGCACGTTGATCTGCAGGTTGATTTGTTTTTTTACAGGAATCAGGAGAACGGGAAGATCTTCACCGTCCGCCTTCAGCAGCCCGGCCAGCATCGGGTCGTTCACCGTTCCCGTAACCAGTTTCCGGGTATCCACTTCCACCGACTGGGCTTTGCGGGCCACGGTCACCGTCAGCTGCGCCTTATAGGTGCGATCCGGGGTTTTGGAAAAAGCAGTAATCGTGGTTCTGCCCTTGCTGACCCCCTTAACGACGCCGTTACTGTCCACCGTGGCGATTTTTTCGCTTCCTGAGCTGAAAGACAGTTCTCCCTCGGCCGGAACCCCCTCGCGAAGCAGGATGGTCTGCAGGGTTTCGTTTTCAAACACAATGCTGGCCTGGTTGTCGAACTTCATGATGTTCCCGTCCGCGGATGCCGGCAGGCAGATGCAGAGCAGGGCCAGCACCAGCAGGGGAACAAAGATTCTTTTCATCCTTTTAACCTCCTTTAAATATTGCTGAAGCATATACCCCGGATCCGTACTTTTTTGACTTTTTGATTTGATGGACAGGGTGATAACCCGGGATATTTTGATAATTATATCATTATTATTTCCACTTTGTATACAGAACTCCTGCAATTTTCCGGCAAAAAAACACAGGAACCGCATCCGCAGAACGGTTCCTGCATCAGATTCCTCCGTTTCCGGCTTTACTTGACCCCTCTCCATTTGTTGAACGGGAACACGATCCGGCGGACATGGCCGACAATCATGCTGCGTTCCACAGCGCCGATGCTGCGGCTGTCGTTGGAGTTGTTCCGGTGATCGCCCATCAGGAAGTAGTAATCCTGATCCATCGTGAAAGTTTTTCCGGACAGGGTGGGAATGATTTCACCCCAGTCGGAGGATGTGTATTCCTTTCCGTCATAGGCGATCACGGTCACCAGGACGGACGGCCGGGCGCCATGCTCTTCCTTCGGGTTTTGGTCGTAAATCTTCAGGGTCTTCCCGTTCTCGTCCTTCGCGAGAAGAACCGTGTTCTTCCGGTTGAACGCTTCCCCGTTAATCAGGAACTGCAGGCTGCTGCCGCTTCCGGAAACCGTCAGTGTATCTCCCTTTTTCGGAACCCGGTACGGTCCGAAGGAATACCCGCTGGACAGCGTATTGACCCGGTATTCGTCCGCCACCAGCTCCTTTTCCGCCTCAACCTGCGTCCCGTTCAGATACAGGAATCCTTCCCGAAGCTCCACCGTGTCCCCGGGCAGGCCCACCACGCGTTTGACAAAATTCACGGCGCCCCGGGCCGGATACCTGCAGATCACCACATCCAGGAGGTTCGGGTTTCCGATCGTAATCCTCGCCGCCTTCTGGGCCTGGTTGTCGCTGTCCCAGGGCATGCTCAGCCAGATGGAATTGTAGTCGTATTTGCTGACCAGCATGATTTCCTTGTCGGTCAGGGTATCGTTCATCGAATCCCCGTCCACACGTACCGGTTCAAAAATCACCGCGCGAATCAGCAGGGCCGCCGCCAGCGCGCCGACCAGCGTCAGGACCCAGCTGAGAATTTCCATCCACAAAGGTTTTTTTACCTCTTCCTTTTTCTTCTTTCTTTTTTTCCTGCCGGCGTTTTCTTCCTGCTCCGGGGTTTCCGCCGTCTGCTGAACCTGATCCAGCTCGCTCATCTTACTCTTCTCCCTTCAGCTTTTCAATTTCCTGCATGATGCTTTCACGGCTGCAATAGTTCAGCGGTGAGAACCGTCCTCCGGATGCTTTTTCCAGTTTTTCCAGCGCAGCCTTCCTGTCTCCGGCCTCCAGATCGTACCGGCTCAGGAAATACAGGGTGTCAATCTGGCCTTCCTTGAAGGCGATGGCTTTCTCAAACCATTCCCTGGCGGCAGCCCGGTCTTCCCGGACCCGGTACAGGAACTGGCCCATATTGTCCAGGCAGATGGAATCCTCATCATCATACTCGATGGATTTGCGGATAAACTCCTCCGCCTTTTCAATCCCGGCATTCCAGGCTTCCTCCGGGCTCAGCTTCTTTTCTTCAGGCTTCCCGGCGGCTTCCTCCGCAGCCTCTCCGCCTTCCGTCCCGGCAGATTCCGCCGCTTCCGCAGCTTCCGCCTGCCTGGCGGCCTCCGCTTCCGCCTGTTTCGCAGCTTCCGCCATAAAGTCCGCCCGCTTTCCCGCGTCGTACTTTTCCACGTACATGTATCCCAGCGTCTGGTAAATCAGCCCGGTTTCCGTTTTCCGGAACTGCTGCTCCAGGGTATTGATGCCCTTGTCCACATGGCCCAGCCGCAGGCAGCAGGTGGCATAATAAACCAGCAGCTCAACCCGCTGTCCCGGACTCATGCCGGGCGCTTTCTGATGCGCCACCAGGAATTCCCGGGCTTTCTGGTACTGTCCGTCCCGGATCAGCATCAGCGCGTAGGGCAGGAAATAGCGGGGGTCATTCACGCCCTCCGCGAAAGCTTCCTCATACAGTTTTTCAGCCGCCTTGAATTCTCCGTTCTTCTGCAGGCGGAGAGCTTTGTTGGCCTTGATTCCGCTCATGAATCCCATTCTTGTTCTCGCTCCTTCAGCTTCCTCAGTAACCTTTGTCTGCGGTATTGTAACTCATTTTTGCTTTCTTGTACAGTTTCAGGCTCCCGCAGGGCGGGTTCGCTGATCAGGGCCAGTGCCTTTTCCGTCAGCTCCAGCGCTGCCCGGAGGTCCCGGCGGGTATGTTCCTCATACTTGGCCAGCTCCACGCAGGGCAGCGCGCCGCCCCGCTTTTCCCGGATCATTTCACGCCATACCTCCGCCGCCTGTTCCTTTTCCCCGCCGCGCCGGTAGCTTACCGCCAGCGCGCTTCCCGCCGGCGTTCCCATGCGCCCGGACCGGGCCAGCCGGTAGCAGTGCCGGGCCTGTTCCGTCCGGTTGATCCGCTCCAGCGCCTTTCCCATGGAATATACATCCTCGCTGAAGCGGATTTTTTCCGGATGCAGGTAAAGATCCGCCATGTGATTCAGGAGAATGCACAGGGATGCAATGTCCTGGGCATTGTGCTTCAGCACATCCTCCAGCAGGGAAATCTGTTTGGTTTTCAGGTAGGTAAAGTACCGCTGGGGCACCTCGCTTCCCGGCAGGTCATCCGTTCTGGGCTTTCCGAGGATCACTTCCTCCAGCCTTCCCAGGTTGCATCGTCCCAGGCGAAGCTTCCACAGCCTCCGGCACATATGCAGCAGGTCCAGGTGGGGCTTGTCCAGGCAGCCCCGGTCCATGCGGTTCATCAGGAAACGGCTTTCCAGCAGCGGCACGTCAAAGGTGGTGCCGTTGAAGGTGCACAGCACGTCGAACCTGTCCAGCCCGGCCGCCACATGTTTCAGCAGGTAAGGTTCCTCCGGATAGTCCCGCATCAGAAACTGATGCACCTCAAAGCCGTTGTCCGTCAGGTATCCCATTCCCACAAGAAAAGCCACGGTTCCGCTGCCTCCCAGCCCCGTGGTTTCGGTGTCCAGATAAAGAATCCGCCGCGGATCCAGCCCTTCCGGGATTTCCTTTTCGCTCATCAGCCGAAGGGTTTCCGCCGTCAGCTCAAATGCGCCGGGAAACTCTTCTGCTTCCCGGTATACCGCAAAATGCCTGCAATCCGTCGTCCGTTCTTCGGGGGCGGCCCGGCGTTCCCCGCCGCCTCCGCCCACCGCGCGGATCTTGTCTCTCAGGTTCATCTGATAAGCTCCTTCAGCAGGCGGACCGCCGTCCGCTTGCCATCCTCCCCGATTTCGCCCACAGGACCGGTACAGGAGGGACAGCCGTATTCGCACGGGCAGTCCTCTGCCACCTGCAAAGCTTTGCTCAGCAGCAGCTCTTTCATGCTGAAAGCCTTCTGGGCCAGGCCGATGCCGCCCGGGCAGTTGTCATAGATAATCACGGTGGGTTTGTTGGTGATGGGGCTGCGCACCTGATACACCACGGCCACATCCTGCGGCGCGCACATCAGATACAGCGGACAGACGATCCGCAGCAGGTTTGCAATGCCCATCATGCCGTTTTTCAGCCGGTCCCCGGCCATTTTGTCCGCCAGTTCATCCGGCAGCGTCCACCACATGGCGGTGGTGTGCATATCGGTCTCCGGCAGGCGCACATGGCCGAACCCCAGCGTTTCATGGGTGTCGAACCGGATTTTCTTGAACATGGTCACCAGCGCGGTTACCTTGATTTCTCCCAGCGCTGCCGCCGCAGTTCCCGCGAAGGGCTCTTCCTTTTCCACATCCAGCAGGCTCAGGCTGATGTTCAGGTCCGCGTCCGTGTAGTATCCCACGTCCACGCTGCGGATGAAGGCCTTGCAGGCGTCAAAGTCAAGCTTTTCCACCTGGAACTGGCGGCCCTCATGCATATAGATGGCGTTTTCGTGAAGCAGCATCGGCGCCGTGAACCGGTCCATTTCGCCCACCACCCGGTGGTGGGCAGGATCCGTAATGTCGATAATAATGAAGTTTTCCGAAGCGGCGCTCCGCAGGGAAATTTCGCTGGCGGGAAAATCCTCCGCCGACCAGTGATACCTTCCTTCCGCGTGATGCAGGATCCCTTCCTCGCTCAGGTAGTCCAGCAGCTCCTCCGTTCCCGGCGCGTTGCCGAACCGGTCTCCGTCCTCAAAGGGAAGTTCAAAAGCCGCGCATTTGAAGTGACTCAGCAGGATGTACAGATTGTCCGGGTTCAGCAGCGCGTTTTCGGGGCTCTGGTGCAGAAGGTAATCCGGATGGTTCACGATGTACTGGTCAATGGCGGCCGATGACGCGATGAAAAACACGATGCTGGTTCCCTGCCGCCGGCCAGCCCGGCCTGCCTGCTGCCAGGCGCTGGCAATGGTTCCCGGATATCCACACATCACGCAGGCGTCCAGCGCACCGATGTCGATTCCCAGCTCCAGCGCATTGGTGGACACCACGGCATCCACCTGCCCGCTGCGCAGTCCCCGTTCAATCTCCCTGCGTTCCCCGGGCAGGTATCCGCCCCGGTATCCCCGCACCTTTCCGGCGTTTCCCAGCGGATCCCGCACCAGGTCCTTCAGGTATTTTGTAAGAACCTCCACCGTCAGCCGGGACCGGGCGAAGGTGATGGACTGAATCCCGTTTTTCAGCAGCATGCCCGAAATCGTCCGGGTAATGGGAACGGACCCCTGCCGGATTCCGAGCTGCCGGTTCACCACCGGGGGGTTGTAGAACACGAAATGCCGCTCTCCCATCGGCGCGCCGTTCTCATCAATCAGCGTCACCGGGCGGCCGATCAGCGTTTCCGCCAGCTCCTTGGGATTGGCAATCGTGGCGCTGCACAGGATGAACCGGGGATGGCTGCCGTAAAACTCACACAGCCGCAGCAGCCGCCGGAGCACATTGGCCAGGTTGCTGCCGAAAATGCCCCGGTAGGTATGGATTTCGTCAATCACAATATACTTCAGGTTTTCGAACAGCTTGACCCACTTGGTATGATGCGGCAGGATGCCGGAATGCAGCATATCCGGATTGGTCACGACAATATGCCCGGCCTGGCGGACCGCTTTCCGGGCGGCGGCCGGAGTATCCCCGTCATAGGTGTAGGTTTTGATATCCACGCCCATTTCTTCGATCATTTCGTACAGCTCGCTGACCTGATCGGCGGAAAGGGCCTTGGTGGGGAAAAGATACAGCGCCCGGGCGTCCTCATCCTTCAGGATGGCGGAAAGCACCGGAAGGTTGTAGCACATGGTTTTGCCGGAGGCGGTGGGCGTCACCACCGTCACGTCCTCTTCCCGGGCCGTGGCTTCCAGGCTGCGCACCTGGTGAATATACAGTTCATGAATGCCCCTGCGCTGCAGCGCCGGCTTCAGCCGCTCGTCCATGCATGCGGGAAAAGGCGCCGTCCGTGCCTTCCGCGCAGGCAGCACTTCCCACCGGGTCACATCCTTCATGAAAAGATGGTCCCGCCGGAGCTGATCCGCCAGTTGTGTCACATTCATTCCGTTTCACTCCCCTCCGGTTCAGCCCGGATTTCCTTTCCTTCATTATAGAGTCTGCATCCTGCCATTTCAAGGCGAACAAAACATTTCGCTATTGCCAAATGTTGGGGTCCAAAGGTATAATAGGCGGCGTTGCGGCACAAGATCTGCCGCACGAAAGGAAAGATCGCCATGCGGATTGCAGTTTACGGCGCCGGTTCCCTGGGAACCGTTCTCGGCGCTTATCTGGCCAGGAGCGGGGTCCCCGCGGACCTGGTCAATCATAACAAAGCCCATGTGGAAGCCCTGCGCAAAAACGGCGCGCATATTACCGGCACCGTGGATTTCACCGTTCCGGTTTCCGCGCTGTACCCGGAAGAGATGACCGGAACCTACGACCTGATTTTCCTCATGACCAAACAGCTGCACAACCGGGAAGTGGTCACGTCCCTGAAGCGTTTCCTGGCGGAAGACAGCCTGATTGTCACGCTCCAGAACGGAATTCCGGAAAACGGGATTGCCGAAATCGTCGGCCCGGAGCGTACGGTGGGCGTGGTGGTGGAATGGGGCGCAACCCTTTCCGCTCCCGGTGTAAGCACGCTGACTTCCTCCCCGGACAGCCTGTCCTTTCATATGGGCGGCATGCCCGGCCTGGATCCCGCCCGGCTGCAGAAGGTCAAAGCCGTTCTCGAAAAAATGTGCCCGGTGGTCATTGAAACCAACCTGCCCGGCGCCCGCTGGTCCAAGCTGCTGATCAACGCCACCTTCTCCGGTCTGGGCACCGTCATGGGCGGCACCTTCGGCGATGTCACCGCCGATCCCGCCGCCCGGGAGGCCGCCATCCGCTGCATGAAGGAAGTCATCGACGTGGGGCATGCCGCCGGGGTGGAGTTTGCCCCGGTGCAGGGCAAAAATATCACCGCCCTGTTCTACTGGAACAATCCCCTCAAAAAAGCCCTGGCAAAACTGATCCTGCCCGTTGCCATGAAGAAGCACGCCGCCATCGAGCCCTCCATGCTGCAGGACCTGAAAAACGGCAAGCGCTGCGAAGTGGACGCCATCAACGGCGTGGTTTGCGAATGGGGAAGGAAAACCGGCGTTCCCACCCCTGTGAATGACCGGATTGTGAAGCTGATTACCGAAATCCAGGAAGGAAAACGTAAAACCGGGAAAGAAAACCTTCCCCGGTTCTGAAGCCCGGCGCCCGCCGGGTTTTTGATTTGTCCCTGCCGGCCGGGCCGGCGGGGTTTTATTTTTCCTTCAGCCGCTTGTCGCTCCGGGCCGCCAGCCAGGTGCCGAAGGACTGAATCACCTGGGTGATAATCACCAGCACGATCACCGCCAGGTACAGAACAGCAAAACGGTACCGCTGATATCCGTAGGACAGGGCCAGTTTTCCCAGTCCGCCGCCGCCTACGGCGCCGGACATGGCCGTATATCCCATGATCGTGGTAATGGCCAGGGTGAAGTTGGTAATCAGGCTCGGAACGCTTTCCGGCAGCATCACCCGGGTCACAATCTGCCAGGGAGAGGCGCCCATGGATTGGGCGGCTTCAATAATGTTCGGGTTTACTTCCCGCAGGCTGCTTTCCACCAGGCGGGCGATAAAGGGAAACGCCGCCACGGTCAGGGGAACAATGGAGGCCACGGTTCCCACCGAAGTGCCCACAATCACCCGGGTCAGCGGAATGATCATCACCATCAGGATAATGAAGGGTACCGAACGCAGCAGGTTGATCAGCACGTTCAGGAAACTCATCAGCGGGCCGGGAAGCGGCCGGATTCCCTTGGATTCCCCGGTCACCAGCAGGACCCCCAGCGGCAGGCCGATCACGATGGCAAAAAAGGTGGCCAGCAGCGTGGAATACAGGGTTTCCCAGATGGCAAAAGGAAATTCATTCAGCAGGCATTCCCAGGCTTCCTGCAGTTTTTCCGGTGTAAAAGCACTGGCAAAATTCACTTTTCTGCCTCCTCTCCGCTGTATTCGGCTTCTACCTGCACCGTAACATCCGGCACATTGCTCAGGAAAGAGATCGCCTTGGCCAGGTCCTCCGGCGATCCCGGAATATCCAGCAGCATATATCCGTAGGCCCGGTCTCCCACCGAACGGGTGGAGGCGCCGATAATGCTGGCGGCAATCCCGCATTCCATGGCCATTCTGGCAATCAGCGGTTCGGTAACCGCGCCGTTGAAAATCACCCGCAGGCGCTGGCCGCCCTTGTCAAACAGCATCATGCCCTCCGCCATTTCCGGATAAATCAGGCTCCGGGTGGCGTTGCTCCGGGGATTGGAGAAAACCTCGCTGACTTCCCCTTCCTCCACCACGGCGCCGTTTTCCAGAATGGCGACCCGGTTGCAGATCTCCTGAACCACGCTCATCTGGTGCGTAATGACGATCACGGTGATATTCATCTTGCGGTTGATTTCGCGAATCAGCTCCAGGATGGAATGGGTGGTCTTGGGATCCAGCGCCGAAGTCGCCTCATCGCAAAGAAGCACCTCCGGTTCCGTAGCCAGGGCACGGGCAATGGCGATTCGCTGCTGCTGGCCGCCGGAAAGCTGCGCGGGATAGGCGTTTGCCTTGTTGGGCAGGTCCACCGTTTCCAGCAGTTCCATCGCCCGGGCACGGGCCTGGGCCGCCGGCACATGCGCCAGTTTCAGGGGCAGCATAATGTTCTCCAAGCAGGTGCGCTGCATCAGCAGGTTAAAGCTCTGGAAAATCATGGTGATCCGGCGGCGGATCTTCTGAATTTCCTTTTTGTTCAGGGTTCCGAGATCCACCCCGTCCATCAGAACCGTACCCTCGGTGGGCCGTTCCAGCATATTGATGCAGCGGACCAGGGTGCTCTTCCCTGCCCCGCTCATGCCGATAATCCCGTAAATATCCCCGTTATTGATCGTCAGATTAATATGCCTGAGCGCATCCACCGGGCCGTCCGTCGTTGTAAACAACTTGGACAAATTGCGTAATTCGATCATACAGGTTCCTCCGGACCGATAAACTTCCCCCATTATAGCGGTTTTCCCCTGAAGCCGCAACAAGGCCATCCGGGAAAATCCCCGGATGGCCCTGCGTTTTTTTTCATCTTGTCTCCCGAAAACCTTCTCCGGGAATGCGGCCTTACTTCAGACCCAGCACGCTCAGATCGCTCTGCTTGCCGGCGTACAGGCCCATGGGCTCCACATGAACGCCCGCAATGGTCACCAGCTTGGTGTTGTTCTGGGCATTGAAGTCATCCTGATAGGGCTGATGCGCGAAATAGTTCGCAAACACGTCTCCGCTGTCCACCATGGTATTGGGGGTGACATAATCGTCCACAATCACGATCTCCAGGGTGATGTTCTTCTCGGCCAGGATCTTCTTGGCTACTTCCAGCACATAGGAGTGGGGATCCAGCGTGCAGGCCACCTTGATGGTCTGTCCGGCCAGCGCGGCATAATCCACGGAGGCGTCGTAGCCGTCGGTGGGCTGGTCAATGGTGGCAATGGCGGAACCGTCCTTATAGGTTTCGGCGAAATAATCCACCACCTGCTGGCTCAGCACAGCTGCCGCCAGGGCCTTGGCCAGATCGGTGTCCTTGTTCGCTTCGTTTACGCAGACCACGTTCACATAGGGGGATTCGGAATTTTCATACAGCAGGGCTTTGTCCAGGCTGGCCGCCAGGGCATAGTTCCCGTTGATGATGCCGAAATCCACATCCGCCAGGACGTTGGGCACCATAGCCGCTTCCACTTCAACAAACTGAAGGCCGAGAGCGTTTTCGGCAATATCGGCAACCGTCGCGGTGATGCCGGCGTCCTCTTTCAGGGTGATCAGCCCCTGCGCCTGAAGCAGAAGCAAAGCGCGGCCTTCGTTGGTGGCGTCATTGGGAATCGCAAAAGTGACTCCGTCCGCCAGAGCCGCCGTCAGGGAAAGGCTCAGAACCAGAGCCAGCACCAGAGCAAGAATCTTCTTCATTTTCTTTTCCTCCGTTTCAATCGTTTCCGTCCTGTCCCCGCAGGACCCGGCCGGAAACGGAATACACGAATTATAGTCACAACAAAGTCTGTTTGTCAATGAATTCCGCGGATCGGACGAAGTGTTTCCGGGCTTTGTTTTTCAAGACTCCGCGCGGAATCGATCCCCGGGTCCGGAATGTTTTTTTTCGTTTTTTCCCGAAAGGATCTTGACAGAAGAACCAGCACGGACTATGATACGTATGACGATTAAATAATTGTTTAATTGTTGAATTCAAAAACCGGAAGGAGCACGGATTCATGAAAAAGACCTACAAAATCGAAGTGGACTGCGCCAACTGCGCCAATAAAATGGAAAGCGCTGCCGCCAGGGTTTCCGGCGTTGAAACCGTGACCGTCAATTTCATGACCCAGAAAATGATCGTCTCTTTCAGGGAAAACGAGGATCCCGCCGCCGTGATGAAGGAAGTCGTCAAAGCCTGCAAAAAGGTCGAAAGCGACTGTGAAATCTATCTGTAACCGTCCCTCTCCCTGTCCGGCCCTTCCAAAGGGCCGTCCGTGAAAAAAAAGTTTTACTGTCCCACAGGCAGGAGGCTTCTGATCATGACCAGAAAACAGCGTAAAACCCTGATCCGGATTCTTCTCTCAGCGCTGCTGCTGGGAGGGCTTCTCCTGATTCCGGAGGATTCCCTCGGACGCGTTCCGATGTTCCTCCTGTATCTGGTTCCCTACGGCATCATCGGATATGACATCCTGAAAAAAGCCTTCCGGGGAATCCTGAACCGCCAGGTTTTCGATGAAAACTTCCTGATGGCCGTCGCAACGCTGGGTGCCCTGGCCATCGGCCTGCTGAAAACCGGCGACTTTGTGGAAGCCGTGGCCGTCATGTGGTTTTACCAGATCGGCGAACTGTTCCAGAGCTATGCCGTTGGAAAAAGCCGGAAAAACATCAGCGCCCTCATGGATATCCGCCCGGACACCGCGAGGCTGCTGACAGCGGACGGCCCGGAGGAAACGGATCCGGAGCAGGTTCCCGTCGGAAGCATCATCCTCGTGAATCCCGGGGAAAAAGTTCCCATCGACGGAATCGTGGAAGAGGGGGAATCCTCCCTCAACACTTCGGCCCTGACCGGCGAAAGCATTCCGCGGGATGTGAAACCCGGGGACGAGATCATCAGCGGCTGCGTGAATATGAGCGGCGTCCTGCGAATCCGCACCACGAAGGAATTCGGGGAATCCACCGTTTCGAAGATCCTGGAACTGGTGGAAAACGCCTCCTCCCTGAAATCCCGTTCCGAAAACTTCATTTCCCGCTTTGCCCGGTACTATACCCCCGCAGTCGTAATCGGCGCGCTGGCGCTTGCGGTGCTGCCGCCCGCCGTCCGCGGTCTTTTCCTGGGGGTAGCTCCGGAATGGGGCGAATGGATTTACCGCGCCCTGACTTTCCTGGTCATTTCCTGCCCCTGCGCGCTGGTCATCAGCATTCCCCTGTCCTTCTTCGCCGGCATCGGCGGGGCCGGCAAGGCCGGAATCCTGGTCAAGGGATCTGTCTGGCTGGAAAAGCTTGCCCAGGCCGGCACCGTGGTTTTTGACAAAACAGGCACCCTGACCCAGGGACGCTTTGAGGTAACCGCCGTGCACCACAGCCCCCTGACGGATGAGGAACTGCTGGAGTACGCCGCCCTGGCCGAATCCTCCTCTTCCCATCCCATTGCCGTAAGCATCCGGAACGCCTGCTCCCGGAAGCCGGATCTCTCCCGGGTCTCCCGGGTGGAGGAAATCAGCGGAAACGGCGTCTGCGTGATGGTGGACGGAAAGCAGGTTGCCTGCGGAAACGCCCGGCTCATGGAGCATCTCGGCATTTCTTTCACGGACTGCCATGAAACCGGCACCATCGTTCACATGGCCATCGACGGCGCCTATGCGGGCCACATCGTCATTTCCGACCGGGAAAAGCCGGAATCCAGGGAGGCCATTGCCGAACTGAAGGCCACCGGAATCCGGCGGACCGTCATGCTCACCGGAGACCGGGACGCGGTCGCCCGGCAGGTGGCGGACCGGCTCGGGCTGGACCAGGTATACAGCGACCTGCTGCCGGAGGATAAGGTTTCCCTCCTGGAAGAGCTCCTGAAGTCCAGGAATCCAAAGGAAGTCCTGGTTTTCGTGGGAGACGGGATCAACGACGCGCCGGTGCTGACCCGGGCGGACCTGGGCATCGCCATGGGGGCCATGGGATCCGACGCCGCCATCGAAGCGGCGGACATCGTCCTGATGGATGACAATCCCCTGAAGATCCCCAAAGCCATCCGCATCGCCCGCAAATGCATGCGGATTGTCCGGCAGAACATCGTTTTCGCCCTGGCGGTCAAGGCCGTCTGCCTGATTCTCGGGGCTCTGGGCATCGCAAATATGTGGATTGCCGTCTTTGCGGACGTGGGGGTCATGATCCTGGCTGTGCTCAATGCCATCCGCGCGCTGTTCATCAGACGACTCTGAGGAGGAACGGAAAATGGAACATCTTCCCCATATTCATGACACCCGGGCTGAAAAACTTTTCGGCCACATGCCCGCCCCTGAGGAATTCGCAGCCTCCGCGGACCTGTTCAAGCTCATGAGTGACGGAACCCGGATCAAGCTGTTCTGGCTTCTGTGCCATTGTGAGGAATGCCTGCTGAATCTTTCCGCCATCATGGAAATGTCCAGCCCGGCGCTTTCCCATCATCTGAAGCTGCTCCGGGCCTGCGGCCTGGTGGAATCCCGCCGGGAAGGCAAGGAGGTTTATTACAGGGCTTCCGGCAACAGCCAGGCCGACGCCCTGCATCATATGATTGAGGAAATTGCCCAGCTCTCCTGCCCCCGCTGAGGGCCGCCGGAAAAGCGGATGGTTTCCGGCCTCCGTCCGTGGTACAATGCCGGCGTAAAAAAGTATTTGCTGAGGAGGAATCCGCCATGTTCACATTCTGCCGGCCTTTTCCCGGCGTGACGCATATCACCGACGCCATGGGCGTCAGTTTTACCCTGGTCGAGGGAGAGGACTCCGCCCTGGTCTTCGATGCGGGCTACGGCACAGAAGACGTTGCCGCCTTTCTCCGCACGCTGACGGATAAGCCCCTGGAACTGATCCTTTCCCACGGGCATCATGATCATGTGCTGGGAGCCCGCTGGTTTGAAAGCTGCCTCATGGATCCGGCGGACCTGGACGAATTCCGCCTCCGGACCGATGTTCCCCAGCGGCAGAATGTCCGGCGTCAGGCGGAAAGCAAAGGCCTTGCCGTTCCGGCGGATTTCCTGACTGCGCCGGTTCCGCTTCCGGAACCCATGAAGTACACCGGCAGCCTGGGGGACTTCGCCTGCTGCGGATTTGACCTGGGCGGTCTGGAAGTCCTGGCAATCCGGGTTCCGGGACATACCGCCGGCAGCCTGGTGCTTTTCATTCCTTCCCTGCGGCTGCTGCTCACCGGGGACGACTGGAACCCCTGCACCTGGATGTGGTTCCCCTGTTCCCTGCCGGTCCGGCAGTGGCGAAGCCACATGCTTTCGCTGCTCGGCAGTCTGGAAGGCGAAGGATACGAAGTTCAAAACGTTCTCTGCTCCCATCAGCCGGCGCCCCGCCCGGGCGCGGAACTGAAGGATTTCCTGGCCTACATGACGGAAGACCGCCTGCAGGCTGCGGAAAAAACGGATATGGACAGTCCTATTGACACCCGCCGGGTTGTCTGTCCGGAAAAGGACTGGATCCTGCTTTTCGATGCCGCAAAAAAATAAGCGATGTACACAAAAAAGATTGCCTCCCGCATAAGGAAGGCAATTTTTTTGTTGTTACTGCCTGCTGAGGCTGAATCCCGCAAACTGCATATGCCCCTGCCCGACGTAGGTAAAGTACAGGGCGTTCACGCCGTCCGGCACGGCAATCTCCGCTTCCGTATCATGCCATACGTTGGCGTATCCGACGGGGATGCTTCCGATCGCTTCCCCGTCCCAGGCGGTACGGATTTCCATCCTGCCAGTGGCATATCCCTTGGTGCGGATGCTGATCTTTTTCACGCCCTTGCAGTCAAAGTAACGGAAGCCGGCGGTGGCGGAGTTTCGCATGTTCGCAATGTACCCGATGCCTTTTCCGCCTTCCTCGATTTCCTGGGTAATCTTCGGGAACCGGTCATCCATCCATCCGGACCAGGGAACATAGGTCACCTCCGTATCCGTAAACAGATGGCAGGCAATATAGGCCGGATAGTAGCCCTCCCCTTCCAGGGGACGGACGCTGCCGCAGGAGGTCATTTCCGCCTGGCGGACGGTTCCGTCTTCGTTAAAAGATATTTTTTCAAAGCACCCCTGGCGGGAGTAGTTTGTGCCGTTGGTATGCCGGTGATAGAAGATGTACCAGTCCTCCCCGATCTTTTCCATGCTGCCGTGGTTGTTTGCGGTATAGTACATCGGTTTGTCCGCGGGTTTGTAGGAATCTATTCCCTTGTCGCAGCTGCTGATGATCACGCCCTTGTACCGGAAGCCTTCCGTCGGGCTTGTGCTGACGGCATAAGCCAGCTCATGGAACTGGATGGAAGAATAAATAAAGTAATACAGGTTCCCGCGCTTGCGGATGGAAGGCGCTTCAAAAAACTCATGGCCCTCAAAGCCCGTTCCCTTGCTGTACATGACGCCCGGCGCCACAAACCTCGGCGCCTGCGCCACCGTCAGCATATCTTTTTCCAGCACCGTCACCATGGCGCCGTGGCGGCTCTTGTCCCCGTGGCCGCAGAAACCGGTATACAGGTAGGTTCTGTCCCCCTCCGTCAGCACGCCCGGATCAAACTGGGGTTCATCCCCTTCCTTCTGGCCGAGGTTCGTTCCGTCCGGATAATGGACATAGCCGAAGAACGCGTACGGGCCTGCCGGCTGATCCGCCACCGCTACGGAAACCACACCCCAGGAGCTCAGCACATAATAAAGGTAATACCGTCCGTCCGGGCCGATCGTCACATCCGGCGCATACAGGTTTCCCTGAAGATCGGTATTGTGGGGATCCTGATCCTTCCGGTAGATCACCCCTTCATACCGCCAGTTCCCCAGGTCCTCCTTCGGTGCTGACCAGCAGACATAGTCTCCCGGGCAGTAAACATCCCCGCCGAAGAAATCGTGGGATCCGTAAACGTACACCCGGTCTCCGAAACAATACGGTTCTCCGTCCGGAACATATTCCCAGTTGGGAAGATACGGATTGACAATCTGTTTTTCGTTCATGGTTCTGCCTCCCCCGAATTTCTGGTTTGCACCGCTTTTTTTCACTTCTCCGATCATAATTCGAATCCCCTGCCCTGTCAACGTGCGCCCCGGGCAAAAAAATTTATTCAGGCAGTTGACATCTTTATTAATATGTGTTATTAAATAATTGTTCCAGATATTATTTCTGAAATAATATTTATAAAAAAGGAGGTCTGAAATATGTCACCAGCAAAAAGCAACGAAAAGAATACATCTGCTTCCGTATCCCATCCTGTTACCATGGAAGACCACAAAAACCTGAACCGTACCCATATTGTGAAAAAGACCACCGCTGTATCCGATGCCCTGGGTTTTCCGGACGGGGATCAGTTTGAGCAGGACCTGACGGAGATCCTGCAGAGCGACGCGGAAGCCTCCGGCGAAATCGTGGTCATCGCGCTTTGCGACAGCGATCACTTCGACCACATCAACAAGGATTTCGGCTGCGCCGAGGGGGACCGGGTGCTGATTGAAACCGGCCGCCATATCCGTGCCAGCGTTCCCGGGGACGCCAGGGTTTACCGGATCGGCGGGGACGAGTTCGGCATCATTTTCCGCGGAAACCTGGAGCGGGAGGATATCTTCCTGATTCTCAATGAAATGAAAAACTCCCTCCGGGTTTCCACCCCGGACGGGGAGCGCCAGAGTATCACCGTGGGCATGGCCACGGCCTTCCAGGATGCCAGCCGTACGCCGGAACTGATCCGGAAGGCGGACAGTGCGGTCTTCCGGGGTAAGGCTGCCGGCGGCAACCGCGTAGCCATGGCCCGGGAGGAAAAAATGGTTCCCAAAACCAGCCATTACACGCAGGACCAGCTTCAGCGCCTGGCCCGGGCCGCTAAGCAGGAAGGGATCGGGGAAGCCATCCTCCTGCGGGAAGCCCTCGACATGCTCCTGAAAAAATACGACGTCTGATCCGGATCCGTCAGAACCGTGCGCCCCGCGGCGCGCGGTTTTTTTGTTCTGAAAAAGATCAGCACCTATTGACGAAACGTGCTATAATCTTTTATTGTGTGAACGCGCTTTTCGCACTGATTCAGAGATTACATGAAACAAGGAGGAGCAAGATGAATCTTTCACCACTTCAGAAGGCCAGATATGAGTACAGCCCCAAGCTTCCCGGAATGCTTCGCGGCGGCATCTCCGAGATTTCTGTCAAGGTCGGCGCGCCAACGGAAAGCGTAGCGGATCAGGACAAAATCAAGGCCCTTTTCCCCAACACCTACGGCAAAAACGAAATCACCTTCGTTAAGGGCACCAATACTTCCGCGGCCAAAAAACAGGTGGTGGGCGTCATCCTTTCCGGCGGACAGGCCCCCGGCGGACACAACGTCATCTGCGGTCTGTACGATGCCATCAAGGCGACCGACAAAAACAACGTCCTCCTTGGCTTCAAAGGCGGCCCTTCCGGACTGATCGATGACAAGTATATCGAGTTTGACGACGAATACATCAACGCCTACCGGAACACCGGCGGATTTGATATCATCGGTTCCGGCCGGACCAAGCTTGAAACGGAAGAGCAGTTCCGGATCGTGACGGAAGTGGCTAAAAAGCACGGCCTCACCGCCATCGTGATCATCGGCGGCGACGACTCGAACACCAATGCCGCCGTGCTGGCTGAATACATGGCCGCCCACAACACCGGCGTCCAGGTCATCGGCTGCCCCAAAACCATCGACGGAGACCTGAAGAACGAGGATATCGAAGCCTCCTTCGGTTTTGACACCGCCACCAAAACCTATTCCGAACTGATCGGCAACATTGAACGGGACGCCAACTCCGCCAAGAAATACTGGCACTTCATCAAGGTGATGGGCCGTTCCGCTTCCCACGTTGCCCTGGAATGCGCGCTGGAAACCCAGCCCAACATCTGCCTGATCGGTGAAGAAGTCGCCGCCAAAAAAATGTCCCTGTCTGCCATCGCCAGCTATATCGCTGATTCCGTGGAAAAGCGGAGCAACAACGGCGAAAACTTCGGCGTCGCCATCATTCCCGAAGGCATCGTGGAATTCGTTCCCGAATTCTCCCGGCTGATTGCTGAAATCAACGAGCTGCTGGCGGGCAGCAAAACAGAGGAATTCAACGCGCTGCCCGACTGGGACGCCAAATACCAGTTCATCCGGAAGGGACTGTCCGGCGAATCCTTCGCGGTATTTGAAATCCTTCCCCAGTTTGTCCAGCAGCAGCTGTTCCTGGAAAGGGACCCCCACGGCAACGTGCAGGTTTCCCTGATCGAATCGGAAAAGCTGTTCTCCGAAATGGTAAAGAGCGAACTGGCAAAGAGAAAGGCTGCCGGCACCTACAAGGGCAAGTTCGGCACCCAGCATCATTTCTTCGGCTATGAGGGAAGATGCGCCTTCCCGTCCAACTTTGACGCGGATTACTGCTACTCCCTCGGATACAACGCCTTCATGCTCATCCAGTACGGCTATACCGGATATCTTTCCAAGGTTTCCAACATTTCCCGGCCCGCCGAGGAGTGGGTTGCCGGCGGAATGCCCATCACCAAAATGATGAATATGGAAAGAAGAAACGGTGAGGACAAGCCCGTGATCCGGAAGGCCCTTGTGGAGCTGGACGGCGCTCCCTTCAAATATTTTGAAGCTCACCGGGACGAGTGGGCCGAGAAGACCTGCTTCACCTACCCCGGTGCCATCCAGTACTTCGGGCCCTCCGAAGTCTGCGACCTGACCACCAGGACCCTGGCCCTCGAAAAAGGCAGGGAATAACCCGTCAGTAACAGCAGCCCGGCAGTTCAGAAAACTGCCGGGCTGTATTTTTTTGATCAGGAAAACGGGAGTTCCGGGTCGTCAGGTCTGGCCGCGCCGGATAATGCTGTGGCGCTCCGCACCCACGGAAATCCATTTCACCACCACGCCGGTGGCCTCCTCAATCAGCTTCACGAAATTCTGGGCTTCTACCGGAAGGTCCCACCAGTTACGGATGCCGGAAATATCGCAGTTCCAGCCCTTTATTTTTTCATACACCGGTTCGCACTTCCCGAGAATGGCCGGGAAAGGCATGTCCTCAAACTCCTGGTCCCCGTACCGGTAGCGCACGCAGACCGGAATTTCATCCAGGGAACTGAGCATATCCAGTTTGGTCAGGGCAATCTCCGTTGCCGCCTGGACCTTGACCCCGTAGCGGGTCGCCACCAGGTCGAAGGGGCCGATCCGGTGATGCGTCTTTTCCGTTTCTCCGCAAGTCTGCCGCATTTTCTCTGCTTCCTCACCGGAGAGCTCGCATACAAAGGGGCCTTTTCCCACGCAGGTGGAATAGGATTTGACCACGCCGATAATCCGGTCAATTTCCACGCCCGGCATGCCGGCGCCGATGGGCGCATAGGATGCCAGCACGTTGGAGGAGGTCGTATAGGGATAGACACCGAAATCCAGATCCCGCAGCGCACCCATCTGCGCTTCAAACAGGATCCGTTTGTTATCATCCTGGGCCTTGAGCAGGAAGCTCTGCGTATCCGTGATAAAGGGCTTGAGCGGTTCGCAGTAATCCCGCAGCCATTCTTCGATTTCCTGTTCGCTCACGGGTTTCGCGCCGTATACGCCGGTCAGGATCAGGTTTTTCCATTTGCGCAGCGATTCCAGGTCCTCCTTCAGGATTTCCGGATAGAACAGTTCTCCCGCCAGCACGGTTTTTTTCTGGTGCTTGTCGGAATAAAAGGGACCGATTCCCTGCCGGGAGGAGCCGAACTGTTTCTCTCCCAGCCGTTCCTCCTCCAGCACATCCTGCCTCCGGTGCCAGGGCAGCAGCAGGGACGCCCGGTCGCTGATCATCAGGTTCTCCGGGGTAATGGAAACGCCCTTTTCCTGCAGGGTGCGGATTTCCCCCAGCAGTTTTTCCGGATCCAGCGCCACGCCGTTACCGATCACGTTGACCACTCCCTTGCGGAATACACCGGAGGGAAGCGCGTGAATTTCAAATTCGCCGAACTGGTTGATCACGGTATGGCCCGCGTTGGCGCCGCCCTGATAGCGGATGACCACATCAAAAGCCTCCGTCAGGAGATCCACCATCCGGCCTTTTCCCTCATCGCCCCAGTTGATTCCAACAATTGCGGTACAAGCGTTCATCGTTTTTCCACCTTTCGGATGCTTTCCTTTCCCGCTTTCCGGCGGGAAATTCCGGACCCGGCAACACTTTTTTTCGTGGTCATAATTTTACCCCTGATAAAAAACCTTGTCAATGTGCAGTGCTTTCCGTTCACGCCGCCGGGGAAAATTCGGAGAGGATACCGGTTGACATTCTTCCCCGATATGTTACGATGCACGGTAGACATGCGAAGGGAGGAACCGCCATGGCAGCCGGTCCGGTCATCGGGCTCTGCGCTCATGTGGACGCAGGGAAAACAACGCTTTCCGAGTCCATGCTTTTTCTTTCCGGCTCCGTCCGCCGCCAGGGCCGCGTGGACCACGGCGACGCCTTTCTGGATACGGACAAAATGGAAAAGGACCGGGGAATTACCATCTTTTCCAAGGAAGCCCGCCTCACCTGGAACCATACGGACCTGACCCTGGTGGATACCCCGGGCCATACGGATTTCTCCGGGGAAACCGAACGGGCCCTGAATGTGCTGGACGCGGCCGTCCTGGTCATCAGTGCCGCGGACGTCGTGCAGTCCCACACCCGCACCCTCTGGCGTCTGCTGGAGGAGCGGCGGCTGCCCGTCATTCTCTTCCTGAACAAAACGGACCTGCCCCACGGCGAAACGGAGGTGCTTCTGTCCTCCCTGCGGCAGGAGCTCTCCGATGCCATTCTTCCTTTTCCGGATCCGGATCCGGAAAAGCTGGCCCTTTGCGATGAAACCTGCCTGGATATTTTCCTGCGGGAAGGCAGGATTCCGGAACGCCGCATTCATTCCCTGGCAGCGGAGCGAAAGGTGTTCCCCCTGTTTTCCGGTTCCGCCCTCCGCAACGAGGGCGTGGAACCCCTGCTGGATTTCCTTGCCGCGTTTGATCCCCGGCCCCGGCCTTCCCCCGCCTTCGGCGCCCGGGTTTACAAAGTGGCCCGGGATCCCCAGGGCGCCCGGCTGGCTTTCCTGCGCGTCACCGGCGGCACCCTGAAAGCCCGGGATCTGCTGGCCCTGAAAAATCCCGAGGGAGAAACGCTCTGGGCGGAAAAAGCCGCGGAAATCCGGCTGTATTCCGGCGCCCGCTATACCGCCGTGCAGGAGGTTCCCGCCGGACAGGTCTGCTGTGTGGTCGGCCTCAGCAAGGCGCTGCCCGGAGACGGGCTCGGCACGGACCCGGGGCACCCGGTCCAGACGCTTCGTCCCTGCTACGCCTGCCGGCTGGTGCTTCCGCCCGGCGCGGATGTGCATTATGCGCTCAACTGCCTGGAAACCCTGCAGGAGGAGGAACCCCTGATCCAGGTGGAATATGTGGAAACCCGCCGGGAAATCCGGGTGCACTCCATGGGGGATGTGTACCTGGAGGTGCTGCGCCGCCAGCTCTCGGACCGTTTCGGCCTGGACGTTTCCTTTGCGGAAAGCACGGTGCTGTACCGGGAAACCATTGAGGCCCCGGTGGAAGGCGCCGGTCATTACGAACCCCTGAAGCACTACGCGGAAGTGCATCTGCTGATCGCGCCGCTTCCCCGCGGCAGCGGGCTGGTCTGCGATTCCTCCGTACCTGTGGATGACCTAGCGCTGAACTGGCAGCGGCTGATCGTCACCCATCTGCGGGAAAAAACCCACATCGGCGTACTGACCGGCTCCCCAGTCACCGATCTTCATATTACCCTGATTGCGGGAAAAGCGCATCTGAAGCATACCGAGGGCGGCGATTTCCGTCAGGCCACTTACCGGGCCCTGCGCCAGGGCCTCATGAAAGCCCGTTCCGTCCTTCTGGAGCCCTGGATGACGCTGGAAATCACCGTACCTACAGACTGCACCGGCCGGGTGATGAGCGATCTCAGCCTGATGGGCGGCCGCTTTGACGCCCCGGAGGACAGCGGGGAGAGTCTCCGTCGTCTGACAGCCGCGGTGCCCGCCTCCGCCTGCGCCGGCTACAGCCGCCAGCTGGCGGTTTTCACCAAAGGCCGCGGTTCCATGGCGGCTTCCTTTCTGGACTGGGAGCCCTGTACGGATCCGGAAAAAGTAATCCGTGAAAAAGGCTATGATCCCCGCCGCGATGTCTGGAACACCCCGGACTCGGTTTTCTGCTCCCACGGCGCCGGCTATGTCGTTCCCTGGGATGAGGCGGACGCTCTCATGCATCTGCCCTTCCTGAAGGACACCGCGGAGCGGAAAACCCCCGCTCCCGCTGCCGGCGGTGCTGCCGGCGCCTATCACGGAACCCGGGAAGAGGATCTGGCGCTGGAGAAAATCTTCGAGCGTACCTACGGCCCCGTAAAAGCCCGGCAGCTGATGTCTCCGCCGGGTTCCGGTGCCGGCGTCCCGGATGCCGCGCCGGCCTCCCCCGCCGGAGGCGGGGAAATTCTCCTGGTGGACGGCTACAACATTCTCCACGCCTGGGAGGAATGGAAGCCTTATCTGGAGGACCGCCTGGAGGACGCCCGGGACGCCCTGCGGGATCTTATGTGCGATTACGCCGGCGCCGCCGGCTGCAGCGTCATCCTGGTTTTTGACGCGTACAACGTTTCCGGCGGCCGCGGCCGGGCGGAAAAATACCGGAATATCTTCCTGATCTATACCCGGGAAGCCCAGACGGCAGATGCCTTTATTGAGCAGACGACCTATTTCGGCCGGAATTCCGCCCGGATCCGGGTCGTCACCTCCGACCGGCCGGAACAGCTGATTGCCTCCGGCAACGCGGCCCTGCGCACCTCCGCCCGGGAATTCCACGAGGAAGTGAACAAGGTTCGTGACGGCATCCGGGCCTTCCTGGAAAAAACCAGGCTGTCCCGTCCCCGGCAAACCCTGGAACAGACGTACAAGGATGCCTGGCTGAAAGCACGGAAAGGCAGCGGCCGCTGAGCAACTTTTCCTTGCGGCGTCTTGCGCTTCTTTGTTATACTGAAGCGTATCGTTTCCCGAACAGAAAAAAACGGAGGTAAACAGCCATGATTCACGCGCTGCAGTCCCCTTCCCTCTGTGAAGCCTACAAACCCTATTTCCGCATCGGTGCCGCCGTCAGCAGCCGCCTGACCGGGGATCCCGAACTGGCAGAAATCCTGTGCCGTCATTTTTCCTCCATCACCGCTGATAACCAGATGAAGCCCGAAAGCGTCCTTTCCCTGGAGGGAACGCTGGCCGCCGGGGATCCGGAGCACGCCGCCGTGGATTTTACCCGGGTGGACGCGCTGCTTTCCTTTGCCCGGGACCACGGGATCGCCATGCGCTACCACACGCTGGTCTGGCATAACCAGACCCCTGTCTGGTTTTTCAAGGAGCACTGGGAAAACGACATGAACGCTCCCGCCGCCCCGAAGGAAGTACTGCTCCGGCGCCTGGAAAACTATATCCGGGATGTTATGACCCATGTGAACACCGCCTTCCCCGGCCTGGTGTACACCTGGGACGTGGTCAATGAAGCCATTGAGCCGGAACAGGAAGGCCCGGATCTTTACCGGACCCGCAGCCCCTGGTTCGCCCTGACCGGAAAGGATTTCCTGCCCGCCGCCTTCCGGGCTGCGCGCAAATACGCCGCTCCGGGACAGACCCTGTGCTACAACGACTATAACGCGTTCGATCCCGTCAAGCGGGACGCCATCATTGCCATGCTGAAAACGCTGCAGGCAGAAAACCTGGTGGATACCATGGGCATGCAGGGGCACTATGTGATCGACTGGCTGAATGTGGACCTGTGCGAGGAAGCCGCCCGGGCCTACGCCGCCCTGGGACTGAAGCTGCAGGTTACCGAGCTGGACATTCACTGCAACAGCGACGATGAAGCGCACACGGCGGCCCTGACCGAGGCCTACCGTTCCTGGTTTGCCATGATGAAAAAGCTGGCCCTGGAAGGGATCGAAATTGAGGCCGTCACTTTCTGGGGACTCACCGATGCGGACAGCTGGCTGCCCGGTTTCCGCCGGGAACCCAGCTATCCCCTGCTGATCACCGCGGACCGGAAAGCCAAGCCGGCTTTTGAAGCCGTTCTTGCCGCCGCGGAATAAAACGCTGTTTCCCCCACCGACCCTTCTGAAAGGAGCATCCCATGGCCAGACTTCACATCGAATACTATTCCCATGCGCTGCGGCGTGAAACCTCTTTTGAAATGATGATTCCCAACGATCCCCGGCCGGAGATCCCCTGGGAACAGAATTCCGGTTCTTCCCGGCCCCTGTCCACCCTTTTCCTGCTCCACGGCTATACCGGCAAGGCCGGCAACTGGGTACCGGACGGGCTTCCGGAAAAATATCATTTTGCCATCGTGATGCCCACGGCGGAAAACTCCTTTTATCTCAACGGCGAAGCCACCGGCACCGCCTATCAGACCATGGTAGGGGAAGAGCTGGTGGATTATGTCCGCAAAACCTTCCGCCTGGCCTGCGGACCGGAGGATACCTGCATTGCCGGCCTGTCCATGGGCGGCTTCGGCGCGCTGCATACCGGGCTGGCCTATCCGGACCGTTTCGGAAAAATCGGCGCCCTTTCCTCCGCCCTGATCCACCATGAAGTGGCGCAGATGCAGCCCGGCGGCGGCAACGAAATAGCCAATTACGCCTATTACCGTGCCTGCTTCGGCGATCCCGCCACCTTGCTGGAACGGGATGTGAACCCGGAGGTGCTGGCCCGCCGGCTGAAGGCCGCCGGCGCGAAAATTCCGGACATCTATATGTGCTGCGGCACGGAAGATTTCCTGATTGAAAACAACCGGCAGATGCACCGTTTCCTGGAAGCCGAAGGAATCCCCCATGAATATCACGAAAGCAAGGGAATCCATGATATGGTATTCTGGCATGAATATATCGCGAAAATCGTGGCGTGGATGTTTGGCTGATTTCCCTTACGGATCCTCCCAGGGAAGGCAGATATTGCTTTTTTCCCTTTCAGGGACCGTCTCCTCCGGGAGGCGGTCCTTTTCCTGTACCATTTCGGAAAAACCCTCCAGGGCGTCAAAGGAGGCGAATATCCGTGCCCGGTGCCCCCGGTCCATGGGAGGATGCTTCGGATTGCTTTTTTTCCTGCGTACCGGTTTTTCTTCCATCCGTCCTTCTCCTTTCCGTCAGGCCCTGTGGCCGCCGATCTGGCGGTTCCGTTCCATGGCCGTGGCCCCCTCCAGCAGATTCATGCCCCGGATCAGCGCGTTTCTTCCGTACCGGCCCCACACGCCGGCCAGCATTTCCTGCAGCCGCGTTTCTTTTTCCTGCTCCTCCGGATCCGTAAACAGGTCCGTCTGCAGCGCGGCGGTGTCCTCCCGGGGATCGCACAGGGCAATGCCGATTCTCCGGGCCAGCAGCGACGGATCCACCTTTTCCCGGAAAGCCCTTTCCAGTCCTTCCAGGATCACGCTGCGGCTTCCGGTTTCCGGCCTGAACCGCACCGTTCCCCCGGCATGAACCGGATGCAGCCGCCCGTAAAAATCCAGCGTCACCGGTCCCCTGTACTCCGGGTTTTCCTCCAGGCTGGCCGGATCGAAGCTGATCCACCACATGACCGCCGGAACGCGCATTTTTTTTGCCGCCAGCTCCGCCGCGAGCTTTTCCGCCATTTCCCGGAAAACCACCAGCGTTTCCCCAAACCGGTAGGGACGGGTCAGCACCTGCCCGGCGGAAAAGCTGCGCTTCGCCGGCCGGTAGGCTTTGATATCGCTCATCCGCACCGGTTCCTCCCCCCACGCATGATCAATCAGCAGTTCCGCGTTCACCCCGAAAAGACGGTAGAGGATTTCTTCGTTCCGGCCTGCCACCGCCGCCACGTCCCGCATGGTCTGCATCCCATGGGTCATAAGCCTCCGGGCCGTTCCCGGCCCCACCATCCAGAAGTCCGTCAGCGGCCGGTGATCCCACAAAAGCCGCCGGTATTTTTCCTCGTCCAGCTCCGCGATACGGACCCCATCCGCGTCCGGCCGGCTCTTCTTGGCCACAATGTCCATTCCCACCTTCGCCAGGTACAGGTTGGTGCCGATGCCCGCCGTGGCCGTGATGCCGGTTTCCGACAGCGCCGTCCGGATCAGCTTCATGGCCAGGACCCGGGCCGGCGTCGTGCCGGTTTTTTTCGCCTCCTGCCGGTAAAGATGCAGATAGGGCGTCAGGTCCATAAAGCATTCGTCAATGGAATAAACGTGAATATCCTCTTCCGCAAGAAACCGGCGGTAGATTCCGTACACCTTTGCGGAGGTTTGCAGGTATTTTTCCATCCGGGGCGGCGCAACGATATAATCCACCTTTTCCCGGGTTGCCGCCTCATACAGGCGGATCGCCTCCCGGGCCTCAAACAGCCGGGGCCGAGCACTGACGCCCTTGGCCTTCAGCGCCGGGGAAACCGCCAGGCAGATCGTTTTATCCGTGCGGCTTTCGTCCGCCACCAGCAAATGCGCCTTCAGCGGGTCCAGGCCCCGGTCCACGCATTCAACCGATGCATAAAAGGATTTCAGGTCAATGCACAGGTACTGCGTTCTCCTCCCCGCCTTTCTTCCGATTTTTCCGCATCCGTCCGGTGTGCCCGTCATTGTAGCAGAAGACAGCAGGCAGGAAAAGCGAACAAATATTTTTTTGCCGGAATCATCCGGAACAGGAAAAGCGCCGGAAAGCCCTTGCTTTTTCCGGTGAAACCTTTTATCATACCAATGTTTCGTGCCTGCACGGATTAAAACAGAAGGGGGATATTTCTGTTGAACTATGCTGAGGAGTCCCTTCGCCTGCACGGCGAATGGAAAGGAAAAATTGAGGTCGTCTCCCGGGTTCCCGTAAAAAACAAGGAGGATCTGTCCCTTGCCTATACACCCGGCGTCGCACAGCCCTGCCTGGAAATCCAGAAGGATTACGACAAGTCCTTTACCCTGACCCGCCGGAGCAATCTGGTGGCCGTCATTACGGACGGCACCGCTGTGCTCGGTCTGGGCGATATCGGTCCGGAGGCCGGCATGCCGGTTATGGAAGGAAAATGCGCCCTGTTCAAGGCCTTCGGAAATGTGGACGCCTTCCCGATCTGCGTCCGCAGCAAGGATGTGGATGAAATCGTCCGCACCATTTACCTGATTTCCGGCAGTTTCGGCGGCATCAACCTGGAGGATATCGCCGCGCCCCGCTGTTTTGAAATTGAACGCAGGCTCAAGGAAATCTGCGACATTCCGATTTTCCACGACGATCAGCACGGCACCGCCATCGTGGTCGGCGCGGCGCTGATCAATGCCCTGCGGGTTGTCGGCAAAAAGATCGAAGACGTGCAGGTCGTCATTAACGGCGCCGGCAGCGCCGGCATCGCGATCGGATATCACCTGATGGCGCTGGGCATCCGGCACCTGAAGGTCGTGGACCGGAACGGCGTCCTGTGCAAAGAAAACGCCTCGAATCCGGCCAAGGCGGAAATGGCTGCCGTCACCAATCCCGAAAACTTTTCCGGCAAACTGGCCGATGCAATGAAGGGCGCGGACGTCTTTATCGGCGTCAGTGCGCCGCATATTGTCAGCAGGGAAATGGTCGCCTCCATGGCGCCGGGGGCCATTGTGCTTCCCATGGCCAATCCCACCCCGGAAATTGAACCGGAGGACGCGCTGGCGGCCGGCGCCGCGGTTGTCGGTACCGGACGGAGCGATCATCCGAACCAGATCAACAACGTGCTGGTTTTCCCCGGCCTGTTCCGCGGTGCCCTGGATGTACGCGCCCGGGATATCAACCAGCCCATGAAGCTTGCCGCCTCCCACGCGCTGGCGGAACTGGTTCCCCCGGAAGAGCTGAGCGACCAGTATATCCTGCCTGCTGCCTTTGATCCCCGGGTCGGCCCCGCGGTGGCCAAAGCCGTTGCCCAGGCAGCCAGGGACAGCGGGAGCGCGCGGATCTGACAAAGCGCAAAAACCGCCGGGATTTTCCCGGCAAAAAAACCGGCCCTTTCTGAAAAGGTCCGGTTTTTTTCTCCTGTTTTTTACCAGGGATAAGGTTCCCCGGTATAGGTAATGAATACCGGGCCTTCCTTGTCATGGCGCTTTGTTTCAAGCAGCCGGCGCAGCGGCAGGAAAGCCTTCAGCACCCGGATCGGCCCCACCGCGCCCACGTTCACCGCAGGCGCCACCAGGTCCAGATCAAAATCCGGCAGTTCCTTCATGGTATCTGCGGAAGCTGTTCCTCCCTCCGTCCCCTTCCCCGTGATCACATGCGGAAGGCGGGCCGCCGGCCGGGGCGGGTCCCGTTGTACAGCGTTTTTTCCGCCTGAAATCCCGAAAAAAAGCGGAAGCGTTCACTTCCGCCAAAAGGAGAATCCCGGTTCGGTCTCAGACCCCGGGTCCGATCCGTACAGCCTTTTCCTGCGCCAGCAGGCACAGCTCCGCCGCCTTGAAGGCATGCTCCTGGGTCATGGCGTTTTCCGTCCGGTTCAGGCAGTCCAGAATCAGCTGGCCGAAGAAGGGAAATCCGGTCACGCCTACGGCGTTCAGGTATTTTTCTCCCTGGTCGTTCACCACGAACACATGCCCTCCGCCATCCTTTTCGGAAGCAAGGTTCACATACTTACGCACCTCAATGAAGCCCTTTGTGCCCTGAATAAACATCCGTCCGTCTCCCCAGGTGCGCAGTCCGTCCGGCGTAAACCAGTCCAGCCGGAAATAGCCCGCGGATCCGTTTTTGCCGGTCAGCTGCGCGTCACCGAAGTCTTCCAGTTCCGGATACTCCGGATGGGCAAAGTTGGCAATCCGGCTGGCCGTCACCGTCGCATCTTCCTCCTGCGCGTAATACAGGAACTGCTCAAACTGATGGCTTCCGATATCGCAGAGGATTCCCCCGTATTTTTCCCGTTCAAAGAACCAGGCCGGCCGGCCCGGCGCGCCCAGCCGGTGGGGCCCGAAACCGGTCACGGAAATCACCTTTCCGATTTCCCCGGAATGAGCGATGTATCCGGCCAGAATGGACCCCTCGTCATGCAGCCGTTCCGCATAATAAACCATGTATTTTTTCCCGGTGCGCTTCACCGCTTCCCGGGCGGATGCCAGCTGCTCCAGGGTCGTAAACGGCGCCTTGTCCGTAAAATAGTCCTTTCCGGCCGCCATCGCCCGGAGGCCCAGCGCGCAGCGCTCACTGGTCACCGCCGCACCGGCAATCAGGTGGGTTTCCGTATCCTCCAGCGCCTCTTCCTCGCTGTTGGCCGCCCGGGCCTGGGGAAAAGCCTTCAGGAAAGCAGCCACCTTTTTCTTGTCCGGATCATAAACATATTTCAGTGTTCCGCCGGCTTCCGTCAGCCCGTTGCACATTCCGTAAATATGTCCGTGATCCAGCCGCACGGCGGAAAAAACAAATTCCCGTCCCTTTACCACCGGCTGCGGTTTCCCCTTGGGCGCGTAATTCATTCCGTCGGATACGTTCACCGCTTATTCCCTCCCTGTTTAAAATCTGCACCGAACGTCATTTCGCCGGTCAGTTCCATCACCGAAACCGTTTTCTCGTAAAAATGAGGCACATGTGCCCGGATTCCCTCCACCGTATAGAAGGGATCGTCCTTCTTCAGGGGCAGCTCCGCGGTTTTCCGCTCCGCTCCTGATTTGTAAATGGCCGTAATCAGTTCAATGGTCCGGCGGCCGTCCTCCCCGGTAATGGCCACATCTCCCCCGGTTTCCAGCGCCGTCAGCACATTTTCCAGCTGTCCCGCGTGCAGTTCATAGGGAACCGGCGGCAGTGCGGCAATGAATTCGTCCGCTTTTTTCCGGAAATCCGCGTCGGGTTCTTTCAGGGGAAAACCGTTGGGCTGGGGCTGGGAGGCAAAAACATCATACGGGGCCGAAATCTTTGCCTTTTCGCACTGGAAAACCAGCTGCTGCTCCTCCCCGTGATGCACCACGGAAGCCGTGACCGTTGCCAGGGCCCCCGGATACTCCATGACAGAGACAGACAGATCTTCCACCTCCGCGTTGTCATGGGCCGTGTTGGCCAGGACGCTGGTCACCCGCTGCGGAGTCCCCATCATCCAGCCCAGCATATCGATATGATGCACTGCGTGATTCAGCGTACAGCCGCCGCCTTCCTTTTCCCAGGTGCCCCGCCACCACAGATCGTAATAGCAGTGGCTCCTGAACCAGAAGGAATCAATCTGCGCGTGGCGCACCGGTCCTGCGAGGCCGCTGTCCAGCAGCGCCTTCAGATTCCGGATCGGCTCCCTGAACCGGTTTTGTGCAATAATGGACAGCTTTTTCCCGCTCTCATCCCGCGCTTTCAGCATGGCGTCGCATTCCTCCAGGGATGCCGCCATGGGTTTTTCGCATACTGCGTTTTTTCCGCTCCGCAGGGCGTTGATCGTAATTTCCGCATGCACATACGGCGGCGTACAGACATCCACCAGATCGATCTCCTTGTCCAGGATTTCATGGTGATCCAGATACACCTCCGCGTCCAGGCCGTACTGCTCCTTGACACGCTGTGCTTTTCCGGGGATAATATCCACCAGAGCAACGATTTTGCATCGCTCCGGAAATTGCATATACGCTTTGATATGCGCATGGGAAATTCCACCGGTTCCGACAATTGCGACCCGAATCATACACTGCACCTCTCTGATTGAAAGCATTCGTTGATTTTAAAGCATTTGTTCCGATATAATCAGTTTCTTTTTTTCTGGATACAGTATAGCTTGAATCAGGTTGACAATACTATATAAATCATGTTTCAATGTATGCAGATCCTGCACAATATGAAGTCGGAGGAACCGCTATGCAGCTGATAAAGGCCGAAACGACCCGGGCTCCCTTCCTTCCCATGGGACAGCAGGGCGCGCTGGGATATGAAGCGCATCATAATCTCAGCGAAACCTTTGCGGTTACGCAATACCACTGCCATGATTATTATGAATTCTACATTCATATCCGCGGCGGAGAATATATGGGTGTGGATAACCAGCTGTTCCTGCTGAAACCCAACCAGATTTTCATTCTGCCGCCTTTTTCCATGCACGGCCTGTCCTGCACCCGGGAAATGCATGATTACGAGCGCGCTTATCTGAACCTCTCTCCGGAGGTCATGCGCGTTCTGGGCTGCGGACAGATCGACCTGGATCAGTTTTTCCGCTCCCAGGCATCCGGCGGCGTATGCACCTATCAGCTGACAAACGCGGACGCGGATCAGTTTGTCGCATGGATCCGGAAAATCCGGGATAACCAGCAGGACGAATCTTTTGAAAACGACGTTTATCACCGTTTCCAGAACTACTCCCTGATGATGAGCCTGATGTCCCTGCTCTGCCGGACCACGCGCCGGACCGACCCTGTGGAAAGCGACGCTTTCGGCAGCGGCATTATTCAGGAAATCCTGGAATATATCAACAACCACTATACCCAGCCGATCCGGATCGAGAACCTGGCCCGCAGCTTCGGCGTCAGCGTCTCCTGGCTTTCCCATGAATTTTCCCGCTTCACCAACCGCAGCGTTTATGACTATGTTCTCTATCGCCGGGTCATGCTGTCCCGCCAGCAGATGCTTGGATCCGCATCGCTCAATGAGATCGCCTATCAGTGCGGCTTCAATGATTACTCCAATTTCCTGCGATCCTTCGGAAAAATTGTCGGTATGTCCCCCAGTCAGTACCGGAAGCAGTTGAAGGCCTATCGGGAAAAGGAAATCGACGCCCGGATGGAGTTCTGATAAAAAGCTCCCTTCATGTGGCGGTTTTTCGCCTTGCGTGAAGGGAGTCATTTGAGTTCTTACATATTCCGGACCGGGTTCATTTCCTGAACCCGGTCCGGAATTTTGTGTCAGGAATTATTTCTCGAACTTGTAACCGGTAGCCGCTTCCAGCTTCTCAGCACGTTCGTTCATGATGGCTTCGCCGCCGATCGCCATGTAGTTTTCCACGCCGGCGTCATAAACAGCGTCAAACTGATCCACAGGAGCAGTTACAGCCTTGTTCAGGAAAGAGTTGCGTTCGTCGCTCAGCGTGGTGCCGACACCGGTTTCCGCCTCGATCGCCGGCAGGCTGAAGTGTTTGGGTACGCGGCCGCCGTTCATAGCGACAACATAAGCGTTCTGGACAACCTCGGGATCCACGGGAGCATAGCCGAAAGCGAAGCTGGCTTCGGTATATTCGCCCAGATACTGACCGTTGCAGGTCATGGTGAAGTCGATGTTGTTCAGGCTTGCCTGGGTGTAAGGATCGGAAGCGTCCACGGCCTTCATCATGTAGGCACCGTTCTCGGCACGTTCATGGTTTTTGCCTTCCACACCGGTCTGCAGGAACAGGATGGTGTCAGGCTGGGAAATGAAGTCCAGGTACAGCAGGCTCGCCAGCACTTCCTTGTTCGTGGTGGGGAAGCAAACCTTGCGGTCCACGGTGCTGCCCAGGTACTTCCGGTAGACACCAGCGTCATTTTCGAAGCAGTCAACCGCGACAAACTCAGCATCTTCGCCGGCAGCGCGCTTGATGTTCGCTTCAATGGAATCTTCGCCGTTACGGTAAGGATAGTCATAGTTGTGCTGGAAAGCGCCCACAAAGCCAGCCTTCAGGTTGTCGTCTTCGGTGGTGTCGCCATCGCCGTACAGAGCGAAATCTTTCCAGACCAGACCTTCATTGTACCATTTGTTCAGCAGGCGCATAGCTTCTTTGGCGCCGGGCAGGAACTGCTGCCTGTCATCGAAGCCGCGGATGTAGAGTTCTTCATCACTGATCGCATCCGGAACGAAGGATACGGTCAGGATGTTGTTGCGCCAGCCGATATCCTGGCTGGTGCTGTAGGGCACCATCTTGGCAGCGTCGGCGCCCAGCAGGAGCTCAGCGTTGTCGCGGAAGGCAACCAGGCAGGCTTCGAATTCAGCCTTGTTGGTCGGCAGGGCCATGCCCAGCTTGTCCAGCCAGTCCTTACGGATGAAGGTGTTGATGCGGGCATTGTTCACCAGACGGGTTTCAAGCGCCCACAGTTTGCCGCTCTCGGGATCCTTGTCCCAGTAAACATTTTCTTCGCCCAGCAGGTTGAAGAGATTGGGGAGCAGGTCCTTATACTCTTCGATATAGGGAGCCAGATCGATGATGCCGCCCATATCTGCATAGTTCAGAACCGTGGGATAGGCGTAGGTGTAGATGACGTCGGGAGCGTTCTGGGCGGCCAGCAGGTTGCCCAGGTCCGTCTCATCATCCCAGCGGCCGCAAACGGAGAATTCAACGTTCACGTTGTACTTTTCCTTCATGCCGTTCTTGATATATTCGGCCCAGGGAGAAGTCTCGGGAACATTGTCGCCGCGCTGGAAAAGACGCACGGTGATGGTGCGGGTCTCGGTGAACTTTCCGTCCACGAAGCCATCGTCCGCTGCAAATGCGGAAGTAATGCCCAGCGTGGCAAACAGCGCCAACGCCAGAACCAGAGCCAGGATACGTTTCATGTTTTCTTCCTCCTTTTATTTTATTTCAAGGGTTCCATACCCTTAAAATACGATTGGATCATCCTTTGACCGCGCCAATGGTCACTCCGCTGACGAAATAACGCTGCAGCCATGGATATACCAGCAGGATCGGCACCGTCGCAAACATGACGGAGGCCATCTTCAGCGTTTCACTCAGACCCGGCATGGCGAATCCTTCCTGGGCCGCCGCCTCGCCGCTGCTGGCATTCTGCAGGATGTTGTACAGGTACAGCTGAATGGGATACAGTTCTCTGGTCTTCTTGATATAGAGCAGGGCGTCAGAGAATCCGTTCCACCGTCCGACCGCGTAGAACAGTGCCAGAGTGGCCAGCACGGGTTTACTCAGGGGCAGATAAACCTGGATCAGAATCCGGATCGGTCCCGCGCCGTCGATCTCCGCCGCCTCCCGCAGGGATTCCGGTACGCTGTAGAAGCTGGACCGCATGATAATCATATTGTACACGCTCAGGCAGCTCGGAATCACCAAAACCCAGACCGTCTCCAGCATGCCCATGTTGCTGAGCATCACGTAGTGTGGAATCATGCCGGCACTGAAGTACATCGTGAAGAGGATAAATCCGTTCAGGAATTTCCGGCCTTTCAGCTGATCATAGGTCAGCGGATAAGCGCAGATGACCGTCATAAACAGGCTCAGCACCGTACAACCGATTGTCAGCAGGGCTGTATACCACAGGGAGTGGATGTACCGTTCATTTCCCAGAACCGTCCGGTAGGCGTCCACGTTCAGCCCCTTTGGCCAAAGCAGCACTTCATTGCGGATCAGGTACTTCGTATCCGACAGGGACCGGGCCAGCACGTTCAGCATCGGCACCAGGCAGATAAAGATCAGGAGGATGCAGATGAACATGATAACCAGATCGCCGAATTTCGTGGATTTCGATTTAATCATGTCTCTTCCCCTCCCTTACATGATGCCGCGCTCGCCGAAGCGCTTGGCCAGGAAATTGGCTCCGAAGAGGAAGAGGACGCCGACTACGGACTGGAACAGGCCCACGGCGGTCGTCAGGCTGAACTGTCCGCCGCCGTTAATGCCTTTCTGGTACACATAGATGGAAAGCACCGTCGAAACGTCGGTAACCAGTTTATTGCTTAAGGCCAGCGGCCGGTCAAACTCGCTTCCCAGGATGTAGCCCAGGCGCATAATCAGCAGTACAACAATCGTTGGACGCAGTCCCGGCAGCGTCACATGCCAGATACGGCGGAAACGCCCGGCGCCGTCCACAGCGGCAGCTTCATACAGCTCGGGACTGATGCTGGTCAGCGCGGCCAGGTAGATGATCGTACCCCAGCCGGCCTCCTTCCAGATGCCGAGGCCGATATAGCTTCCCACCCACCAGCTGGGATTGCTCAGGAATGGAATCACCGCATCCGGATTGCCAGTCATCTGCTTGTTCAGGATGTTGACCAGGCCGTCATTATCCGCCAACAGGCGCAGCGCCAGGGAGGAAATGATGATCCAGCTCAGGAAGTGGGGCAGGTAAAGGACAGTCTGGGTAAATTTCTTGAAGCGTTTGAAAGCCAGTTCGTTCAGGATCAGCGCCATCAGGATCGGCGCCGGGAACCCGCAGACGAGGTCCAGCAGGTTCAGTTTGATTGTATTCTCAAGTGCACGAAGGAACAGCTTGTCCTTGAAAGCTTTGATAAACCATTCGAATCCGCTGTTCTTGGCCCAGTCCACCAGCCACGGCGGCTGGATAATGTTGTTCTTTTTGAATGCCATCAAAATATAGGCCATCGGGAAATAGCGGAAAATAACAAAAAATGCGATCGGAATTGCCAGCAGGAGATACAGAGTCCAGTAACGCCTCAGGTAGGTTTTCCAGTTCGTACGGTGCCTGGGAATCTCTCTGCTCAGGGACGGCTGTTGCACCTGATTCAAATCACATCTTCCTTTCTTAGCTGAAACCTGAAGGTTATGGCGGGGTATGATGTGTAATTTATGCAATAATCCTACCAAATCATGCAATGTAATTATATATGCAAAAATCCTTTTGTTCCATGCGGATTATGCTTGAAAGTATGCAAATCTTGCTTTGAAGGATAAAATACACAGACACCTTCAGATCCTGCCGCACGCCGAAAAAACCTGAAAAAACGCGGGAGCCTTGCAGTCCCGCAGCTTATCATGAATCTTCTGCAGTTTTCAGCAACCAATCACCTCCGCTGCCACGCCTTTTTCCTTCAGCAGGATCCGGTATTCCCTCCGCTTTGCTTTCCGGGCAGCAGATCACCTCGTCGCTGCGGATGCCGGTAAACACATTCTCGCCGATGCTGTCAGCTGTCAGCTGCTCTGTCGCGATGGTAACGGCCTTCAGGTTCGGGCAGTCCCGGAATGCTTTTTTTCTTCTTGACGGTTTGCCTCCGGACGGATATGATGGAATCAGCGACCGGCTCCTGCCGGCTGAAAAGTGAATACGAAAGAAAGGATGACTGTGATGAAGTACGAATGCCCCTGCGGTTATGTGTATGATCCCGCTGTCGGTGATCCGGACGGCGGAATCGCCCCCGGCACCGCCTTCGAGGACATCCCGGACGATTGGGTATGCCCCGTCTGCGGCCTCGGAAAAGACGCCTTCACCGAAGCCTGATTCCGGCGGCTTCTGCTCCCGCGCCTGCGGGAGCATTTTTCTTTCCGCTTGACGCCTTCGGAGCCCTGTGGTACCCTTTTCCGGAAGCTTCGTGTTTCCCGGTTTCCCCGCTGTCCCGGGCGAAGCCGCATCAATGTATTAAGGAAAGGAAATTGCCGATCATGAATATTGTCTGCCTGGATCTGGAAGGAGTTCTTGTTCCTGAAATCTGGATTGCCTTTGCCGAGGCCAGCGGAATTCCGGAACTGCGGCGCACCACAAGGGATGAGCCGGATTACGATATGCTGATGCGGTTCCGGCTGAGCATTCTGCGGGAGCGGGGCCTCGGCCTGAGGGATATTCAGCGCACCATCGCCGCCATTGATCCCCTGCCCGGCGCAAAGGATTTTCTGGACACCCTCCGCAGTGAAACCCAGGTGCTGATTCTTTCCGATACCTTTACCCAGTTTGCTTCTCCCCTGATGGAAAAACTGGGCTGGCCGACCATCTTCTGCAACGAGCTGCTGATCGGGGCGGACGGAATGATTTCGGATTACCGCATCCGGGTTCCCCAGAGCAAGCTGACCACCGTCAAAGCCCTGCAGAGCATCGGCTTTGACACCATCGCTTCCGGCGACAGCTACAACGACCTGGGCATGATCCAGGCCAGCAAGGCCGGTTTCCTTTTCCGCAGCACCGAACAGATCCGGAAGGATCATCCCGAGCTGCCCTCCTGTGAAACCTACGGCGAGCTGCTTTCCCTGATCCGCGGAGCGCTGTAAAAGCATGCTTGTATTTTCCGGGCAAAGATGATAAGATGATGCCCGAATCTGACAGGAGGTAATTGCTGCAATGGCTGAAACGTATGTAACCGGCGAAACGCTGGTTGGCGAAATTGTTACCCAGTATCCTGAAGCGATCGAAGTGCTGCTTTCCATCGGAATGCACTGCCTGGGCTGCCCCGCATCCCGCGCGGAGTCCCTGGCAGATGCCTGCGCCGTGCACGGCATGCCCGTGGACCGGGTGCTGGAAGCCGTCAACGCCAAAATCGCCGAGGCCCGCTGAACCTGCGCGCCTGAAAAAAACGGACGTTCCCTTCGGGGAAACGTCCGTTTTTCTTCGGGAAGCTTTATGCAATTTCAAGGGCCAGTTTGATCATATCATGGAAGCTGTTCTGGCGGTCCTCCGCGGAAAGGGATTCGCCGGTGAGCAAATGGTCGGAGATGGTGCAGATCGCCAGGGCGTTCTTTCCGGTCATCGCCGCGTTGATATACAGCGCCGCCGCTTCCATTTCCACCGCCAGGACCCCGAGCTTCCGCAGGATGGCGGAAGCATCGCCTTCCCCGTAGAAAGCTTCAGAGGTAAACAGGGGACCGCAGTGGGCACGCAGCTTCATTTTTTTTGCCGTTTCCATCGCTTTGGAAAGAAGCTCATAATCCGCGCAGGGAGCATTGTCCCCGGAGAAGCCGAAAGCCTTCAGGTAGGAACTGTTGGTGTAGGCGCTCATCCCGATCACGACGTCGCGCACTTTGATCTTATCGCTCATGGCGCCGGCGGAGCCTACGCGAATAATGTTCTTCACTCCGTAAAACTGAAAAAGTTCGTAGGAATAAATGCCGATGGAAGGCGCACCCATGCCGCTGGCCATAACAGAAACGCGCTTGCCGCTGTACATGCCGGTGTAGCCCTGTACGCCGCGGACATTATTGACCAGCTGTGGATTCTCCAGGTAAGTTTCCGCGATCATCTTTGAACGCAGGGGGTCACCGGGCATCAGCACGGTATCCGCAAAAGCACCGGCGGGAGCATTGATATGCGGGGTCGGAATGGACATGGATGATTCCTCCTTTTATCAGCGTGAGCCTTTGTCGTAGGGTATGCCTTCCGCTTTCGGGGCACGGGAAGCCTTGGAAGTGAATGCCAGCACAATCAGGCAGACAATATAGGGCATCATGTTGTAAACATTTCCCGGCAGATTCAGGGAAGTCAGGAAGGGGAATCCTGTATAGGTGTTGGACAGGGCGCGGAACAGGCCGAAAATCAGCGCCGCAACGGCAATCCGCGTCGGTTTCCACTGGCCGAAAATCATCACGGCGAGTGCCAGGAAACCGAAGCCGGCCACGCCGTTTTCAAACTTCCAGATCGAAACGCCGGCCAGGATGTAGCCCAGGCCGCCCAGGCCGCCCAGCGCACCGGAAATCAGCACGCCGGTCCAGCGCATTTTGTATACGCTGACACCGACGGAAGCCGCCGCCTGGGGATGTTCGCCGCAGGCCATGAGCCGCAGGCCCAGGCGGTTTTTATACAGCAGCACATACACAAGCACCACGGCAATGATCGCCACCAGCATAAACCAGTTGAACTCGAAGCCGTCAATGTTCACGATGAACATTTTCCGGGCGGAAATGTACTCAATTTCGGAAGAGTGGTTATCAGGATTGGCAGCAACGTTCATGGCCTTGACGAACACGGTGGCAGCCGCGGTGGCCAGCAGGTTCATGGCAATTCCGACCAGTGTCTGATCCGCTTTGAAATGAATCGCCGCGACGCCCAGCAGGCACGAGTACAGCATGCCGGACAGGATCGCAACAAGCATTGCGACAAGCACCATGACAAATGCGGAAGTGGTTCCGAGCGATTTCATCACCAGGGCGCCGCCCAGGGCGCCGACAACCATGATGCCTTCCAGGCCCAGATTGATCACACCGGAATGCTCCGAAATACAGCCGCCCAGGGCCACCAGCAGGAGAACGGAGGCGAAGATCAATGTGTATTGAATAAGAAGCAGCATTACTGTTTCGCCCCTTTCTGTTCATCTTTTTTTGAAAGGAATTTTTTCATCGTCAGCTTGATGAAGAGCACGAAGCCGCACAGATAGATGATGACGGAAGAAATCACGTCAGAAATCTGCGAGGAATAGAAATTCGTGTTCACATACTGGCCGCCGTCCGTAATATGCTGAATGAAGAACGAGGAGAAGATTGCCCCGATGGGATGCAGCCCGCCGAGGAAAGCAGCGGCAATTCCGTTGAAGCCCATGGCCGGAACGGAAGACTGGGTGCATTCCCAGCGCATATATCCTGTCTGGTACAGCAGGGAGGCGGCCAGGCCGGCCAGCGCGCCGGAAATGGCCAGGGTCAGGATGATATTCCGGTTCTGCGCCATGCCGGCATATTTTGCGGCGTTCCGGTTGTTTCCGGTCGCTTTCAGTTCGTAGCCCAGTTTCGTTTTCCCGAGGATGATCCATACGATCACCGCCACAACGACCGTCAGCGGAACTGCGATGGTCACATTTTCATTGTTGCCGAAAACACGGTCCAGTCCAAGGGTCGGAAGCAGGGACGACTTGTTGATTTTATCCAGGTACATCGTATAGGGACTGGTCGATTCCTTGACGTTTGTCAGCAATGTATTCGCAGTATACAGGCAGATCCAGTTCAGCATGATTCCGGAAATGACCTCGTTTACATTGCAGTAGGCTTTCAGCAGTCCCGTAATGCTGCCGAGAAGCGCGCCCGCAACGACCGCAAAGATCATGCAGGGCAGCCATCCCCATCCCCAGGCCAGTGCGGCATAAAGGCTGGCGCAGGCGCCGGCTACATACTGTCCGGCGGCACCGATGTTGAACAGGCCTACTTTATAGGAGAACAGGATACTCAGGGAACAAAGAATCAGCGGCATGGTTTTGGCCAGGGTGTTTCCCAGTTCCTTCATCTGCCTGGCAGGCTTTTTATAGAGGAAGTTTTTGATTACATTCAGGATGGATTCGCTTGCGCCCGACGGATTGATGCACAGCAGCACAATGTAGCCGATCAAAACCCCCAGCAGGATACAGAAGATGGAAGCGATGAAGGCCTGAACGCCTTCGTTTTTCAGCGCTTTTCTCATTGATCCTTCACCTCGTCTCTCTTGGCGCCGGCCATATAAAGGCCGAGCTCTTCCTGGGTGGTCTGCTTCGGATCCAGTTCGCCGACAATCTCTCCTTCATACATGACAAGGATCCGATCCGGAACATCCATGACTTCATCCAGTTCCAGGGAAATCAGCAGCACCGCCTTGCCGGCGTCCCGCTGGGCAACCAGCTGCTTGTGAATGTATTCAATGGCGCCCACATCCAGGCCCCGGGTCGGCTGGACCGCCACCAGCACCTCCGGGTTTTTGTCAATTTCCCGGGCAATGATGGCTTTCTGCTGGTTCCCGCCGGACATGGAGCGGGCAGGGGTAATGGATCCCTGGCCGGAACGGACATCATACTGATCAATCAGCCGGTCCGAATACTGCCGGATATTTTTCCGGCGAAGGAACCCGATCCGATCCGTAAACCTGGATTCGAAATAGGTCTGAAGAACCATGTTGTACTCGAGGGAGTAATCCAGCACGAGGCCGTGCTTGTGCCGGTCTTCCGGAATATGACTCATTCCGGAGGCGGACCGTTTGCGGATGGAGGCCTTTGTGATATCCTTTCCGTCCAGCAGAATGGATCCGCTGACCAGCGGCTCCAGGCCGGTGATTCCGTAAACCAGTTCAGACTGGCCGTTGCCGTCGATTCCGGCAATGCAGACAATCTCGCCCCGGCGGACCTTGAAGGAAACATCCTTTACGGCGTTGTTATTATGCACCCGGGAGGCAACGGTCATATGCTTCACTTCCAGAACGGCATCGCCGGGCCGGGCCGGCTGTTTTTCCACATGGAAATTGACGTTGCGGCCGACCATCATGGCGGAAAGCTCTTCCATGGTGGTGTTTTTCGTTTCCACCGTGCCGATGTACCTGCCCTTGCGCAGAACGGTGCAGCGGTCCGCCACGGCCATGATCTCCGCCAGTTTATGGCTGATAAAGAGAATGGACTTTCCTTCTGCGGCCAGGTTCCGCATGATCTGCATGAGCTCTTCGATTTCCTGCGGCGTCAGCACGGCGGTGGGCTCGTCAAAGATCAGGATTTCATTATCCCGGTACAGCATTTTCAGGATTTCCGTCCTCTGCTGCATGCCGACGGTGATATCCTCAATCTTTGCGTCCGGGTCAACCTGCAGGCCGTATTTTTCCGAAAGCGCAATCACTTTTTCCCGCGCCTGCTTCTTCTGCAGGAAACCCAGGGCGCCGACCGGCTCCACTCCCATGATAATGTTGTCCAGGACGGTGAAGCATTCCACCAGCTTAAAATGCTGATGCACCATGCCGATTCCCAGGTTGTTGGCATCGTTCGGATTGTTGATCCGGACTTCCCTTCCGTCCTTTTTGATCGTGCCTTCCTCTGCCTGGTACAGACCGAACAGAACACTCATCAGGGTGGATTTCCCGGCGCCGTTTTCCCCCAGCAGGGCATGGATTTCCCCGTGCCGCAGCTGCAGGGTAATATCATCGTTGGCAATAATGCCCGGGAAACGTTTTGTGATATGCAGCATTTCAATGGCATATTCACTGTTGTGCGTTTCGCCCAATGCGCAGCCCCCGCTTTCTCAAAGCAAAATCCTTTCAAAATACACAGATTGCGGATTCTTCCGCTTTCTGAAAGAAGCCCCCGTTCTCAGGGAAGGAAAACAGGGGCTTTTTTCAAAAACCGGGGATGCGGTGCATCCCCGGAAGTCAACCGGAATTACTTGATGTTGCCCAGGTATTCCACAGCGATCGCGGACACTTCGGGTTCCGCTTCGATGGCGCCGGATACCTTGATTTCGCCGGCGAACATCTTGGCCACCAGCGCCTTGTAGTCATCCTTGGTGAAGCCGTCGGCAAACTGGGTGGAAGGAGCAATCTGAACGAAGTTTTCATCGGGATCTTCGCTGACCAGGCCCAGGTTCTCCACCTTGCCGCCTTCAAACTTGCCTTCCTTGATGGCAGTCAGCTGCGCGTTGACGGTAGCAGCCAGGCCCTTCATGGCGGACGTCACAGTGATGCCTTCACCGTATTTTCCATCGATGATCGCAGCCTGGTCCACGTCCACGCCGATAACTTTGGCGCCGACTTTCGCAGCAGCTTCACCGGCGGAGTCATAGATACCGCCGCCGCAGGCGAAGACGATCTCGGTGCCGCCGGCATACCAGGTGTCCATGTAGGCGGTGATATCCGCATCGCCGTAGAACTGGTTGCCGTACACATACTTCATGGTGACATCCTTCAGGCCCAGCTCGGCAGCCGCGGCATCCGCGCCCTGCACAAAGCCGTAACCGTAACGGACCACAGCGGGAACCGCCATGCCGCCCAGGAAGCCCAGCTGCTTGTAGCCCAGCTTCACAGCCGCGTAGCCGGCCATGTAGCCGCACAGCTCTTCCTGATAAACCGCGCTGTACAGATTCTTCGGATAGACCCAGGAGAAGTCTTTGGCCGTGCCGTTGGCATCCTGCAGATCATACTCGGAAACGTCCAGGGCGATGAAGGTAGTGTCCGGATTCTCTCCGACCGTGCCGACGATGGCCTTGGCAAAGGCATAGCCGGGCATAATGACGACGTTGTATCCGTCATCGATCGCGTTTTCAATGGAAGAAATCCGGTCGGTATCGGAGTCAGAAGCGGGCTTGTAGTACTGGAATTCGAAACCGTTGGCTTCGCAGAAAGCCTTGGCGGCTTCATACGTGGTCTGGTTGAAGGACTGGTCGGTGATGTCGCCGTAGTCGGTAACCATTGCAACCTTCATCGCTTCATCCGCGACGGCGAAGGATGCTGCGGAAAGCAGCAAGGCAAGGGTCAGCAGGACAGCCAAAAACTTTTTCATTTGGGAACCCTCCTTAAAATAAATTGTTAGAACTCTTCAGGTTTAATCACCTGATTTGAATAATGCCATTATAGCAGAATTCAACGGAAAGAAAAAGACGAAAATATTACTTTTTTCAAAATCCCCGTTTTTTTGTCAGGCTTCCACCTCTTCCAGGATCTGTTTCCCGGCGCTGGCGCCGATGCGTTCCGCGCCTGCATCGATCATGGCCTTGCAGGAAGCCCAGTCCCGGATGCCGCCGGCAGCCTTGACTTTCACGGTATCCCCGACCGTTTCCTTCATGAGGCGGACATCCTCCGGCGTTGCGCCACCGGTGCCGAAGCCGGTGGAGGTTTTGATGAAATCCGGTTTGACTTCCTTTGCGATTTCAGCCAGGCGGACAATCTGTTCCTTTGTCAGATAGCAGTTTTCAAAAATGACCTTGCGGCCGGCCCCGCGGGAATGGCAGGCGGCAGTGATCTTTTCCATCTCGTCTTTAACCAGATCCCATTTTCCGTCCTTCACATCGGAAACGTTGACAACATAATCGATTTCGTCCGCCCCGTCCGCAATGGCCGTTTCCGCTTCATAAACCTTGGCGGCCGTGGACATCTGGCCGAGAGGAAAACCTGCGACCGTGCCCACGAGAACCCCGGAGCCTTTCACCAGTTCCGCGCACAGGGCCGTGAAGGCGGAATTGACCATGACGGAGGCGAAATGAAAGGTCTTCGCCTCCTCACAGAGTCTGCGGATGTCCTCCCGGGTGGCCGTAGGCTTCAGGTTGGTATGGTCGATCATTCCGGCAACAGCGTCTTTTGTCAGCAGTTTTTTATCCATTTTTCATTTCTCCTTCGGGCTGTCAGAGCAGCCTGGTTTTCTTCAGCGGAAACAGTATACCATATTTTCGGAATTTCGTATTTGATTTTTTTCAATTCGTTTTTTGATCCGGTTGTCCTCTTCCGGCTGTACGTGGTATGATAAACGCAGGGGTTGGATTTCCAACCGGAAAGGAAAGCCTATGAAGAAGGATTTTGACCGGGCATCGCTGATCC
>JAFXRG010000061.1 GCA_017526525.1 Clostridia bacterium | reverse complement strand
GCGTCCAAGGCGCTGGTGGCTTCGTCCAGCACGATGATGGAGGGATCCTGCGCCAGCACCCGGGCAATTTCAAGCCGCTGCCGCTGTCCGCCGGACAGGTCCTTGCCGTTTTCGATCAGCTTGGCCTGGTATCCTCCGGGACGCTGCAGGATATCTTCATGAATCTGGGCATCCCGGGCCGCCAGGATAACCTCAAAGTCCGCAATGGATTCATCCCACATCCGGATATTGTTGGCAATGGTGTCCTCAAACAGCACGATGTCCTGGTCCACCATGGCCACGGAACCGGTAAACACATTTCTCGGAATTTTGTCAATCGGTTTCCCGTCAAACAGGATCTCCCCGCTCCAGGGCTGGTACAGGCCCGTCAGCAGCTTGCTGATCGTGGACTTTCCGCAGCCGCTGGGACCGACAATGGCAATCCGTTTGCCGGGCTCCAGGTGCATGGAGAAGTCCTCCACGGTAGCCTTGCCCAGGCGGGAATAGCCGAAGGTCACATGCTTCAGTTCCACATCCCCGGACAGCTTGGTAAATTCCTCTTCTGAACAATCCTCGCCGTATTTCAGCACCGGATCGTCCGGATATTCCATCACATCTTCCACACGTTCCATTTCCGTGCGCATTTCCTGAATGCTCTGCCCGGCCTGCACCAGGGTGGACGCAGGCTCCATGAAGGAAGCCAGCAGGCCCTGGAAGGTCATAATCATACCCAGGGTAAAGTCGTTCCTCATGGCCAGGATCACGCCCAGGAACAGAACGGTATATTTGCTGGCCATATTGATGAACTGCGGAATCAGGCCGATCTGGGCGCTCAGGGTGGTAAACCGGACCTTCTGGACGTTCACCGATGCCTGGTATCCGCTCCATTTGCGGAAGAACCCGTTCTCCGCGCCGGAAGCCTTGATGGTTTCCGTCATGCTGATGCCGGCCATGGTGGTGGAAACCAGCTTGCCTTCATCCCGCATCTGCACCCGGGTCAGGTTCACACGCTTGTTGGCCATATACTGGGCCACCAGCAGGTCAATCAGCAGGGAAACCAGTCCCACCAGCGTCATGATCACGCTGTAGCGCAGCATGATCACCAGGTAAAACAGCATCATAATGGTATTCAGCGCCAGCGGGGCCACCGTATCCACCAGGGTTTCTGCAATGGTGGCGTTGGTTCCCTGCCGCTGCAGGATATCGCCGGTCATGCGCTGGGAGAAGAATTCCATCGGCATCCGCAGCACCTTCCACATATAGGAAGCGTTGCCCTCAATGGCCATTTTTCCGTTGATTCTCAGGCTGTATATCGTCTGCGCCCATTTGACAATAATCTGGAACGCCGTGATCATCGCCAGGGCGGTAATGAAGGGATACAGCCAGTTCGGCGCCTGTCCGGTCAGGAGCTTGTCAAAGAAAATCCGGGACAGCACCGGATTGATGATGCCGAAAAGATAGGTAATGATGCTCGTCAGCACGACAAACGCCACCGCGCCACCCGCGCCCCGCAGGCGTTTCCGGGCAAAGGCCAGGGTGCTCTTCCGTTTGCCGGAGGGCACAAAGTTTTCCGTGGGGCTGAAGGTCAGCACCAGGCCGGTAAAGGATTCATCAAATTCTTCCATGGAAACGCTGACCAGTCCGCGGGCCGGATCGTTCAGGACGGCCTTGTTGCCCTTGAATCCGTCCAGCACCACAAAATGGTTGAAATCCCAGTGGATGATGCAGGGAAAGGTCACGCTGCTTTTGATGGCTTCCATTTCCACCCGGTATCCGTGCACTTCCAGCCCGTAGTTCTGTGCTGCCAGGAAAACGTTCTTCATGTTGGAGCCGTCCCTGGATACGCCGCAGTCCATGCGTACCTGCTCCAGCGGAATCCACTTGGAATAGTACGCCAGCACCATGGCCAGGCAGGCCGCGCCGCATTCCAGCGCTTCCATCTGCATGATCACCGGCACCTTCGCCACGCCGTTTTTAACCGGGCTTTTCAATTTCTTACTCACGCTGTTTTCCTCACTCACGCTGAATGCGGTTTATTTGTTCCAGAGAAAACTGATGGGGGTGGTGGATTCCAGCACCAGCACGGCGTCATGTTCGCCTTCCGGAAGCGGAATGACCTCGTGCTCCATTTCAAACAGAACGTACAGGTTTTCACTCTCCGCAATCACGCTGATCAGGAGAACCTTGCCTTTTTCATTCCCGATCCGCACCTCCATGCCGGTTTCGATGCTGGCCTTCTGGCTGAGGGGAAGGTTGGCGGAAACAATCGTCCTGCTTTCGGCTCCCTCACCGTAGGACTCCACCGTCACCTTGATGGGAATCGTGTTCTCCATCCGGGTGGTGGAAGCAAAGGCAATAAAACCGGCCAGCAGCGTAACAATCGCCGTCAGGATCATCCAGAGCCGGGGACTGGTTACCCGCATATAGTCGTGCATCTCCTCCGGGGAGGAAATACGATCCAGGGATTTCTGCCGGAACAGCTGATTATTTTCCATAAAAAATTTACTCCTCTCAGGGCGTTGCGATCTGGGCGCACTTCTGATATTATTATGCACGGATCACAGCAAATTGTCCATTTTTCAATGGAAATTTTTATGGGAGTATGGAAGTTTTTTTAATTTTTTTTTTGCTGACATCCTGCCGCATAGCCCCGTATAAAGATCTGGAAGAAAGATGAAAGGAGTGATGATGATGGAGCAGTCCCTGAAAAAGCTCTTCGATTATCAGAAATTCGAGGGCAATTCCGCGCTTCAGAGCGTCATCGATTCCGTCCATTCCCGCTACTCGGTCCGGGAGCTGGATCTGGATGAACTGGAATACGTCAACGCTGCCGGAATATCGAATATGTACCTTCTGAAGAAGGAACAGGAAAGCAAAGAAGATGGCAACCGTTAACGTCGACCAGATCTATGCGGAATACGGCGGCAAAATCATGGGGTATATCCGGGCCCGGATCCGCGGCAAAGCGGATGCGGAAGACCTTTTTTCAGAGGTCTTCGAAAGGATCATCAAAAAGCTGGATGATTTTGATCCGGAAAAAGCATCCCTGAATACCTGGATTTTTACCATCACCCGTAATATCGTCATCGACCATTTCCGGCGTACAAAACCCTCCTCGGAGCTGGACGAAAACCTTACGGACGGAACCGAGCTGGATGAGGACCTGCTGAATACCGAGTCCCTGTCCGAGCTGGCCTCTGCCCTTCGTTCCCTTCCCCAGCAGATGATGGACATCATCGTCCTGCGGTATTACGACGGAAAACCCCTGACGGAAATTGCCGAGCTTATGGGCCTGAGCTACGGCGCCGTGAAGCTTCGCCATCAGAATGCCCTCCTGATGCTGCGCAAGGCGCTCCAGGACCGGGTCTGATCATCAGTCTCATTTGAAGCAGCCGGCGGATCATGCGATCCGCCGGCTTTTTTCGCTTATTTTTTGTCCGTTTCGGGCAGCCTCAGCGACAGGTTGTTCATGTTCATGGAATAGGTATAGCGCGCGTCACTGGCCAGGGCCAGCACCAGGTGAATCCCCACGGCTTTCTTCCCGTTGGCGGGAATGTAATGCACCGGGTCAAAGGCCCTGCAGTCATCCCGGAAACGGAGCACCCATGCATCCGGCTTGTGCAGAATCCTCACGGACAGGTGGTTCTCCGCGTCCTTGGAGAAGCCGTGCTGAACGGTATTGCTGGCCATTTCCTCAATACACAGCGCAATATGGTTGCCCATGCGGTTGTCCCGGCTGTGGCGCATGCAGAACTGCTGCGCCTGTTCGGCCACGGCGGTCACGTCCTGAATGGAGCGGATCTCCGCTTCCATCATTTCGTCCGGTCCGACGCCGAAATCCTCGTCCAGCATCAGGAAGGCATCCCCGTCCCAGGGCTTCCGTCCGGTCTTATGCCGGATCAGCAGGCAGATCGCAAGAACCGCCAGCAATTCGCCGGCCACAAAGTACAGCCACGCGCCGGTGGTTCCCCAGATCCGGCTCAGGATAAATCCCGCAACGGCAGGCAGCAGCGCGCCTTCCGTTAAATGAAGGATCTCCGTCAGTGCAATCTTTCCCTCCGCCTGGTAGCAGTTTTTCAGCGCGCTGCAGGCGCAGCAGGGAATCAGGCCCGTTGCGTACAGCCGGAGTGCCAGTGCCGCCATATCCCGGGCTTTTCCGGGCTCCGTAATAAACAGGCCTACCAGGGGTCCCGCGAAAACCAGCAGCACCAGGCCCATTCCCAGTCCCAGGATCACCGCGTACCGGAACAGGAGCCACAGCAGCTCCTTCAGGGAATTGCGGTCCTCTTCCTGCACAAACATTCCCGACAGGGTCAGCGATACGCCGCCGGTGCCGGTATTGATGCACTGGGCCGCGTTGCCCAGGGACATCATCACCGTGAACGCCGACAGGGCGTCTTCCCCGCCGGTGCTCATCAGGATATGGTTCATCACAAACACCAGGACCATGGCCGCCGCCATGCTGAAGCCCGCCGGAACGCCGCTTTTGAACAGTTCCAGCATTTTTTTCACGGTCACGCCCTTCCGGGTAAAACGGAAAACGCATTTTTTGGAGAGAAAATAGAAGGCGCTGACAACCATGGCCGCGTAGTAGCTGATCGCGGAAGCCAGGCCCATGCCGAACATTCCGCCGTTAAACACCAGCACATTCAGCAGGTCCAGGCCGATATCCGCGATCGTCATGGTCAGCACTGCCGCAATCAGCAGGTTGCTCTGCCCGGCCATCTGCAGGAAAGGAACCAGCACCAGCGCTCCCATGGATCCCGGTGCCCCGATGCTGAAGCCCGCAATGTAATCCCGGGTCTGGTTGAACAGCTCGCCGCTGCTCCCCGCTCCCATCGCTTTGGCAAAGAAGGAACGGAACAGAATGGCCGCCACCATGAAAACCCCGGAAATGATGCCCGCCACCATAATCGCGGATGAATAACCGGCGTTGGTTTCCTCCTGGGATCCGCGGCCCAGGGAACGGCTGCAGGTCACCTGGATGCCTGCCGCCAGCAGGCTTCCGATGGCGCCGATGGCCAGCAGCAGCGGATTGGCCAGTCCGTAGGCGGCAATGGCCTGTTCGCCCAGGAACCGCCCGATCATAATGCTGTCAATCAGCAGACAAAGGGATACCGTCAGTGCGGAAAACACCTGGGCTGTCAACATCTGCCGAACAAGTTTGCGAATCATTCTCTTTCTCTCCTTTGCCGCTTTTCCGGCGGTCACGGTTTTACGAATTCTGCACCGGTGGGATGTTTTCCTGGGGATGGTAAGCAATCCCCATCATGGTAATATCATCAAACTGCTCCGCGGTTCCGGCAAAGTTCCGGATGTCCTGCAGCACATCCTCCAGGATCCGCTGCTGCTCAAAGTTCTTCATCCGGTTCAGCCGCTCCACCAGCCGGCCGGTTCCGTATGCCTCTTCCTTTTCGTTAATGGCTTCCGGCACGCCGTCCGTGTAAACAAACAGCTGGTCTCCCGGATAAAGCTGAACATCGTAGCTCTTCTGGTGGATTCCCTCCATTGCCGCCAGCACCAGGCCATGCTTGTCCTTCACAAGCTGGTAATCCCCGCCGCAGCGCATCAGCACCGGGAATTCGTGTCCCGCGTTGGCGCACTGCATCAGCCCGGTTTTCAGGTTCAGGATGCCGATCCATACGGTAACGAACATTTCCGCGCTGTTGCCTTCACAGAGAATTCCGTTCACCTTCTCCAGCAGCTCCGCGGGATTACTGCCCCTCCGGGCGTTGTTCTTGATGGCGGTTTTGGCCTGCATCATGAACAGGGAAGCCGGTATGCCCTTTCCGCTCACGTCGGCAATCACGAGGCACAGCTGATCCATGCCGATGAAGAAGAAATCATAAAAGTCGCCGCCCACTTCCCTCGCAGGCGTCATCAGCGCGTACAGCTCAACATCCCCGGTGGGCAGGTTGAAATTCTTCGGCAGCGCAGCTTCCTGGATGGCGGCGGCCATTTTCAGCTCATCCTTCATTCGCTGCTCCGCCGCGCTGATATAGCCCCGCAGGGCCGTCACGGTTTTATTGATGTCATTGCTCAGGTCTGTGAATTCCCGGCTGGTATGCACCCATACGGTTTCGTTCAGGTTCCCGTTTGTAATCCGGTGCAGGGATTCGTTCACCCGGTGCAGGTTCCGGACCACCACCCGTTCCGACAACATGGCCACCAGCAGGTACAGCACCGCAAACATCAGGATGTCCGACAGCGTGCTTTCATACAGCTGGCGGTCCCTGGCGTTGGTGGCGGAGAAGGTTTCCCGCAGGGAAAACAGGTAATAATCTTCGCCGATGGAAGTCACCAGGCACATAGCATCCAGGCCGTTGATCACTTCGCCGTCCAGCCGGAAAGCGTCCTGGTCCGCGTGCTCCTCCGCCAGGGCCATGGCTTTGTCCAGCCGGAGGTTCTCGTCCAGCTCGGCGTAGTAATTCATGCTGACTTCTTTCGTTTTCCTGTTCACCAGCAGGAAAATAAAGTCGGTGGTGGTCTCTTCCTCCACATTCCGTTTCAGGTATTCAATATTCCCGGTTCTGCTGTAGATATCTTTTTTCAGCGCGGAGGCGAGGGTCAGCTCCGTCCCGATGCTTTCGATCATCATCCGGGAGGTCAGGTTATACGAAACGATAAAGTTGAAGGCAAACAATCCCGCGATCACCGCCAGCAGCGCCCGCTGGAAAAGCGTTGTGATGGGAATCCTCTCCGTCGGGGTTCTCCATCCGGAATTCAACGGCGCCCCGGAAATCTTCGAGAGGGTCAGGGAGCACAGCGCCACGCCGACGGCCGTGAAAAAAATCATGGGAATGGCCGCGGTCTGCACCACGAAATAAGCCAGGCTCATGGAGTTCCGGTTGGTGAACAGTACCGCGTACATGTGGAAAACTTCCGTGACCGCGCCGAGGAAAAACGCCTGGGTCATGGGCGGCCGTTTTCCCTGGAACGCCTTGCTGTTCAGCAGGGCGGCAATCACGCCGGCCAGGAAAGTGCTCATGCCGCAGGCCAGCTCCGTAAACTGTCCGATTTTCCACAGCTCCCCGGCGAGGATTCGTTCGGCTCCGCCGATGGTTCCGGCAATGATGCCGCTCAGCGGGCTGAAGAAAAGTCCTGCCGCCAGCGGGCCGATATCCCGGACATTCAGCTGCAGGATGCTTCCGACGGAAATCCCGAAATGGTTTGCCAGCACGGAGGCCCCGCCGTAAACCAGGCCTACCAGGATCTTTGCCCGGAGGCCCTGTTTTTCATTTTTCTTCCAGAAAAGCCAGATGATCGCCGTCACCAAAACGTAGCCCAGCGTTGCCCCTGACATTTTCAAAATAACGTCTGTATCCATACCTGTCCTTTCGCAAAGGAATCATTCTCCTGGCCGATTTCGCAGATATCATTCATGCATACAGACCATTATATCATATTTATAACACGAATGAAAACAAAAAACTGCGGAAAACTGCGGTGACGCAGTTTTCCGCCCTGTATTCCGCGGTGGATGCGGATTTCTTTTCTTACCGGCCTGAAAGCGATTCCGTCCAGCGAACCGCCCGCTCCGTCCATCCGGCCATGCACATGCCGCTGCCGTCGGCAAAACCGTGTCCGCCGTCCGGCCCGATTTCCAGCCTGCAAGGAATGGAATGCTTTTCCAGCGCCGCCGCCAGTATCCGGGAATGATCCGGGTTCACCAGCTCGTCTCCCGCTGCCAGGAAAAACGCGCTGGGCGGGAAGCCTTCCGCGTGCTCCGGTATTTCAAAATCCTGCTTCACCGCTTCCCGGACCGGGCATCCGTACAGGCGGATGTCCCAGTTTTCGTCTTCTTCGCCGTCCTGTTCCCGCGTCAGCTCCAGCTTCGGGCTCACAAAGGGATATACCGGAATGCAGGCTTCCGGCTTCGGAAGTCCGAAGGCTGCGTATCCCTTTCCCGGCGTGTTCCACAGGCACACCAGGTATCCTCCTGCGGAAAAGCCGCAGGTCATGTACCGGTCCGGATCCACATGAAAATGCTCCCGGCTGTCCCGGATCAGCCGCAGGGCCCGGGCAAAATCCTCCATGTTTTTGTCCAGCAGCCGCTCCTCCCCTTCTACCTGGTAGGTCAGGATGAACACGTGATAGCCCAGGCGGTTGAACTGTGCCGCCACCGGCCACCCTTCCGTCAGGTTCCATACGTTCACAAACCCGCCGCCGGGAACCAGCAGGATAAAAGGCTTCCGGTCCGCGCCGGCCTCCGCCGAAGGCAGCCACACCGCGTTGACCCCCTTCCGGGCCCCGTCCTCCGCGCATTCCTTTTCGCTGTACAGCGGAAAGTACCAGTCGCCGGTTTCCGCTGCCGCAAACAGCCGCACAAAGCCGTCGCCGATCTCGCCGCCGAAATGCATTTCCTTCAGCTGGCCCAGCGTTTTGTGCCAGAGGTCTTCCCGGCTCAGGTCCCGCATCCGGATCGCGTCCGCCGCAATCTTCCCGATCCGCGGATCCCCCAGTAGTTCTCCCAGGGTTTTATTTTCAAATGCCATAAACGGATCCTCCCTGTATCGAAATGTCTTTTCCCGAATGATACCATAAAAGAAACCGTCCGTGAAGGCTTCCCGCAGTCTTCCGATTTTGCTTGTTTATCCGTCCCAAACCGGATATAATAAAAATGATCTTGTTAAATGTTGAATAGGAAAGGGGTTTGCGAATATGCGCAAAAAGAATACCTTCTTACGCTTGTTTTCCATTCTTCTGGCAGCTGCCCTGGCGCTGGTTTTCCCGGCCTGCGCCGATCAGCCCGATGCCCGGCGGCCGTGAAGGATGCTTTCGCCGCCCTGCAAGCGGAAGCGGCGGCGGATCCTGTGCGCGTTGCGGAAGTGACGCCCGTCCGCACGAAAATTGATATCGGTTACTACGATGAGGACGATGGCCCCGTTTACCTGGATGTATGTGTCATGAAATACGGCAGCCATCAGATGAAGTACACCATGGACATCATCGGAAACCCGGACGCGGACGGAACCTACCCCCTGTATATTGCGCTGCACGGCGGCGGGGGCGCCCCCGAAGAAAGCAACAACGAGCAGTGGCTTCAGATGACCGAATACTACAAGGGCGCGGTTTCCAACGGAATCTATGTGGCCTGCCGCGGCATCGAGGATGTCTGGAACACGCATTTTGTGGATGATTCCTATCCCCTGTACGACCGGCTCATCGAAAACATGATTCTCCTGAAGCATGCGGATCCGAACCGGGTCTATCTGCTGGGCTTCTCTGCCGGAGGCGACGGGGTATTCGCCGTCGCGCCCCGCATGGCGGACCGGTTCGCCGCGGTGAACATGTCCTCCGGGCATCCCAACGGCGTCAGCCTTCTGAACGCCGCCAACCTGCCATTTGAAATCCAGGTCGGTATTCGGGATTACTATTCCGAGGACGCCATGCGTTCCATCCGTGCCGCCGAATTTGAAAAAACGCTGACGGATTACAGCCTTCAGTACGGCTGCAGCTATCCGCACCGGGTGCTGGTGCATGTTCCCGCCGGACATAATTACCTGGACAGTGAAGATGGTGCCCAGACGGTGGTAAAGGATCCCGCGGAGTTTGCCCGGCGGGCCGCGGAAGAAAACTGGCTCGACAAGTTCCTCAGCGTGCTGGCCCGGATTGACGGTTCCGACGATGTTTCCATTCTGTCCTACACGAGTGGTGATCCCGAGCTGGATGAGGCCATGTCTGCGCTGGTCACGGAAACCCTGGGCCTGGAAGTCACCTCCTCCGTCAACACAAACGCCGTTGCGTATGTTTCCTCCTTTACCCGGAATCCGGTTCCCGAAAAGCTGGTGTGGGACCTGTCCACCCGGGCGCCTGCCCGGCAATATACCGGTTTTTACTGGCTCCGGGCGGACTATTCCGTGAACCGCGGTATCCTGACCGCCTCCTTTGACAAAGCTTCGAATACCGTATCGGTTACCATTTCGGAAGATGTCAACGGCGACTTTGACATCCTGCTCAATCCCCTCCTGGTGGATTTTTCCCGTCCGCTGACCGTTCAGACGCCGAAGGGCGAGTGGACCTTCACGCCGGAGGCGGATCCCGCGCTCATCCGGCAGTCCCTGGAAGCTTCCGGAGATCCGAATCTGGCTTATGCCGCCCTGGTCCGCGTCGGCGCGGACGGAATACCCCGGCCCTGAGAAGCCGGAGAAGATGGGATGATCCTTGCTGAATATTGATTCCTGGATACGCAGCGGCTGTATGACATGGTCGTCCGCAGCCGCAACTGATCCTCCCCGGCCCGGCGGAAAAAACTGAAAACAACAAGGAAAGGAAATCCGAAAAATGAAACGATGGATCGCTTTGCTGCTTGCCCTGATACTGCTTCTCTCCGGCGCCGGCCTGGCCGAAGAAAAAGCATCCGTCCCGTCCGATATGCTCCGTCAGATGACGACGGAACAGAAAATTGCCCAGCTGCTGATGCCGGCGTTCTATTACCGCCAGAATGAGCAGGGTGAAAAGGTGGGGGTTCAGGAAATCTATCCGGAAATGGAAGCCGTGTTGAAGGAATACGGCTTCGGCGGCGTGATTTTCAACCTGCAGAATTCCCGGGAAAATGAAAAAGCCCTCCGTCTGGTGGACGCGGTGCAGAAGGCCAGCGGCTCCGTGGCCGGCCGGCCCCAGCTGATCACCTGCACCGACCAGGAAGGCGGTTATGTAACCCGCCTGGGGCGGGGCACCATGACCCCCGGCAGCATGGCGCTGGGGGCGGTAAACGATCCGGCTGTCACGGAGGCTGTCGCGCGGCTGATCGGTGAAGAGGTCGTGGCCATCGGTTATTCCGGCTCCTTCGGCCCGGTGATGGATGTGAACAACAATCCTTCCAATCCCATCATCGGAATCCGTTCCTTCTCCGACGATCCGGAAACCGTCACCGTTCACGGCACCGCCTTCATCCATGGCCTGCATGAAGCCGGTTCCCTCTCCGCCCTGAAGCATTTCCCCGGCCATGGGGATACGGACACGGACAGCCATACCGGCCTGCCCGTCGTCGTGAAAAGTTATGAGCAGCTGAAGGACTTTGAGCTGGTTCCTTTCCAGGCCGGAATCGATGCCGGCGCGGATATGGTCATGACCGCGCATATCGTGTATCCCCTGATTGAAAAAGGTACCTATATTTCGAAGGAAACCGGTGAGGAAATCGGCCTGCCCGCCACCTTTTCGAAAACCATCCTGACCGATATCCTGCGGGGGGATATGGGCTTCTCCGGCCTGATTGTCGCCGATGCCATGAACATGGATGCCATTGCCAGGCACTTTGACGTCCTGGATGCGGCAAAACTGGCCATCGAAGCCGGCGTGGACCTGATCCTCCGGCCGGTGGATCCCTTTACCCCGGATGACATGGCCGCCCTGGAGCAGTACGTCCGGGATGTGGCCGCGCTGGCGGACGAGGGCAAAATTTCCATGGAAGCTGTGGATGCGGCGGTGCTGCGGGTTCTGTCTTTCAAGGAACAGCACGGAATGCTGGCGCCCTATGACAGCGGTGATCTCGAGGACCGGATCCGGAAGGCTGTCAGCGTGGTCGGTTCCGCGGAGCATCATGAGCAGGAGTTTGAAATCGCGAAAAAAGCGGTGACCCTGCTGAAAAACGAAAACATCCTGCCCCTGAACCTCCCGGAGGATAAGGCAGCCGTGCTGGTTCCCTTCGACAGCCAGGTCATGAGCGCGGAATACGCGGTAAGCCGCCTGAAGGAAGAGGGAAAAATTCCGGCGGAAACAGAAATCCCGGTTTACAGCATTCCCTCCCTGCCAGCCGGCGACCTGGTAAAGGTGTGCCAGGAAAACCGCCGCATCTTCGCCGTCCACACCGCCTACAGCGCCGCCGGCATGGATCCCGCCCAGAAAGCCGGATCCTCTTCCGTGCTGATGGATACCATTCTCACCCTGGCCCATGCCGCCGGCAACAGCGTCATCGTAATCAGCGCCCAGCTGCCCTATGACGCCGCCCGCTTCCCCTCCGCCGATGCCCTGGCGGTATGCTTCGGCGCCCGGGGCATGAGCGAGGATCCCCGGGAGGTCGGCAACGGGGTCAGCCAGTACGGTCCCAACCTGCCCGCCGCGCTTTACCTGCTGCTGGGCGGCGGTGAAATCTCCGGCACCCTGCCGGTGAACCTGCCGGCCATGGACAGCGCCTGCAAGTTTACCGACGAAATCCTGTACCCCCGCGGCACCGGAATCCGCCTGTCGCCGCCGGAAAAGCCCGCCGAGTAACATCGTCCCTTACAAAGACAGCCCCGAATTTCGCGGGCTGTCTTTTTTGACAGCCTGATACCGTCTGATATATAGTAATTTATTCAAATTCGTCATTCCTCTTTTTCGTAACGCTGGCGATGCTCGTGGTGCATATTCAGCTTCTGGCGGTGTTCAACCGTCGTGAGCTGTCCATCCAGGGCAATTACAGCAGCCAGACAGCCTATATGGAAATCGACCCGCGGACCAACAGCACCAGTCAGTGGCTGAAGCGGGATTTCCCGCTGACCGAAGACCGCACCGTGGACCTGACCGGCCAGACCCCATCGATGAAACGCTGTACAACAAGTCAGCAAACGGGTTTACAAGGAGCCCATGAGCTTTGAGCAGGCCGCCCGGATCATGTGCGAAGGCATGGGAACCCAGTTTGATCCCAATATGCGCACCGTTTTCCTGTACAGCCGCGGGGAGCTGGAAGACTACTATTCCGCGTTAAGATAACAGCGCGCGCTCCAGTCTTTCCAGCGCTTCCCGAAGGATGCTCTGCGGGCAGGCCGCGTTGATCCGCTGGAAGCCCTCGCCCGCCCTGCCGAAAACGGAGCCGCTGTTCAGCCAGAGGCGGGCTTTGTGAACAATCATTTCCTCCAGTTCCGCCGCGTTCAGGCCGGTTCCCCTGAAATCCACCCAAAGCAGGTACGTCCCCTCCGGTTTCTTCATCTCCGTGCCCGGCAGGCGGTCCCGGATAAACGCTTCCGCAAAACAGATATTCTTCCGGATATAGGCCTTCATGGTTTCGTACCAGGTCTCTCCCTTTTCATAGGCGGCCTGTGCCGCGGTGATTCCGAAGATCGTGGGTTCATCCAGGCCGGTCCGGTGCAGCTCTTCCGTAAAGCTTTGCCGCAGCCCGGAATCCGGAATAAAGATGTTGGACTGCTGCAGCCCTGCCAGGTTAAAGGTTTTGCTCGGAGCGGTGGCCGTAATTGTGATGTTCCGGAAAGAAGGATCCGCTTCCTGGAATACCTGGTGCTCCCCCTCCCAGACAAAATCGGAATGGATTTCATCGCTGAACACGATCACCCGGTGCTCCGCGCAGATCCGGCCGATCCTGCGCAGCTCCTCCCCGGTCCATACCCGGCCCACCGGATTGTGCGGATTGCACAGGATAAACATTTTCACGTTGTTTTCAATGATTTTCTTCTCAAAGTCGTCATAATCCATCCGGTAGGTTTTCTCCGCGTCCCGGATCAGGTCGGAGGAAACCTTTTTCCGTCCGTTCTGCAGAATCAGGCTGCCGAAGGGATGGTAAACCGGTTCCTGGATGATCACGGCATCTCCCGGGGCTGTCAGTCCGCGGATGGCGGCGGCAATCGCGAAGCAAACCCCGGGGATTTTCACATGCCATGCCGGATCGGTTTCCCAGTGATGGTGCCTTCTCATCCAACCGCTCACCGCTTCAAAAAATCCGTCCCCGGGCCGGGTGTCGCTGTATCCGTAAATATTGTGCCGCGTCAGTTCCGCCAGGGCGTCCTCCACAAAGGAGGAAGTCCTGAAATCCATATCCGCCACCCACAGGGGCAGGACATCCTCCGGATATCCGTTTTCGGCGGCAAAGTCGTATTTGATGCATCGGGTATTTTTCCGGTTGACAATCCGGTCAAAATCCAGGTTTCTCTCTGTCATTCCCTGTTCCTTCCATTCTGCTGTATTCTTCATAACCGTTTGGATATTGTTATTCTCCCTTCCGTTTTCCTCTTCCTGCTTTCCGGTTCGTTTCCCCTCCCTGACGCCGTCAAACCTTTCCCATTATTTCAAAAACTGTACCAGCCAGAGCGTCCTGGAGTATGTTCAGTCCCTGCGAAAAAAAGAGGCCTGCAGACGTTTGTCGCAGACCGATGACCCCGTCCAGATTGTCGGGGCGGAGGTGGGGATGCCCAATGTATCTTCCTTTATTCGTTTCTTCAAGCAGCAAACCGGGGTCACCCCCGGACAGTACCGCCGGCAGAACCGCGTCTCTTCTCCATAACGGTTCATCCCGGCGGCCTGTCTGCTTTTAACTTCATTGCTTATGGCAGGCGCCCGACATGGGGCAGCTGCCGCAGCTGCAGCCGCAGGAGGATTTCCCCTGCTTTTTGTCCTTGCGCATTTTGACGAGGATGGCGGCCACGATGCCGACCAGTACCAGGGTTACGACAATCGTTCCCGCGTTTTCCGCAATTGCATGAAACATCTTCTCACACTTTCCGGGTCAGCTCAGTGGCCTCGTGATATTTCTTGAAAAACAGCATATAGATCATTCCGCCCAGCACCGCCAGCGCCGCGATCAGCCCGATGATGTTCGCATTGCCGGTGAACAGCCTGCCGAACTGGTAAATCATCAGGGCTACCGCGTAGGCAAATCCGCACTGATAGCCGATGGCGAACCATGTCCAGCCTGCGTTGTTCATCTCCCGCCGGATGGCGCCGATGGCCGCGAAGCAGGGTGCGCACAGCAGGTTAAACACCAGGAACGCATAGGCGGCAATGCCGGTAAAGGAAGCTGCCAGGTTGGCGTAGGCCGCTGTGCCGCCGTAGAGGATGCCCATCGTGCCCACAATGTTTTCCTTGGCAATCAGGCCGGTAATGGAAGCCACCGTCGCCTGCCAGGTACCGAAGCCCAGCGGTTTGAAAATCCATGCCACGATCCCGCCGAACCCGGCCAGGATGGACTTTTCCAGTTCCTCTTTTTCCAGCATCCGGAAGGTGCCGTCCGCCACGCCAAAGCGGCTCAGGAACCACACCAGGATCGTGGAGAGCAGGATGATCGTTCCGGCTTTCCGGATGAAGCTCCAGCCGCGTTCCCACATGGAGCGGAACACATTGCCCGCCGTGGGCCAGTGATAGGCGGGAAGCTCCATGACAAACGGGGCGGGTTCACCGGAAAAGCGTTTCGTCTTTTTCAGCATGATGCCGCTGATGATGATCGCCGCCATGCCGATAAAGTACGCGCTGGTGGCTACCCATGCGGATTTGTGGAAAATCGCGCCGGCAATCATGGCGATAAATGGAATCTTTGCGCTGCAGGGAATGAACGTGGTGGTCATGATGGTCATGCGCCGGTCCCGTTCATTTTCAATGGTACGGGAGGCCATGATCCCCGGCACGCCGCAACCGGTGCCGATCAGCATGGGAATAAAGGACTTGCCGGACAGGCCGAACTTGCGGAAAATCCGGTCCAGGATGAAAGCGATCCGGGCCATGTAGCCGCAGGCTTCCAGGAAGGCCAGCAGCAGGAACAGCACCAGCATCTGGGGCACAAAGCCCAGCACCGATCCGACGCCGGCCACAATGCCGTCCAGGATCAGCCCTTTCAGCCATTCCGCCGCGCCGATCCGGTCCAGGCCGCGCTCCACCAGCACCGGAATCCCGGGCACCCAGGTGCCGTACCGGGCTGGATCGGGAGCGCCGATGTCAGGCTTGTATCCGTCTTCCGTGCTCAGGTATTCCTCCACGGCGGCCTGCAGCTCCTCTTTGCCGGTATCCGGGTGTTCCTCTGTTTCCAGCGTTTCCTCGTCCTGGGTAACGTAGGTCACGGCGGCGTCCTCCGGGGTAGCCGCCAGCAGGGCCTTCAGGGATTCTTCCGGGTTTTCCCCGTCGATCTCCACGCCGTACTGTTCGGAAAAAGCCTGGATGATCTGGTCCGTATCGCCGTAGCGTTCCGCCGCCGCTTCATAGGCGGCGGTCCCGTTGCCGAAGAGATGGAATCCGTCTCCGAAAAGCCCGTCGTTGGCCCAGTCCGTGGCCGGGGTGCCGACGGCCACCATGGAAATCCAGTATACCGCAAACATAATCAGAGCGAAGATGGGCAGGCCCAGCCAGCGGTTGGTCACCACCTTGTCAATCCTGTCGGAAGAGCTCAGGCTCCCGGCGTTGTGCTTACGGTAGCAGGACCGGATCACCTGCGCAATGTATACATAGCGCTCGTTGGTGATAATGCTTTCTGCGTCATCGTCCAGCTCTTTTTCGGCGGCGGCAATGTCCTCCTCAATGTGCTTCCGGGTTTCCTCCGGAACGCCCAACTGCTCCATCACCTTCGCGTCCCGTTCAAACACCTTGATGGCGTACCACCGCTGCTGCTCTTCCGGCATGCCATGCACGGCTGCCTCTTCAATGTGCGCCAGGGCGTGTTCCACCGGCCCGGAAAAAGTATGCTGCGGAACGGTCTTTGCGGACTGTGCCGCCTGGATGGCCGCTTCCGCGGCTTCCGTAATGCCGGTTCCCTTCAGGGCAGAGATTTCAACCACCCGGCAGCCCAGCTGTCGGGAAAGATCGGCGGTATTCAGCTTGTCGCCGTTCTTCTTCACCACATCCATCATGTTGATGGCAATCACCAGCGGAATGCCCAGCTCTGCCAGCTGCGTGGTCAGGTACAGGTTCCTTTCCAGGTTGGTGCCGTCAATAATGTTCAGTATGGCGTCCGGCCGTTCATTGATCAGGTAATTCCGGGCCACAACTTCCTCCAGGGTATAGGGAGACAGGCTGTAAATGCCCGGCAGGTCGGTGATCGTTACGCCGCTGTGCTTTTTGAGCTTGCCTTCCTTCTTTTCCACCGTGACGCCCGGCCAGTTGCCCACAAACTGGTTGGAACCGGTCAGTGCGTTGAACAGGGTCGTTTTGCCGCTGTTTGGATTGCCTGCCAGTGCGATTCGAATCTCCATCGGGATGTCCCTCCTGTTATTCGTTTACTTAGTGTTATCTAACTGCAGGGCGAAAAAAAAATTATTCCACCTCAATACTTTCGGCGTCCGCCTTGCGAAGGGAAAGCTCATACCCGCGCACGGTGATCTCAACGGGATCCCCCAGGGGAGCCATTTTCCGCACATATATCTCCACCCCTTTGGTAATGCCCATGTCCATGATCCTGCGCCGCACGGCTCCTTCCCCGTGAATCCGGACCACCTTTGCCCTGCCGCCCACCGGCACTTCCCGCAGACTGTTCATGCCCGTACCTCCTGTTAAATCATGATTTTGCGCGCCATCTCTTCATCGATGGCCACGCGGGATTCCTTGACCTTCACAATCACATTTCCGTTCATGGATGTGATAACGGTCGCCGTACCGCCCGCGACGAAGCCGAGGTTTTCCAGGTGTTTCCTGACCTCGGGACTTCCGCCCACCTTCCGGATCACGGCTTCTTCCCCGGGGTTTGCATAACTTAATGGCATCATTGAACCCCTCCTGACTTATCATGAAATATAAGGTCGCCAGTTGTTAGATTGATCTAACACTGTATGATTATATCGATGTTGAAAGATCTGTCAAGGCTTTTTTTGCCATTTGGTTCTTTTTTCTTCTTCCGCTGTTATTCGCCTTCCGCTTCCCGGGCCAGCAGATAGGCCCCGGTAATGCCGCTGCGGGTATCCAGCCCGGGCGCGACGATATACCGGTCCAGGCCTTCGCTGACCGCCGGATGCGCGATGTATCCGTTCAGCAGCTTCAGCGTCTTTTCCCGGATCCGGGGCAGCAGGAATTTCTGCTGCATGACGCCGCCTCCCAGAATGATCATTTCAGGGGAAAAGGCCAGCATGGCGCAGGCGCACAGCTGCGCCAGGTACGCGCTTTCGATTTCCCATCCGGGATGGTCCGGCGGCAGTTCCCGGGCGGAAATGCCCCAGCGTTTTTCGATGGCCGGCCCGGAAGCCAGCCCCTCCAGGCAGTGGGGATGATAGGGACAGATCCCTTCAGGCATCGGGTCTTCCGGAAGGGGCGATACGGAAATATGTCCGATTTCCGGGTGCATAAGTCCGTGAACCGGTTTCCCGTGGATGATCACCCCGCCGCCGATGCCGGTTCCCACCGTTACATACAGGCAGCTTTCCTTCCCTTTCGCGGCCCCCAGCCGTGCCTCCGCCAGGGCCGCCGCGTTCACGTCGGTATCCAGTCCCACCGGAATCTTCAGCGCCTCCCGGAATGCCTGCAGCAGCGGATAATGCCTCCAGGCAGTCTTGGGGGTTTCCGTAATGCAGCCGTATTCCGGCGAATTCCGGTCCAGGTTCAGCGGGCCGAAACCGCCGATTCCCAGGCTGCAGACGGAACAGGCCGAAAAGAAAGCGATCATTTCCGGCATAGTTTCATCGGGAGTCTTTGTGGCAATCACCGTCTGCCGCACCGTATTTCCCTCTTCATCCATCACGGCAAGCACCATCTTGGTGCCGCCTGCTTCCAGCGCCCCGTAGGTTTTCATCGTGTCCTCCGTTCAGGATGTCCTTCCGTTTGTTTTCTGTTGTTTTCTCTTCCTGCCGGATCCGTGCCGCCGGCAGCGCCGGATTCTCCCCTCCGGCCATCGGCAGCCCGGTTTCGCCTCAGGACAGGATCACCGCGCGGATCGTATTGGACAGTTCCGCCCCTTCGGTGTACTGGTATGTCAGTTCGCTGATGGACCGTTTCAGCACCGTGTAGGCCAGGTCGTTTTTTCCTTCCGCCGGATCATAACGCGGGCCGCCGTACGCAATGATCACCGTCGCGGTTTTCTCCTCTTCCGAATACTCCACGGTCACATGGAGGGCGGTCCGTTCCAGCACCGGCAGCAAAATCTGCTGCACCAGTTCCTCAAACGCCAGGCGGATGCGGTACTTCACCCGCAGCAGGATATCGCTGCGCAGGCAGTACTGGTCAATGAGAGTGCCGGCGCCGGCAAAGTCGTATTCCCGGCTGTCAATCAGCAGCTCCAGCACCTTCAGTTTGTGAATAAACCGCCGGGTCTGCTCCTTCTGCGGATGGTCGAAAACCTGCTCCGGCGTTCCGTCTTCGAAGATGACTCCCTGGTCCATATAGAAAACCCGGTTGCAGATGGAGCGGGCAAAGTTCATTTCATGGGTCACAATCATCATGGTTTTTCCGGTTCCCGCCAGGTCCCGGATCACCGCCTGCACTTCCCCGACCATGGTGGGATCCAGGGCGCTTGTCGGCTCATCCAGCAGTATCACATCCGGATCCATTGCCAGGGTCCGCGCGATGGCGATGCGCTGCTTCTGTCCGCCGCTCAGCTGGTCGGGATACTGGAATTCCCGGCCGGCCAGTCCGACCCGCTTCAGCAGCGCGATGCCTGTGTCATAGGCCTCCTGCTTTGTTTTTTTCAGGATCTCCCGCGGTGCCAGCATCAGGTTTTCAATCACCGTCAGGTGTCCGAAAAGATTGAAGCTCTGGAAAACCATTCCCATCCGCCGCCGGGCTTTTACGGCATCGTATTTCGGATCCGTAATATCCTCGCCGTCCAGGAGGATCTGCCCGCCCGTCGGCTTTTCCAGCAGGTTGATGCAGCGGAGCAATGTGGATTTTCCCGTGCCGGAGGGGCCGATCACCGAGATCACATCTCCCCGGTTGATTACCGCGTTCACGTCCTTCAGGGGAACGGTCTGCTCATATTTCTTTTCCAGGTGGATCAGCTCAATCACCGGCCTTCACTCCCTTCATGATCTTTTCCTTCGTTCTTCTCTTCGGATCCGTGTGAAGTTCAAGCCTGCGTGCAAGGGCAGTCAGGAGATCCGCAAGGATGAAATAAACCAGCGCGACCACCAGCAGCGGGAAAAACGCCTCAAAAGTGCGGCTGCGAATAATGTCCCCCATCTTGGTCAGGTCCTGCACCGTAACATATCCGACAACGGATGTGGCTTTGACCAGCGCGGCAATCTGTTCCCTGTAATTCGGCATGATATACGGCATCGCCTGCGGCAGGACCACATCGAAAAAGGCCTTCCGGTCCGTGAATCCCAGGGAGCACGCCGCCTCTGCCTGCCCCTTGTCCACGGTGGATACGCCGGTATTCACCATGGCAAAGACGGCTGAGCCGAAAACCATCGTAAAGCAGATAACGGATACAATCGTTCCGGGGATGGAAAGTCCCCCGAAGATGATGTAATAGAGAACCATCAGGAGCACCACCGTCGGCAGTCCCGTCACGAGCCGGATCATAATGTGCGTCAGGCCGTTTGCCACGGGGTTTCCTTTCCTGCACAGAAGGAAAACGCCAAAGCCCAGCGCTGTTCCCAGGAGGATGGACAGCACCGTAATCAGCAGCGTTGTGCCGATTCCTTCCAGGAGGAGCTGCCACCGGTTCTCCCGGATAAAGGTTTTTTCAAAGCTCTCCGCAATCGAGTCCCAGAAGGATTTGGCAGCAGCCGGTCTGGCGCTGTCCGGCACCATTCCGGTCATCTCCACAACGAACAGCGTTTCGGAAAAAGGAATCGTTTTGCTGTTTTCCTCGGTGCGGTAAAGGTTGGCCATGATGCAGTCCACCTCGCCGGTGGCCGCCGCGGTAATAATTCCGCCGTAATCGATCACCTTGAACTCCACATCCGCGCCCAGCCAGGATGCAAAGCGGTAAGCCAGTTCGATATCATACCCGTTGAGCTGTGTTCCCACATAGTAGGAATAAGGCATCACCGTGCCGGATGTAGCCACCCGCAGGTGGTATTTCGGGTTCTCCGTCTTTGGAATCGCGGGCATTTCATACTCGCTGCGGAGCACCCAGCGGTCGAACATATCCTCCAGCGTGCCGTCCGCCCGCAGCTCGCGGATAAAGGTGTTGATCTTCTCCTGCAGGTTCGGGATTTTTGCTGCCGGGGAAATCCCCACCGCGGCATCGTTGGAATGGTAGGTTCCGTCCAGGAGCTTCACGCCTTCCGTCCCGTGCTCAATGGCAAGCTTCATCTCCTCGCGCGCGTAAACAAACACATCCAGCCGGCCGTTGGCCACGTCCCGGTAGCCCAGCGGGGAATCCGTATAGGGAATCACCGTGGCGTTCGGATAATCCTTTTTCAGCATATCGTATTCAATAATGGTGCTGGGCACGCCGATCCGGATTCCAGGTTCGGACAGCTGTTCCAGGGAGGTGATGGCCTTGTTTCCGCTCCCGGAGCATCCCGTTACCAGGAAAAGCATCATCGCAAGCAGGATAAAAATCCCTGCTGCCTTTCCGGCCCTTCGGGCCGGTCTGGTTTCGCTTTTCTGTTTTTTTCTGTGCATGATTTCATCTCCGATCATCAGCATCACAGCAGATTATAACACGCGGAGTCCGGTTTCCGGAACACCTTTCCGCCGTAAATGTCCGGCATTCTGCTTCCCCCGCCGTCCGCAAAGCAGGAAAAGGAATGCCCGCAAAGAATAATACAGATTACAGGCAGAAATCCAGTAGGCCGGCCCTGCCGGTCCTGTCGGAAATAAAAAAAGGATTGGAAAAAAATGAGCTTCTTTGATGAATCCTATGTCCTGGATACCTTTCAGGTCCTGCTGTCCGTGGACTCCACCACCGGCCAGTATGAAGCGGTCTCCCGGAAGGCCGCTGAACTCATCCGCGCCCTGGGAATTGAACCGTGCTTCACCCATAAGGGCGGTGTCCTGGCGGATCTCGGCGGCGAAGGGGATCCCCTGGTCATCACCGCTCACCTGGACGATATCGGCCTGATGGTCCGGAAAATCAATCCGGACGGTACCCTGAACGTCTGTCCCGTCGGAGGGCTCTATCCCTTCTACTGTGTCACGGAAAACGTCCGTGTGTATACTGCGGACGGGGATGTGATCACCGGCACCGTCTGCCGCACGCCCAATTCCGTTCATGTCACCGAAAATGAGCTTCGCGGGGAGCAGGGGGATTTCCGCACCAACGTCTGCGTTGTGCTGGACCGGCCGGTAAAGTCCGCGGACGATACCCGCGCCCTGGGGGTGGAAACCGGCGATTACATCGCCCTGGATCATCGTTTCACGCGCTCCGGCGGATATATCAAAAGCCGTTTCATTGATGACAAAGCCTGCGCCGCCGTGCTCCTGGGCCTGATGAAGGCCGTCCGGGAGAACAGCCTGAAGCTGAAGCGCAGGGTCATCGCTTATTTTGCCTGCTATGAGGAAATCGGCCACGGCACCGCCTGGCTGCCGGAGGGCATAAAGGATATCCTGGCCCTGGATATCGCCCCTACAGGCCCGGACCAGAATTCGGAAGAACACCGGGTCTCCATCTTTGCCAAGGACAGCCGCTTCCCCTATCACAGCGGCATGACCGCGGAATTGCGGAAAACCGCGAAGGCTGCGGGCGTGGATTATGTGATGGATGTCTTTACGCCCCATTACGGTTCCGACGGGGACGGTTCCGTCCTTGCCGGCTATGACATCCGCCATGCCGCCATCGGTCCCGGCACCGCCAACAGCCACGGCTACGAACGCACGCATACAGACGGTCTGCGGAACACCTTTGACCTGGCCCTGGCATATATCACCGAACCCTGACCGCCGTTGTCCTTTCCGCCTCTGTTTTTTTCTCTCAAAAATTTACCGGCTTCCGGTCCTGCCCGTCAGATCACCATCAGCAGGGTATTGACGCCTGCGTCCGTATGGTAATCCATTTTCCTTGTCAGCTTTCCGATCATCCGGATCCCGATGTTCTTTGCCGGATCCTCCGGCTCAAACTGGTCAATCCGCTGTTTCGGATCGAAGGCCGGGCAGTCGTCCCGCACCCGCACAACCAGCTGTTCCTCTGCTACCACGCGGATTTCCACTGTGTGCGCCTTTCCGTCCCTCCGGCCGTAGCTGATCACGTTGCCGGCCATTTCCTCCACGCACAGGCCAACGATGGACCGGGTTCTCGCGGCAACGCCCCGCTTCTCCAGGAAATCCATGATTCCCCTGGACAGCCGGGCAACCTCCTCCAGGCTGTCCGCGGTGGCTTCCATCACGTTCTCCGCCTTTGCGCCGAAATCCTTCGGCAGCTTCATCCATTCCTCCGCCGTCCGGGGGAACCGGTGCAGGCCGGACACAATCCGGATTCCGATCGCCAGCAGGCAGAGGATCTCGGACACCGGCTGGGCCAGCCAGATCGCCGTAACCCCGATCAGCCGCATTCCCCCGATCGCCGTTGCGGCAATAAAGAGCTGTTCCAGCAGGTTCATCAGGTCCACGATCTTCATGTGTTCCTCAATCTGCAAAAGCCGGATCCATATCGTGAACACCGTGTTGAAAACGAAGCAGGATGCGAAGCACAGCAACATCTGCTGCGTCAGGAGACACGTTTCTCCGCCCTCGGGAAAGAAAAGCCTGCTGATCAGGCCGCTGCCGGCCATCAGGATCACCGTTGCCGCGCTGCTCAGCATCAGCCCCGTTTTCAGGGCGGTGCCCGTCAGCGCCTTCAGGCTGTCCCGGTCTCTTTCCCCGTAATAAATGCTGGCCATCAGCGTAAACGCGTTGCCGGTTCCCTGGGGAATCGCGCCGAGAAAGCACAGCAGCGTGTTTTCAACATTCAGCGCCGCGATCCCTGCCGGCCCGATCGAATGCATCACCGTCAGGTTGACCAGGTAGCTCCGGATCGTTATCCCGAGGTTGAACAGCACCTCCGGAAGCCCGAGCCGGAGGGTCTCCCGCATATTCCGGAAACTGATCCGTTTCCATTCAAAATGATATGCCTTCGATTTTTTCAGGAAAAGCGGAATCATGATCACGGCGGAAAGGGTGTAACTGACGGAGGTGGCCAGTCCCATACCGAAGGTGCCCATTTTCAGGACGCTGACCAGGAGAAAATCAAGCGCTGTATTGGAAGCCACCATAAACCCCATGACGCAGTAGCTTTTGTTCAGTTCATTGTTGCAGGGCAGGTATGTCAGCAGCACGGACGACGCGCAGAGGAACGGAATGCCCGGCGCATAGCCGGCAATATAGTCCTGCAGGTAGTCCGCCGTGATTCCGCCGGCGCCCAGGAGCCGGGTCAGCGGACTCCGGAGGCAGAAACAGCTGATCCCCAGCAGCAGCCCATAGCCTGTCACCGTCACCGCGGCCGTTGAAAACAGGGAGATCACGTCGTTCCGCCGGCCGCTGCCGATGGCCCGTCCGCAGAGGATCGTGGTGCCCCGCACCACAACATAGAACAAAAAGATCACGGTCAGCATGGGGCTGAAAAAACCGATCCCCGCCACGGCCTCCGGGCCGATATACCTGCCTGTCAGCAGCGTATCAACCAGCGAATTGACCGATCCTGCCGTCACCGCGGCAATCTGAATGGGCAGGAGTTTCAGAAAGGGCTTCCGGATATTGCTGGACGCCATCAGGTTTCATCCTTTCCTCGGACAGGGAAAAATGTGAACGTGAAAAATGAAAATATCATAAAATGGTGTTTTTATAATCATAACGCATTCGTTTTCCTGCCGCAAGGGATTCTTTTTCCGGGCGTTTCCGCCGTATTGCAAAAAAGTGATCTTTCGTCCGCCCTTGATGGGCAGCGAAAGATCACCCGTCAGTCATTTTTGTTTTTCGGTGTCCGGAACAGATCGTCCGGGCGATGGGCAAGGCTGAACCATCACAGGAAGCCGCGGACCGAATCGTATTCCTGCTGGGAAACCTCAACCCAGGTATCGCCGCGCCTGACATCGTCAATCAGCGCGTAGCGGCTGTAAAACGTTTTTTTACAGTAACCGCACTGGTTTCTCTGGTACCAGTATTTGTTGACGTAGTCTTTCTTGAAGCCGCCTTCCCAGCCGCCCTTACCGCGGTGGTTGCAGTGATCCGTATCGTCGCATTTTCCGCCCGCAGCGTTTTCAAGTTCCTCCAGGGAGAGGGCTTTCATGTCCGTTTCGGATTCGAATGATGCCGCAAAGGCAGCGAGCTCATCGTCAGGCGCGCTGCAGCCGTTCTCTTTCGCAAATTGCACGATTTTTCCGGATTTGGCGGCCGCGGAGAAAGCCTTTTTCAGTTCCGGGTTCGCCGCAACGTCATTGTACAGTTCCTGCAGTGTTTTCATGATGCAGTTCTCCTTTTCTGTTATTTCTTTGCGTGGTGTGAAATGCCGGATGCTGTGCTTTTCTGAGGGGATTATACCATGGAATTCCGGATCTGCAAATATTTTTTATCCGGAGCCTGTCCGTATGCGGAACGCATGCCGGATTTCTCCCCGCCGCCGGGTTGCCCGGTGTGATCCGGTCGGAGATTTTCCCGGGCATGACGGCTCATCGGTTTTTCCGGCCCGATAACCCGTTGAAAGGCTTTGCGGGGATTACCACTGGGGATGAATGGATTCCCTCAGGCAGCGGTCGTAGATCTCCCGGACTGCCTGCATCTGCTTTTCCGGAATCGGAGCCAGTTCGGCAGCCCTCACATTGCTCATAACCTGTTCGGCCCTGCTGGCCCCGGGAATCACAACGCTGACTTCCGGATGCATCAGTACCCAGCGGATCGCGATCGCGGCAAGATCGTCCGTTCCAAAGACTTTCTTCAGTTCTTCCACTGCCTGCAGCCCCAGTTCATACGGCACGCCGGAGAATGTTTCTCCTTTGTCAAACGCAGCCCCGTCCCGGTTATAGCTGCGGTGATCCTGCGCGCCGAAAACGGTGTCTTTGGTATATTTCCCGGTCAGGAGACCGCTGGCCAGGGGAACGCGGGCAATGATGCCCACATTGTTCTTTTTTGCCAGCGGGAAAAGCCGGTCCAACGGTTTCAGCCTAAACATATTGAAGATGACTTCCATGGCGGAAATGTTATATTCCATCGCCTGGATGCCTTCCTCCGCCTTCTCGACGCTGACCCCGTAATCCAGGATTTTCCCGGATCCCTTCAGCCGGTCCAGTTCGCTGAATATGTCGTCCCGCCTGTAGACCGGTCCCGGAGGGCAATGCAGAAGGATCAGGTCCAGTTTTTCAGCCTTCAGGCGTTTCATGCTTCCTTCAATGAAGTCCCGGATCGCGTCAGGGGTGTACATTTCCGCCGTATGCGGGTTCAGGCGTCTTCCGCACTTCGTTGTCACAAAAAAACGTCCGGGATGCTCCAGCAGATATTCCCCGATGGTTTCCTCGCTTTTTCCTCCGTTGTAAACATCCGCGGTGTCAATGAAATTGATCCCGTTTTCATACGCGGTCCCAAGGATTTTCATGGCCTCCTCCCGGTTAAAGGGGTCCCCCCACCGGGTTCCCAGCTGCCATGTTCCAAGGCCGATCTCACTGATCTGTCTTCCTGTTTTGCCCAGAATGCGCTGATTCATATTCGTTGTTCCTCCTTTGATACAATACTCCGCCGGCCAGGTTCCGCCCGGCGGAACAGTTCGGTTTTATATTCTGTCAGATCCGAAAGAAACAGGCTGCGGTTCCCCCTTGATCATATTTTGCCATCAGGATAAGCGTATTTTAAAGTCTGAAGTTCACTCTAAGTCAAGATGCAAAACCGGCTCTTTCGGCACCCCGGCCGGCCACCGTCTCCGGGTTCCCATTAAACGATACCGACCGGGCTCAGGTTCTTCCACTCCGAAAGCGCATCCCTGGTTTTTTCATACCAGCCGTTTTCAAAGAACCTGCATTTGGTCAGGTCCTCGCCGCAGAGGCCCTTGCTCTCTCCCGAATACAGGTAAGCCAGGGCCCTGCATCCGCCGGTGCAGTATTCAAACCATTTGCACCCGCCGCATTTCCGATTGTTTTTGCGTATGTCGCCGACCGTAGTGCAGATGTTTTCCAGGTAACTGCCCGCTGTGAGCAGGTCCTTCAGCCTGTCGGTGTGCACATTGCCCAGGGACTCGCCCCTCTGCTGCATGGTTCCTGACAACTGCATGCACGGCACGATTTCGCCCGACGAGTAACAGCCGCCATGCCCCGGTTACCCCTGCATCCCGGGAACGTATCGCGGTGCGTGCCTTCGGCGCAGATCACAGGAACAATCCGGAAGCTGCCCGTTTTCATTTCCTTTCTGTTCATTCATGGTTCATGTTATCCTTCAGAAACGCTTCCTGCTTTCGGAATTTTCACCGTCACCACGGTTCCCCCGCCTTTCCCGGATGTGATATGCAAGATGCCGCCGCTCATCATTTCAAGCCGCTGCCGGATGTTTGTCAGGGTGGTATGGGATTTGTTTTCGTCAGAAGGGTCAAAGCCGGGGCCGTCATCCTTCACGGTGATCTCGGCGCCGGAATCCGTTTGCCGGGTGGAGATGGAAATATGAAGCGGTCCCTCATCCGGATTCATGCCATGCTTCACGGCGTTTTCCACCAGGGGCTGCAGGGTCAGCGGCGGCAGGCGGAAAAAGGTAAACGGCGTGTCGTATTCCACAACAAGCTGCTCCTCATACTGCGCCTGCTCCACGGCCAGGTAAGCACGGGTATGCTCCAGTTCCGCGGAAAAGGGAATGGTGCTGTCGCTGGCAACCGCGTCGAAATTTTTGCGCAGGTAATTGGTAAAATCCATCGTAACCTGCCGGGCCCGCTGGGGGTCAATATTGCAAAGGCTGTAAATGCTCATCAGGGTATTGTAGATGTAATGGGGCCGCATCCGCAGCACCGTGATGCTGGCGCGCTGGTTGGCAATCTCCCGCAGATACCTCAGTTCCCGCTCAACCTGGTCGGACAGGATGAAACTGTACATCACCAGGGCAGCGGTCACATAGCTGATATCGAGAAGCGCATAGGCGTCGAAGAATATCTGTATGATCAGCGCGGCCATCATCGGCAGCAGCGCAATGGATAATCCGAGGAATTCTTTATGCGTCAGCCGCTTCCGGTATCGTATCATGCCCGCAAAATCCAGCGCCAGGATTGCAACCAGGGCCAGCAGCATAAACGTGTACAAGGGTACCCGGTAATACTGGCTGTCCGCCGCGGTAAAGGTGGAATAGGCATTAAACGAGATCGCGAAAAGCAGGATCAGGAAAACTGCCCACATGCCGAGCACGGTGCGCCAGAGCCGGTTTGAGCGCAGGTCTTTTCCGCAGATGTGCAGCAAATAAACCGTCATCATAAGCAGCGGCAGCGAGAGGATCATACATTCCAGGAACGCGATGCTTATATACAGCAGCGCACTTAAGGAAGGATCGCCGGCGAGTGTCACATCAACGAGGCCGGAAATCCCGCCCAGGAAAAGTATGATAAAATAGTTCCGGAAAAAGCGTTTGTTCCAGCGGTCAGGCCCGGGCATGGCGACTGCAGCCCAAAGTCCAAAGCCGCTTATGATGATCGCCGCGATAATGATGGAGAAGATGATAACGTTGTTCCAGTCGCTCACTCGTCCTCTCCTCCCATCGGAAAAATCGGATAGCGCAGCCTTTTCAGCATTTCATGTATTTTCTCCGCGGTAACGGGCTTAAGCAAAAAACCGCTGGCCGTGGTTTTCCACGCGTCGAGGGAGTAGTCGGCGTAAGCGGTGAGAAAGACGATATTGGTGTGGGAATTGATTTCGAGCAGTTTCTGGCTCAGTTCAAACCCGCTGGTCCTGCCCATTTCAATATCCAGGATTGCCAGCGCCACCTGGTTGGTTTGCGCATATTCGATGGCTTCCTTCGGCTTGATGAAGCCCGTAATCGCAGCGTTGGGCAGAGCCTCCCCCAGGACGTTCAGGCCGTCGGAAAGGATGGCCTTGCAGTCGTCCACTATGATCACGTTCGGATGGTCTTCGCTCTGGAACGCCGTCTGGATCAGATCATTGGCGTCCACTCCCAGGCATTCAGCGAGACGGCGGATCATAGTAAAGTCCGGCAGGCGGCTGGCATTTTCCCAGCGGGTAATCGTGGAATGGTTAACGAACAGCTTTTCGCCAAGCTGTTTCTGGGTAAGCCCTTTTTCTTCCCGCAGCTTACGCAGGGTTTTTGCAAATAGCTGGTTCACGAAAGCACACCTTTTTTCCTTTGTTTTTATCCTTCAGCGGATCCGTCATTTACCAACGATCGTGTCAATGGTTGAGCACAGACCAGAGAATCCCGTCCAGTTCACGGAGTGCGGTGAAGCCGTTCTCCGCAAGCTGCCTTTTTATTTCAGCGAAAACGCCGGTATTGCCTTTCCGCTTCCGCGGGATCTCCCAGGCCTTCGGCGGCCAGGCCCAGGTGATAGCAGAGATAAGCAGTCAGCGGAACCCCGTACTGTTCAACCGCGATTCCGCAACGTATTTTGGAAACAATCTTTCGCTGATTATTAATTTTTTATATTGACACGGTGATCAGAACTCAACTTCCTTCAGGCCTTCAATGATCAGGTTGTAGGTATCCATCTTCAGGCCGGGCACCACGTTCAGGATCTCCTGCGGCAGGCCGTCGACACCGATGGCTTTGACATCATACTGGCCGCCGGACAGGCCGGTACGGAAACCGTAGCGGCTAAATGCGATCTCCTGGATTTCTTTATCGTTCAGGGCTTCAATGAACTTCGTACCTTTTTCCGTAAAGGAAATAATGCAATGCGAATTCCAGATCGTGGGTTCCGGATACAGGATGCGTACGCGGTCCTTCACGCTGGCATAGCCTTCAGGATTGTTGATGGCAAAGTCGACCATGCTCTTTTCGTAGTCAACGATGATCGGCTTGGTGCCATAGCCGGTGCGCAGGTACTGGTCGAACAGGTCCGCAGGCGTATTGTTCATGAATCCGGACTGTTTATAGAACTGCTGCAGCCTGGGCATGGTTTCGCTCAGGGCTTTGGAAGACACCTGCCCTTCGTTCAGAATGGAAGCCAGCAGGCCGTAGTAGGTCGCGCCGGGGGAAGAAGTAACAGGGTCGGTGGAGCCGATGTTGACGTTGCCGTAAATATTCAGGCCGATATCCTTCCATTTCTTTTCGCTCGTGATATATTCCAGCAGCTTGTTCATGTCCGTTATGTAACAGACACCGTCACGCTCGGTAACAATATTTTCTTTTTCCAGGACATCCACGACCTCTTTCCAGCTGTAGAAGACGATCGGCGTGTTGAGGATGATCTCGGCGCGCTGTTTCGGGAGTCTGGCGGCTTCGCCTTCCTTCGCGTCCAGCTGATAGTATTCGTAGTAGCGCTGGTCGGAGAAGAACACAAAATCAACGGTGCCGGTTGAGCCGTTGTTTTTGTCCGTATACTTCAGCTCATTTTTGATCAGTTTCCCGTTGGACCAGGGATCATTCTGCACGGAGATGCCGTATCTTTCCGCCATAATGCGGTTCACATCCGGGTCGGCAAGAAAATTCTCCTTGCCGCCGCCCACGGCGCCGTATACGGTGACGGTTTTCAGATTCTGCGCAGCCGGCTGCTGGGGACTTACCAGCTTGCTGATCACAATGCCCGCTCCGATAATGGCTGCAAAAAGGAGAATACCCAGAATCAGTTTCTTTTTCATGTTCGGCCTCCTGTTACTTCTTTTCTTGTGATACGGACAGTTGATTCATACGGTTTACAAGACCGTCAATATTCATGACGTTGATCATGGCTTCCATCTCCACGGACAGGTCCGTCAGGTCAGTGCTGCTGAGATTCTCAATATGCTTTCGAAGGCCGGCCTCGCAGTCATCCAGGAAGCGGTTCGCCTGTTCATACGCGTCCCGGTCGGTATCGGAGGACTCCAGCTTCCGGAAAAGCTCCAGGGTTTTGTTGATCGTGGGGATGTAGTAGGTAACCAGCTTGGTGGATTTTTTCAGCTTTCGTGAGTCATCAGCCGCCATGCTGATGATGGTATCGCACAGCCGGGCCACTTCATCGGCATTGCGCCTGACCTTTTCATCGTCGATCCCGGCGGCCAGCTCATGCATGACCCGTGTGCCATCACGCCCTTTTTCCAGAAGGGTGGCATCGTCCACGGGCACCGCAGCCGGAACCTCCGGGGGCTCCTTCGGCTTTTTGAAAAGCAGCGAGCCCGCTGCAAATACGGCAGCGCCGGAGGCTATTGCGATCGGCAGGTTGCCGGCCGCAAAAAAGACCGCAAGCGTACCAAGCCCGCCCGTGAGGCCTGACCACAGAAAACGGTTATCCTTTTGCGTTTTCTTCATCAGTTATAGCCCCTTACTTCACGGAAGGCGTTGGTCAGGTCATTTACACCGTCAAAGACCTTGCCGCCGGTTTTCTGTGCCAGCTCGCTCAGCTGGCTGGTGTTCGCCTTGCCAAAGGTGATGGAATAGACCGGATAGATCGTATGGCCCTTGCTTCTGCTTTCGAAATCCCTGAAGGTCATGCCGTTGGACACGCCGTCTGTCATCAGGACCACGGACTTGATATAATCATCCGGATACTGTTCCAGGATTTCAAAGGCCTTCAGGGATGCCAGGTATATATCGGTCATTCCGGAGGGGCTGGTGTCCCTGACAAAGCTTCGCAGCGTGTAAAGATTGTCCCCCGTGTCGGTTTTCCAGCCAATGATCTTGCCCGAGAAGCCCAGGACAGTAACGCTGTCCACTCCGGAGAACTGGAGGAAATCATCAGAGGTCTTTTCGTTATCCAGGATATAGTCCATGGCTGAGGTCAGCTGCTTGATGCCGTCTCCGGCCATGGAGCCGGAATAATCCAGGCAGAACACAATGGCGGTGGGCTTCCGGAACAGAAGCTGATAACGGTTCAGTGCTTCTGTGATTACCTGCATGGAGGGATATTTCACAGGCGAGAGGCAGCGGTCGGTCTGGATACCGTAAGAAGCTTTGAACACTTCCGCGTATTTGGGGTCGATGGTACCGCCGTAGTTGGCGCGGAAGCCGCGGTTCAGCAGCTGTTCCTGTACTTTGTTGCTGAGCAGGTGGCGCTGCAGCTCCAGAAAGATGCCTTCCCGGCTGCTGTTGTTGTTTACGAAATACAGAGGGGCATCGCCGATGCTGACGCCGTCTGTGGGATACAGGATGTACATGGGGGCTTTGCCTGCTGCCTCCAGTTTGCGGTTCAGCGCAAGCACCTGGCTCTCGGTATTGACCATGCAGCTGTACTCACCGTTTTCCACCAGCTCCAGCAGATAATCCTCACTGCCGGAGGTGCGTCCTACATGGCTGAAAAAGTCTTTTAATTCTTCAGTGACCGAATCCTGTGAAATCTGAGCGATGGTCATAACCCCGGGGTTGCCCACCAGCGTGCTGAGAATGCTCAGGTAAATGCTCGCGCCGCTGTTTGTGCGGGTAATATTGGGAATGACAAAGCTGATGCCGGAGGACGTAATAGCCTGCATGATCTCCTTTAACGTTACGTCACGGCCGGTCAGGTTCAGCTTCTCCCCTTCCGCGCGGTCAATGGCAAACACCACCGGGCTGATGAAAATGGACTTGCCGTTTTTCAGGATGGAGCTGTTAGTGAGCCGGCTGGTCCAGATGGAGTTGGACAGCCACACAGCATCATAATTTGATGCTTCGCCGGAATTCAGCTTCTGGATGATGTCCAGCGCCCCTGCGTATGAAAACTCAAACCGGGCATTGTGCTCCCTGGCAAAGTCGCTCAGGATAGGCTCCAGCTCTTTGTGTTCCGGACAGCAGAGAATACGGAGGTATCGCTCTTCCTTCGCGGAGGACGTTGTCCTGGAACCCTGTCCGCATCCGGTCAGCGTGAACAGGATCGCAAGAAGCAACAACAAGGAGATAATTCTTTTCATGTTTTTCCCCCTTTATGACAATCGAACCATTTTCTGGTAAGGATTATACTGCCTGCAATCGTTATCAGTCAAGAAAAAGGGAACGATGGGGACGACCCTTTTCGTTCCCTTCGTTCCAAGCCGGAGAGAGAGCATTCCCAAGTTCCATAAAGCAAAAAGCCCGCGCTTCGGTGAGTGAAAACCGAATCACAGGCTCTTGTTATTCCGCCGTTTTGAATTATTCCGCCGCTATATATTTCCAGCTGCTCATTCTGCGCTGCTGTAACCAATCCCGTTAATCAGGATTCGGGATACCTTTTCCGGATCCAGCAGCCGGTTCAGCACGATCCTGGTGTCCATCGCATCCGCACCGAGCCCGCCGCACATATAGACGGTGTTGTCGATGATTTCAGCATGCTCCGCCACATCCTTTCGGGTTTCACCGCCGAATACCCGATTGAAGAAATTGCTGTGGATACGGTTTATCCGCCTCCATGTCCAGGCCAGGCTCATTCAAGCCTTCTGGTTTCAGTTTTCCTTTTGCCCGCATCGCTTCTTCCGCGTATCCGATACATTCCCTGATCATGGCGTTGCAGTGCGGCATTTTTTCCCCGCCGTTCTGGGCGTTGATCCGCAGCAAATCCGCGCAATGGATCATCCCGTTATGATGATCGCGGACTTTTCGGATCAGTTCATTTGATACCTGCGGATCATCTATACCGGCCATGCCGAGGGCAATCAGGCTGCCGGTGATTGCTCCGCAGACAGAGCCCATCTGCATGCCGCCGCGAAAAAATGTTGCTGCCTTCATGCAGGAATCCTCGTCATAGCCGGCGTCTTTCGCAAAAACAGACGCGACTGCCTGGCAACAGTTCCAGGCAGGTTTTCCTTCCGGAGTAAACTGATTCCGGCGTTCCATCGCCAGGTCAACATACTTGCTCATAGACTGCTTTCTCCAATGCTGTTTCTCAGTGCTGCTGCCGATTACGGAATAAACCATTCCGTTCTCTCCGCGTTCGGATTTGTACAGGAATACGTCCTCTACGGTCATTTCTGCAGGAGGCATCATAATTCCCGAAAGATCGACAGCCTCCGGAACAACTGGTTTCCGGCCCAGCGTTATGTGCGGAACAAAGGGTTTCGGATCAAACGGGATATCTGCGGCCGTCAGTTTTTCACGAACCTGCTGTGCCAGCCGGTCCAATGCGGGAGATTTCTGAACGCCGGCCCAGATTACTTTTGCTTCCGGGAAAAGGCCAACGCCGGAAAGAGTCAGGGTGAACGGCTGCTCCACCGGCGGAAGAACCGCGGAGACGTTCCCCGGCCACTCCCCGATAAAGGCCAGGGTCAGATGAAGATTGGAAGGATCAAGATATCTTGCGGCAACACCGGCAGCCTGAAGCCGGGACTGCAGTACAGACAATGCAGCCCGAAACTCCTCAGACGGCCGAAGCCCCACAAACAATCGCATACTGTCCCTCCGGTCTCACAGCTTCCCCAGCAGTCCCATCTTTGTCATGATGCCGTCAACCGTCACGCCGGGTGCAGAATTCTGCTTCCCGCTCATGGCTGCGTCTTCCTTTATTCCGCTTCGCTGAGTTGCATGATTTCATCGGCCACCCTGGCCCGCTCCTTCCTGATTACCCGCTGATACATCGGGTAAGCCCCGGCAACTCCCGCCAGGCCTGCCAGGCCGATGAGAATACCCGGAACCATCTTATCCCACACCAGTATGCAGGACATGCCCAGCCCCGTCACCAGCGTTCCGATGATGCCGACAGTCAGCCCGGCAATCAATCCCTTTCTTTCCACCCTGGCATCAATGGCTTTGGCTTTCTCCAGATTGGTCAGGGGCCTGTTTTCTTTCGGCGCATACCTGGCACGGATGGCGTTCAGTTCTTTCTGCTCCTCGGCGGAGTAGGTAATGTTCACAGCGTTTTCCTGCTTTTCCATGATTTTTTCCTCACTTTTTCGCTTTTTCCGGTTTTATGGTTCTTTTATTGTCCGTTGGTTTCCCAACTGACAGGATCATCATACCGCGCCTTTGTTTGAGAATTGTTCGCGTTCTGTCAGAAAACTGTTAACGCTGTTCTTTAGATCCCCATTCCCAGCTTGAAGGCCGCCACCAGCAGATTGGCCCAGAGGGGCAGATTCAGCATATACCGGGAGCGCAGGTCGCTGTTCCGCAGCACCGTCATAACCGGCTCTGGCAAATTCAGTTTTTTCATGCTTCACTCCGTCTGATCTTAACCGTGAAGGTGCTGCCTTCGCCCGGCGTGCTGCTGACGCTGATCCCGCCGCCGGTCAGGTCGATCACCCGCTTGACCAGCGCCAGGCCCAGGCCGTTGCCCTCGGCGGCGTGGCTGTTATCGCCCTGGTAAAACTTATCGAAGATGTGCTTCGCGGTTTCCGGGGTAATGCCGCAGCCGGTGTCCCGCACGGAGACGACCGCGTTTTCGTTTTCCGGCCTGACTGTCACCGTGATGCTGCCGCCCTCCGGGGTGAATTTGACGGCGTTGGACAGAAGATTGTTCCACACCAGCGTCAGCAGCTCGGGATCGGCGGTCACCAGGATGCGGTCGTCCATTTCGCATTGCAGGTCGATATGCTTGCGCTCCAGGGCGTCGTCAAAGGCAAGCAGGCATTCGGCCACCTGCTCCGTCAGGTCGTATTCCTGCACCCGGGGGCTGATCTGCTGGTTTTCCAGCTTGTTCATTTTCAGGATGTTGGTGATCAGCGCCGTCATCCGCTGGGTGGCCCGGTCAATACCCTGGGCGTATTCCAGGCGCTGCGCTTCGGTAATCCTTTCGCTTTGCAGCAGCTTGCTGTAATTGCGGATCACCGCCAGGGGCGTTTTCAATTCGTGGGACACATTGGAAACAAAGTCCGTCCGCATGGTGCTGTTGCCGGACAGTTCCTCCGCCATCAGGTTGAAGTCTTCGGCAATGTGCTGAAAATCCTCCCCGGCAATGGTGAATTTGCTCATGTCGATACGGGCTGACAAGTCGCCCTCGGTCATGCGCTTCGTGGCTTCGTGGATCAATTTTAAAGGCTTGTCGATCGTCCATTTGCGGAACAGCCAGTCGGACAGCAGCAGGAAGAAGCTCAAAAATGCCACGTTGCCGAAGGTGAACAGGGCGTTCCGTGGCAGCATGGCATAGTCGATCTGCATGGAATTGAGGAACAGCAAAAAGGAACAGGTGACCACAAAGGAGACCATCAGGAAAAAAGTGACGTACCGCCAGATCAGAAAGGCTTTTCGCTCCTTGTTCATTCCTTGATCACCGCCTTGTAGCCCAGGCCGCGCACGGTCTGGATCTCAAATACGTCGGTATCGGCAAACTTCTCCCTGAGCTTCGTCATGTACACGTCCACCGTGCGCAGGGTGGAGGAGGAATCCGCGTCCCAGAATTCGTCCATGAGCTGGGCCCGGGTAAAGGTTTTTTTAGGATAGCTGAGCAGTTTGTATAAGATATTGAATTCCCGGGTGGTCAAATTGACTTCCTCGCCCTTCACCGTACAGGAGCGCTCGTCAGCGTCCAGCAGCACGTCGCCCACCTCCAGCCGGTGGCTGTTAGTGATCTTTGCCCGGCGCAGCAACGCGCCCACCCGCAGCACCAGTTCCTCCAGGTCGATGGGCTTCACCATGTAATCATCCGCGCCAATCTGAAAGCCCTGCCGCTTGGCCGCGAAATCGTCCCGGGCGGTCATGAACAGAATGGGAAGCTCTTTGCTGTTCTCCCGCACGATGCGCGCAAACTCGAACCCATCCATCCCCGGCATCATGATGTCGGACACGATCAGGTCAAAGAGATCGTTATATAGCGTGTTGAAGGCGTCGTTGGCATTCAGACAGCCTACGGCCTCATAGCCGTTTTGCTTCAAATAGGTGCATACCTGGCTGTTCAGCTCCCGGTCATCCTCTGCCACCAATACTTTAAACATAAACGTCCCTCCCTGCTGGTTCCTGTTCAGTATAGCACGCCTTTTGTTAAAGTTCAGTTAATCGTAACGGAAAAAGGCGGGAAAGCCGCTTCCCGCCCGTGATGGCGCAGATTGTTCTGCTCATCTGTGCTCCCGCCTCAGGCGATCTTGCCGGTTTCCCTGAGCCAGACGATTTCATCGTGGATTGTTTCCCGGTAGGGCCGGGCAGAATAGCCCAGCTCCCGGATAGCCTTGGTGGAATCGAACTTGTTGTTGCGGGCCAGGTTATAGACAGAAAAACGGGTCATCATGGGCTTGGTGCCTTTCTTCCTTGCCTGCTTTTCCATCATGCCGCCCATCATATTGGCCGCCCAGACAGGCAGGAACATGCTCACTTTCCTGCATCCCGCCTCATCGCTGACCATGCGGGAGAAATCCCGGAAGGACACCGGCTCGTTGGCCAGGATGTAGCATTCCCCGGCCTTGCCCTTGTCCGCCGCTGCGATGGTGCCGGCCGCCAGGTCCCGCACGTCGCAGAGGTTAAAGGAACCGTCGATGCCAACGGGCATCTCGCCCCTGATGATTCGGATCAGCGTACCGGTTGTCTCTCCGACGGCGAAATCCTCCGGTCCCATGATGCCGCTGGGGTGGACGATGCAGGCATTCAGGCCCCGGTCGTGTACAGCGTCCAGCACCGCCTGGCTGGCCATGGCCTTGCTGCGGCTGTAGCAGCCCACCACTTCGTCCGGGTCAAAGTGCCGGACTTCACGGATAGCCTGGCCCATGGCTGCCTCCGGAATGGCCCCGGTGGAGGAGCAGTAGACCAGCTTTTTGCATTCGGGATGGGAAAGGCACAGGCGGATGATGTTCTTCGTGCCGTCCACGTTGACCTCCATCACTTTGGAGGAATAATCCGGGTTCACGGTGACGATGCTGGCGATATGCAGCACGATGGTCTCGGTGCCTTCCTCCACGCTGAACAGTTTTTCCAGGGAATCTGTATCGGTCAGGTCGCCTTCCACGATCTCCGCCTCCCCGGGTATATATTTCATGGCCGGATCGCCCGGGAGCACGAAGGCCCGTACAGCCTCGCCCCGTTCGATCAGCTGGCGGCAGATCGTGCCGCCCAGAAATCCCGCTGCGCCGGTAACCAGATACTTCATATTGTTTTTCATATTCAAACCCTCCGTTATGTTTTTCTTCTCATCCGTCAGTTACCCAACTGACAGGCTGATCATAGCGGAGGTTTGTTTATGTTTTGTCAGCGTTGTGTTAAAGAATGGTTAATGAAGTGCAGAAGCATCCGGCTGATGCCCGGGCTGTTCGCCGGTCAGATCCACACAATCCGTCAGGATCCTCCGCACCAGTTTCCGGATCTGTTCCGTTTTTGCCTCAACCGGCTTCCCGTTCTCCATATCCCGTCCCCTCCCTCTCCTGGTTTCCCCATTGCTGTTTTCTCCTTCACAACAGCCGTTTGAACGCCTCCAGCATGGTGATCATCTGATACCGCATCAGCCAGGCCGCATTGTTCCACGCCGGCACTTCCTTCACTACGTCCAGCAGCGGCAGGACATACTGCTCGGTCTGTTTCACATATTTCACCATTTTGGGCTTTTTGAACCCCTCCGCCATGGTGGACAGGTTATTGCACCTGTCCATGCACTTGACCAATGCGGCCAGCGGATTTTTGGCGATGTTCCCGTAATACAGCGGCTTGTTCTTTTCCTTGTCCTCTTCTCCGCCGTAAGTGTTGTGGGAAACCAGGCAAACCGCTTCCCGCACGCGGCCGCTCACCGGCAGTTCTTCCGGAGTTGTCCCTGTATCCTCGATCACATCGTGCAGAAGAGCAGCCGCCAGCACATCGTCATCTGTAATATTCATCGCCAGTGCATGACAGGCCAGTGTCAGCGGATGGACATAATACGGAACGTCCGAACCCTCCCTGTTCACACCGGCATGCTTCTCCCGCATCAGCGGCAGCGCTGCCAGCGTCTGCGTCAGTCCCGCGGCTTGCGCCTTTGCCTTCACATAAGTGTACATGCGCTCCGGATCGAAATACGGGCTTCCAAGCTTCCAGCCGGGTGAAGGGATACCCGCCATCAGTTCCTCAAGGGACAATCCCAGCAGGTTTGCCAGCATGACAAGATGGTCCTTGTCCGGTTCGCTCAGGTTGTTTTCCCATTTGCTCACTGCCTGGGTCGACACGCCGACCTTCCACCCCAGGTCTTCCTGGGACCATCCTTTTGCTTTCCGGGCAGCCGCAATCTTTTCTCCGGTGTTCATAACAGCCCCTCCTTCCGGCGCCTCTTCCGCGCAGGAATATCGTAACAGAAAAAGCATAAGGGCACCAACACTCTCCCGTTGATATTCAACCGGGAAAAATCAACCGGAGGTTGATCCGTTTCAATGTTATTGGTGCGAGCTTGTTCTCCCTGATATTCCCTTTAGATTCCCGTTCAGAGCGATCTCTTCCTGCTGCGGACGGCCGCTATGCAGCGTGGCATGGCATGCCCGATGTTCAGGTTGAAACGGTCGGGAGCTCCGGCTTGTCAGTCACCTCAACCGGCAATGCCTTTGAGAAATACAGAATCAGATCATCATCAACTGTACAGACGGTCTCATACTGGACGCATTGCTTATCCTGATACCAGACGCCTGAACCGTCCGGGATATACCCCCGCCTGACATACATCCGCTGGGCAGCACCGTATTCCTTGCATACTCCGACTCCCAGGCATACAGTATCCGCATAATCTGCAGCAATTTGTTCGGCTGTATCCATCAGTTTACTGCCAATTCCTTTCCGTTGGTATTTCTGCAGTACGCTGAAGTCAACAATGATCGGCCAGCCTTTTCCCCTGAACGGTCCTTCCCGTACAGTCAGATACAGGTACACATAACCGGCGGGGCATCCCTGGTATACCGCTGTCAGGGCAATACATTTTCCTTCCGCCTGGTCCTTCATTCTCATCTGATATCCGGCAATATCCGGATGCCATCCCTGGGCAGTGTATTCCTTTACAAAAACCGGGCCGTCCGCTTCTTCCATCGTACGGATCACCAGCTTTTCATCTCTGTAATAAATCATTGGTTTCTCCTGTCCCCTTCCGCATCATCCATGGTTTGGTGATTTTACCATTGCCCTGCCGTCCGCTGTTTCAAACCCATATTTCTCATACAGCCCGTGCGCATCCTTTGTCAGCAGAAGGCCGCGAAGCCCGGCATATTCCGGTAACGAGACGATATGCGAAACCAGTGCTTTTCCCAGTCCCCGGTGCCGGCAATCCGGATCAATAACAACATCTGCAAGGTAATAAGTGGTTGCGAAGTCGCTGATCACCCGGGCAAATCCAACCAGTTTTTGCCCGTCATTAAGGTAAACACCGTAGCAGGAAGAGTTGTCCATGGATTTCCGAATCTGTTCTTCTGATCGTTTGTTTGCCCAGTAGGTTGTTCTCAGAAGCCGGATAACCTCATCAATACTGATCCGGTCAGCACCCTCAACGATCCTGAAATCCATTGTTCCCTGTTTCGGCAGGATAATCTTCATATAGCCGCAGGTAAAAGGAAAGAAATCAAACTTTTCCATACCCGTATGAACAGCGCCGTAACGTTCATACCACTTTCGGAGTACAGTATTTTCCTCCACGATGCTCAGATTCATCACAGTGCAATCCTGTTCCCCGGCAGTTTTTATCGCATGATGAAGCAGTTGGCCGCCAATTCCCCTGTGCCGATATTCCGGAAGCACAGAAAGGTTCCCCAGTTCACATTCATTTCTGTCCCGAAGCAGCAAAGAATAATAACCGCAAACTTCATCATCTTCTTCATCCAGATACATGAGTCTGTGTTCACTTTCCATTTGCCAGGTCAGCCTTTCTTCCGTGGTGGCAAAAGCAGTAAACCGCGGCGCGTTTTCCCTGGTGAAACCAAACTCATCGGCAACTGTCTGAAAGCTCTTCCTGATCAAATCCGCACAGGCAGAAAGTTCTTCCCGTTTGACTTCCCTGATCATCCTGATCCCTCCCGATCAAAAACAAAACCGCTTACCTGTCAGAGATAGCTTTCATTCGAAAACCATTTCTTCACTTTTGCCTCTGTGTGATTTTCATATAGCCGCGCAGCATCTTCCGGTTCAAGTTTTCTCGCCAGAACACGTTCCGTTTCAAAGAAAATATCCATTTGCTTCTCCCTGATTTCTTTCACGTGTTATCTGATCCAGTATATAATCAGCATAGTTTTTTGCCAGTTCCTGATCATATGGGACATCTTCTCCGGCCTCATATTCCCGAAGCGCAGAACGAAGCAGCGAATGATACCGTTCCGGCAAAATTTCCAGCGCCCACATTCCGCCTTCCTGTTTGGACATGACCTTTTTCTCTTTCAGATATGCCAGCACTCTCGCCAGGTTCAGAATCAGGTACATAGGGTTTTCTGGGATCTCTTCTTCCGCGCCGGAAACGTCATCCCATATGGAATCAAGGTAATCCTGTTCCGGCACTTCCGCGAACAGATCCTGTATCGACAGCCCGTACAGGCAGCATCCCCGGCCCCGGATCACAGTAAAATGGGCGGCAAGATCCTTATCCATTCCGTTCATCTTCCGGATATAATCTTCAGGATCCCTTCGATACCATTCAGTATGCATCCGGGAATAATGCAGGATGAACGGCGTCGGATAAACAAAAGGATTGCAAACGTCTTTTGTGACAATGCTCATTTCGATCCCTTTGCCCGGGCATTCATGATCCAGTTCGATCAGTTTGTCCATAAACCTGCGCTTTTCCGTTTCTGACAATACAGCATTCACCACGATCAGGAAGTCCAGATCGCTTTTCTTCGGCTGATAGCACCCCATCACCGCGGACCCATGCAGATATATCCCCGCGATTCGATCAGCCAGAATCTCCTTTGATATCTCAGCAAATCGGCTGATCACCAAATCTTTCTGATCATGCGGATTCAGTTTCAGAGCTGCCATGATCTCGTCGTCATCCCATTCTCCGGTTTCTGTAAAACCGAAGGAGGCGTAAAGCGCTTTCGCTGCCGCGTTTTCCGGCTCATAAGACAGCCAGCAATACTCCGCGGGTCCACATGGTTCACTGGCAATGAAATCCAGGATCTGTCTCATGGCAGCTTTGCCATAGCCTTTTCCCTGATACCGTTCGTCAATCATGAAGCGCCACAGATTATAATTTTCTTTCGCGATGGCCGGGGCATCCTCCCAGTCGTCATCCGCTCCGAAGCCGATCATGCAGAAGCCTACCGGTGTCCCGTCATCATAGATTCCGAAAGGAAAAGCCTGTCCGTGATGAGTAATCGCGATATACGCCTCGATAATGCTGACATCATTCGGGGCGACAAAGCTTTTCTGCGCATCGCTGACACGCAGCTTCAGGATATCCCGGACGTTTTTTCCGTTGATTCTCTCCAGTCTGATCATTTTTCCCATTTCCTTCGTTATTTGCAAAGCAGATCCAGTTCTTTCCCCAACGCCGATTTCAGTTCTTCCAGCTTTTCCGCTGACGGGAGATATCGGTCATCGTTCATGTCCTGCACCTGCCAGACAGGCCCGGATTTCGGTGTATCGCCGTTACGGCGCGGAAAGATATGCCAGTGCATATGACGGCCTTTCCCTGCGCCGAGCAGTTCATAGTTCACCTTGTTCGGACGGAAGGCCCTTTCAACTGCTTCCGCCGTCATAGCCATGTCCCGGAGAAACGCCGTCCGGAAATCCGGAGCCAGCTGGCTCAACTCAGTCGCGTGTTCCTTGCACAGCAGAAGCGTATATCCCTCAAAACGCTGATGATCTCCGATCACCACATAACCCGTTTCCAGTTCTTTGACGAAATACGGGTTTGATCCGTTCCTGGTCATCTCGATCCGTTCACAGACTCCGCAATGTTCTGCGGGTTGTGGGAGATTCCGTCGATAGTATTTCGCCGGGAATGTCTGACTGCCGTCCAGCTTGCTGAAGCTGGTATCCCGGATATATACCATCCCGAGCTTTTCCATCACCCGGCGGCTTTTGCTGTTTTCAGCCGCAAAGATACCGTCAATGGCCTCCACCGGACGGTCTTTCCGGATCACATCCAGCAGTGCGGTCAGGTATTCGCCGGTGTATCCGTGTCCCCACTGATCCGCTCGAAGATTATATCCGATTTCCCAGGCATTGCGTTCCGGAGCGTATCGCATGCCGCCGCTGCCGATCAGTTCTCCGGTGCTTTTCAGGCAGATTCCTTCGTCATAGTTGTCAGGATCATCCGCATCCCGGCTTTCCAGCCAGGTTCGCACATCCTCCGCCCGATGATACAGCGGGTAAATCATATAGGTATTTACATTCGGATCACCGCACCAGCGAAATGCCGCCTCAGCGTCATCCGGAACGAGCGGGCGGATAATCAGTCGTTCTGTTTCAAAATTCACTTTCATGAAATCAATCCTCAGCTTAGCAATAGTAATAAAGAATCACAGCCCAAAGGCATCAGACTGTTTCCTCACCAGCCATACATGAGCCGTACGGTGAAGCGTTCCCTTCTGATGGACATCGTCCCATCTGATGATTTTTCCGGTTGGCTGTCCAGTCTCATCTACAATATCAAAGTATTCAGTCATCTGTAGGCGCCTTTCCTGATGCGTTATTCTTCGCTCTTTAATCCGATATATACAACAGAGTTGGGCTTTTCCGGTAAATAGCGAATCCGGATACGTGCTCCAAGTACCAGGCCCTTCCTCTTCGGATTCGATATTGTCGCTTCTATTGTTCTGCCTTCCTGATTCTGGTAGCGAACATAATAGTCATCGTAATTCGTCACGCCATCTGAATCATGCGATTCGCGTTCTTCGATACGTGTCACAAACGCATCTGTTTCAATGCCGTTCTTCTTTGTCCGCCAGATGTTATATCCAGCGTAAAGGAAGCTCCCGGCAACAGCCACGATGATAACCAACGAGAATGTATCAATCTGCATCAGTAACTCCTCCGTGCACTGACTTTTCAGTCAATCCAGGTCACTTTATTGCCTCTGAGAGCCATCAGATTCCGATTCGGCAAACCGGATTCAGTTGCGGGGTACCCGATGATCACCGCTCCGTAGACCCGCTCGTCTTCCTTCATGCCAAAGCTGCGTAGATATTCTACAATCTCCAGTTCTTCGTTCAGCCATTTCAGCTGATTGATCCAGCAACTACCCAGATCCAGTGCGTTGGCGGCAACCATCATGTTTTCAATAGCGCAGGCACAGTCTGCTACGTTGTTTCCATAGTCTTTCCGGTTCGCAACGACAATCAGGACAGGCGCGTTATAGCAGAACACATATCCGCCTTTCTTCGATGCGTTGATAGAGTGTTTCATGCTCGCGTAGGTATTCTCTGTGACTTCCATGACAGCAAAAGCCTTTTCGGTCATTACAATCAGTTTGTCCAGCACATCCCGATTTCTGATCACAAAGAAATGGCTGGTTTGATTATTGCCACCGCTTGGAGCCTGTCTGCCGGATTCCAGAATCTTGTCAATCTTCTCCTGTTCAACAGGATCAGGCTTGTAATTCCGGGTGCTTCTTCTGGTGACGAGAGCTTCCAATGCATCCATTGATGTTTTCCTCCTTCATCTGATTTCGCGTGTTTCTTCCAGGATTTCCTTAAGTCCATCATCACAGTCTATGCCGCAAGCGTCCCAGAGTGCCTGATGTACAATCCGGATTCGTTCTTCCCGGGTTGTGTCTTTAATCAGAATGGATTTCATGATTCGTCTTCCTCCTGATCCTGCTGGCCGTCATACTATAGCTCATTGCCAGCAGCGCTGTGATATCCTCCTGCTCCGCGGAACCATCCAGCAGGATGGTGATCCACTTATCCTTGTTCATGTGGTACGCCGGACGAAAACCGGGCTTGTCCCGCAGAGAACCCATCATAATCGGATTGCACTTGATGTTCAATACATCCACTTCGCCGTCCTGATTGATTCCAAGTGTTCTGTATGGAATAACCATAGCGATCCCGAACCACTTTCGGTTATCAATATGCCGGAACACGCAGGTTACGTCATCCCGCGGAAAAGGATAATCCGGCTCAACACTGTATGTGTTGAAGATATAGTTAATCAGCTCCTGCCGGGTCATTCCACCGCCTCCGTCAGACCGAATTCCAGGCATAGCTTCTTATATCTCGAACGCTCTTTTTCCTTGATCTCCTTCGTTGGGTCAGTCAGGCAGTGGTCAATCACATCCGCATCCTTCAGCACCTCAGCGAAATCGCAGTCTATATTGGCCTTATCATCATGATGCCAGATAGCTTCGCAGATGATATCTGTCTCATCAGATGTGGTAATCTCCATTTTCCCCAGCACTTTCCGGGCATAGTCAGCGCCGAGATGAGCGTGATCATCATAGGAGCCGGACTTGTATGCCCACAGATCATGGAGAAGCCCGGACATCGCTGCCAACTCTGGGTTCTGTCCACGTTTCTTGGCAATCATCACGGCAGCAAGGGACACACCATGCAGATGAGCCATGGCTTTCATCGGCTCATCGGTATCAGTCAGTACTTTGAAAACCTGTCTCTGTAAATCCTTTATTCTGCTCATGGCTTTTCTCCTGTTCTTTAACTGATATTAGTCATGATGCCGGCTTTCAAGTTATGTTTCACCTCCGGCGAGGAAACTCTGAATATCGTCAAGTCTCTTTTCGGCTTCGCGAACACCGATCTGGTAGACTCTTTCCAGTTCATTCGGGTTCTTTTCTGTATGACCGATCTGCAGGGACTGCGGGGGCCGGATCACAAGGGATTCCCCGGAAGCTTCACGCCCGTCAATTTCGTCCATCTGATGGTTATACATCTGGTGACGGACAGCCATGGCGTCAGTAATGCGGGGATACTTCCGGAGCATGATTTTCATCATCGCCATGCCTGACGCAGGTCCCTTCCTGTAGCCTTTCGGTTGAGTCAGGACAATGACATTGCGGCGGTAACCCTGTCCTTCCATAACGGCGTATGGAACAGCGTCCGTAATTCCTCCGTCCAGAAGCAGCTGATCATGGATTTGCACCGGTCTGGAAACCATGGGCATGGATGCGGAAGCCCGGAACCAAAGCATATCCTCTGAGCCGCCGTCTGAGCACAGGTGATAGACGGGTTTGCCTGTCGAAACATCTGTCGCTCCGACATAGAACTGAAGCGGATTGTTTCGGAAAGCTTCGCGGTCGAAAACGTCCAGTTCATCCGGGAGTTCCCGATAGCAGAAATCCGCTCCATACAGATCGCCGGTTCGAAGCAGTGATCGGACGCTGCAATAGCGGGGATCAGAGCAGTATTTCTTGTTATAGCGAATCGGACGGCCAACCTGTCCGGACTTGAAGTTGCAGCCGAAAACAGCGCCGGCAGAGATTCCTGCCGCGCCGTCAAAGGTGATCCCGTGCCGCATGAGCACGTCGATCACTCCGCAGGTGAACATGCCGCGCATGGCCCCGTCTTCCATGATGAGCGCTGTTTTCATCGTCTGTTCTCCGTAGTCAGGACACGTGGATTTCTCCATTATTTTGCATAAAGTTCCCAACGCAAATTGCGTTGGGAATCAGTCCGTAAATCAGTATCAGAATCTTTTTTCGGTTCGTACAATCCGTCAATCTTCAATTGTCGCCTGTCTGAATTCAATAATCATTGATCCTTCTGCGCCTCAGCAACCGCCGCCGGGCATGCCAGGAAGAGCACAAGGCACAGACAGATCCATGATACCAGATGTTTTTTCACAGTCATACCTCCTTAAATTCCGAATTCATCCGAAAACCGTCTTCTCACTGCTTTCATTTTATTCCATTTTCTCCAGGGAATCAATCTTTATCCGGATACCGGAACGGTATGATTTTGAACGCGGTATCATCCACGTAAAAAAGCAGCTTTGTCCACCCCGCAAAAATGACGGCAGCGGAAAATACTACTGGGGCACCCTGAAAAACGGCAAAACCCGGATTATTCACCCTGCTCCGTTCGTCATGGATTTTGACAAACCCGTGTGTAATGATATTAAAGAAAAACCATTGGTCTTCGCCTTGGCTCAGATTACCGTCTCTTCGGTTACAGCCCAAGTTTTGCTACAGCCCAAAGGCATCCCTGATCATTCTGGCAACTGTTTCCGGTTCCTTATCAGAATTTTCGATTCTGAGATAATTGTCAAAAGTTATTTCACCCTCACGGCTTACGCATCTGTGATTGGCATCATCGTTCAGCAGCCTCTGGTTTGATGTTTCAATATCCCTTTTGGAAGGTTTGTTCTTCAGGCGATTCTCTGTAATATTCCGCTGAAGTCTGATCTCCTGGGGTGCGATCAGTTCAACATAATAGAACTCCGTTCCGTAAGGTTCGAAGATCTTTTTGATATGCTCCAGGTATTCCCATTCCTCAGGCATGTCAAAATCCACCATCAGGGTGAATATCATCCCGTAGTTCTCCGATGCAGCGAAGTTCTTAAAGATCAGATCGCGCATTTCAGCAATCGTCTTTCCATCATATCTGCCAAAGATCTCTATAACAGGCTCGATTGTCATATGGTTATGGAAGAGCCTGAGATCTGTTATTTTCATCAGTTCCTGACCAACTGTCATTTTACCGACCGCTGCATCTCCTATGATAAATACCAGTTTCATTTCAATTGTCCTCCTCTGCCAATACCGACACGAGATAATCCACATTTTCCTCAACCGGCAATGTCCCGTCAATCCGGATCACAGGGCAATCAACCGTATCAAGCCAGTCTGTGACATAAGTCTCCGGCCTGCTGTCCGTCAGCGAAAACCACTTGCTCTCTTTATCATACAGGTCACCGCCCGGGAGGATCCTGTCGCCAAATCACTTCTTCTTCACTTCTCGGGCTGGAAAACACGTACGAAGGATCTGTCTTCGGAAAAAAAAGATCTTCATTATCCACGAACTCGTAGCCCATCCGATCAGCCAGCATGCTCCCCAGAGTGCTTTTTCCCGTTCCATTGAGACCGCATATCAGAATACCCATCAGCAGATACCTGTAACAGAGACTTCTGTTTTCCTTCCGTTTTCAAGAATATAATACGGTCTGTCGATAAACTCTTCCACCTGCGTTTCATTCAGAAACAAAGTATCTTCTTCCGGTAATGCATGAAATCCAGCACCGTCTGTCTCCCTGCCATTTTGTTTACATACCCAGAATACTGACAGGATAATACCATGCATTTTCACTCAGCGACCATTATCCGGACCATCAGAGGCTGTTTGACGCTTTCATCCATGCATGCGCTAATCACCGTCAGCCGGTCTGAAGAAAAGAATCCGTCAGGGTTCGGTAAATCGCCTCTGCCAGAATACTGTGTCCTTCCGCGTTGATATGCTCGTCATCAAAACGGGATGGACTGACATAATCCTCTGCCGCCAGAAAGAGATGGCCCCTCTTTCCGGCGATTTTTGAATACACTGTCTTCAGTTCGGCAGATACCCGGACAGACTTGCGGCTGAATGCCGGATCCTTTTCCGGTTTCCAGACGTCCTTTCCCAGCGCGGCCGGAGCAATCACAAGGATGTGTTCCGGACTGATTTCTGATTCAAACCGATCAAGGCACCTTTCCAGCCCCTTGCCGATCTCTTCCGCCGTCGCGTCAAACACAGCCTTGCAGTCATTGGTCCCCAGCATGATGATCGCAGCGAAGGATCGGCTATTCCTGGAAAGGATCCCGGAAACGGCTTCCTCCCCCTTTAAACCGGGACGGTTCGGATCGTCAAAAGCAGTCGTCCTGCCGCAAAGGCCTTCCTCAACGAGTTCAAATCCATTGCGGCTCAGTTTTTTTCTTAACAAACCCGTCCAGCGGACATTCTCCGGATACCGGGTCCTCAGCACCGGATTCAGTCCCCAGGTATTTGAATCACCAAAGGCAATGATCTGCTTCATGAACCTTCCACCTCCGCTGCCTGCTCAGCCTGGTATTTTCAGTTCGTTTCCGACGCAGGCGTCAGGAATTCAGACTGGACCCGCAGAATATCGTTGAAATAATTATTACCAATCGTCTTGCCTCCAGTGCTTTTTCGCCCCTGTGCTGCAGCACAGTCAGGATCGAGCAGATGATCAGGTAAACTGCCGCGGCCTCCAGGTACAGCCAGAAATAATCTTTGGCGGGACTCTGCAAAAAACATGAACAAAGCAATAAACAGCCATATTTTGTAGTGTCAGTATTTCTCCAGAAAATTGTGCCTGACTCCATCTTTTTTATAACCGATCACAGCTCCCAGATCAACATTTTCCATGCTGTTGAAGATATTGGCTTCAATGGACGGGTTATCTTTTTTCAGCTCTGCGATCAGCTTTTTCGTCTCAAGACGTTTGGATGATGTGGTTCCGTCTTCATGGCATGTAGTACAGGTGTCTGTAAAATGGCAGGCGC
>JAFXRG010000060.1 GCA_017526525.1 Clostridia bacterium | reverse complement strand
TGAAGATGGAATCAATCGGGATCACGCCGATCGGCATGCTGGGCGATTTGTTCTTGTCGGCGCTGACATAGCCGCGGCCCCGTTCGATGGTCAGCTGCATCTGCAGATGTCCGTCCTCATTCAGGGTTGCGATATGCAGGTCCGGATTTACGATTTCCACTTCGTCATCCGTCTTGATATCTCCGGCCTTCAGTTCGAAGGGGCCCTTCACATCGATATTCAGCTGCTTGGGGCCTTCCGCGAACATCCTGCAGGCGATGGATTTCAGGTTCAGGATGATCTCCGTAACATCTTCCTTGACTCCCGGGATCGTGGTGAACTCATGCTGCACACCGTCGATGTGCACGGAGGAGACTGCCACACCGGGGAGGGAGGAAAGAAGTACGCGGCGCATGGAGTTGCCCAGAGTGTGGCCGAAACCGCGTTCCAGCGGCTCCACAACAAACCGGCCGTAAGAACCGTTCTGACCAACTTCGACGCATTCGATGCGGGCTTTTTCGATTTCGACGATCATTTCGTTTTGCCCTCCTCAATTGGGTCGTCCATTCATCATTAACGGGAGTAATATTCGACGATCATGTTCTCCTGGACCTGCAGGTCGATATCCTCACGGGTGGGGAGGGCGGCTACCGAACCGGCCAGGTTCTGGGCGTCAAAGCTTAGCCACTTGGGGACCAGGGTGCCGGTGCCTTCACGCAGAGACTTGAACATTTCCATTTCTTCACTCTTCTTGCGGAGGGTGATCTTGTCGCCCACCTTGACCTGGTAGGAAGGAATGTCCACTTTCATGTCGTTCACACGGATGTGGCCGTGGTTGACAATCTGACGCGCCATGCGGCGGGTCTTGGCCAGGCCGAGACGGAACACCACGTTATCCAGACGCAGCTCCAGCAGCTGGAGCAGGTTGTCGCCGGTGATGCCCTTCATGTTGGCGGCCTTCAGATAGTACTTATGGAACTGCTTTTCCAGGACGCCGTATACGAACTTGACCTTCTGCTTCTCCTGCAGCTGGGCGCCGTATTCGGAGACCTTGCGGCGGCGGTTTCCGCCGGGATTGCGGTTGGACTTTTTATTGCCATAGCCCATGACGGCCGGGGAAATATCGAAGCTCCGGCACTTCTTGGCGATCGGCTGTTTATTTACTGCCATTTCTGTCTGTCCTCCTTATTACACGCGACGGCGCTTGGGCGGACGGCAACCGTTGTGCGGGATGGGCGTCACGTCCTTAATCATGTTCACATCCAGACCGGCGGCCTGAAGGGAACGGATAGCAGCCTCACGGCCGGAACCGGGGCCTTTGACATAAACTTCCACCGTGCGCAGGCCGTATTCCATAGCAGCCTTGGCAGCGGTTTCAGCGGCCATCTGCGCGGCAAAAGGAGTGGATTTCTTGCTGCCGCGGAAGCCCAGACCACCGGCGCTCGCCCAGGAAAGAGCATTGCCCTGGGTGTCGGTGATGGTCACGATGGTATTGTTAAAAGAAGAACGGATATGCGCGGCGCCGCGTTCGACGACTTTGCGCTCACGGCGTTTACGCGTAGCCTTCTTCAGCTTTTGCTTAGGTGCCATTGATTTTCTCCCTCCGTTACCCGCCTTCAGGCGGGAATCAATTCAGTCAAAAAAGGTTTAAAGCTTACTTGGTGGCTTTCTTCTTGCCGGCAATGGTCTTCTTGGGGCCCTTGCGGGTACGGGCATTCTGCTTGGTATTCTGCCCGCGGACGGGAAGACCGTGACGGTGACGAACGCCGCGGTAGCAGCCGATTTCGATGAGGCGCTTGATATTGAGAGACACTTCACGGCGAAGATCACCTTCCACCTTCAGATGATGCTCAATATATTCACGCAGCTTGCTGATTTCGGTCTCGGAGAGATCCTTCACCCGGGTGTCGGGATTGACGCCGACTTCCGCGAGCATCTTCTGCGACGTGGTCAGGCCGATGCCATAGATGTAGGTCAGGCCGACTTCAACGCGCTTTTCTCTGGGCAGGTCAACACCTGCAATGCGTGCCATGTTTCGTATTACACCTCCGTATGTTTTGAAAAAGTGGCTCCACACAGGCCCGACAACCCAACCGGACCGGGTGAAACACGACTTCGCGCCGGCGCCTGGTGAAAGCAGGCGCACGACAACACCACCCCGCCGCGTTGGAAGGAACGGCAGGACAGTGCCCGAATAGAGACGGGTTGGTTTACCGCCGGAACACGCGTTTTTCAACGCATGCAGCCGCCCGGAAGCAAACCAGGGCTAACTGCTACAGTTTATCACAAGGAAATTTAAAAGGCAACAAAATCTTTCGATAAAATCTTAAATTTCTATAAACTTAGTTACAAAATTATTAAGATCATCTTTTTCGTTGGCAACCCGGCCGTCCATGACCGCCTCCAGCAGCTGCTGAAGGGCTTCCCCGACAGCCGGACCCCGAAGGCCCAGCGCTTTCAGGTCGTTTCCGTTGACCGCCAGCTGCCGGAGGGTGAAGCAGGGATTTTCCGCCAGCAGCGCATCCAGGGCCTGCATACGCTCCGCCATCCGGAGATCCTCCCGTTTCCGGGAAGAATGGCCGGTGGCAATCCGGTCCGCCCGATGGATTTCAATCAGGGCCCGGAGATCCTTTTCGCCGAAGCGGTTCAGGCGGCGGAGAAGGAAAGCGCGGTCCAGGTTGACCTCGCCGTTTTCGGTGCGCAGGGGAATATCATGATAGCGGACCAGGCGAACCACCCGCCCGGCAGTTTCCCGGTCGAAACGAAGGGCCTCCACCGCCTGCTGCGCGATTTCCGCGGAGACCGCCTGGTGCTTTTTGTAATGGGCTTCGCCCTTTTCGTCCACGGTGCAGACGGCGGGTTTGCCGGTATCATGCAGGAGCATGGTAAAGCGCAGGGCGGGTTCCGGGGGAATGTTTTCCACGGCCTGCACCGTATGCTCCCAGAGGTCAAAGTGATGGTGGTGATTCCTCTGGTCATAGCCCACCATGGGGGACAGGGCGGGAAGAATGCAGCAGAACACATCCGGAAAGGTACGGAGAATCCGTCCGGCGCCGGGGCCGCACAGCAGCTTCAGCAGTTCCTCCCTGATCCGCTCGGCGGCCACGTTTTCCAGCGTGGGAGCCAGGAGGCGCAGGGCGCTCTCCGTTTCCGGATCGATGGAAAAATCAAAGACGGCGGCAAAGCGCAGGGCCCGGAGCACCCGGAGGGCATCCTCCCGGAAGCGTTCCGAGGGCACGCCCACGCAGCGGATGACCCGGCGTTCCAGATCCTCCCGGCCGCCGAAAAGATCCACCAGGCCGGTATGCGGGGAATAGGCCATGGCGTTGACCGTGAAATCCCGCCGGGAAAGATCCCCCGCCACGTCCCGCACAAAGGTGACGGAATCCGGATGGCGGTGATCGGTATAGCTTCCGTCTGTACGGAAGGTGGTGATTTCATAGGGAACGTGATCCAGCACCACGGTGAGGGTGCCGTGCTTCAGGCCGGTTTCAACCACGTGCTCTCCGCGGAAAACGGCCTGCATTTCCTCCGGCCGGGCGGAAGTGCACAGATCCCAGTCATGGGGCTGCAGGGAGCGCAGGGAGTCCCGGACGCATCCGCCTACGGCATAGGCGGAAAAGCCGGCGTTTTCCAGCCGGGCAATCAGATCCGAAACCGGACGGGGCAGCTGCATGAACGAAACTTCCTTTCCTTGCAGAACCGGATTCAGGCAATAAATAAATCCTGTCCCGGATGAGCCGCGGGAAAAAGACCCGCTTCCTTTATTATATGGAATCCGGGGGTTTCGTCAAATGGCGGAGGGGAGTTGAACTGAAGGCGAAAAGATGATATTTTTATGGCATCAGCAAGGGAGGATGACAGAATGGAACAGTATCGCACAGAACATGACTCCATGGGGGAGGTCCGGGTACCGGCGGACCGGTACTGGGGAGCCCAGACAGAGCGCAGCCGGAACAATTTTCCCATCGGAGCCGGCCGGGAACCCATGCCGGAGGAAATCATCCGCGCCTTTGCCATGCTGAAGGCGGCGGCAGCCCGGGCCAACCGGCAGCTGCGGCCGGAGAAAATGACGGAAGAAAAATGCGGGGCGATCCGCGCCGCGGCGGAGGAAATCCGCCGGGGCGAGCTGAAGGATCATTTTCCGCTGGTGGTCTGGCAGACGGGAAGCGGCACCCAGAGCAACATGAACGTGAACGAAGTGATTGCCAACCGGGGAAACGAAATCGCCGGCGCAAAGCTGCTGCATCCCAATGACGACGTGAACATGAGCCAGTCCTCCAACGATACATTTCCCACGGCGCTGCACCTGGCGGCGGCGGAAGCGCTGGAGAAGCGCGTGCTGCCGGCGCTGGAGGAGCTGACGGAAAGCCTGCGGAAGCTGGAAAAGGAAAACGGGGACGTTCTCAAGTGCGGACGGACCCATCTGCAGGACGCTACGCCCATCCGTTTCGGCCAGGAGATTTCCGGCTGGCGGGCCAGCCTGGAGCGGGACGCGGAGCTGATCCGTACCGCCGGGGAGCCGCTGCGGGAGCTGGCGCTGGGCGGAACGGCCGTGGGCACGGGACTGAACGCTCCGGCTGGCTTTGACCGGCTGAGCGCGGAAATCCTGGCGGAGGAATCCGGCATTCCTTTCCGCACCGCGGAAAACAAGTTTCATGCGCTGACGTCCCTGGATGAGATGGTGGCGGCCCACGGCGCCCTGAAAGCGCTGGCCTGCGACCTGATGAAGATTGCCAACGATATCCGCTGGCTGGCCAGCGGCCCGCGGCTGGGGCTGGGGGAAATTACCATTCCCGCCAACGAACCCGGGTCTTCCATCATGCCGGGAAAGGTGAACCCCACCCAGTGCGAGCAGGTGACCATGGTGGCTGTGCAGGTGATGGGCAACGACACGGCGGTGAGCATGGCGGCCAGCCAGGGGAATTTCGAACTGAACGTATTCCTGCCGGTATGCGCCTACAACTTCCTGCAGAGCGCCCGGCTGCTGGCGGAAAGCATGGCGTCCTTCAACGAGCGCTGCGTACGGGGCATCCGGGCCAACCGGGAAAAAATGGCGGAGAACGTAAACCGCTCCCTGATGCTGGTGACGGCGCTGAACCCCGTGATCGGATACGAAAAGGCGGCGCAGACCGCCGGGAAGGCCTTCCGGGAGGGAATTTCCCTGAAGGAGGCCTGCGTGGCGCTGGGATTCCTGACGGAGGAAGGGTTTGATGAAGCGTTCCATCCGGAACGCATGGCCTGAGGCGGCGCGGCAGGAAACGGCCGGAAAAAACGGAAAGCGGCAGGAGAGATACAATGACCGAACGGCTTTATTATGAGAACGCGTACCTGTGGGAGTTTGACGGAACGGTAAAACGGACCCGGGAAGGGAAGAAACCGGGAACCCGGGAGATCGCCCTGGACCGGAGCGCTTTTTACCCCACCTCCGGCGGACAGCCCTTTGACACCGGGAGAATGGTTTTCGACGGCGGCGAGGCGGAAGTGACCGGCGTGGAGGCGGACCGGGATGGTGAGGTCTGGCACACCGTGAGCCGGGCGATTCCGGAAGGCACCGCGGTGCACGGCTTGATTGACGGAAAACGCCGGACGGACCACATGGAGCAGCACGGGGGCGAGCATATGCTGGCCGGGGCCGTGTGGGAAAAGCTGCAGGGAACCACCATCGGCCTGCACCTGGGGCCGGAGGATTCCACCATTGATGTGGAGCTGCCCGGGGAGAGGACCCACCTGACGGAGGAAGAGATCCGGATGCTGGAGGATACGGTGAACGAACGGATCCGGCTGGACGCGCCCATCCGCTGCTGGTTTCCCGCGGCGGAGGAGCTGGCGTCCCTGCCCCTTCGCAAGGCGCCGACGGTCAGCGAGCATGTGCGCATTGTCGCCATGGGGGATTTTGAAATGGTCGCCTGCGGCGGGACACATCCTTCCTCCACAGGGCGCATCGGAATGATCAAGATTCTTTCCGTGACCCCCGCCCGGGGAAAGGCCCGGATTGCCTTCGTCTGCGGCGGCCGGGCCGCGGCACTGTTCCAGAAATACATGCGGTGCGCGGACAAGGCCGGCGCGGCCCTCAGCTGCCCGGTGGACAAGCTGAGCCGGACCGCCAGCGAGCTGAAAAGCCGCCTGGCGGAAGCGGAACGGACCGCGAACAGATACGCCACGAAGGAGCTGCTGGAGAAATTCCGGCAGGCGGAAAGCACGGAGGACGTGAAAGGGATCACCCTGTCTGCGGTGACGGCGGAGGAAACGGACGCCCGGGCGGTTTCCGCGGCCGTCAGCGAATATATCGGGGACAAAGGGAAAATCCTGCTGCTGGCCGTCGGGGAAAAGCTGACCTTTGCCCGGTCGGCGGACGTGAAGGCAGACATGGCGGAGCTGATCCGGCGGGTAGGACGGGGCGGCGGACGGCCGGACCTGGCCGGCGGCGCGGGCATTCCGGAATGCGTGAACGTGGCCCGGAAAATCCTGAAGACGGAAATGAAGTAAAGGCAAGGCGAAAAGAAATGGAAGAAAAAGACCTGTTCCGGATCCGGTGGCATGTGGACCGCACCGTGGATCCGGCTCTGTATATGCTGGTCTGCACCAACCCGGACCGGCAGGACCTGAAGGTGAGCGTCTCCTCGGCGGAGATGACGGAGCGGGTGGCCAAGGCGAAGCTGATGCAGGCCATGTACGAGCTGGGCAGGGAAAAGGGAATTGCGCCCCAGTACCTGCGGTTCAAAATCAACGGAATTGAGGAATAACAAAAAGCTGTCTCCGGCGGAGACAGCTTTTAAAAATCGCCAGGAAAATTACTTGACAATCAGCAGCAGGATGGACAGCACCACGAACAGGGCGGCCGCGATTTTCGTTCCCAGGGCGAGTTTCGCCTCGAAGGTTTTGGACTTGGCCTTGCTGAAGTAGCTGTCGCTGCTGCGGCCGGAGAGGGCGCCGATTCCATCGTCGTCAGAAGACTGCAGCAGAACGGTGACAATCATAAACAGTGCCGTAATGATCAGCACAATGGAAATAACAGTTACCATAGAAACAAACCTCCTTACAAATCAGCCAAACAATCATATCACAGCATCCGGCAAAAAGCAAGAGCTTATTTTGGCTTACAGGTCCCGGTTCTGCTTCCGGGCGGCCAGGGCGGCCAGGCAGCATTCCTTGCTGCGCTCGATATGGTTTTTCATGAGTTCCTCAAAGGCGGGCAGATCCTTGCTTTCCACCAGGTCCACCAGGCGGTGGTGCTCCTCATGGGCGGTGCTGCGGCGGTTTTCCTGCTTGATGGCCATGGCGGAGAAACGGCGGATGTATTCATCCTGGCCCTCGATGACCCGCAGGATGCGGTTCTTTCCGGAAATGGCGGTCAGGGACGCATGGAACTCCCGGGCCAGGGGAGAAAGGGCTTCCAGGTCATCCTTCTCCATCATTTTATCCATGCGGGACAGCTTTTCCCGCAGGGAGGCGATATCTTCCGGGGTGGCGTTTTCGATGATATAAGGAAGCGTCAGCATTTCCAGGGAGTTGCGGATGGTATAAATCTGGTCCACATCCTCGCTGGTGAAGGCGTGCACTATGACACCGCGGCGCATGACATACTCCACAAGGCCGTCCCTTTCCAGCTTGCGCAGCGCCTCCCGCAGGGGAGTTCTGGAAATATGCAGACGGTCGGCATATTCGGTTTCAACAATCCGCTCTCCGGCAGGAATTTCACCCGTGATGATGGCTTTTTTCAGGACATCATAAGCGATCTCACGAATCGGGCGGCTCTCCACCATCGGCTGGAAAGTGAATGACATAAGAATGACCTCCTCCATCGTGCAGTTTTTTTTCTGCACTTTGGATAATTAATACATCAAAAATACACCGCTGTCAAGATGCCGGAAAAGCTTTTCAAAAAACCAAAATGCGAGTATGCTGTAAACGGGTTGAAACATAAGGAACGGACGGTAGGAACAGCATGCAGGATATTTTGTCTGTCGGGGAAATGCGGATGAGCGACGCGATTGCCATATCCTCCTTTGTGCCGGGCATGGAGCTGATGCGCCGGGCGGGGGAAGGAATTTTCCGTGCGGCGGAATGGAAGCCCCCGGTGGCGGTGGTTTGCGGAACGGGCAACAACGCGGGGGACGGATACGTGGTCGCGATGATGCTGCAGGAGGCCGGCATTCCCGTTGAAATCCTGCTGGAGGAAGAGAAGTTTACCCGGGACGGGAAATTCTGGTTCGACTGCTGCACGGCCCGGAAAATCCCGGTTCGGAAATGGGCGGAGACGGAAACCCTCCAGGGATACGGATCCGTGGCGGACTGCATTTTCGGCACCGGCTTTCACGGAAAGGCGGAAGGCGAAGCGGCCCGGATGATCCGCCTGATCAACGACAGCGGCGCCTATGTGGTGAGCGCCGATATCAACAGCGGCCTGAACGGGGACAGCGGCATGGCGGAGGTGGCGGTACGCAGCGACCTGACGGTATGCGTCGGCAGCTGGCAGCCCGGGCATTTCCTGAACATGGCCGGGGACCTGATCGGGGACAAGGTTTGCGTGGACATCGGCATTCCCCCCAAGGGACGGGGAATCCGCCTGTTTGAGGCGGAGGACGCGGCGGCGATGTTTCCGCCGCGAAAGCATTTCAGCCACAAGGGAGATTACGGAACCATCGCCCTGATCGGGGGTTCCCTGCGGTATTCCGGCGCCATCCGCCTGGCGGCCCTGGCCAACGCGGGCATGCGGTCCGGCGCGGGAATCGTCCGCCTGTGCGCGCCTCGGAGCCTCTGCGAAAAAATGGTGCCGGAAGTGCTGGAGGCCACGCTGTTTCCGCTGGATGAACAGGACGGGGAAACGGTTTTCCGGGAGGAAACGTTCCGGGAAGCCCTGCGGGGCACCCGGGCCGCCGCTTTTGGCATGGGCGCGGGGAACACGGAGGAAACCGGGAAGGCGGTCCGCTTCCTGCTGCAGGAATACGAAGGGCCGCTGATCCTGGACGCGGACGGGCTGAACGCCCTGGCGGCCGCCGGAACCGGACTCCTGCAGGAAGCAAAGGGCACGGTGATCCTGACGCCGCATCCCGGGGAGTTTTCCAGGCTGAGCGGAAAACCTATGGAAAAGATCCGGAACAATCCGATTCCGCTGGCGGAGGAGTTTGCCCGGAATCACCGGGTGACGCTGCTGCTGAAGGGGCCGGCCACCATTGTGACGGACGGAACGCATACCTTCCTGACAGACCGGGGAACGCCGGGCATGGCCACGGGAGGCAGCGGGGACGTGCTCAGCGGCATCCTGGCGGCGGTGGCGGCCCTTCACGGGGACCGGCCCGCGGAGGCGGCCGCGGCGGCCGCCTGGATCAACGGACGGGCCGGGGAAAAAGCCCGGGACCAGATGGGGGATGTCAGCATGACCGCCGGGGATACCGCGGCGGCGCTGCCGGAAGTACTACAGGAAATAAGCCTGCGCGGGTGACCGCACAGGCTTTTTTGAAACAGAGGGCGTCAATCCTCCAGGGATTCGTCGATTTCGTCCATCAGGTCCTCGATTTCCTCAAGGTCCTCCAGCCACTCCTCGTATTCCTCGCTTTCCTCATCGTCCGGCTCCTGGCCTTCCACCTCCCGGTAAAAGTCCTCCAGCTGCTGACGGAGAGACCGGAGCTCCTCCGGATCCAGCGAGGCGGGATCCGGCAGGTTGTTCAGATCGTATTTCATTTCTATTGTACCTCCTTACCCGTTGGAATACAGATCAAATTCAGAAAAGAGCACATTGCCGTCCTCATCCAGCAGGACGTAACCCTTCGGGTTCCAGACCCCGAAATCCTCTTCCCAGACATTGAAATCCACCCACCAGACCGGTTTTCCGAAGGGCTTCCAGGTGTTTGGATCCGCGGCATCGCTGTAAAGGCAGAGGCTGGCTTTCAGGCTGTCCACCCATTCCGCGCCCTGTTCCCCGTCCGCGAGCTCATGGAAGGCAGCCCGGGCGGCGGCTTCGATTTCCTCCCGGCTCTTTTTTGCAGGATCCGGGAAGATGATATAGTTGAAATCCGGCTCCGACAGCCATTCCGGCGCGGCGTTGAACAGATAAGCGATGGCCTGGTATTCCCCGGGCCAGAATTCACTGGTGCCGTAGGCGGACGTCCACTCAGCTTCCTTTTCCTTCAGGTTTTCGGGGGTAATGCCCAGCTGCTCCATGTGCTCCTCCAGCTGATCCCAATACGCCTGCGGCGCAAAATCCATGCCCCAGAACCAGGGACGGCCGTCGGGACCCGGGGTCGGAGTCGGCGGCGGAAGGGCGGCGCCCTCCGTACTTTCGATGTCCGGAAATGCGGGGCGTTCTTCCTCAGAAGAGGATTCCGATTCCTCACAGCGGAGCACGAAGCCGTTTTCATCCAGCTCCACTTCGTAGCTTTTCATGCCTTTCCAGCGGCCGGTAAAACGGACGAGCAGGCCTTCCGCCCGGGTTTCCCATTCATCCGTATTATCCAGGTGAAGATCCATGTCATCCTGCCACAGATCCCCGTATTTGTAAGCGACGGCGGAGGCGGCCGCATGAATCGCGCCCAGGGATTCCAGCTCCGCTTTGCGCCAGGTGCGGGGTGTGCAGTACAGCACGTAAACGGGCGTATAGTCCACCCGGAACACTTCGGTGAACACCGCCTCGCCGGTTTCCGCGTCAATGCCGACCACGGGATCGCCGGGGGCATCCGTAAGGATCCGCATGATCCAGACCGGATGCGGATCGGCATCCACCAGGATGCAGGTGTTGATTTCGGCATACTTTGGAGAACCGATGGAGAGAACGGCCAGTTCCCAGGCGTCCTTCCGCCCGATCCGGACGGAGGATTCCTCCGGAAAACGGGAAGCTTTCAGCAGGCGTCCTTCCAGGGTTTTCGCTTCCAGCGGGGCCAGGTCCTTTTCCAACTGCTGCCAGACGGACTGGGACCAATTGCCGTAATATCCCTCCGTGAGGCGGTAGCGGCTCCAGATATTATCCCCGGTCAGCGGTTCCGTATCCGCTTCCGCCGAAACGATGTTTCCGTCCAGCTCCAGCTTGACGGATACTTTTCCCAGATGAATATCCTTCGGCAGGAAGTCCACAAACCAGTACCTGTATCCGAAAACGGACCGGCTGTACAGCTCTTCATTCAGCAGATCCAGGCCCGGGGCCTGTTCCTTTGCCGCATCGGCGGCTTTCTGCAGGAGGGCTTCCCCGTGAAGGATCCCGTTCCAGGACTGGTCATAAACCGACTCCGGGACATAAGCGACGGAGTTGCTGTCGCCTTCGCCGGCGCGGCGGACGCTGAGCACTTCGCCGGTGGCACTGTCCAGTGTGATCACATGCAGCGGGGGATTTGCCAGGGGATCCCCGGGATTTTCCGGCGCGGTGACCAGGGACACGATCCAGAGCCGCCGGCCTTCCGCCGCTGCCAGAACGGCGGAGTTGAGCCCGGAAAGGGAAACACCCAGCGCTTCCCGGGCGATGCGGACAGCGTCCTCCCGGGACAGGTCCGCTGCCTCCGGAAGGGGATAATCCGTCATCCGGTATGCCAGCAGTTCCTGCCGGTCCAGGCTTTCCGTATTCAGGTCCGCGCCTTGCAGGAGCTCATGGAACCTGTGCCAGGTTTCCTGGGACCAGCCGCCTTCACTCCAGCCGTAAGCGGCATGGAAAGCGTTGATTACGTCATTTCCCGTATAGAATTCCGACCAGTTTGGCGCCGTGGCCCAGAAGAAAACCGTTCCTGCCGGATCCGCGTCCATGAATTCAACGGAATATTCTCCGTGATCAATATCCTTCGGCTCCCAGGAAAAGGACCAGGCCCAGGAGGAAGGATCATCCGGGTACTGCATGGAAAAGGAACGGCTAAGACGCCAGATGTTCCGGTCTTCCAGCGGCAGGTTTTTTCCGAACTGATCGCGGACGGTCTGCATGGCAAAGGCTTCCGCCTCTTCATAGGTCAGGTTGTCCTTTCCCGGCAGACGGGGCGTATAGGTATCCGTGAAGCCGATCTGCGTCGTCAGGCGTTCAAACCAGTCCTGCCGCTCCAGCGGCCAGGTCATGATGTTTCCGCCGTAAATCTGCCGGCAGATTTCCATGATGGTTTCTTCCTCATTGTATCCCCGGCCGGTGCTTTCCATCTGCACCAGATAATTATTGTCTGCCAGGGTGAGGCCGGATTCCCGCAGGGCCTGCAGGATTTCTGCCAGTTCGCCGGCGGAATACTCCGGATTGACGGCAACACTGCCGTCATTAGCGACGGCCAGCGGCACGGCGAGTTGCTCAATAACCTCCTCCGGCGTGCGCGACGACGAGGCGCCGGCCGGAACGGCGGACAGCATCAGCACCAGGGACAGAAGCCACAAAACCACTTTTTTCATTTTCATTCTCCTTCCGACGGTCAGGCGGAGCAATTTCCGGGTCTATTTTACCATGAATGGAAAGAGATGTAAAAAAACGGCGGCATCAGAAACCGATGCCACCGGAAAAAAAGGAAAGGAAGAGGAAAGAGTATTACTTTTTGAGCTCCGCGGCCACAGCGTCGCGAACTTCGCTCATATCGGCAGTGGGCTCAAAGCGGGCGACCACTTTGCCTTCACGGTTGACCAGGAACTTGGTGAAGTTCCAGCCGATGTAGGTCTTGTCGCCGTACTTCTTGTTGTTCATGGAAGCAAATTTGTTCAGGGCGGCATTCTTCAGCCCCTTGCCGAAACCGTTGAAGGGCTTTTCGGAAGCCAGGTAAACAAACAGCGGATCCGCGGTTTCGCCGTTGACATCGATCTTTGCAAACTGCGGGAATTCCGTGCCGAACTTCAGGGTGCAGAACTGATGAATCTCGTCCGCATCTCCGGGGGCCTGGTTGGCGAACTGGTTGCAGGGGAAGTCCAGAATTTCAAGACCCTGGTCCTTCATTTCTTTGTACATGGCTTCCAGCGGCTCATAATGGGGAGTAAAGCCGCAGCCGGTTGCGGTGTTCACGATCAGCAGCACCTTGCCGCTGTAGTCGGAGAGGCTGACCTCATTGCCTTTACGGTCTTTTACTTTGAAATCATATACAGTGCTCATAATCAAATCCCCTTTCAATATCTTTGATGCAATATAGTTTTATCACATATAATTGGTTCTGTCAACTGGTTTTTTAAAAAAGATAAAAAATTTTTCCGAAAGGAATGGGGAATTGTTCCGGTTTCCTCGAATTATATACCAGCAGAGGAGAAAAACGGCAGAAATAAAGAGAAAGAATCAAACCATAAGGGAGGAACCAGATCATGGAACAGGAACGGACCGGTACCTTCAACCGGTGCTCTGCACCAAGCGAGCTGAAGATTACAGATATTCGTTTCACGGATGTGATCGGCGCGCCCATGCACTGCACGCTGATGAAAATCTATACCAATCAGGGCATTACCGGCCTCGGCGAGGTGCGGGACGGCGGAAACCGGGTTTTTGCGGAAATGCTGAAAAGCCGCATTCTGGGAGAAAACCCCTGCAACGTGGAAAAGCTGTTCCGGAGGATCCGGCAGTTCGGCGGTCCGGCCCGGCAGGGGGGCGGCGTCAGCGGCATTGAGGTGGCCCTGTGGGATCTTGCCGGAAAGGCTTACGGGGTGCCGGTGTATCAGATGCTGGGGGGAAAATACCGGGACCGCATCCGGGTTTACTGCGACACGGACGTGGAAGGAAAGCATACCGGGGCGGATATGGGAAGGGCGCTGAAGGCCCGCATGGAGCTCGGATTTACGTTCCTGAAAATGGACCTGGGGCTGGGAATCCTGAAGGGAATTCCGGGAACGATCTGCGCGCCGCTGGGGCTCATGGAAGAAATGAACGCGCAGGAGGGGCTGTCCTGGGCCGGCGGAAACACGGTGCCGGAAAACGCGGAGGAAGCGTACCGGCGCGCCTATGACCTTTTCAACGTGCCGCATCCCTTTACGGGAATTCACGTTACGGAAAAAGGACTGGACCTGCTGGAGGAATACGTGCGGGAAGTCCGGAACGTGATCGGCTATGAGGTTCCCCTGGCCATTGACCATTTCGGGCACCTGTGCGTTGAGGATTGTATCCGGCTGTGCAGAAGAATTGAGAAATACAACATTGCCTGGGCGGAGGACATGATTCCCTGGCAGTATACGGAACAGTACCGGCGGCTTCGTGAAAGCACCACCGTGCCCATCTGCACCGGGGAGGACATCTTCCTGGCCGAAGGATTTGAACCGCTGCTGAACAACCGGGCGGTCGGCGTGATTCATCCGGACATCCTGACCTCCGGCGGAATCCTGGAAACCAAGCGGATCGGCGACCTGGCGGAGCGCTGCGGCGCGGCCATGGCCATTCACATGGCGGAAAGCCCCGTTTCCGCATATGCCTGCGTTCACGCCGCTGCCGCCACGCAGAACTTCTATGTGCTGGAAAACCATTCCGTGGATGTGCCCTGGTGGGACAGCATGGTGACCGGAGCGCCGGCAAAGATTGTGAACCGCGGGTTTATTGAGGTTCCGGACAAACCCGGCCTGGGCATTGAGGATTACAACGACGAGGTGCTGCGGGAGCATCTGCATCCGGATTATCCGGAACTGTGGGCGGAAACGAGCCGCTGGAACCGCAGCTGGTCCCATGACAGGCTCTGGAGCTGAACAAAAAGAACCCCGGCCGCGAGGCCGGGATTCGTTTTTCCGGGGAGGATCAGGCGAACAATTCCGCGGCGCGGGCCATCCGATCCGCCACCCGGACGCCGAAGGGGCAGCGGCTTTCACAGCCCCTGCAGCCGATGCATTCGTCCGCCCCGTGCTCCAGGGACAGATAGTGCTGCCGCAGGGAGGCGGGAACCTCCGGCTGCATGACCGCCAGATCATACAGCTTGTTGACCATGGCAATATCTATTTCCGCCGGGCAGGGTTTGCAATGGCCGCAGTAGGTGCATTCGCCGCCGATGAAACGGTGCCGGGGCGCCCGGGCAAGAGCGGTGGCATAATCCTTTTCACTGTCGGGAGCGGTTTCATAGGCAACGGCGGCATCCACCTGGTCCGGCGTATCATAACCGCAGAGCACAGAGGATACCCCCGGCTTGGTGAGGGCATAATGAATGCACTGAACCGGCGTCAGCGCCGCGCCGAAGGGGGAACGCTCCGCATAAAAAAGCCGGCCTCCGGCAAAGGGCTTCATACAGGTGATTCCCACATCCTGCTGTGCACAGACTTTGTACATTTCGACCCGGACGGGATCCACCCCATTCAAGCCCTGGGCATACTGGTCCGCAAAATAGTTTTCTATCTCATCGGTGGGCGGCATCAGGTCAAAGGCCGGATTTACGCTGAAAAGGATCATTTCCACAAGACCGCTTTCGGCGGCCTTTTTCGCAATGACCGGATTGTGGGTGGACAATCCGATATGGCGAATGGCGCCCCGGGCTTTCAGCTCAAGCACGTAGTCCAGATAGGGGCCGGGACGGGAAACCAGGGCCCAGTCATCCTCCCGGTCCACATAATGGATCATGCCCAGGTCGATATAATCCGTCCGCAGCCGGGCTAGCAGATCCTCAAAGGCGATGCGGCACTGCTCCGCGTCCCGGGTGCGGGTGTACTGCCCGTTCTGATAAGTGGAACCGATATGCCCCTGCACATACCATCCGGAACGGTCCTCTTCAATGGCCTGTCCGATGATATCCCGGGATTTCGGATCCGGCATCCAGCAGTCGAGAATATTGATGCCCTTGCTGTGGGCGTACTTCAGAAGCGCAACGGATTCCTGCTCCCCGTGGCGCTCCAGCCATTCGCCGCCGAAGCCGATTTCGCTGACCATCAGATTGGTTTTTCCCAGTCGTCTGTACTGCATTTGGATTTTTTCCTTTCTTTGCTGATAACGGAATTATACCATATTTCTGACCGGAAAGCGAAACGCCGGAAAACTTTCCACCGGACGGAAGGGATGCACAGTATTCCGGAGATGTGGTATGATAGCCTGCGGAACCGGAAATTACGGGAAAGCTTCCCGCAGGTCTCCGGTTTATCAAAGATCAAAAGGGATGGAAACAAGGAAAATGATGAAAAAAATCTTTGGCGGAATCAAAATGACCTGGCCTGTATTGATTCTGTTTGCCGTAATCTCCGGCCTGATTACCGGGCTGATTGCGCTGCTGGTGCCGGACGGAAGCTCCTTCCGGCAGATTGCGGTGACCTTTGAGGCGTGGATCCTGCTGGCCATTCTTGTGGTGGTGAACTGCGAGAAACCGCTGGATGCCGCATGCAAGACCTTTGTTTATTTCCTGATTTCACAGCCGCTGGTGTACCTGGTCCAGGTGCCGTTCAACAGCATGGGATTCGGGCTTTTCCGGTATTACTATCCCTACTGGTTTTACTGGACGCTGGCCACTTTCCCGGGAGGCTTTATTGCATGGTTTATCAAGCGGGATGACATCCTGGGCAGCCTGATTCTTTCCGTGGCGCTGATCGGCCTGGTTTTCCTCGGCAGCGATTACCTGAAAACCCTGCTCAGCGAGCCTCCGAAATTCCTGGTTTCCACACTGTTCTGCTTTGGAACGGTGCCGCTGCTGATTGTCGCCGTGCTGCACAAACGCAATCCCAGACTCATCGCGTCCGGGATTGCTGTGCTGGCGCTTGCCTTTTGCCTGTTTTTGCAGTTCCGGAACGGAACGGGCCGGAACTATGAGATGAATATCGGACTGGACTGGGAAAAGTATCCGATTACGGAAGAATGGACCGCGGCGCTGGAGGATCCGGAAAACGGAACCGTATCGCTGACGCCGGGTGAGGATGTAATCTCGCCGATGTGCCGGGTGATGATTAAAGATATCAACCGGCCTGCAGGCATTATCCTGACGGACCCGGAAGGGAACACCTACCGGATTCCGCTGCAGATCAAAAAGAACGGCAGCAGCATTGAAGTATCCTATTAACAGGGCTTCGGATCAGAAGGTCCAGGGAATATAGGACGCGGCAATCGCCAGGATTACCGCCGGCAGCATGTTTGCAACCCGGACCTTTTTGCCCCAGACGATATTCAGGCCGACGCAGAAGATCAGCACGGAACCGATCAGCGACAAATATGCCACAGCGGTTTCCGTCATGACCGGAGCAAGCAGCCTGGCCAGCAGGGTGATGCCTCCTTCAAAAAGGACCACCGGGATGGCGGAAAAGGCACAGCCTTTTCCGAGGGAGGGCGTCATGACAGCAATAATGATCAGATCCAGCACTGACTTTACCGCAAGGGTGGAGAAATCACCGGAGATTCCGTCCTGAATCGCGCCGACAATGGCCATGGCGCCGATGCAGACCGTGAGGGAGGCCGTGACAAACGCGTTGACAAAACTGCGGTCTCCTTCGTTGCCTGTTTTCTTTTTCAGCCATTCGCCAAAGCGCTCGAACCCCTGCTCAATGCCGATGACTTCCCCGAGGATTGTTCCCAAAGCAAGGCAGAGGACAACGAGCATGGATTTGCCGCTGACAAGCATTTCGCCGTCCGCACGGAGCATTCCCTGCATGGCACCGGCGACCGCGATGAACATGACGCTGATTCCGCAGGCAGTCATCAGGGACTCCTGCTGCTCCCGGCGGAAAAGCCTTCCGGCAAAATGCCCCGCCAGGCCGCCGGCCACAATGGCCGCGCCGTTGATGATGGTTCCAAGCCCTGTCATTCTTCTGAACCTTCTTTCATTTATCCCGGACAGGCGGCAAAACCGTTCCCGGCCGGGAAGAAAAACCATAATCCGGAGTGCAGGTTTTTATTCCACCGCGTTTTCCCGGGTAATGTTCCGGAGCCATTTTTTGCTTCTGTAATGGCCGATGACCCAGGGCCATTTGACAAACTCATCTGTGCATAGCAGAAAATATACCCACATGGGCGGAAGCTTCAGGACGCCGGCAGCCAGAAAACCCAGCGGAACCGCGTAGGCCCACATGTCAATGGTGTCGCAGACAAAGCCGAAACGGCTGTCCCCGCCGGCCCGGAAAACGCCCGCAATCAGCGTGGTATTTACCGCCTGACCCATGACATAATAGGTGTTGATCAGGAGCATTCCCCGCAGGTAGGTTTTTCCCAGCTCCGTCAGATCGGCAAACCGAAGCACCAGCGGCGTGGAGGCCAGCACAATCAGGCCGCCGACGGCTCCGGTCAGGATGGTCAGCCGCATGACCGCGCTGGCTCCGTTTTCCGCTTCCTTCATTTTTCCGTCCCCCAGCAGCTGCCCGATCAGGATCCCGCCGCCGCTGGCCACACTGAAGCACAGCACCGTGCCGAAGGTTCGCACCAGGGAGGTAAAGGCGTTTGCTGCCACCATATCCTCGCCGAGGAACTGCCCGATAATCACGGAATACATGGAGAAGGCAAGGCCCCAGGAAACGTCGTTCAGCGTCGCGGGCATGGCCATTTTCAGAAAATCCCGGAACAGCACTTTGCTGCGGAGCAGCATGTAAGACAGTTTCAGCTTAATCTCCCGGCTCCGGGCGGAAACGATCCACGTCAGGATCAGCTCCACCAGCCGGGAAATGGAAGTGGCCAGCGCCACGCCGGGGGCGCCGTGCAGGGGAGAGCCCTCCGGGGTGCCGAAAATAAAGACGGCATTGAGTATAATATTCAGCGTGAAGGCAGAGGTGTTCAGGGCGGTGCTGACCGCCACGCGCCCTACGGAACGCAGCGTGGCCAGATAGGTTTCAATCAGGCCCCAGCAAAGATATGCGACTGAAACATTCCGCAGGTATCCTGCGCCGATGCGGATCAGCTCCGCGTCCGGCGTGAACACCCGCATCATCGCTTCCGGGAAACACAGCGCCGCTGCCGCAAACAGCAGGCCGGTGCCGGCGGAGAACCGCAGGGCGATACCTTCCACGGCGTTCACGGCCCGCAGGTCTCCCTTGCCGTAATACTGGGCGCTCAGCATGGTTACGCCGGTTCCCAGGCCGTACAGGATCATAAACAGCACGGAAGCGTACTGGGTTGCCAGGGAAACGGCGGAAATATGCGCCTGGCCGATATAGTTCAGCATCACCACGTCCGCGGAGTTTACCGCGGCGCTCAGCAGGTTTTGCAGGATAATCGGCAGCGTCAGCCGGAGAATCTTCCGGTAGGTTTCTTTTTCGATATGCTGCAGTCTGATCATGGCGTATCCTCATCCGGGGCAGCAGTTCCAGGGCGGTCCGCCCGGGACTGCAGGTACAGCGCCTCCGGTTTTTCAAAGATTAGCGGCAACCGGGCCTTTGGCCGGTACATCCCTCCAGCTCAGGCCTTTCTGCGGAAACGGGCCGGCAGGTCTTCCTTGCGGATTGCTTTCAGCAGGAACGCGGCCACCAGATAGACCGCGATGCCCACGACCATGGTTCCAACCACCGGCAGCAGCCGGGCGGTGAGGCCGGAAACATGCAGGCATTTTTCCCCTCCGAAAACGAAGGTATATACAGCCCATACCGCCGCGCCCATGACGGCGGAGGCTCCCAGGGGCCGCAGGATGACATCCCCGACGGAGAAACGGTATCCGGTGTATTTGCAGGAATAGTAAAGGTTCGGAATCATGGAAACCGTATAGCAGGTCAGCGACGCGATCGGGGCTCCGTGGATATTGATGTCCGGCCGGCTGACCAGGAAAGCGTTGAGCGCGATTTTGCAGACAACGCCCGCAATCAGCGTCAGCATGGGGATTTTCTGCTTTCCGGCGCCCTGCAGAATGCCGGAGGTGGCCTGCACCATGGTAAAGAGGATGATGGTCATGGCGGAAAAAGACAGGAGATCGCCGCCCAGCATCAGCTGGTCAAAGGTGTATTTGGGGCTGTCGCCATAGCACAGGAAGATGATCGGCCGGCTCAGCAAACTCATGCCGATGGAGCAGGGGAAACCGACCACCGACGCAATGCGCAGGCCGGTGCCCGCTTCCCGGGCCACGTGAACCGGATCCTTCCGGGCCATTCCGGCCGCGATGGAAGGCACCAGGTTGGTGGACATTGCCATGGCCAGGGCGGTGGGCACATTGATCATGGTGATGACCATGCCGCTGTAAATCCCGTAGCGGACCGTGGCATCCTCCGCCGCGATGCCGGTGCTCATCATCAGGTTTTTCAGCATGGCGGAGTCAATGGTGGAGGCCAGCGGTACGATGCAGGCGCCCAGGGTAATCGGGATGGAGATCAGGACGATCCGCTTTGCCAGCGTGCGGCCGGAAACCGGGCGCTCCTGCGGGGCCGGGGGTTCAGGCTTTACAAAATGGCAGCGGATGATCATATAAAACATGGCGATGCATTCCGCCAGGGAGGTGCCCAGAAGGGCGCCGGCGCTTCCCATGGTCCACCCGCCGCGGGCAAAGCCAATGGAAGCGAAGGGCAGGGCAACGGCCACCTTGCCGACCTGCTCGATCAGCTGGCTGACCGCTGTGGGCATCATGCGCCGCATGCCCTGCATATATCCCCGGTAGGCGCTCATGACACAGACGAAGAACAAGGAAGGAGCGATGCACATATAGCTCAGGTATCCTTCCGGGGTGCCGACCTGAGACGCAATAAACCGGGACAGCAGCAAAAGAATCGCCGTTGTGATGATGCCCAGCACCGTAAGCAGTTTGATGGCGGTGCGGAACACCCTGCGGGCGTTGCCGTGTTCGCCGATGGTCACATAGTGGGAAACCATTCTTGAAATCGCCACGGGAATTCCCGCGGAGGTTATGGCCAGCAGCAGATTGTAGGACGGCATGACCTGCTGATAAAGTCCCAGGCCCTGGCCGCCGATCATATTGGCCAGCGGAATGCGGTACAGCACACCTACCATTTTGCAGATGAGCCCGGCGATACCCAACACTGAAATGCCGCCGATCAGGCTGCGCTGTCTGTTTGTCATACGGTATCCTTTCGGAAAAGAACCGGAACCGGTTCTGTATTCGGGTCTTATTTCGAATTCAGCTTCTGAATCACAAAGCACTCCGGAGCACCTTCGCCGGCGTTCAGGAAGGACTGCCGCAGGGCATTGTACTGCCGGTTGGACAAGGCGGAAACCAGGCGCACCAGCATGTCAAGCTCCCGCGTTCCTTCCTCATGCCCGGGATAGGCACAGATGGTCACCACGCCGCAGGGCCGCAAAAGCTCCAGGGCGCTGAGCACTGCCTTTTCCGTGGAGGCGCAGAGGGTGGTGATGCGGTGATCGCCTCCGGGAAGCCAGCCGAGGTTAAAGACCACGGCATCCGCTTTCTGCGGAACCGCCTCTGCCAGATCGGCATGGCTCCGGTGCAGCAGGGTTACCCGGTCCGCCACGCCGTTTGCTTCAAGGAGGGCCCGGGTGGAAACCAGCGCGTCCGCCTGAATATCAAAGGCGTAGACATGTCCGGTTTCTCCGACCTGTTCCGCCAGAAACAGGGTATCATGACCGTTGCCCATGGTGGCATCCACGGCGATTCCTCCCGCAGGAAGGGCCTGCCGCAGCACATCCCGGGCCAGGTACCGGGCGGATTTCAGTTCGTAACCCATGCTCGCCTCCGCATCAATATTCATATTATTATATCTCACCGGCACACTGAAAAAAAGATTTGACACGTATCAAAGGGCATGATATCATGATAAAACTGTTACGACAGTCGTGGGCTCGTAGCTCAGCTGGATAGAGTGTTTGACTACGAATCAAAAGGTCGTGGGTTCGAATCCCGCCGGGCTCACCAAGAGGGAAGCACTGAAAAGTGCTTCTTTTCTTTATGTTTCAAGGCCCTGTGGGTTTTTGGCAATTTTTGCATTTTGACCACATATTACATCTTCTGTACCTATTAGCACGTAAAAACACGTAGTAACACGTAAAGTAAGTCGTCAAAACGGTCGTCAAAAATCAACGGATGGAGTGCCTGAAAAACTGATAAAAAGGGAAGTGCTGTCCGTACAACCCGGTCGCTCTGTTTATGCGAGAGAATACGAACAACTTGTTGAAATGATGGACATGAAAAACCCGTTACCCAGCGGAGGATAACGGGCTTGGTAGATTGTATGCGTTTTTCAGGCGCTGAACCTGGACTTGGCGTAATCGTCAAGCTTTGTTGTGTCCTGAAGTTCCCTCTCTTCGGTCAGCTTGGCATACACTTTGCTTCTCATCATCGATACACCCCCGGTATCCCGGAATTTCTGAAAAAGGGCCGCAAACTGGACTGTTTACGGCCCGGAAAAGATTATTTCAGGTTATGCAGATACTCCGCCAGCGCGGGACGGTCATAGAAGGATTCAGCCTTTTCCAAGCGGAAATCGGGATCCACGCCGGCATCGGTGTTATAGAAGGAGCCGTTCCGGATAATGGAGATCTGTTTGTTTCCGGACATCTGGAAAATGGCTCCCTCGGCCGTCGTGCAGGGCTGCACCACGCAGGATCCGCCGCCTGTTGTCTGGCCGATCAGCGTCACGATGCCGGAAGCGCGGCAGGCCGCGGGCACCAGGTTGCCGCAGGAAAATGAACTGTTCGTGGTCAGGCAGTAGAGCCGGTAGCCGCTCGCCACGTTGTCCCGCTCGTCAAACTCTCCGTCCAGATTGACGTCAGCCAGATAGACGGCATTGCTTTCCGCGCCCGTAAAGGTGTCGCGCAGCGCTATATCCGCCTCGCCTAGGAACCAGGATATCACGAAAATTGCTGCCGTCGCGTCGCCGCCGCCGTTCAGGCTCAGGTCCAGCACGATATTCCGGATGGGGCTGTTTTCCCGCCTGATCTGACTGTTGGCATAGATGATCAGGTCAATCGTGTCCCTGGGATTATCACGGTCAATGGACGGATTATAGTAATCCTTTCGATCGACAGTGAAATGATCAAAGGTGATGAATGCGGTATCACCCACTTCCTCATAGCCGGGAACCCAGGCCCGGTAAACCGCCTTCCGCGCATCTCTGTAAATTGCATTTCTCCGGCTGTAATTTAAGATGGAAGGGCCTAAATATGCGCGGATGACACTGCTTTCCATCGTTGCGTTCCGTTCGTACAGGTAGGACCCCCTCTTGAATCCGCTGTGCAGGTCGTCAAAAAAGGTGTAGGTCAGGTTGGCAATCGCCAGGCTCGATTTCATAGGGTTGGAGCTGATCAGGTTCTCAAACAGTTCAGGATTGTTCACAAAAAACTTTCCGAAGCTTTCGATGTTGTGTTCCGGCTTCAGACCGTATTTGCAGTCCAGCAGCAGGCTCAGTTCATGGAAATTGAACCGGGCATATTCTTCGCTCACGTCGTGCTTGGGCGCGGCATCCATCGAATCGATGAAGGAGCAGTTGTAGCCGGCGCCGATGATCTTTTCCCCTGTGAAGACAACATACACATATTCATCGCTGACCAGCAGGTCGTTCAGGGTCTGAAAGGGAATATAGCATTCTCCGTCTGCCTCAACAATGTCAATCTGATAGTCAGCCAGGTTCAGCGCAATCTCGTCCCCGGCGCGGTTGAGGTACATACCAGGCTTCAGAGCAAACATGCTTGAAACCGTGGTTTCCTCAGAAGTTTCTTCCACTGCTTCGGAGTCTTCAGCGTCGGCAGCTTCCGGCTCAGGGCTTTCCTGCCCGTTTTCGCCGGTCTGCTCCGTCGCGGCCGCGTTCACTGCCTGTTTGATCGGTGAAAGGGTTTCCGCTTCCGGCAGATCCATTGTGGAAACCATGATTTTCGCGCCAACGGACTGGGTGAAGGTGTTGTAATTGCTGAACAGTATCAGGTCCTTATCCGGAAAGACATAGAGTGTGCTGCCATTATCGGGGCGGGTCGCTGTATAATGGCGCAGCTCGCCTTCTCCATCGCTGCCGGTTTCGTAAACGATGCCTTTCTTATCGTGCCGTTCCAGCAGATTCGAAAGAAACTGCGTGTATTCGGACAGCGCAACATAGGGAATATCCCCGCCGTCCACGAAGTAAAGCTTCATCTCGCTTTCCGTTGGCGCTCCATCCGCGTCTTCCATCTGCAGCAGGAATGGAAAGGAAACCCCTGTCACAGTATGGTTTTCCAGTGTGTCGGCGGTTGTTTCCGCCTCCTCTGCCAGCGCGGTGCAGCAGCCCGTCAGCAGCGTCAGCGCCGTCAGGACCGCCAGGAGCTTATGCAGGCTCTTTTTCATATTGGTTTTCTCCTTTATTATTTTGTCTTCTTCAGGAATACGGACACATCGGAATATGTCTCCATCGTTTTGTACTCGCCCTGATCTGGTGCGTAGCCTTCCGGTACCTTCAGGACGTGCATGTCATAGACCTTCTGTTCTTCGGTGCTGAAGGTGGCAATGCCGTCGGCATTTGTGGGCTGGAAGGCGCAGGTGGTCTCGTCGCACAGCTGGATGATCGCGCCTTCGACGGGATGGCCGTCCATGTCGTAGACGAAGACCCGGTACGCCCCGATGTCGTTCTTCGCGGCACCAGCCTGGTCCCCCGTGTCGACCGGGACGCCGCTGAGCAGTTGGTCGACAGTAGACTCGTACTTGTCCACACGAACGCCCAAAATGGGCGTCGTCAGGATTTTACCCTCACTGTCTGCAAAGAAGGTGGTCGGATAGCCGCGGACGTTGTCGAGAATGGGATTTCCCTTCGGCTGGATCACATTGGGATAGGTGACGCCGTTCTTCTCCAGGATCGCGCGGACTTCATCCTTTACGGTCTCAATGGGATCATTTTCCGTATCCAGACCGATGAT
>JAFXRG010000059.1 GCA_017526525.1 Clostridia bacterium | reverse complement strand
TACCTGGTCCATGCACTCTTCCACGATGGCGGGCACGGCGTCGTAGAATTTGTTCCCGGCTTCACGGCCCTGGAAGTAGATATCGCTGTTCTGGGCGGTACCTGCCTGATGGGGATGTTCGGGATTCAGGGCGCGGGCACGGAACTCTTCGATTTTGTCCCAGGGCACCAGGGCCTTGATCTCTTCATAATTGTTCTTGTTGTCGATGGCGTCGATCTTCTGGATTTCGTGGCTGGTGCGGAAACCGTCGAAGAAGTGCAGGAAGGGCACGGAGCTCTTCAGGGTCGCCAGATGGGCAACCAGCGCCATGTCGTGAGCTTCCTGGACGGAGTTGCTGGCCAGCATGGCAAAACCGGTCTGCCGGCAGGCCATTACGTCGCTGTGATCACCGAAAATGTTCAGGGCGTGATACGCCAGGGCGCGGGCGCTGACATGGAAGACAGCGGGCGTCAGCTCGCCGGCGATCTTGTACATGTTGGGGATCATCAGCAGCAGGCCCTGGGATGCCGTGAAGGTGGTGGTCAGGGCACCGGCGGAAAGGGATCCGTGCACTGCACCGGCCGCACCGGCTTCACTCTGCATTTCGGCAATACGGACCGTCTGTCCGAAAAGGTTTTTCCGGTCGTGGGCCGCCCACTCATCCGCAACTTCCGCCATCGGGGAAGAAGGAGTGATGGGATAAATTGCTGCCACATCGCTGAATGCGTACGCAACATGGCTGACGGCGGTATTGCCGTCAATAGTCAGTTTGATGGACATGAACTTACCTCCTGATTTGTATTGCGAACCGTTTTTCCCCCGCAAAGCTGTGCGAAAAAAAACAGTCAGACTCGTACCTTTGAATTATATGCTTCCGGCCTTTCAATGTCAATGAAGAGTTGCCTTATTTAACCATTTTGTGATAATATAAATTGGTTTTTTGCGGGGATTCTTCCCCCTGAATGCCGGATTCTGATCTTTATATCTGGAGGAAACATGGATACGATTACCCGTCTCGCAGCCCTGATTGCCGAATGCATGAAATCCCGCTGGCCCGAAGCCGAAGGTCTTCCTTCCGCGGAGGAGCTGCGCGGCCTTCTGGCCGTCCCGCCGGATCCGGCGCTGGGTGATTATGCCTTTCCCTGCTTCCGGCTGGCCAAATCCCTGCGGATGGCCCCGCCGAAAATCGCGGAAGAGCTCTGCGCTGCCTGGACGCAGGAAAGCACCGCTTCCGTCCGCCCGGTCAACGGCTATATGAATTTTTTCCTGAACCGGGCCAATTTTGCCGCGGAAACCATGGCGGCCCTGCTGGCCGCCGGTGACCGCTACGGCGCTTCGGATCTGGGTGCCGGCAAAACCATATGCCTGGATTATTCCTCCATTAACATTGCCAAGCGTTTCCACATCGGCCACCTGTCCACCACCATGATTGGCCATTCCCTGAAGCGGATTTACGATTTCCTGGGCTACACCACGGTAGGCATCAATCACCTCGGCGACTGGGGAACCCAGTTCGGCAAAATGATCTGCGCCTACAAAAAATGGGGCAGCAGGGAGGATGTGGAAGCCCGGGGCATTGACGCCATGACGGAGCTGTATGTCCGTTTCCATAAGGAAGCTGAAGAGAATCCCGCCCTGGAGGATGAAGGAAGGGCCTGGTTCAAAAAGATTGAGGACGGCGATCCCGAAGCCATGGAAATCTTCACCTGGTTTAAGGATGTTACCCTCCGGGACGCCGCCAAAGTATACGACACGCTCGGCGTTACTTTCGACAGCTATGCCGGGGAAAGCTTCTACATCGACAAAATGGAGCCCGTGATTCAGGAACTGCGGGACAAAGGCCTGCTGGTCCAGTCCCAGGGTGCCTGGGTTGTGGATCTGGAAGAGGACCATATGCCTCCCTGCCTGATCATTAAAAGCGACGGCGCCACCATCTACGCCACCCGGGACCTGGCCGCCGCCATTTACCGGCAGAATACCTACCATTTTGACAAATGCCTCTACGTGGTTGCCTATCAGCAGGATCTGCACTTCCGCCAGATATTCCGCGTGCTGGAAAAAATGGGATACCCCTGGGCAAAAGACTGCGTGCATGTTGCCTTCGGCATGATCAGCTTTGAAGGCGAAGCCCTTTCCACCCGCAAAGGCAACGTGGTTCACCTGGAGGATCTGCTGGATCAGGCCGTTGTCAAGGCCCGGGAGATCATTGAGGAAAAATCCCCGAACCTGGAAAACAAGGACGAAGTGGCCCGCCAGGTCGGCATCGGCGCCGTTGTTTATACCGATCTGTCCGCCAACCGGATCAAGGATATCGATTTCCGCTGGGACCGGGCGCTGAATTTTGACGGGGAATCCGGTCCCTATGTGCAGTATACCCACGCCCGGTGCTGCAGCGTCCTGCGCAAAGCCGGCAGCCTTGCCGATGTCACGCCGGACTGGTCCGCCCTCACGGATGATGAGGCCCAGGCCCTTCTGCGGCTCCTCTCCCGCTTCCCGGAGGTTATCCGTGAAGCCGCGGAGAAATACGAACCCAGCATGATCACCCGGGCGGTGACCGATATCGCCCAGGCGTTCAATAAGTATTATTATGAGCATCGGATCCTTGACGGTGAGCCCGCCGGCGCCGCTGCCCGGGTCGCCCTCACCGATGCCGCCCGTTCGGTGATCCGCACCGGTCTGTATCTGATCGGAATTGAAGCGCCTGAGCGGATGTAAGCTTCTTTTTCTGATATTTTTATCATTTCCTTCAGAAAAAGAAGGAATCTTACAATCCTGTGACGAAATTATTAAGGATTCATTTTCGGATACATGAAATACGTTTGTATAAAAAGGGTCCAGAATACAATTGAGGCAGGTGTAAATCCATGAGCAGGAGAAAAAAGAGTAAGGCTGTACCGGTGGTTCTGATCATCACTGTCCTGGCGGCGGCCCTGGCTGTCGGCTGCTTTCTGGTGAAACCGCTGATTACCGATCCCATCCGGAAGGCTTCCGCCGCGGATCTGAAAAAGCGTCAGGACCAGGTGAACCAGGAAAATGTTCAGATCATGGCAGATTACAGCGCTGCCATCACGGAGCTGCAGAACCAGAAGGCCGTAGCGCCGAGCAACCCCGCCTGGCCTGAACACAAATCCGAAGGCCTGGACGTCATCGACCTGAGCAATTATCCCCTGGAGAACCAGACGGCGTCCACCATGACCCGGGCTGACCTGATGGCGGGCGGCATGCTGCTGCTCAACGAATGGCATTCCCGTCCGGCGGATTTTGACGACTCGAAAGTCACCAGCGTCGGCAAGTATCTCGGCGGCAACACCAAGGTGCAGGTAAGCGACTATAACGTTTCCCTCTTCCCCGTTGCTTCCGATGCCCTGATGCAGGCGATCGAGGCGGCCCGGGCAGAAGGCCTTGAGCACTACCTGGTGAGCGAGGGCTACCGTTCCTGGGAAACCCAGAACGCCTATTTCCAGAAGCGCATGGAAAAGCTTTCCTCCCGTTATTCCGGGGAAGCGCTGATCGCCGCCACCAAGAAGGAAGTCAACTATCCCGGCACCAGCGAGTTCAACTCCGGTCTTTCCTTCACGCTGCGCCTGTATGAAAAAGGAAATGCCGAAACCGGCAACGCCAAGTATTCCACTACGGAACAGGCCAAATGGATGAACCGCAACTGCTGGAAGTACGGCCTGGTGTTCCGTTTCCCCCAGTCCGGCTGGCCGCTTCCGGAAACCCAGGACAAGAGCTTTAAAACCGGCGTTTCCGTTCAGCTGAACCTCTACCGGTATGTCGGCAAGGGAAACGCGGCCGTCATGCATTTTTATGATTTCTGCATGGAGGAATATATTGAATTCCTGCAGGAGCATCCTCATATCGCAGTCTTTGAGGACGGCGTGCTGAAATATGAAATCTACCGCCAGTATGTGGGCGACGCTCCTTCCTTCAATGTCCAGCTGACCCGGAGCTGCCGCACCTACTCTTCCTCCCTGGATAACATGGGCGCGGTCATCACCGTCTTTGAATACTGATATGAGCACCCTTCTGATTACCGGTGCCTCCCGGGGCATCGGCCGGGCGCTGGCGCTGGAATGCGCCCGCTCCGGGCGTTACAGTAAAATCATACTGAACGGCGGCTCGGATGCCGCCGCATTGGAAGAGACCTCCCGCCTCGTATCCCGGGCGGGGGATCTTCTTTGTGTCTCCGCCCTGGGGGACGTGGGAGACCTTGCCTTTGTGGAATCCCTGCGGGCCCGTTTCGGTCCGGTCAACGTACTGGTGAACAACGCGGCCGTTTCGTGGACCGGCCTGCTTACCGACATGAATCCCGCGGAGTGGGACGCGCTGATCCGCACCAACCTGACTTCACTGTATAATACCTGCCATACCTTTGTTCCGGATATGGTTTCTGCCGGTTCCGGAAAAATCCTGAATATTTCCTCCGTCTGGGGATTGTGCGGCGCCTCCTGCGAAGTCGCCTACAGTGCTTCCAAAGGCGCCGTCAACGCCTTCACCCGGGCCCTGGCCCGGGAACTGGCTCCTTCCCATATCCAGGTAAACGCCCTGGCACCGGGCATTGTGGACACCCGGATGAACGCCCGCCTTTCGGAAAAAGAAACCGCGGAAATCGTTTCCCAGATTCCCGCGGGTTATATCGTTTCTCCGGAGGAGGCCGCCGCTGCCGCCTTCCGGCTGCTGGAAATGCCGGAATACTTCAACGGTGAGGTCGTCCGCCTGGACGGCTGCTGGACCTGATTATTTCTTCTTCTGTTCCTGTTGCTCCTGTTTCCTGACCTGTTCCGACGGGTACTCCTGGTTCACATACCAGTCCTTCCCGTCTGTTTCCATCAGGATGTTTCCGTAGCTGGTTCTCTTCCATGCAATACCGGCCCGGTTCATCTGGCGGATCACATCGTCGGTCCGGGCCACCTTGCCGGTTACAATCACCAGCTTCGGGTCCACTGTTTTCAGCAGGTCCGTGTTGACGGCGTTTTTCCCGTGATGCGGGGCCTTCAGGATATCCGCCTTCAGGCCCTCCGGGCCGTACTGGTCCGCCAGCATTTTCTGGATGGTTCCCCCGATGTCCGCCGTCAGCAGGATCGCCGCCTCGCCGAAACGGACCCACAGCACGCCGCTCATGTCATTGATGGTCAGGCTTCTGCCGTCAATTTTTTTTGTGCCCGGATCGTACCGGTACAGCAGCATCGTGGCCCCGCCGAGCGTCAGCTCCTCCCCGTTGAGGATCTGGCGGTAGGGTATTTCCTTATCCTTCAGCGCCTTCACAGCCCGTTTCTGGAAGGAATAGGAATAATCCTCCCGGAACGGGGAAATGAAAACATCCGTTGTAATGGTTCCGCGGCGAATGGCGTAGTATTCCGCTTCAATATGATCATCGTGCGGATGGCTGTTGAAAATCATGTCCAGGTGGGTCCAGCCATGTTCCTTCAGGAAGTCCGTAAGATCCTTCTCCTTCGGGCTGTTTCCCCCGTCCAGCAGCATGGTTTTCCCGCCGCATTCCAGCACAAAGGAATCGCAGTCAAGCGCATACAGCGCATAGATCCTGAGCAGCTCCCGCTCCTCCCAGTCCTCCGGCGTTTCCCGGTTGATGTAAACCTCCGCGCAGGCGCTTCCGGCCAGCAGCGCGGCGGCCAGCAGCAGGCAAATTCCTTGCAGGATTCGTTTCGCGATCATTTCCGTCTCCTTCACCCGGTCTTTTCCGATTCATTCTTATACCATTTTTTTCTTTCTTTCGTCAAGCAAATCCGCCGTCCTGCCCGGGTCCCCGCCCTGTACAAAAGCCCTGAAAAGTGATATATTTCTTATGTTTATGAATTCTGTCCCTGAAAGGAACGCCTGCTATGAACCGCAACATTCTTCGCTGGATTCTCGCCGCCGTAATGATTCTTTCCCTGGCCCTGACGCTTTCCTATCCTTATTCCTCTTCCGCGGAACTGGTTGCTGAAAACGGAGCCCTTCCGCTCAGCATGAAGGAAGGCGGCATGCCCTGGAAAGAAGAAAACTGGACCTTCGCGGATGAAAAGAAAAAGGAGCCTCTTTCCTATGAGGATTCCACCATCAAGGTCACCTTCGAGCACGGTGAACTGGCTCACCGGCTTCCTTCCGGTCCCTATGCCGGCAAAAGCGTGAAGGATGAAACCTGGGTTGTCCGCATTAAAATCAATCATGTGTCCCAGCTGCGCACGGCCTTCTCCAGGGATAACTATACGGATTCCGCCGCCGCACCCGCGGCCCAGATCGGCAAAAAAAAGAACGCCATCGTGGTGATGAACGGGGATTTTTACAAGCAGTCCAAGGATAAGGGCTACACGGTCCGTCAGGGAGAACTGATCCGGGCCGAAACCAATACCCCGCATAATATCATCTATGATATGCTTCTCATCGACAGCGAAGGTGATTTCCACGCGGTGTATGCCGCCACAAAGGAAAAAATCGATGCCTATGTTGCGGAAAACCTGACGCCGGAAGGCCGCACCATCCTGGATACCTTCAATATCGGTCCGGTCCTGGTTGCCTACGGGGAAGTGCAGGATGTCACCCAGTCCCAGGTCGCCCAGTATCCCGGCGAAGGGCTTTTCCAGTGGTCCACCCCCATCCAGCGCATTGCGATTGTCCAGACCGGTCACCTGGAATATGCCATCGTTTTTGTCAACGGCAAGGGAAACCGGAAATCCGGCGTCACCATGGCGGAATTTGCCCAGTTTGTCGCGGAGCAGTGTCCCAACGCTTTCCTGGCCTACAACCTGGACGGCGGCGGCTCTGCGAACATCGCTGCCCATGACAAAAAACTGTACGACAACTCCTACCTCCGCGATATCAACGATATCATTTATTTTGCCTCCGCAGAAGGAATCGAGGAGTAAAATATGGAACCGATTCGTCTGGGTGCTCTGACCCTTTATCCTTTCGGCCTCATTCTGGCCGGGCTGCTGGTTCTCTTCTTTGCCTTTACGGCCTGGCAGATGAAAAAGCACGGCCTGAAGGCGGAAACCGCAAGCTGGTTTGTCGTGCTTGCCGTTCCCCTGTGTTTCGTGCTCGCCCGCCTCTTCTATTGCCTGATGATTGCCGATGTGATCATCGGGGAATCTGATTACGGAAAATTTTTCCGCTTCGGCGAAGGCGGTTTCCTGCTCTGGGGCGCCATCGCCGGTCTGCTGCTGGCCGCCGGTATTACCGGAAAAATCACGGGTCAGTCCGGCGCAAAAATCGCGGACACCGTTGTTTTTCCGGCCTTCCTGATGATTGCCGCCATCCGCCTGGTTTGCGGCCTGGTCATTACGGAGTTCGGAATAGGCGCGCCGCTTGAAACCTGGTTTTCTCCGGAAGAAACGGATTTTACCTGCCGTTTCAGCGTCTGGGCGCTGGAGGACTGGTCCTTCTTTGAACGCTTCCCCTTCGCGGTTATGAATTACTATGATACCTGGTGCTGGGCAATTTTCTCCCTGCAAACCCTGTGGGCAGCAGCCGCCGCCTTCATGGTCCGGGGCATCCGTGCCGCGGAAGGCGGAAAAGCCGTCTGGTTTGTTGTGCTGCATGCCTGCGGCGCCATTGTGACGGAATGCATGCTGATCGGCGGGGAAATCCTGTATCTCCCCTGGCAGGGCTTTGTGAAAGCCAATGAAATCATCAGTGCCGCAGCGCTGATCGTCGTTCTTGCGGTCTGCCTCCGCCGCCTTCCGAAGGGACAGCGGCTGAAGTCCGGTCTTCTGGCTGCCGTTCAGTTCCTCTGTGCCATCGGCATCATTATCGCCATGGAATTTGCCGCTTTTGAAAAGAAGCTTTCCGATATTGCCTGGCTCCCGGCGGATGCCTGCCACCTGCTGGTCATTCTGGCCTGCCTCTGGATCGCCCTGGCCTTCCGTTCCGTCTGGAAAAAAGCCTACCCTGCGCCGGATAAAGCCTGATGGCCGCTTATCCCTCATCTTTTCGTCCGAAAGGAGCCCTGCGCATGCTTCGCCGTCTGCTGGTCTTTCTTCTCGTGCTCTGCTTTCTCCCCCTTGCCGCTCCGGCAGAGGAGCAAACCGGACCTACCCTGGATGAGCAGGTAGCCGCCAAATTCAGGCGCTATAAAACCATTTCCGGCGAAGTCGTTGCGGCCAGGGACGGAAAAATTGTCTATCAGTATTGCTACGGTTATTTCAACAAAAAAGACGGAATTGAAGTCACCCCGGATAATTACTACCGCATTGCATCCGTTTCCAAACTGGTTACCGCCACCGCTGTTATGAAGCTGGTGGAGCAGGGGCTGCTGGATCTGGATGAAAACATCGGTACCATTCTCGGTGTAAACGAACCCTTCTTTGCGGCCAACCGGCGCTACCCCACCGTCGGGCTCACCTCCCGCATGCTGATGACCCATACCTCGGGCATCTGGAAAATGAGCGACCGTCTTCCCATGCGGGAATACATCAATGTCGAAACGCGGAAAAACAATACCTATTTCTATGAGGAAAAGCCCGGAACCGCCTACCATTACTCCAATTACGGCGCAGGCATTCTGGGCTGCATCATTGAGGCCATTACCGGCAAGCGCCTGAACGACGCCGTTTCCGAACTGATTTTTGATCCCATGAACCTGGATGCGGGTTATGACCCGAAATTCCTGGCGGATCCGTCAAAAATCACCTCGCAGGTCATCCGCCAGTATAATGATGAAATCGATCTGGACCGGGATTTTTACCATTCCTACGGAAACTGCTGGATGCGGTGCACCGATCTGTGCAATATCGGCATCATGCTCTGTGATTACGGAATGTACCAGGGCAAACAGATTCTGGAAAAGGAAACCGTGGAGGAGATGATTTCCTCCCAAAAAGGAAAAGGCGGCATCACCGTGGATGTGGATGGCCTGAATATGCAGCGGCTGAAAGTTCCGACCCTCTTCCCCGACCGTTTGCTTTACGGTCACCAGGGAATGATCGATAACGTTCTATGCAATCTGTATTTTGATCCTGAAACGCGCTTTGTTTTTGCCATGGTCAGCAACTGCCCCAGTCCCAAGGAAAACCAGGACCGGATATACGGTATCCGCAGCATGGCCTATCAGCTTCTGAAGCTGATGGTCGGGGAATATCTCCGGTAAATTCCGTTATTTCCGGGTGTTTTCCACCGCGTTGTAGGAAACCGTCGACCCGGCAGGAACCGAATGGGTCAGCCATGTGTTTCCCCCGATCACGCACCCGTCTCCGATTTTTGTATCTCCGCCCAGTATGGTAGCGTTGGCGTAAATAACCACATTGTTTCCGATATCCGGATGACGTTTGATTTTTTTCACCGGGTTTCCGTTCTCGTCCAGTTCAAAACTGCGGGCTCCCAGGGTAACGCCCTGGTACAGCTTCACGTGATTCCCGATGGTGGTGGTTTCCCCGATCACGGTTCCTGTTCCGTGGTCAATAAAAAAGTATTCGCCCACGGTTGCTCCCGGATGAATATCTATGCCGGTCTTTTCATGCGCAAACTCCGTCATAATCCGCGGAATCAGCGGCGTCTTCAGCAGGTACAGTTCATGAGCCAGGCGGAAAATGGATATCGCAAAGAAGCCCGGATAGCAGATCATAACTTCCTCCCGGCTTTCCGCTGCCGGGTCGCCTTCGTAAAGAGCCTCAACGTCTTTCAGCAGCATCTTCCGGATCCCGGGCAGGCGTTTTTCAAATGCATCACAGATTTTCCGGGTTTCCTCCTCCGGCTGTTCATCGCATTTTTTACGAAAGCATATGGCGGCGCACACTTCCCGGCGCAGCAGCATCGTCGTTTCCTCCATCAGCTGCCTGTCCGTCATCTCCGGATCATCACGCCGGAAACACACCGGAAACATGGCTGCCATCAGTCCCCGGATAATTTTCACAACCTGCCGGCGATCCGGAGGATAAAACCTGTTCTCATCGCTCATGCTTCTTCCAACTCCTGTATCTGTCGTATGGCTGATTTTATCATCTCTCCCCGGCCTCTGCAAGGTCATTCATCAGCAGCATGAGGTCTTTTTCATCCACCTCTTCATCCTGGTTCAGGTCAGCGTTCTTTTCCCGGATTTCAAAAACCTTCCCGGTTTCTTCATCAATTTCCTTCGCCAGATATTTCATCAGGCGGATGGAGTCCCGTCCGTCCACTGTCCCGTCCCCGTTCACATCCCCGGGCAGGATTTCCTCGTCCGCTTCAGCGGAGAAAACCACCGTGGGATTTCCTTTTCCCAGAAACTCCTTCATGTTTTCTGCCGTTGCGTCGGTGATATGCCCGAGGCGCGTAAAAGTCCACGTGTTTTCTGCATAATAGATGGTTACCTTGTCGCCCTGATAAAGAATCAGGTCGCCGGGCACCGTGGTGATTCTCTCATCACTTCGTACAATGGCGGATCCCAGCGGACCGACCTTTTCAAAGCCGCCGTAATCCTCCATTTCAATCGTGAGATCCCCCTCCTGAAGCAGCTTCAGGAAAGCCTCTGCGGAAGCATTTTCCTCCAGTTCGGCGGTCATGGTCTTCCCTTCAACGGTAATGGAAATCATGTTCTTCTCCTTCTGGAGCTCCGGGCTCCCCGTCAGCACGGAAACCTCTTCTTTTGCGGCGTTTCCGCTGAATCCATTCCCTTCCGAACCCGTGTCTTCCGCTGTTTCCGCTGCTGCCGCGGAAAAAAGCATTGACAGCATCAGGATCACCAATAGCATGCAACGCAGGAATTTCATTCTCTGTCCGCCCTCCGTTCCGGGAATTCTTTTTCCAATTATATCTTTTTTCTCCGTTTTTTTCAATTTGTCGCTTTCTCTCCGATCTTCCGTTTCCGGTCAAAGAAATAAAATTCATCTTGACCAAATTCCTTCCCCATGGTATAATTCCTTTTGTTCCCACGAAAGCGGTTGATCCGCTTGTTCAGAGGATCACTGCCGCGAATACACAGCATGGTGGCATGGCTCAGTCGGTAGGACGACTGAAACAATTTATCCAACTGGGATTCTCCCCGCAGGTGCGGAAAACAAGGTGGCATGGCTCAGTCGGTAGAGCACATCGTTCACATCGATGGGGTCGTTGGTTCGAGTCCAACTGTCACCACCACTCGGAGCCCTTGT
>JAFXRG010000058.1 GCA_017526525.1 Clostridia bacterium | reverse complement strand
TGTACAGAAACATTAAATGACCACAACGAAGGACATTAATATCAAACAAAAACATTATATTTGTATAATTTTCATATTTATAAATTTAAAACAATACTATTTAACAATAAAATACAATAAAAGCTAACAAATATATTGAGCAAAAGACATTAGTTTGCTATAATAACTGCATCCCACCTGGAAAGGAGCGAGATGCAGTGGCGAAACCGCGAAGCAAATGGACGGGAGATGTTTTTCATCGCAGAATTGATGAAGGGCGAGGAATCGGGACAGGAAAAGATTATCGCCCGTTTATTCAAATTCATGATTTTCCATCACTCGGAATATGCACAAGGATGACAAGCGAAACGGTCGGTCGGATTCATCACCTGTTTTCCAGAAATGAACTGGCTTTCTTTTATATTCTTGATTTTGATAGCGATGTGATTGATATCCGGGAACAATTTCCCCTGCTGGATCCAGAGGATCCACATGATTTGAGCGGAATCGTCGGGATGATGGAAGATTTTGGGATTAAATATCCGCGGGATCCGAGATCGCGATATCCATTTGTGCAGACCAGCGATTTTGTAGTAACGACAAAGACTGGTCAGCATGTGTACAGCATTAAAGAGTCAAAGGCTTATGACAAGGAAAGGGTCCGGGAGCTGCAGGAATTGGAGCGGCGGTATTGGCTCTGGCGTAATGTTCCCTGGACAATTAAAACAGAACGGGAAATCAATTATGATCTGGCTTCCAACATCCGCTGGATTTACCATGCAAGAGATCTTGGAGGTTTGTTTCCGGATCTGGCGCTGTGCCGGGAAGTTATGGCATACGAGAAGGAACAGTTTGAAAAGACCACTTGGTCTATTGGTCGGATTGCTAACGATGCAGAAGAATATTTCAGTATAGCAGGAGGACTCGGATTAACATCCTTTCAGCGGCTATTGTTTGAGAAAAAGCTGGTCATTCCCCTGGATAAGCCTTTGGACCTGATGGCGCCAAGGCTGTATCGCGGACAGAAAGGGGGATGGTATTCATGCTTGGAAACGTATCAGTAAACCAGGTACTTCACGACCGCATATTGGGGAACGATATCCGGATTCTGTACATCGCGCCGGATGAATCATATCTCTATTGGATTGAACTGGCTAAGGATGGAGGCATGCCCCGGAAGGAGAGTCTATCTGATCTGGAGACCCGGATGCTGGCTGAGGAATTGGTAAAAGCAGATGATACCTGGCTTCCGCCGACTGATGATTCAAACGAAAAAAACCGGAAGCACAGGGAAGAATGCTGGGAACTGCTTGGGTCGGCCCTGATGAATGAACCGGAGATCTATGAGAAGTCAGCTCGAGCCGGGATCTTACAGCCCATTGCAGATGAAAGCGGAAGGCTGGTCAGCAACCTGTATCCCATGCTGAAGCGTTACTGGCGATACGGCAAGGTGAAGAATGCGTTTTTGCCGGCAGATGAGCGGAAAGGTGGCAAAGGGCAGACCAGAAGGCTCCGGAAGAACTCCGGTCCTACCCCGGGCGAAAACGCAACCTGTTCCAAGATCCTGACAGAAACAGATATCGGTCTTTTTGAAAAGTATTACAATAAGTACTATCTGAAAGGGAACGGCAATTCTCTGCAGGATGTTTATGACAGGATGATCCGGGAAGAGTATTCTGACAAAACGGATAACGGCAGTGGGATAGAGCAGATTACTTCCCACGGGCATGGAGGGGCTCCAACATTCCGGCAGTTCCAATACTGGCACATGAAAAACCGTGACAGAAATCTGGAGACCGTGGAACGGGAAGGCGAATCCGCCATGAACCTGAAGGAACGTGCCACGACAGGCAAAGCGGACTTCGGCATGCGCGGTCCGGGCGCACAATACCAGATTGACGCGACTGTCGCCGATGTATATCTGGTTTCACGTTTTAATCGTGCCAACATTATTGGAAGACCGATCGTATACTTTGTGAAAGATACATTCAGTCGAATTGTCACAGGACTGTATGTTGGCCTGGAAGGCCCTTCCTGGATGGGAATGGCGATGGCTCTGTACAACGCTTTTACCGACAAGGTGGATTTCTGCCACAAGTACGGGATTGAGATTACAGAAGACCAATGGCCGTGTCACCATCTTCCTTTTGCTATGATTGGCGACCGGGGAGAACTGGAAAGTGAACACGGGGAACGTCTTGCCAACCGCCTGGGAATCCAGATAGATAACACGCCGCCGTATCGTGGGGACCTGAAACCGATTATTGAACGCCACTTCCGGATTCTGAATGATTCGGTAGTCCACCGCCTGCCGGGAAATGTAAAGCCGGATATGTCCCAGCGTTGCGGAAAGGATTACCGGCGGGATGCGACCCTGGATCTGGAACAATTTACCCGGATTATGATTGTCAATACGCTGACCTACAACAAAGTGACAATGCAGTCCTTTGAACCCAGTGCTGAGATGATGAAAGCCGGAGTAGAGTTGACACCGCTGGCTTTATGGAACTGGGGGATACACAATTCATCCGGAGCTCTGCGTGTGGCCGATGAGGAAACCTGTCGCCTTGCTTTAATGCCGGAAGACACCTGTGACATTACGCGGGAAGGAATTAAATTCCACAAGCTGTTCTATTCCTGTGACCGGGCCGTTCGGGAACAGTGGTTTGAAAATGCCCGGAGAGACGGGTCCTACAAGCTGAAGGTTTCCTATGATCCCAGAGATGTACATGCTATTTATGTGTGGAGTGACGGTGAACACAAGCCGGACAGGGCAGTGCTTCTGAACTGGGAACAGAAGTTTGACGGAAAAAGCAGCGAAGAATGTGACTACGAAATGGAGGTCATAGATGCGCTGAAAGGGAAACGTGCCAAACAGGACAAAGACGCGATACTGACCGCAGACAATTATGTGGATTCCGTGCTGGCAGAAGCCAAAGCAATGAAGGCCGATATATCCGGGAAGAGTAAGACAGAAATGCTTTCCGGAATAAAATTTAACCGGAAGCAGGAAAAAGAAACCCAAAGAGCTAAAGAATCCTTTGTGAGAGAGGACGAAGATCCGGAAACAGACGAAACCAGTGAGACAGGGACAGCTGTTTCGTCGCAGGACACCCGCGGAAAACGGGAGATGACGGATCTTGAAAAGCTGATTTGGGGTATTGAGGATGAATAGAAGCCAGCAGCCGGAAGAACAGAAACCTTTCGTTGTGCCAGCAGTAGAAGCTTTTTACAACGCAGAAGGCCTGCCGATGGAATATGTAGGGAATCCGTTTATTGAAGCGCTTCCGGGAATCATTTCCCACAAGGAAGTGCGTGACAAACTGGAGGTACCGACGCCGTTTGATCCGCGGGAGCGCACTTTTTCCAGTGAGACAAGAGTGCACTGTATAGCCCGTCTGTTCTGGCGTTTCTTTCAACCTATGATGCAGCACATCCGGATTTGGGATTATCTGTCGATCTGTATCCGTCAGGGATATATCCGGAGAAACCCACTGGATGTTTCATCTGTGCAAAGAGCCAATGAATTATATGCCGCCGCGATGGAGCGGCGTGAACCGACAGTAGACGCGAAGTACATTCCGAACTCTGTTGGATTCGCAATTATTGGTGTGTCCGGCGTTGGAAAAAGCACAGCGGTTTCGAGTATCCTGCACCAATATTCGCAGGTAATTCAGCATACTCATTACAAAGGGAAAATGCTGGACAGGAAACAGATTGTATGGATGAAACTGGACTGTTCCCACAGCGGATCTGAGCGCGGATTATGCCTGAACTTCCTCAGGGAAGTGGACCGGCTGACCGGAACCAATTATTTTGCGGCATATGAAAAGCGGGCCACGGTAGATACGTTGCTGACGGAAATGACAAGAGTGGCGTCAGCGTATTCATTGGGAATATTGCTTGTAGATGAGATTCAGCACCTCGCAAATTCCAGAAGAGACAGTCAAAAGTTGCTGAACTTTTTTGTCACACTGGAAAACACAATTGGTGTTCCTGTTGTGTTGATGGGAACGCCGGGAGCGTTGCCGCTGTTGCAGGGAGATTTTCGGTCCGCCAGACGCTGCTGCGCCCATGGTGATATCTTCTGGAATCCGCTACAGTGGGACGAAACCATTCAGAACAGCGAATGGGAATTGTTTCTGAAAGCGATGTGGCAATACCAGTGGATCCGGAATCCGGTTGATCTTTCCGTTGGATTTGTCCGGGCTATGTATGAGGAAACCCAGGGCATTGAAGCATTGGCAGTCGTTCTGTTCATCCTGCTTCAGGAAGAAGCGATCCGGAACGGTACAGAGACAATCCGATTGGCGGATATATCCCGAGTGGCGCAGAAAGATATGAAGATTGTCCAACCCATGCTGAACGCGCTGCGAAGCGGAGACCCAAAGAAAATTGCCCAATACTCAGATGTTATCTCCACATTCATTGATGATATGCGAAGCAGCCGGGAAGTATTCATTGAATCGGAGCAGCCGGAGAAATCCCGTAAGAAAGCCGGGGAAAAGCTGATTTCAGAATATCTGCAGGAAATGGATGTGCCGCCGGAACTGGCGGAGAAGTACGCTCATGAGGCCCTGAAAAAGAATCCAAAAGAGAAACCCCTGAAACTGGTCAGGACGGCACTTGCGCTGTATGAAGCAGATGAGGCAAAGAAAACCACAGGGAATTCTGAATCGGCAAAGAAAAGGAACCGGGGCAGGCCGGCTAAAGCAGAAAAAGCAAAGGCAAATGATCCTGGCGATCTGAGAAATGCCGAATCCTATGCGGGAATACGGAAAGAAGACGAAAACATATGAATACGTCCTTTCTTCCGATCCCGGAATTTGTTGAACCATATCCGGATGAAAACTGCTACAGTATACTTAGCCGATGCGCTGTCCGCTCGGCTCTGTCAACAAGCAGATTCCGCAGCGAAATGTTTCGCAACAAACGGGATCTGCACTGCCTGTTATGGCAGCCGTTTCGAATGGAGGATCTGAGCCGGTGGTTTGATGATGCGGGCAAAAGAGTGCAGGATTATTTGAAGAAACACAGTTGTGCTTCCTACCGATATCCATTTCTGGAGCAAAGGAACAAAATACATCTGCAGGAGTGGCAAGACGGAGAGCTATTAACAAAGGGACAGTATGTTTCTTTGGCAAGAGATCTCGGTTACAGGGGTTGGAAAGAGAAATATCTGCGATACTGCCCGGAATGTGTGAAAGAAGACAGGGAAACATATGGGGAAACATACTGGCATATGATTCCTCAGCTTCCCGGTGTGACTGTTTGTCCGGTTCATATGGTTCCTTTGGAAAACAGCGTGTTGACCTGGAACAACACAAAATACGATCTTCTTCCGGCTGAATACTGGCTGAAGGATGTCAGGCCAAGAAAGGAAAAGATTTTGTATGATGATCTTTGTGTTGCCGCAGATTCAAAGTGGATGATGGAGAATGGATGGAACAGCAAAGTGAACTTCAGCCTGCTGACTGACAGTTTATCTGTTTGGCAGTTTGAGCAGGCTGAAGCAAAGACATCTTTATATGCTGTTATCCGTTCTGTGAAAGCCGAAACCCTTTATTTTATCCTGTTAGCGAATGCCAAAGGCATGTCAATTGCGGATTGTGTAACACAGCCTGAAAATTGTTGATTACTAATGTTCTTTGGCATGCTTCTATTGTTGGGTTTTAATGTATTTTTTTGTTGTTAACTAATGTTTCTGTACACCCGGTTCCGTCGCCGCTCCGATCAGTCGGACTGAAGCGCGTCGTACCCTTCCTCGCCTGTGCGGACCCGGACCACATTCTCCACGTCCGTCACGAAAATCTTTCCGTCTCCGATATGTCCGGTGTGCAGCACGCTGCGCGCCGTATCGATCACCTCGCGGACAGGCACTTTGCTCACCACGATATCCACCTGCACCTTCGGCAGCAGCGTTACCTCCACCGGCGTGCCGCGGTAATACTCCGGCTTGCCTTTCTGTGCGCCGTAGCCCATCACGTTGGTCACCGTCATACCGGTAATCCCGATCCGGTTCATCGCCGTCTTCAGGTTCTCCAGGCTGGCCGGACGGCAGATGATCTGCACCCGGGTATAAACCGGTTCGTCCGGAGCTTTCTCCTTGGCCTTGCGCGGAGCCGCCGCCGGCGCTTCCGCAGTGGCAGCCGCCGCAGGCATTGCCGCCTCTTCGTCTCCGGGCATTTCTTCCGGCAGCATCGCGATGCCGGCGTAAGCCGTGGGCAGGCCGTGTTCGGACCGGTCCAGGCCCATGATTTCATCCGCCTTGTCCGCCCGCAGGCCGATGGTCTTCTTGATCAGGAAGAACACCGCCGCAATGACCACCGCCGTCCAGGCAATGGTGGCCAGGACGCCCAGCGCCTGGACCCCCAGGAACTTGAACCCGCCGCCGTAGAACAGGCCCTTCATGGTGGACTGTCCGGTGGCAAACAGGCCGGTCAGGATGGTGCCCAGCGCCCCGCACACGCCGTGAACGGAAATGGCGCCCACCGGGTCGTCAATCTTCACAACCTTGTCAAAGAAGCCCACCGAGACAACCACCGCAAGGCCGCACACCAGGCCGATCACCGCCGCGCCAAAGGGATTCACCGCGTCGCATCCGGCTGTAATGCCCACCAGGCCTGCCAGGGCTGCGTTGAAAGTCATCGACACATCCGGCTTTCCGTACCGGATCCAGGTAAACAGCATGCAGACCAGCGTGGCCAGGGCTGCCGCCAGGTTGGTGTTGAAGAACACCAGGCTCGCGGAATCAATCAACTCGTCGCTGTCCATGCCAACGGTGGAAGCACCGTTGAAGCCGAACCAGCAGAACCAGAGAATGAATACGCCCAGCGCGGCAATGCTCAGGTTATGCCCGAGGATCGCCCGGGGCTTTCCGTCCTTGCCGTACTTGCCGACCCGCGGCCCCAGCATCTTTGCACCGATCAGGGCGCAGACGCCGCCGACCATATGGACTGCCGTGGATCCGGCGAAATCATGGAATCCCATTTCCGCCAGCCAGCCGCCGCCCCAGATCCAGTGGCCGCTGACCGGGTAGATGAACAGGGAAATGGCCGCCGAGTAGAGGCAATATGCGGAAAACCTGGTCCGCTCCGCCATGGCCCCGGAAACAATCGTGGCGGATGTGGCACAGAACACCGTCTGGAAAATCGCGAATGCCCAAAGCGGCACGCCCGCCGGCAGCACCGCGCCGTATTCTTTCATGATAAAGGGATCAATCCATCCGAAAACCGCGGTTCCCGTTCCGAACATAATCCCGAATCCAAACAGCCAGTACAGCGGGGTTCCGATACAGAAATCCATCAGGTTCTTCATCAGGATGTTGCCGGTATTTTTGGCCCGGGTAAAACCGGCTTCACACATGGCAAAACCGGCCTGCATGAAGAAAACCAGTGCTGCGCCCAGCAGCACCCAGATCGTGTTCGCGGGGGAGTACGTCATGATTCTCACTTCCGTTTCCGTAAAATACAAACAAGAGGCGCAAGGGTTTTTGCACACCCTTGCGCCTCTTGTTGTGTGAATTGTATACAGTGTCCATTCTCTTGTCAACCCCTTTATCTTCGAAAAACATCCGAAGAACAATCCATGGAAATTAAAGGGTTTTCGGAGAATTTCCCTGCAAAAAACGATGCACCTCTTCCGCGGCCGCACGGCCGTCGGCCAGGGCGCGCACCACCAGGGACTGCCCTCCGCGCATATCGCCGGCGCTGAAAAGCTTCCCGTCCAGGTGATGGGAAAGATCCCCCGGCATCAGCCGGCCGCGTCCGTCCGCGGACAGGCCAAAACGCTGGAGCGTTTTTTCCTCGCATCCCACAAAGCCTGCCGCAATCAGCATCAGCTCGCAGGGCAGCGTCTGCTCCGATCCTGGCACCGGTTCCATTTTTCCTTCCGGCGTCCGGTGCAGGCGGACGGTGACCGCCCCGGTCATCCGGTTTTCGTCATCCGTCAGGATTTCTTTGACCGTGGTTTCATAAATCCTCGGGTCCTGTCCCTGTACGGCCTGGGCCTCCAGCTGCCCGTAGTCCGTCCGGAGCGTCCGGGGCCATTCCGGCCAGGGATTTCCCGGCAGGCGGCTTTCCGGCGGCGCCGGCATCATTTCCAGTTGGGTCACGGAGGCGCACCCCTGGCGCAGCACCGTTCCCACGCAGTCGTTGCCCGTATCCCCGCCGCCGATTACCAGCACATGCTTTCCTTTGGCTCCGGCGCCGGCTTCCCCAGCCAGCAGCTGTTTTGTCGTTTCCGTCAGGAAATCCACCGCAAACCGGACGCCTTCCGCATCCATATGCTCCAGGTTCAGGGAGCGGGGTTTCCGGGATCCGCCGCACAGGATTACCGCATCGTAATCCGCCAGCGCTTCCGGATCCGCCTCGGTGTTCAGCCGGAAGGACACCCCTTCCGCCTCCATCAGCCGGATCCGCCGCTCCACAACGGTTTTCGGCAGTTTCATGTTCGGAATCCCGTAGGTCAGCAGCCCGCCGGGCCGGTCCGCCCGTTCAATCACCGTCACCTGATGTCCCAGCCGGTTCAGCAGGTCGGCCGCCGCCAGTCCGGAGGGACCGCTGCCCACCACCGCAACCTTTTTGCCGGTTTGCTCCGCCGGGCGCCGGGGACGGATCCACCCCTGCTCAAAACCTTTTTCAATCAGGTACAGTTCATTGTCCCGGTTCGTAACCCCGTCATCCGCCAGGTTGCAGGCCTTTTCACACAGCGCCGGACAGACCCGCCCCGTAAATTCCGGAAAAGGAGCCGTCTGCAGCAGGCGCGCCAGCGCTTCCTGTTCCAGTCCCCGCCACAGCAGGTCGTTCCATTCCGGAATCAGGTTGTGCAGCGGGCAGCCGAAAGAGGACTGGCAGAACGGAACGCCGCAGTTCATGCATCGGGAGGCCTGGCAGGCCCGTTCCTCCGCCAGCTGGGCCGTATGCAGTTCCCCATAGTCCGCCAGGCGTTCCTTCGCTTCCCGGTAAGGATTCTCCTTCCGGGCATATTCCAGGAAACCGGTTGCCTTTCCCATTCCTTAAGCCCCCTTCCGCAGGGTTGCAAGATATTCGTCGGAAATAACGGCCCTGAACTTCGGCAGAACCTGCGCAAAGGAGGCCAGGATTTCCTCCGCCTTTTTCGATCCGGTGGCTTTTGCATGCATTTTCAGCAGCCGCTCCAGTTCGCCGGCTTCCTCCGGTTTGACCGGATACATCCGCACATGTCCGGTGTTCAGGTGATCGGCCAGGGTGCCGTCCTCGTCCAGCACCCAGGCAATTCCGCCGCTCATGCCGGCGGCAAAGTTATCCCCCACCGGTCCCAGCACGGCGACCCGGCCGCCGGTCATATACTCGCAGCCGTGGTCTCCCACTCCTTCCGCCACAGCCCAGGCGCCGGAATTCCGCACCGCAAAGCGTTCCCCGGCCGCGCCGGCAATGAACGCATATCCGCCGGTGGCTCCGTAAAGCGCCACGTTGCCGATCAGGGTATCCTCCGGCCGCCAGATGCTGTCCGCCGGCGGGCAGACCGCCAGGGTTCCCCCGGAAAGGCCCTTGCCCAGATAATCATTGACAACGCCGAAGAGGGTAATCGACTGCCCGGCCCGCAGGAAAGCCCCGAAGGACTGGCCGCCGCAGCCGATGGCCTGGATGCTTCTTTCGCCCCGGAGCATGGTTCCGAAGGCCCGGTCCGTGGTCATCAGGTGCACATGGTTCTGGAACAGCCGGGTATCCGTCCTCTCCTCCAGGCGGAAGTCGTGTTTGGCTTCCGGCTGGAAATGCGTGTTCCGGGCAAACCCGGTCAGCTCGCTCAGGTCCATCGCCGCGTCCGCTTTTGCTTTCAGCAGGTCGCTGCGCCCCACCAGCTCGCTGACGGTATGGGCTCCCAGCTTCGCCATGATTTCCCGCAGCTGCTGGGCAATAAAGAGCATGAACCGTTCCACGTATTCCGGTTTTCCGGCGAACTTTTTCCTCAGCTCCGGATTCTGTGTGGCAATGCCGAAGGGGCAGGTGCCCAGGTGGCAGACCCGCATCATGCGGCAGCCCATGGCAACCAACGGCGCCGTGGCAAAGCCGAATTCCTCCGCACCCAGCAGCAGGGCCACCGCCATGTCGTGCCCCGTCATCAGTTTTCCGTCCGTTTCCAGGGTTACCTTCTGGCGCAGCCGGTTCCGGCAAAGCACCTGATGGGCTTCCGCCAGGCCGATTTCCCAGGGCAGTCCCGCGTGGTGCACGCTGCTCAGCGGCACGGCGCCGGTGCCGCCTTCCCCGCCGGAAATCAGGATTCCGCCTGCCCCGGCCTTGGCCACGCCGCTGGCAATGGTGCCAACCCCGGTGGAAGAAACCAGCTTCACCGTAATCTTGGCCTGTTCGTTGGCGCACTGCAGGTCGTAAATCAGCTCCGCCAGGTCTTCAATGGAATAAATATCGTGATGGGGCGGCGGTGAAATCAGCGAGATGCCCGGTGTCGAGCAGCGGGTTTTGGCCACGCTCTCCGTCACTTTGGCTCCCGGCAGGTGGCCGCCTTCCCCGGGCTTCGCCCCCTGGGCCATTTTGATCTGGATTTCCCGGGCGCTCAGCAGGTAATCCCGGGTAACGCCGAACCGTCCGGAGGCCACCTGCTTGATGGCGGAATTCAGGTCCGTCCCATAGCGTTCCGGCAGTTCCCCGCCCTCGCCGCTGTTGGACTTTCCGCCCAGGCGGTTCATCGCCCGGGCCATGCATTCATGCGCTTCCTGTGAAATGGATCCGTAGCTCATGGCGCCGGTCCGGAAACGCTTTACGATGCTTTCCGCCGGCTCAACCTCCTCCAGCGGGATCGCCCGGCAGGCCTCATACCGGAATTCAAGCATGGAGCGGATGGTCCGGGGACCTTCCTGCTCAACGCCGGCCGCGTACCTGTCAAACAGCTCCCGGCTGCCGGTCTGCACTGCCTGCTGCAGCAAATGAATGGTTTCAGGAGAATACAGGTGTTCCTCCGCCTGCGGACCGGTCCGCAGCCGGTGGACGCCGATGGCCGGCAGTCCCTTCCCTTCCGCGGCCCGGAAGGCTTCCCGGTGGTGAAAACGGCTGTCCGCCTCTATCCGGTTCAGGTCTGTTCCGCCCAGCACGCAGGGGGTATTGGTAAAATACCGGGTCACCAGCGGCCGGTCCAATCCCACCGCTTCAAACAGCTGTGCGCTCTGGTAAGCCTGCAGCGTGGAAACGCCCATCTTGGAGGCAATTTTCAGTACCCCGGCGGTCAGCGCCTTGTCGTAATGGGCCAGCGCTTCCTCCGCGGAAAGTTTCACAGCGCCCTCCGCGCACAATTCGCGGATCCAGGCGTGGGCCAGGTACGGATTCACCGCCCGGGCCCCGTAGGCCACCAGCAGCGCCATCTGGTGCACATCCCGCGGTTCCCCGCTTTCGAGCACCACGGATACCGCCGTCCGTTTCCGGATCCGGATCAGGTGCTGCTCCAGGGCGGAAACCGCCAGCAGGGACGGAATCGCCAGGTGATGCTCGTCCACGCCCCGGTCCGACAGGATCAGCACGTTGATCCGATCCCGGCAGGCCTGGTCGCAGGCCGCGAAAAGCGCGTCCAGGGCTTCCCGGAGCGTCCCGTCCTCCGGATACAGCAGGGACACCGTCCGAACCTGGAAGGACGGATGCTGCAGATCCCGGATCCTCCGGAATTCCTCCTCCGTCAGCACCGGCGTGGGAAGCTCCAGCACCGTGCAGTTGTCCGGATCATGGGAAAGCAGGTTCCCGTCGTCCCCGATATAAACGGAACAATCCGTTTTGATTTCTTCCCGCAGGGCGTCAATCGGCGGGTTCGTCACCTGGGCGAACCGCTGCCTGAAATAGTCGAACAGCGGCGGATGGGTCCTGGAAAGCACCGCCAGCGGTTCATCCGCGCCCATGGAAACAATGGGCTCCGTGCCGTTTTCCGCCATGGGCCGCAGGATATCCTGCACGTCCTCCCAGGAATAATGGAAGGCGTCCGAAAGCCGGGTCAGCCGGTCCTGGTCCGGCTGTTCCGTTTCCTCCGGCGCTGCGGGAAGATCCCCCAGCCGGATCAGGCGGTTCATCCATTCGGAATACGGATACATCCGGGCATAACGGGTTTTTACCTCCGCGCTTTCCGAAAGCTTTCCGGTTTCCAGGTCCGCCTCTAGCACGTCGCCGGATTTCAGCTTCCACCGGCGCACGATGTGCGCGTTTTCCTCAAACAGCACGCCGGCCTCCGAGGAAAGGATCAGCCGGTGATCGTCCGTCAGGGCGCAGCGCAGCGGCCGCAGGCCGTTCCGGTCCAGGGAAGCGCAGATCTTTTCGCCGTCGGAATACAGCACCGCCGCCGGCCCGTCCCAGGGCTCCATCATCGTTGCATAATACCGGTAAAGATCCTGCCAGGGCGTTTTTCTCTCCGCGGTTCCCTGCCAGGGTTCCGGCATCAGGATCATGCCGGCCAGGGACAGGGGAAACCCGTTCATGGTCAGGAACTCCAGGGTGTTGTCCAGCATCTGGCTGTCGCTTCCGCCTTCCTCCACCACCGGCAGCACCCGGTGCATTTCCTCCCCCATCACCGCGGAGCGCATGGTTTCCTCCCGGGCTTTCATGCGGTCATGGTTGCCCCGGATCGTATTGATTTCCCCGTTGTGCAGCAGCATCCGCTGGGGATGCGCCTTGCTCCAGGAGGGAAAAGTATTGGTGGAGAAGCGGGAATGAACCATCGCCATCCGGCTGGTATAGCGCGCGTCCTGCAGGTCGTCGTAAAAGGAGCGGAGCTGGTGCACCAGCATCATGCCCTTGTACACCACCGTACGGCAGGACAGCGAACAGACATACGTATCCGTATCCTGTTTTTCAAACAGCCGGCGCAGGATATACAGCCGCCGGTCAAAATCCTGTCCGGGCGAAATTTCCGCCGGCCGCCGCAGGAAACACTGCCGGATCCGGGGCATCGTGCTGCGGGCACCCGGTCCCAGCTGGGCCGGATGGCACGGAACGTTCCGCCATCCCAGCACCGGAATCTGCTCAGCCTTCGCCAGCTGTTCAAAAATCCTGCAGGCGTTTTCGGCGCTGACCTCGTCTTCCGGTAAAAAAAACATCCCCACGCCGTAGTCTCCCGGCCGGCCAAGCTGGATTCCTTCTTCCAGGGCCCAAGCGGAAAAAAGGCTGTGGGGCAGTTCTGTCAGGATTCCGACCCCGTCGCCGGTGGTTCCGGGTGCGTCGCTGCCTGCCCGGTGGGCCAGGCGCTCCACAATGGAAAGCGCCTGGTCCACCGTCCGGTGCGTGGCGCGGCCGTTCAGGTCCGCCACGGCGCCGACGCCGCAGTTTTCATGTTCCAGTTCCTCATGATAGAGGGGATATTGCCGGTCCTGCATATCTCATCCCTGCTTTTTCATATTCTGTTGCACAATCCGGGCGGCATAGTCCGCCATTTTCGTACTGTGGTCCATCGCCTGCTTCTGCAGCAGGTGATGCGCCTCCGGTTCCGTAAGGTGCAGCTGTTTCATCAGGATCTCTTTTGCCTGTTCTACAATCTGTCTTTCCGCCCCCAGCCGTTTCGGCATTTTCATCCGGTGCAGCTGGTTCAGCATTTCCACCGCCCCGAGAACGGCCTGTCCCGTGGTGGGCAGCGCCAGCCGGAAAACTTCAGTGGATTCGCAGTCCTCCAGCACCGGCGGTTTCGCAATCAGCAGAATCTGCACCCGGTCTCCGTAATCCCACACCAGATCATCCGGTTTGCAGTCCGGCAGCTGACCCAGGAGGATCACAATACTGTCCTCACTTTCCGCCAGGGCCCGCCGCAGGCTGCTTCCGGATGAACAGCTCCGGTATACGGGAGAACCGGAGGAAGCCAGCAGCTTGATCATCTGATCACGGTTTGCTTCCGATGCGCCGGCAATGATCATTCGGGCCACTCGTCTTCCTCCTCTCCGTATCCTGTGGATGCCTGTTTTATCAGTACATCACGATATAGCGATCAATCTCCCAGCGGCTCACATGGGTGCGGTACGCATCCCATTCCTTTTCCTTGCCTTCCACGTACTGATCCAGCACATGCTCACCCAGTGCGCTGCAGATGACTTCATCCGCCTTCAGGCATTCCACCGCTTCCTTCAGCGTTCCGGGCAGCGAACGGATGCCCTTGGCCTCGCGGGCGGCCGCGTCCATGGCAAAAATGTTTTCGGTAATCTCATCCGGAGGCGTCAGGCCCTTCCGGATTCCGTCCAGGCCGGCTGCCAGGCAGACCGCCATGTTCAGGTAGGGGTTGCAGCTGGGATCCGGGCAGCGCAGCTCCACGCGGGTTCCCATGCCGCGGGATGCCGGAATCCGGATCAGCGCGGAACGGTTGCTGGCACTCCAGGCCAGATAGCAGGGAGCTTCATAGCCGGGAACCAGCCGCTTGTAGCTGTTGACCAGCGGATTGGTCACCGCGGCCATGCCGCGGATATGCGCCAGGATTCCTGCAATGAAGGAATAGGCTTCCTTGCTCAGTCCGCGCTTGTCGGAAGGATCGGCAAATGCGTTCTTTCCGTCCTTGAACAGGCTCATATTGGTATGCATGCCGCTGCCGTTGATGCCAAACACGGGCTTGGGCATAAAGGTCGCGTGCAGTCCGTTCTTCTGGGCCAGGGTTTTCACCGCCAGCTTGAAGGTCATAATGTTGTCCGCCGCGGTCAGGGCGTCCGCATACTTGAAATCGATCTCGTGCTGGCCGGCGGCCACTTCGTGGTGGCTGGCCTCAATTTCAAAGCCCATCTGCTCCAGGGCCAGGCAGATCTCCCGCCGGGTGCTTTCGCCGTGGTCCAGCGGTCCCAGGTCGAAGTATCCGGCCTCGTCCGAGGTTTCCGTGGTGGGTTTGCCCTGCTCATCGGTCTGGAAAAGGAAGAACTCCATTTCAGGACCCACGTTGAAGGAATATCCCATCTCGGCCGCTTCCGCCAGCACCTTTTTCAGCACACCCCGGGGATCTCCGGCAAAGGGCGTTCCGTCCGGGTTGTATACGTCGCAGATCAGCCGGGCCACTTTCCCGTGCTGCGGACGCCAGGGCAGAATCGTGAAGGTGTCCAGGTCCGGACGCAGGTACTGGTCGCTCTCATTGATGCGGACAAAGCCCTCAATCGAGCTGCCGTCGATCATGATCTCATTGTTGACCGCCTTTTCGATCTGGCTGGCGGTAATAGCCACATTTTTCAGCTGACCGAAAATATCGGTAAACTGCATGCGGATAAACTCCACGTCCCCTTCGCGAACCATGCGGACGATATCTTCCTTCGTGAATCTGCTCATCCTTCATACCTCCTTAAATCAAAAACAGGCAAGTACAGCCATCGGATCATGGCTCCCTTGCCTTGTATGCCGGGATCATATCATCCCGTTTTTCGCCTGTCAAGCTTTTTTCCGGGGTTCGGATTGTTTTCCCTTTGTATTCCCGTGCCGGGCTTTTCCCATCTCCTTGACAAGCCTTCCCCGGGATGGTACTATACCTGCCATCAAGACAAGGGAGTCCTGGTTTGGGACTTCCTGTCTTTTTTGTTTCTCCCATTTCAGTTCAGGAGGCGATCTGTATGTGTTCCATTTTCGGTCTGACCAGCTCCAGGGTTCCGAGGGATCTGATTGAAACCTGCTTCAACCGCACGGTGTCCCGCGGGCCGGACATGAGCCGGCTGGAAGAAATTCCCGGAGGAATTCTCGGATTTCACCGTCTGGCCATTATGGGCCTGAACGAAAACGGTATGCAGCCCTTTCACCTCGGAAAGGACACGGTCGTCTGCAACGGGGAACTGTACGGTTTCCGGCCCCTGCGGGCCCGGCTGATGGAAACGTATGAGATGAAGGGGGAATCCGACTGCGAAATCCTCCTGCCCCTCTATCATGAATACGGGGTGGAAATGTTCAAAACCCTGGATGCCGAGTTTGCGCTGATCCTCTATGACGGGGAGCAGAATAAGGTGATTGCCGCCCGCGATCCCATCGGCATTCGTCCCCTTTATTACGGCCGCCTGGAGGACGGCGAATGGGCCTTTGCCAGCGAGCCGAAAAACCTGACCGGCCTGTGTGAAACCATCCTGCCCTTCCCGCCCGGCTGCTATTGGATGGACGGCGCCTTCGTCCGCTATGCGGATCCTTCCCATGTGGACCGTTTCATCATGGAAGATGAAGATACCGTCTGCGCGGAACTGAACCGGCTTCTCACCGAGGGCGTGGTCAAGAGGCTGGATGCGGACGCGCCCATCGGTTTCCTTCTTTCCGGCGGACTGGATTCTTCCCTGGTCTGCGCCATTGCGCAAAAGCACCTGCCTCATCCCATCCGCACCTTTGCCATCGGTATGGATGTGGATGCCATTGACCTGAAGTATGCCCGCATGGTGGCGGATTACATCGGCTCCGAACACACCGAAGTCATCATTTCTGAAAAGGATGTGCTGAATGCCCTCCCCACGGTTGTAGAACTGCTGGCCACCTGGGATATCACCACAATCCGCGCTTCCATCGGCATGTATCTCGTCTGCAAATGGATTCATGAAAACACGGATATCCGGGTCCTGCTCACCGGCGAAATCTCCGATGAACTGTTCGGATATAAATATACGGACTTCGCTCCTTCTGCTGCCGCCTTCCAGGAGGAAGCGGAAAAGAGGATCCGTGAACTCCATGTCTATGATGTGCTCCGGGCGGACCGCTGCATTTCCGTCAACTCGCTGGAGGCCCGTGTTCCCTTCGGCGACCTGGCCTTCACGCATTATGCCATGAAAATCGATCCGGAGCTGAAAATGAACCGCCACAACATGGGCAAATATCTGATCCGAAAAGCCTTTGCGGAGGATCATATCCTGCCGGACGCGATCCTCTGGCGCCAGAAGGCCGCCTTTTCCGATGCCGTAGGCCATTCCATGGTCAACGACCTGAAAGCCTTTGCGGAGAAATCCTATTCAGACAAGGAATTTGCAGAAAAAGCAGCGAAATATGACTACTGCCGTCCCTTCACAAAGGAAAGCCTGCTGTACCGGGAGCTGTTCGAACAATCCTATCCCGGCCAGGCGGCCATGATCCCGGACTACTGGATGCCCAACAAAACCTGGCCCGGCTGCAACGTGGACGATCCCTCCGCACGGGTTCTGGCCAACTATGGAGACAGCGGCAAATAATCTGCATTGTAAGGCAAAGGAGCCTGCTTATGTCAAACACCGAAAAAATCCTGATTCTGGACTTCGGCGGCCAGTATACCCAGCTGATTGCCCGCCGGGTCCGCGAATGTCATGTCTATTCAGAAGTCGTTCCGTGGAATATGCCCCTGCCGGAAATGCTTTCCCGCAATCCCAGGGGCATTATCCTGTCCGGCGGTCCTTCCAGCGTCCATGACGCCGACGCGCCCCGGATCGATCCCGCCCTGTACGAAGCAGGCATCCCGGTGCTGGGCATCTGCTACGGAATGCAGCTGACCGCGCTTCTGCTGGGCGGTGCGGTGGAAAAAGCAAAGGAACGGGAATACGGCCGGGTTACGGTCCGCATGAAGGAGCAGACCGGGCTTCTCGGCGGCATGCAGCGTTCTTCCAGCTGCTGGATGAGCCATACCTGGCAGGTCAGCGCCTGCCCGCCCGGATTCCGGATCATTGCGGAAACGGACAACTGCCCCGTGGCCGCCATGGTCAGCGACGAAAAAAAGATCTGCTGCGTACAGTTCCATCCGGAGGTCACCCATACCGAAGAAGGAACCATGCTTATCCGCAACTTCCTGTTCCGTTTCTGCGGCTGCTCCGGCGACTGGACCATGAGCGCTTTCGCGGAAAACGCCATCCGGCAGATCCGGGAAACGGTCGGCGATACCGGAACCGTCCTGCTGGCGCTGTCCGGCGGTGTGGACTCCTCTGTAGTGGCAGCCCTGATCTATAAAGCCATTGGCAAGCGCCTCACCTGCGTTTTCGTGGATCACGGACTCCTGCGCAAAGGGGAAAGTGATCAGGTTTGCCACGTGTTCAGTCATCTTTTCCCGGTCCGCTTCATCCGTTCCGATGCTTCGGAACGCTTCTTCGCAGACCTGAAAGGCGTTACGGATCCGGAGGAAAAACGCCACATCATTGGTCGGGATTTCATTGAAGTCTTCCGGGCCGAAGCCATAAAGCTCGGTAAAATGGACTATTTTGCCCAGGGAACCATCTATCCGGATGTGATCGAAAGCGGCCAGGGCACCAATGCCGCCGTCATCAAAAGCCATCACAATGTGGGCGGACTGCCCAGGGAGCTTGGCTTTACCGAACTGATTGAGCCCCTGCGTATGCTTTTCAAGGACGAAGTCCGCGCCCTGGGCGAAGCCCTTGGGCTCCCCAGGGAGCTTGTCCGGCGCCAGCCCTTCCCGGGCCCGGGCCTGGCCATCCGCATCATCGGGGAAGTAACCCCGGAAAAGGCCGAAATCGTCCGCGAAAGCGATGCCATCTTCCGCGAAGAGATTGCCGCTTCCGGACTGGACCGGCATGTGAATCAGTACTTCACCGTACTGACCGGAATCCAGAGCGTCGGCGTCATGGGGGACGAACGCACCTATGACTACACCATTGCGCTCCGGGCAGTCACCACGGATGATTTCATGACCGCCGACTGGGCCCGTCTCCCCTACGACCTGATCGCGAGGGTTTCCTCCCGCATTGTCAATGAGGTTCCCCACGCCAGCCGGGTAGTCCTCGACGTAACAACAAAACCTCCGGCCAGTATCGAGTGGGAATGATGATTTCTTAACTTCCTCATCCTCGGATCGGTTGATTTTCAATCGCTTCCGGGGATGCTTTCTTTTCCCTGGCTACAAATTGGCTACATTTTTTCGCTTTTTTTGTAGCCAGCACTGTCCGAGCTTTTC
>JAFXRG010000057.1 GCA_017526525.1 Clostridia bacterium | reverse complement strand
GAGGTGTTCTTATTTCGGCTTATCAAAGAATGATTTGGTTTCACAACAGAGTTGTGGAGAATGCATATCCGAATGCCGGAACTCTGGCGGAACAATTTGAGATTTCCAACAGGCAGGCACAGCGGGATATTGAATATATGAGGGATTCCATGAACGCGCCGCTTCTGTATTGTGCGCGGAAACGGGGATATCGGTATGAGAAAGAGTATGTGTTGCCGAGTTTCTTTCTGTCGGAAAGTGAGAAGGAAACAGTACGGTTGCTGGCAAAGCAGAGCAGGGAATTAAGTTCCTTCGGGTACGGAAAGTATGAGGGACAAGCTGAGATTTTGTCAAAGATATCTGCAGAGTCGGGGAATGGTGAGAATAAAAGCGGCATGACAAGAGAACCGTACTTTGCGGAAATTGAGATGCTGGGCGGAAGAGCATCAGCAGCACCGTTGGATTATTTTCTTTGTGGGAAGGCGGAAGGACACACCTGTACCTATGCGTTTTTTGATCCGGATGTTTTTATCAGCGTTTTGATTGCCGCCGGTCTTGAATTTCGCATTATAAAACCAAATTGGTTAAGAGAGTACATGAAAGAAAGACTTTCCGGGATTTTAAAATTGCTATGACATTATATGTCATACCTCCTGTGGGATAATCGAGTCAGAAAGAAAAGGAGGTGTTGGCTATGGCAAAAAAGAAGCTGGACATTGAGGTATTTTCTGCGTGGAACACTTATGCGATCAGTATGATGAGTGTACTGGAGCACTGTGGAATGTGGAACAAGGAGTACACTTTTCAGAGGTTCTTAAGTGTAACGGGAATCGCATCGCAGTTTTGTGTGGATGAAAATTGCAGTGCGCTGCCGATTACGGATTATGACTGGATGGAGGAACATGCCTGCTTTACGGAGCGAATCGGTGTGCGGACGAAGAAGTATTATGCCGCACCCGGCGCAGAGGAGTATTCCATAAAGCAGAAGGAAGCAATTACGGCAATCAAGAAAAGTATCGAGGATGGCAAAGCATGCGTAGTATGGGGCATCGATACGGGTGAGTTTGGCGTGATTTACGGTTACGACGATGAGGACAAGGTGTTCTTTTCGAAAGGAATCGGAAGTCGGAATGCGAATGCCAGCATGCCGATTCTATACAATAATCTGGGGAAAACCTTTGAAAGGGCCCCGGTGTTATATTGCGAAATTCCGGAAGCTGCACAGGAGCCAGACTGGAATCAGGCTTTTGTGGAGGCGCTTCGTCTGTATGTACAGGGGATGAAAGCAATTTGTGAGAATGGACGATCATACGGTTTGGCAGTGTATGATACCATTTCGAAAGCAATACGGGAGGATCGATTGGATTCCTTTGGTTTTAAGTATTGCATCGGAATTTTTTATGAAAGAAAGGACGCGTTATCACTGTATCTGGAGGAGCAACAGAAGGCGCAGGCGAATGAATTGTTGGAGAAGCTGACAGAGTCGTTCCGGACGACAGTTGAGCTATACCGCAGGTTAATGTTTGAGATACTCGGCGGCGGAACCGAAGGATGGAATTCCCTGTTTGAACCGGTGGATAAGACGTGTTATCCGGAGATTGTTCATGCGCTGGAAGAGTTAAAAGCAAGTGAGGAACGGAATGTGGAGCTTGCGAAGTGTGTGGCAAACGGGATATAGAACAGAAAAGTCTTTTCCCAAGCCCTTTCACAGGCCGTCTTCGTCCGGTTCCCTGTCCGGATCACCCGGCTGGCGGAACTGGGACGGGCTGACGCCCTCACTGTTCTTGAAGGTTTTGCTGAAATGGAAGGGATCCGGATAGCCAACCCGTGCAGCAATTTCACCGATGGACAGTCTGGAATCCCGCAGCAGCTTCCGGGCCTGCTCCATGCGGTACGCGGTCAGGTAACGGCTGGGACTGACCCCTGCATATTCATGAAACAGCCTGCTCAGATATGGGGCGGATACGGCATGTGCCTCCGCCACGGAAGCGAAATCGATCTGCTGGCTGTAGTTTTCACGCAGGTAAATCATAACCTTCTGCACAATCTGTTCAGCGTTGGTTTCCCGGTTCGGAACCACAGCCTTTTCCCGGGCCATCAGCACCGCCTCCAGCCGTGCCAGCAGGGTGCCGAGTTCCTCCGGATTTACGGGTTTCAGCAGGTAGTCCACCGCGTTGTTCCGGATGGCGGCCCGGGTATACTCAAAGTCGCTGTATCCGCTGACAATTACACAAAGAATCGTAGGGTTCAGTTCCTGCAGACGGGTGATCAGTCCGATTCCGTCCAGTTCCGGCATTTTGATATCGCTGAACACCACGTCCGGCATCCATTCCCGCGTCAGCTCCAGCGCTTCCAGACCGGTTCCCGCCTGCGCCACCACCTTGAAATTCCTTCCGGATTCTTCAATCCGGCGGGATATGCTCCGCGCGATCAGTTTTTCGTCGTCCGCCACAAGGACCTTAAACACTCTGCTCATCTGTTCCCGCTCCTATCGTCACACAGGCACCGCCTTCCGGATTGTTTTCAAGCCTGAAGAGGAAATCATCATACAGCAGCCGGAAGCGGATGTATACATGCAGTATTCCCATCCCGTTGATCTTCAGGGACGGCAGGGTTCCTGTGCGCTGAATCTCCCGCATCTGCTCTTCCAGGGCTTCCAGCGTTTCAGCCCTGAATCCCGGACCGTTGTCCCGGATATGCAGTTCATAGACGTTCCCGCACAGTACTCCGGAGATCTCCACATGATAGGGAGGGCGCAGGGTGGTCGTAAACTTGATGGCGTTTTCCACCAGCAGCTGGACGCACAGCTTGGGAACCCGAACCTGTTTCATTTCCTCCGGCACATTGATTTCCCAGGTCAGGTCCCCCTGGTAGCGGATTTCCATACACCGAAGATATTCCCGTGTATGGACAATTTCATCCTCCAGCGGAACCCTCTGGGCTGAGTCGGAGGAGATATAGCGGAGAATGCCGGCCATTGCCTGGCACATCTCGCTGATCTCCGCATTCATTCCTTCCTCCGACATAGCCTGCAGGGCTTGCAGGCTGTTGTAGAGGAAATGCGGATTCATCTGGGCCTGCAGTGCGAGGATCCTGGACTGCATTTCCTGGTTCTGAAGCTCAAGCAGCTTCGTCACATGGCCAGACAGCGTCCCCTGCATCCGGTCAAAGGCCTGGTGCAGCGTCTGCAGTTCCAGCACATCCGTTTTCACCTCCGGCAGCGGAGCCGGATGTTCAATATCGATTCCGGTAATCTGTCCGCAGATTTCGGCAATGGGCGTGGTAATACGCCGGGACGCCAGATTGGAAAAAGCAATGGCCAGGATCAGAATTGCCAGGGTCGTGCCGATGATGATCAGGATCTGGTTTCGCGCAGGGCGGAGCAGGTTCTCCGCCTGCACGCAGGTCATCAGGTAAAAACCGCCGGGAAAGGATTCACAGCGCATCATCCCGCCGCTGTACCCCGCCCATTCCTCCGGAAAGTCTTTCTTCCCGGCTTCCTCAAACAGGGTGCTCCCCGTTTCCTCCCGGGGCCAGATCAGCTGTCCGTTCCGGTCGAAAAAAGCCAGCTGCTCCCCGTATTCCGTCCCGAAAGCGGATAAAACGTCCGCAAACCGGCTGACCCGCTGTTGGATCTCAATATAGCCGCAAAAGACTCCGAAATTGTCGTAGTTGTTCATGGTCAGCGTCAGGAATTCCCGGCCGTACGGATCCGTGGAAAACTTTGCCAGTTCTTCATCCGGACCGGTGAACAGGAATGTCTGCGTCCGTTCAGGATCCTGCAGCTCCGAATACCACGCCTGATCATCCGGGCGTGCCGGAGAAATCTGATTGAGTAATCCGGACGAAATCCGCATCCCGTCCGTGGTATAGATATTGATCTGATCAATCGGCCGGTTCGGCAGGATGATCAGGGAAAGGATCATGGAGAGTTTTTCCGCTTCCCCGGCTGATTTGGGCAGCATCAGCCGGTCCTGCATCCGGGTGGAATAGGAAATATTCATTGCCATGGTCCGCATCTGATCGAATTCCCGGCTCACGCTCAGCGCTGTTGCCCGGCTTTCCTGCTCCAGCCGGTTCAGCGTCCTGTTCCGTATCTCGGAAAGCTGCAGAACCGACAGTACCGCTGCGAGCAGAAAAAAGGACAGCACAATGATTACGGTATATGAGCCAAAGATTACCCGGCGGACCGTTCTGCCCTTTCTCATGTTTCTTCTCCGTTCTGCATCACAAAGATGTAAAAAATATACATAAAAGAGGACAAAAAAGACCATTCTGTTTTTGTTCCGGCCTCTTTATAGTATAGCTAAACAAATGCTTCACCGAGATTTTATCGGGTGATGCCGGAAAAGTCAACGACGACCAGAAGGAGGAAGAAAAAAATGAAGAGATTCCTGTCCATCGTACTGGCAGCAATGCTGCTGCTGACCGCCGCCGCGCTGGCGGACGACGTTACCATTACCTACATGGCCAGTCAGGACTGGGTGCAGGATGCTGAAATGGAACTGGGAAAGAAGTTTACCGAGCAGACCGGTATCAAGGTAGACTATCAGATCATCCCGTCAGATCAGTATACCACCCTGCTGATGAACAAGCTGAGCAAAGGAGAATGTACGGATCTGTTCGGCTCCCAGGCCGGCCAGTTCGACATCATAACCCAGCTGAATGTTGAAAAGAACGCCGTCGATCTGAGCGGCGAAGCCTGGGCTTCCTCCGTGGATCCCCTGGCTGCCGCGGAAACCTCCGTAGCCGGCAAGCTCTACGGCCAGCCCGTGCAGGACGTGTCCGCCGTCTGGGCAGTTGCCTATAACAAGAAGGTATTTGAAAAGCTGAACCTCTCCGTTCCCACCAGCTATGAGGAGTTCAAGGCTGTCTGCGAAGCGATCAAAGCCGACGGTATGATCCCGATCTATGAAGCTGTCTCCGACGGATGGCATCATCAGCTCTGGTTCTGCGAACTAGGTGTCGCCATCGAAAACGCCGAGCCCGGCACGGCAGAAAAACTGAACAGCAACCAGATGGGCTTTGCGGACAGCGCTGCCGCCAAAAAGCTGGTGGAGCAGATCAAGGAAATGGCGGACCTGGGATACTGGGGCGACAACTACATGGCGAACGCCTACTCCGACGCGGCCAAAGCAATCGCCACGGGCGAATGTGCCATGACGGTAGCCAACCAGGGCTTCCCCATTGAAATCCATGATGCTTATCCGGACTTTGCTGCGGAGGATATCGGCTTCTTCGTCATGCCCCTGTGCGATAACCAGGTTCTGAACATGAACCCCGTGGGACCGACCCGTTTCATCTTCTCCGGTTCCGCCCATATCGATGAAGCGAAACAGTACCTGGCTTTCATCGCCCAGCCCGAAAACCTCCAGTACCTGATCGATAACGTTCCGAAGTTCAACACGCTGCCCTTCGCCGGCGTAAAGGATGTCTATTCGGATGAAATCTCCGCCTTCTATGCCGCCTACCCGAATCACGGCACTGTTTATCAAACCAGCGTCAAGTATGTGAATCCCCAGTGGATGGAAATCGGCAATGAACTGACAGCCGTGCTGCTCGGCGATGAAACACCCGAAGAAATGCTGAAGGCAATCGACCGCAATCGTGCGGACCAGGCACAGGCCGCCCAGGATCCTGCCTGGAACTGATCCCGGGGGTTCTGCCGGAGGCTATGAAAGGGCGGAGGGAAACGCCTGTCCGTTTCCCTCCGCCCTTTTCCGGTTTTTCCGTTCTCCTGCGGTCATCTGCTATCGGGAGGAACTTATGAACAAGAACAGAATGTATCCGACCTGGTTCGTTTTCGGTGCGCTGCTGCTGTACGGCGTGCTGTATGTGCTGCCGTCCCTGATGGGAATCGGTCTTTCCTTCACGGACTGGTCTGTCTATTCGCAGGAGATCCGCTTCGCAGGGCTGAAAAACATCCGGACGGTTTTCTCGACGGATTACAACTATACCCATGCCCTGCTGAACACGCTGAAATTTACGGTCGTTACCACCCTGGTCAAAAATGTCCTGGGGCTTGCGCTGGCTGTTCTGATGACCAAGCAGGTCCGGCTGCTGAATTTCCACCGCGCGGTCCTTTACCTGCCCTGCGTTCTGTCCGCGCTGATCGTCGGTATGATCTTTAAATCCGTCCTCAACCCGAGGGACGGCCTGCTGAATACGACACTGCGCGGCCTGGGGCTGGATTTCATGGCGCTGAAGTGGCTCACTGACTCCAAAATCGCCTTTAACTCGGTAATGGCGGTGGATATCTGGAAAGGGATGGGCTATATCATGACCATCCTCATCGCGGGAATCATGTCCATCTCCCCCGTGTATTATGAGGCAGCCAGGATCGACGGCGGAAACGCCTGGCAGTGCTTCCGCCATATCACCCTCCCCATGCTGGTGCCTACTCTGACCGTCACCACCGTCCTGAATGTTCTGTACGGGCTGAAGGTGTTTGATACAGTCTACGCGCTGACCAACGGCGGACCGGGGCATGCGACGGAAGTCCTCTATACCAGCGTTTTCAAGGAGTTCAGTCTCGGCCGTTACGCGGTGGGAACCACGCTCTCCTCCGTCATGGCAGTCTTCATGGTTTCCGTCGGATACTTCATGATCCGGCATATGGTGCGCGAGGACGGTGATCGGCTGTGAAAAAAGGAATGAAGCGCACTCGTCTCCTGAAATCCGTCGGGGTCAATATCCTCGCATGGCTTCTGTCCCTACTCCTGCTGGCCCCTCTGCTGCTGATCCTTTTTAACAGTTTCAAGACCAGCACCGCCGCATCGGAGATGAACCTGGCCCTCCCTGCAAGCCTGGAATGGTCCAACTACTCCGTGGTCATCGAAAAAGGCAAGCTTGGGATAACTTTTTTGAACAGTTTATGTTATTCTGTATCAAGCGTCCTGCTGTGTACGCTGCTGTCCGCCATGGCGTCCTACGTACTGTCCCGGAACCGGAAAAAGCTGCATCGTTTTCTCTATATGTTCATTGTCCTCGGAATTGCCATGCCTATCAACTTCGTCACGCTGATGACGGTCATGCAGACGGTGAACCTCATGAACAGCCGGATTGGCATTGTCCTGCTCTACACGGCTACCCAGATTCCTTTCAATGTTTTCCTGATCCACAGCTTTGTCAGCAAAATCCCGGAGGACATCGACGAAGCTGCCATCATCGACGGAGCCTCTGCCCCCGGAATGTTCATCAGGATTGTTCTTCCGCTGCTCAAGCCGGTCCTGGTCACCGTCATGGTCCTGACCTTCCTGAACACGTGGAACGAATTCGTTATGCCGCTCTATTTTCTCGACAGTTCGGACAAGTGGCCCATGACGCTGGCTGTCTACAACTTTTTCGGAATGTATTTCAAGGACTGGAATCTTGTCTGTGCTGATATTGTGCTGACAAGCGCGCCGGTCATCCTGGTTTACCTGCTTGGACAGAAGTATATTGTGTCCGGTATGACAGCCGGGGCTGTGAAAGGATAATCAAAGGGAGGAATTGCCTGTGGAACGGAAAGAAATCGGCAATGGAATCACCAGAATCCTGCTTTTCCCGGAGGACGCTCCGCTGGCAGCGCCGGTCGTTTTTTCAGACAGCCGGTCGGCGTTTCTTTCCCTGACCGCGTTTGAAAGCGAGCCCAGGCCGGTATACCGGCTGCGGAAGGATGCCGGGGCTTCGGAAATCCGCCAGACTGCGAACGGAGAGGTCATTTCCTTTTCGGAGGGCGGGAAGGATTTTCTCTATACTTCCCGCAGGGTCCGTCTTTCCTTTTCCTGCCCGGACGGACAAGTCCTGACCGGACTCGGCCAGCATGAGGACGGGCTCTTCAATTACGTCGGACAAAGGGAGTTCCTGTATCAGCACAATATGAAAATTTCCATTCCCTTCCTGCTGGGCAGCGAAGGCTGGGGGTTGCTGATCGAAGCCGGATGTGCCATGGAGTTCCATGGGGAAGCCGGCGGATTCACCTTTGTCCTGGACGCCGCCCGGACTGTTTCCCTTGCTGTGATCCGCGGCCGGGACTGTGCGGATGTGCTGCAGCGCCTTTCATCCCTGTCCGGCAAACCCTCTCTCCTGCCAAAATGGGCCTATGGGTATATCCAGTCCAGGGAACGCTACCATTCCGCAAAGGAGCTGACGGATACCGTCCGGGAATTCCGCCGCCGGAAGCTGGGCCTGGACTGCATTGTTCTGGACTGGATGAGCTGGAAAGACGGCTGCTGGGGAGATAAAACGCCGGATCCGCAGCGTTTTCCGGATGTGGCCGCCCTCACGGGATCGCTTCATCAGCAGAACGTCCGCCTGATGGTTTCCGTCTGGCCGAACATTTCCGCCGGCCGGGACCGGGACGAGATGGAGGCGGCAGACGCTTTCCTGCCGGCCAGCCAGATCTATGACGCCTTTTCCCCTGCCGCCCGGGATCTGTACTGGCAGCAATGCATGCGCTTTTGGATGGGAGGCGGAACGGACGCCCTCTGGTGCGACAGCTGCGAGCCCATGACGGATCCGGACTGGTGCGGATCGGAAAAACGGCTGCCGGAAGAAAGAATGCGCCTGGTTACCGAAGCCTCCTGTGTGCGGATGGATCCGGAAGTAATGAACAATTACGGAGCCGAACACCTTCGGGGGCTCCGGGATCACTGGCTCCGGGATATACCGGGCAAACGTCCGGTTTTCCTCGCCCGCAGCGGAGGGATTGACAGCAGCTCCCTTGGCGTCATTCTTTGGTCCGGGGATGTCTGCGCGCGCTGGGATGTGCTGCGGAAACAGGTGACGGAAGGAATCAAGGTGGCGTGCAGCGGCCTGGCCTGGTGGACGCTGGATATCGGCGGCTTCTTCGTGGGGCGGAGAGAGCCCTGGTTCTGGCGGGGCGATTATCCCCGCGGCGTCGAAGATCCCGCTTATCGGGAGCTGTATCTTCGCTGGTTCCAGTTTGGCTGCATGCTTCCAGTCTTCCGTTCCCATGGAACGGATACGCCCCGGGAGCCCTGGGCTTTCGGAGATGACACCGCCCCGGAATACGGTATTCTCCGGCAGCTGATCAGCCTCCGCTACCGGCTTTTCCCCTATATCTATTCATCCGCTGCGGAAACCTGCCGCACCGGGCTTCCCATGGTCCGTGCAATGATGGTCGCCTTTCCGGAAAACGCGGAAACGGCTCAGATCCACGACCAGTATCTTTTCGGGGACGCGCTGCTGGTCAAGCCGGTCACACGCCCTCTGGCGGAAGGCGGAGCAATCACGGATGTGGTGCTTCCCGCCTGCGGATGGTATAATCTGTTTACCCTGGAATATGTTTCCGGAGGCACGGTTTCTGTTCCGACCCCGCCGGACCGCTTTCCGGTATTCATCCGGGCCGGCAGCCTCCTGCCGCTCTCTTCGGGCGCCCTGTGCGCAGACGATGCTACGCTCCGGGAACTCTTCGTCTTCTGCGGGGCGGACGGGTCCTTTACCCTGTATGACGACGCGGGAGACGGACCTGCGGAAGGCAGCCGGACTTCCCTGCAGTATACGGAAGATAAGGGTGAACTGATCCTGGAAGCCGGAGGAACGCCTGTCCTGCTGACAGTCCGTTTCATTGCTCCGAATGGATCCGTCCGGCGGGCTTCTGTGAACTATGACGGAAATGAAATCAGGATCCGCCGGGATGCTTGTTCACCAGCGGCAGGATTCAGCAGTATCATCCCGGAGGTGACAGACCATGAGTGAGGAGAAAGTATTCGGAACCTTTTTCCGGAACGATCCGGACCATCCCCTGGTTTACGGGAAAGTGAACCTGATCAATCCGCCCCGCCGGCGTCTCCGGGGCGAACCGGAAAAAGAGGGAATTCCGGTTGAGCCGGTCATTGTCGGTTTCTGCGGCACGGACCATGAACTGATGATGATGGGAAAGCGCGGACAGCTCTCCCCCAAGTTCCCGGAAGGGCAGAACCGTCTTGTCAACGGCCACGAGGGCGTGGTGTGGGTGCCGTCCCAAAACCGGTTCGCCATCGTTCTGATCCGGGGCGGCGACAGCATCGACCCCACCCGGTATACGGAGGGTGAAAGCTATTTTGAATACGGATGCGACCAGGCGGACGGCCTTTTCTGCGACCGGATGTATGTGAATCCGGATATGCTTCTGGAAATTCCGGACGGCCATGTCCGTGAAGGACGGCTGGACCTGAGCTTCGCAAAGAAAATGGTCTTCCCGGATCCTTTCGCCTGTATGCTCTTCCAGCTGGAGCGCATGGAGGATCTGGGATCCGCCCATCTGTTCCGCCGTACCGCCCGCCGCCTGGACTGCGGAGAAGAGGAAGCCCGTACCGCCGCAAAGGAGGAAATCTTTGAGCGGACGGTCATCTTCGGTCTGGGAACCACCGGCATGTTTATCGGGGACATCATCCGTCAGGCCCATCCGGATGCCCGGATCGTCTTTGTCGCCAGAAGTCCGGAAGAAAGCCCCAAGGTGCAGTTTGCCCTCCGGCAAGCCGGCGGTGTCTATGTTCGAAGCAGCTATGACAGCAATGAAGCTCTGGCTGCTGCCATTACAGAAGCGCTCGGCGGCCGCGCCACCGCTTTCATCGGGGTCAGCGGCACTGCGGTGGAGCATGAGATCGCCTTCACGCACCGTGTCCTTGGCTGCAACGGCTTATACAACAGCTTTTCCCTCGGCCCGAAGATCTCCTTTGACACAATGCCCTTCGGGTTTGAGAACCACCTGATCTTCGGCTCAATCAATTTCCGGCAGGACCATATGGAAAAAGCGATCCGGATGTTGGCACGCAGCCCTTACGATCAGATCGTCGAACTCATCAGCAGGGACGAATTCGCGTCCGATCCCATCGGCGCCTATGAAAACCGGATTTATTGCAAGAACGCCCCGATGAAAACCGCCGTAATCTGGAATCAGGACAGGATCAATATGCAAGGCTGAACCGGAAGGAGATTTTCCCATGATCGATGCGCATGCCCATCTCTGGCTGAAACAGAACGGCGTCGTGGACGGCCTGCCTGTATACGATGTGGGCGGCGGCCGCAGCCAGTTCGGCCGGGAGATCCGCCAGATGCTTCCCCCCGCGATGACGGACGGAGTCAACAGCGCGGAACGCCTGATTGCTCACATGGATTTTTCCCGCATCGGGGGCGCCGTGATCACCCAGGAATATATCGACGGAAATCAGGACGCCTATCTCCGCAGCGTTCGCGCAACTTATCCGGACCGTTTTCGCGTTTGCGCCTTGTATGAGGAAAACGGCGTCCCGGACACCGCGGGGATGGACGGAATAAAAATCTGCGGCGCCCGCCTGCAGGATCCCGATCTGCTCCGGCACGCCGCGGTCTTTGAGGAGGCCGATCGCCGCGGCATCTTTGTCGGCATCGATATGGCGGACGGCAGCCTTCAGACCGGGGCGCTGCGGGAGCTCGCCTGCACGTATCCTTCTCTGCGGATTGCAATCGGTCATTTTGGCATGGTCACCCGCCCGGACTGGGAGGAGCAGATCCGCCTGGCCAGGCTGCCGAATGTGTTCATTGAATCCGGCGGGATCACCTGGCTGTTCAACAGCGAATTCTATCCCTATCCTTCCGCTGTCCGGGCCATCCTGACAGCCAGGGATCTTTGCGGCATGGAAAAGCTGATGTGGGGATCCGACTATCCCCGCACCATGACGGCTGTCACCTACCGGATGAGCTGGGATTTCATCGATAAATCCCCCCTGCTGACAGCGGAAGAAAAACAGCTGTTCTTTCATGAAAATGCCAGAGGGTTCTATCGTTTCGGAACATTTCCGGATCTGCCGGTCATTCACCATATGGCGGAATAAAACCCGCCCGGAAAGGAAGGACGCATATGAAAGCCATCACCATCGTTTCCCCTTCTCTCGTCGAGATCCGCGACATCGAAAAACCGGTTCCCGGAAAAGACGAGGCGCTTCTCCGCCCCCTTTTCGGAGGCATCTGCGGCAGCGATCTGAACTCCTACCGGGGAACCAACGCCTATCTGACCTATCCCCGGATTCCGGGGCACGAATTTTCCGCTGAGATCGTGGAGATCGGGGAAAACGACTGCGGTTTCAAACCCGGGGATATCGTGACGGCCAACCCATACTTCAACTGCGGAAAATGCTATTCCTGCCGCCGCGGCCTGGTCAACGCCTGTATGTCCAACCAGACCATGGGTGTCCAGCGGGACGGAGGCTTTTCTGAATACCTGGTGATGCCCGTGTCCCGCCTGATCGGCGGCAAGGGCCTGGATCCGAAGACGCTGGCTCTGATCGAGCCTTTCTGCATCGGTTACCACGGCATCCAGCGCGCCTCCGTGAAAGAGGGGGACAGGGTGCTCGTCATCGGCGCAGGAACCATCGGCGTACTGGCCGCCATCGCGGCAAAATCCCTCGGTGCGAAGGTCTGGATCTGTGACATCGCGCCGAAGAAGCTGGAGTACGCCATGAATTTCGGCCTGGACGGCATGATTCTCAACGACAACCCGGAGAATTTCGACAACACCTGGAAGGAGATCACCTCCGGAAACGGCTTTGACGTGACGGTGGAATGCGTCGGCCTCCCCTCCACACTGCAGAACTGCCTGGATGCCGCCTGTTTCGGCGGCCGGGTCTCCGTGGTTGGCATCGGGAAACACAATATCGACCTGGACTTCACGGTCATCCAGAAAAAGGAACTGAACATCTTCGGTTCACGCAACGCGCTGACCCGGGATTTCATCGAATTGATCGATACCGTCAGAAGCCGGGATCTGAAGCTTGACAGCATCGTAACCAACATCTATCCTTTCAGCAAGGCCGCTCAGGCCTTTGAGGATTTTCATCAAAACGCCGGCAGCATGCTGAAAGTCATGATCGATTTCCGGGATTTCACCGCTCCTTATTGAAGGGCTGGCTGGTGGCTGTTCGAATGGAGGCATAGTCCTGGGGTCCTTTCCTTTGTATCGTTGAGCAGAAATCGGGCAGTAAAGTTCGAAAACGGAGTTAAAATACGTATAAATATTGTCTAAAGTAAACGGCATCACTACATATAGTAGAAAACACATTTCCATTATCGAGTGGGAATGACGCTGACGGCCCGCAGTGCGGGAAGTCTCCTCAGCATCATTCTCAGACTTTAAGATGTCCAGGTCTCTGGCTGCCAGGAACAAAGGGCAAATGGGCAGAGCTGCCCGGTGGGTTCGATGTGTTCGGCTCCAGCTACGAAGCAGCCTTCTACGGCGTATGGTATTCCGTCGTGTTCTCCGAACTGCTGGCGACCCTCATGACCCTCTGGTTCCTCAAAAGAAACCGCAAAAAATATCAGTACGCATAAGAAAAACAGCCGGATATCCGTAACAGAGCCGAGAAAGGGTTTTTGCCCTCGCTCCCCTCATTGCACCGGACGCACCGGCCAGGTATACAGCGCTGCATCATAACATGGTTTCTAATATTTTTCAGGCACCAAGCGAGAGAATCGGCCAAACCCGGTCGGTTCTCTTTCTTATTTAACCGGGAGACAGGGAACGCGGTTGTTTTCCCCTTCCGGAAAGAGGCAGGGAATGATTCTCTCAGAGACTGATGAGGGTTCCGTTTACGCTTATCATACCGCATCATCCCCGGGAATACTACTCCTGATCAGGACTTTTTTCGAAATGTTTTCGTTCCTCCGGAAGTTTTTTGCAGCCATGTGAGCCATTCGCACAGTATTCTTCTTCTATTGTAAACAGCATGATTTTATGATATTGTTAGCACAAAATGAATCGGTTTTATATTGAGGTGAATTTCCCGTTCTCCGTCCGGGAAACCACGGAGCAATGCGGTTTTTCCACAGCTGCTGAAGGAGGAGCCTTCTCCCCGTCCGCGAAGTTCCCGGTCCTGATCCGGGACAGCTGCAAAGATTTGTTATAAACACAGTCACAGGAGGAAAAAAATGAACGCACCATTTATCACGCCCGCTTCCCCTGTCAGCCATCCCATACTCTGGAAGGATTTTTCCTGCGGACAGGTCCGGCAGGCAGTGCTGACCGTTACAGGTCTGGGACTGTACCGCGCTTTCCTGAATGGAAAACGTATCGGCATGGATTATCTGACGCCCGGTTTCAATGACTATGATGCCTATCTCCGGGAGCAGACTTACGATGTCACCGCACTGCTGGAAAAGGAAAACCGGCTTGAAGTCTGGCTCGGAAACGGCTGGTACAAAGGCCGGCTGGGATTTGGCGGTGGAAAGGAAAACCGCTGGGGCGACCGGTACCTGCTGGCCGCCCGGCTGGAGATTACCCTGGAGAACGGGAGCGTCTGTGAAATCCGGACGGATGAAAGCTGGCTTGCCTCTTCCTCCCCGGTCCTGTCCAGCGGAATTTACGACGGAGAAGTCCGGGACGATACCCGGCCGGCAGGAGATCCGGTTCCGTGCCGCCTGGCTGAGACGGCGTACAGAACCGAGCCGCAGTTTTCTCCCTGCATACGGATCAAGGCGGAACGCAAGCCTGTGCTGATCCGTACTCCCGCCGGAGAACAGGTGCTGGACTTCGGCCAGAACATGGCCGGCGTCATACGTTTTGTCAACCGGCTTCCGAAAGGAGGAACCCTCCGGATCCAGACCGGCGAAGTACTGCAGCAGGGCAATTTCTACCGTGACAATCTTCGCTCGGCAAAATCGGAATTCGTCTATACTTCCGATGGCATTCAGAAAGAGGTGGAACCGCTTTTCACTTTCTTCGGATTCAGGTATGCGAAAATTGAAGGACAGGATCCGGTGAATCCGGATGATTTTACGGCGCTCTGCCTGTCCTCCGGCCTGCGGGAAACACTGCAGGTGCACACCGGTCACGCCAAACTGAACCGGCTGATGGAAAACAGTCTGTGGGGACAGCGCAGCAATTTCCTGGATGTTCCGACCGACTGCCCGCAGCGGGACGAACGTCTGGGCTGGACGGCGGACACCCAGGTATTCGTGAACACGGCATGCTACCAGATGGACTGCAGGGATTTCTACCGTAAATATATGCGCGACCTCCGCGCCGACCAGCAGATGTATTACCAGGGAGATATCGCCGCCTACAGTCCTTCCCTGAAAGGGGAAGCCATCCACGGCGGAGCCGTCTGGGCCGACGCCGGTACAATTATTCCCTGGAACGTCTATATGAATTACGCGGATCAGGCACTGCTGCGGGAAAACTATCCCATGATGCGGGATTACACGGAAACGCTGATCGCCGCAGACCGGAAGGCGGGAGGAAGCCATGTCGTTTTCCATTCCTTCACCTTCGGCGACTGGCTGGCCCAGGATGGCACGACGCCCCAGAGCCTGAAGGGCGGAACGGATGACATGTTCATTCAGGGGATATACTATCTGAACAGTGTGGATCTGACTTCCCGGGCAGCAGAAGTCCTGGGCGAAGCAGCAGACGCCGGGCGCTATGCCGGCCTGGCAGAGGAAATCCGGGGCGCGCTTCTCGATGAATATTTTTCTCCGAACGGCAACCTGACCGTGGATACGCAGACAGGCTATGTTCTGTCCCTCTATTACAATGTTTACCGGAGCCGGGAAAAGCTGGTGGAATGTTTCCGCCGCCGCCTGCAGAAGGATTTTTTCCGGATCAGATGCGGCTTTACCGGTGCCCCGCTGATGCTGCCGGTCCTGCTGGACAACGGAATGACGGATATTGCCTACCGGATGCTGCTGACCGAAGAATTCCCGGGCTGGCTTTATGCCGTGAACCTCGGCGCCACCACCATCTGGGAACGCTGGAACAGTCTGGAAGCGGACGGCACGATCTCCGGAACCGGTATGAACAGCCTGAATCATTACGCATTCGGTTCCGTCTGCGAAGCCATCTACAGCCGGATCATGGGGCTCCGGAATGCTGCTCCCGGCTGGAAAAAAGCGCTGATCGCACCGAAAATCAGCGGAAAGCTGCATAACGCCTCCATCTGCTTTGATTCGCCGGCCGGCACATGGAAAGTATCCTGGCAGATTCTTCCGGATGGAAGAGTGACGCTTGCGGCGGAAATACCCGCCGGCGCCTCCGCGCACATTGTGCTTCCGGATCATCCGGAAAGATTTGAAACCGATGCGGAAAGCGGAACCCATGAATGGACCTGGACCCCGACATTGGATTACCTGCATCCTTTCAGCATTGAAAGCAGGGTGATGGATCTGCTGGACAATCCGGACGCGGCGGAAATCGTTAAGGAGCATGTGCCTGCCCTGTACTATGCCTGCGGGGACTATTACAATGACACACGCGTCCTGCCGCTCGTGCAGGCTGCTTCGGTCATGTCTCTCGGCAGTGACGTCATCCGGAGGATGGATCCGTTTCTGCGCAAAGTGACCATCTGAACCAGACTAAAAAGCGTAAAGGAGACAGAAAAGATGAAAAGATCCGACGTGCTTGCACGAATCGGCCTGAATATTCCCCAGGCCAGCCGCATCCGCCTGCTGGTGGACACGGACGCAAAAAATGAAGCAGATGACCAGTACGCCATCATGCATCACCTGCTGACCCCTATGTTTGATGTATGCGGCATTGTCGCCGCCCATTTTGAGCAGAAGGCCGGATATACAGGGCAATCCATGGAGGAAAGTTTCCGGGAAATTGAGACGCTGCTCCGTCTGGCGGAGCTGGAGGACGTTCCGGCCCTCCGAGGCTGCCCGTCTCCGCTGAAATCCGTTAAGGACGCGCCGGACAGCGAAGGGGTTCGCTTCCTGATTCAGGAAGCACGCAAACCCGGAAAGCTGTACGTCGCCGTACTGGGTGCCATGACCAATGTGGCCGCCGCACTCAATGCCGCGCCGGATATTGCCGGGAATCTGGTGGTTCTTTGGAACGGAGGCGGTCCCTACCCGGAAGGGCGTCCTGAATTCAACGTCATGCAGGATCCGGACGCCGTCCGTGTTCTGCTGGCCAGTGAAGCGGAAGTCTGGCAGACAGACATGAGCGTTTATGGTTCCCTGGAAGTGACGCTTGCGGAACTGAAACGCAGGGTTTACCCCTGCGGAAAAATCGGCCGTTATCTCTATGAGCAGCTGGAGGAGGAATACCACCGGGAGTACAATCCTGGTTTTCTGCTGCGCAGTGGTGAAAACTGGACCCTGGGAGACAATACAACGATTGCGGTTCTGCTGATGAATGGCTGGCGCGGCAACTGGCACACGGAGCATGCACCGGTCCTGAAGGAGGATCTGACCTATCAGGCCAACCCCGGCGGAAAACCGATCCGCGTCTATGACAGCATCGATGTACGCATGACGCTGGAAGACCTGTTCTGTAAGCTGGAGCTGGCCTACCGCCCGTAAGCTTCGCACCCTCTGTCTGTTTAGAAGCATCCACGACGCCACGGGGAAAACGGCCGGGGAAAGCTTCGCTTTCATCCCTGGAGAGCTTCACGATCCGGGCCTGGCGTCCCTGCGGAGCGAAGTCCGGAACAGGCAGAAAAACAAACGGAGGTATAACCATGAGCCGGAATAAAGCCATTCAAAAAGAAATCAGGGCGCTCCGCCGCCCGTTCCTGCGGGAGCTTTTCCGGGAAAACAGGTTCAACCTGGCGATGACCCTTGTTTCGGCAGCTCTGATGGCTGCCGGAGAGCTTGTCATCTCCTGGCTGATTAAGGAAATTGTCGATCTGATTTCCGGTACCGGCAGATATACATTCGGCGCATTGCTGGCCATTGCCGGGGGCGGCCTGGCGCTGATGGCGCTCGCCGCAGGGATTGATTACACCTTTCTTTCCCGCTTTCGCGCAAAAGCCATGAAGCAGTACCGGGAATATGTATTCAGCAGGCTGCTGGATAAAGGCATCCGGGCGTTTTCCGGTGAAAACAGTTCCCTCTATCTGTCGGCCCTTTCCAATGATATGAACACCATTGAGCGGGATTTCATCACGCCGCTTCAGAATATCATCAGCACAGCCCTCGCGTTTGCCGGGGCGCTGGGGCTCATGCTGTGGTACAGTCCGCTGCTGACGCTTATTTCCATCGGCTTTTCCCTCCTGCCGGTGATCGTTTCCATCGTGTTCGGCAGCAAAGCCGAGAAAGCCGAAAAAGCAGTCTCCGACCGGAAAGAACACTACACCGGCATGCTCAAGGATACCCTCACCGGGTTTGCGGAAATCAAGAGCTCCAAAGCGGAGCAGAACATTGCGCGCATGCACGCTGAGCAGAATGAGCACGTGGCTGATGCGTCAAAAAAGCGCAACGGAATCGGCGTGCTGATCGTGTATTCCTCCGGAATCGCCGGCGGCGTCCTGCAGTTCGGCGTGTTCTTCGTTGCCGCCGCGATGGCGCTTTCCGGAAACAGCAGCATTACCGGCGGTACCGCCATTGTTTTTGTGCAGCTCCTGAACTATGTGCTCGGGCCGATCCAGGCCTTCCCCGTCTTCTTTGCCGGGGCAAAATCCTCCTTCGGCCTGATAGATAAGCTGGCCGAAGCCCTGAACCGGAATGTCCAGGACGAAGGGGATCCCATCGCGCCTTCCCTCACGGACGGCATCTCGATCCGGGATCTTCATTTCGCTTATGAAAATGAAAAAAACGTCCTGGACGGCGTAAATATGGAACTGCAGGCAGGCGGCTGCTATGCCCTTGTCGGAGGATCCGGAAGCGGCAAATCAACGATTCTGAATCTTCTCATGGCCTCCTCCCGGGATTATCAGGGAGAAATCCGCTATGACGGAAAAGAACTGAAAACCGTTTCCCCGGGGTCACTCTACGACCTGGTATCCATCATCCAGCAGAACGTATTCGTATTCAACAGCACGATCCGTAACAATGTCACCATGTTCTCGGAATTCCCGAAGGAGGAGGTGGACCGGGCGGTGTGCATGTCCGGTCTTGAAAAGCTGGTTCGTGAGAAGGGTGAGGATTATCTGTGCGGAGAAAACGGATCCGGTTTGTCCGGCGGCGAACGGCAACGGATCTCCATCGCCAGGGCACTGCTGCGCAAAACGCCGGTGCTGTTTGTCGACGAAGCAACCGCTTCCCTGGATGCTGAAACCAGTTTTGAAGTTCTGGACGCAATTTTGAAACTGGACGGCTATACCCGCGTGATCGTCACCCACGACCTCGATGAAAATATTCTCCGCCGCTGCACCGGTCTGTTTACGCTGAAAAATGGCATAGTGATGGAGAATGGTACTTTTGATAACCTGATGGAAAAGAAAGGCTACTTCTATTCGCTGTTCACTGTTTCCCAGCAGTGACCGTTCGAAGAATCCGGATACCTTTACCGTGATCTCAGCCAGAAACCCGTCGCCGACAACGAACAGAATTCTATATATTTGTTTTCAAAAAACAGGTAAAATGGAACCAGAAAAGACAAAGGAGGCATTTCATCTTGCAGGATTTACTCCGAAAAGGCTATATCGGCCACCCCGCCCAGCTTTGCACGCTTCGCCGTGTGACGGTTTCAGAAGGCAAAGCGAAAGGGACGGAGATCATTGAAGTGAAAACTGCCGGCGGACTGGAACTGGACATTCTGCCGGACGCCGGTCTGGATATCGGCCAGTGCCGTTTCCGGGGCGTCAATATGAGCTGGATGAGTAAGAACGGGTACGACAGTCCTGCTCTGATCCATCCTTATGAGACGGAGTTCGTAAACACCTTTCCCGGCGGACTGCTGTATACCTGCGGCCTGCGCTCAGCCGGACCTTCAAACCGTGATAACGGTGAATGGCATCCCCTGCACGGACGGTATCACAGCCTGGCGGCAGAGCAGGTGTGCGCGGAAATCATCGGGGAAGACATCACTGTCCGGGGTGTGATCCGGGAAACAGCCCTCTTCGGCCACTGCCTGGAGGTCAGAAGGATCATCAGGATTCCCGTTTATGGTGCATCGGTCACGGTGAAAGATGAACTCACTAACCAGTCACCCCGGGACGAGGAGATCATGCAGATCTATCACTGCAACTTCGGCTGGCCGCTGCTGTCGGAGCAGGCCCGGCTGGTACTTCCGGAGGAGCGGGAGACGATTCCGCGAACAGCGTTTGCGAAAACCGGTCTGGGCCGGGAGTGCGGGTTTGATCCGCCTATTCCCGGCGAGGAGGAACGCGTCTTCTTCCAGAAGATGCGCCGTGAATACTGGGCGCGGCTGGAAAACCCGGCACTGTGCACAAGCATGACGATCTCCTGGAGCGGCGACACGCTGCCCATCCTTTCCCAGTGGCGCAGCATGGCCGCAGGGGACTATGTGCTGGGGCTGGAGCCCACCAACTGCTATATTATGGGCCGCCATGACGAGCGGGAGCACGGCACACTGCCGGTGCTAAAGGCCTTTTCCACCGAAGCCCATACAGTAACGATTCAATTCGAAGGAGGAAAACAACCATGATGGAGAAGAAAAAAATGTGCTTTGCCCTGGCTTTCTGCAACCGGGGCTTCATGCCCGGCGAGCTGATCTACGGTGCCCGGGAGGACATGATCAGGGCTGTGACTGACGCGGGATATGACTACATCGCCATGGACGCGGAGCTAACCCGATTCGGCGGCATCGAGACCCGGGACGAGGGGCTGCTGTATGCGAAGTGGCTGAAACAGCATGAAGGCGAGTATGACGGCGTGATCTTCTCCATGCCTATCTTCGCGGATGAGAACGGTGCCATCACAGCCCTCCGGGACGCGGGCGTGCCCATCCTGATGCAGGCCTATCCGGACGAGATCGGCAGGATGGACTTCCAGCACCGCCGGGACGCCTTCTGCGGCAAGTTCTCCGTGACGGATGTATTCACCCAGTACGGCGTGCCCTTTACCGTGCTGAAACCCCATGTGGTGCATCCCCTGAGTCCGAAATTCCGGGAAAACCTGCGGGATTTCGCGGCCATCTGCCGGGTGGTCAACGGTATGAAGCGGTTCAATCTGGGCTGTATCGGTGCCCGCACCACTGCCTTCAAGACCACCCGCTTTGATGAGATCGCCATGCAGAAGCACGGCATCAACGTGGAATCCTTCGACCTTTCCGAGCTGTTCTTCAAGGTACAGAACATGAAGGACGATGATTCCAAAGTGGTGGCGAAGAAGGAATTCCTGATGCGCTACACGGACTTCAGCCTGGTGCCGGAGACTAATAAGAACACCCTGGCCAAGGTTTCCGCGGCGATCGACGATTACATCGGGGAGTACCACCTGGATGCCCTTGCCCTGCGCTGCTGGAACGAAATGGAACAGGTGCTGCGGATCTGCCCCTGCGTGCTGCTTTCTGAGCTGAACGACCGGGGTATCGCCGCCAGCTGTGAGATCGACATGTGCTCCGCCATCACTATGCGGGCCATGGCCCTGGCCAGCGAGCAGCCCACCGCTGTACTGGACTGGAACAACAACTACGGCGAAGAGGAGAATAAGGTGATTCTCTTCCACTGCGGCCCGGTGGCCCAGAGCCTCATGACCGGCAAGGGCACCGTGACCAACCACAAGATGTTTGACAAGACCGATCCCGGCTCCGGCTGGGGCAGCAACGAAGGCCGCATCAAACCCTTCCCAACCACGATCTCCAACTGCCAGACCAAGGACGGCAGGATCATCGTCTATGCCAGCGAGGCGGAGTTCACGGATGATCCCATCGAAGAGAGCTTCTTCGGCTGCGCGGGCGTATGCGAAGTTCCGGACATGGAGAACAAAATGATCCGCCTGGCCAGGGGCGGCTTCAAGCACCACACCAGTGTGGGCGTGGGCCATATGAAGGACATCCTGAAGGAAGCATTCACGACCTACCTGCACTACGACTGGGTAGATATTGATAAGGACTGATTGCCATGAAAATCGCAGGACTGGACATCGGCACCACCGGCTGCAAGCTGACCGTGTTTGATGAACACGGAAATCAGCTGGGCAGGGCGTACCGTGATTACCCGGTGCACCGGGCTGTCAGCGGACACGAGATGGATATCTCCGTCATGATGGAGAGCGTTTACGGGGTGATTGAAGAAATGTCCGGGCAATACCCGGATATCGCAGGGATCGGCGTCACCAGCTTCGGGGAGACTTTTGTCCTGACCGGCGAAGCGGGCGAACCGCTGCATAGCGCCATGCTCTACACCGATCCCCGGGGTGCGGAGGAATGCACGGAACTTGTGGAAAAGCTAGGGGCGGATCACATCGCTGAAATCACAGGCCTGGCGCCCCATGAGATGTATTCCGTTTCCAAGATCATGTGGCTGAAACGTCATCAGCCGGAGGTCTATGCAGCGGCAAAACGTCTCCACCTGATTGAGGACTTTGTCGTATGGCATCTGACTCACAGGGCACAGATCGACTACTCCCTTGCCACCCGCACCATGGCCTTTGATATCCGCACGCTGACCTGGAGCAAAGAAATCCTTGATGCGGCGGGCATCGATATCGCGCTGATGAGCAAGCCGGTTCCCACCGGCACCGGCGCCGGGATCGTTACCCCGGATGCTGCGCAGCGAACCGGTCTGAACAAAGGCTGCCTGATTGTCTCCGTCTCCCACGACCAGGTCGCCGCAGCCGTGGGCGCCGGCGCGTTTGACGGCGATGTGGCCGTGGACGGAGCCGGCACGGTGGAATGCCTCACACCAATTTATAACAGCATGCCGGATATTGGCGTAATGAGCAGGGGCTGTTTTTCCGTGGTGCCCTATGTGATCCCGGGAAAATATGTGGCTTATGCCTTCTCCTATACCGGCGGCGCCCTGATCCGGTGGGCCCTCGAAACCTTCGGGAAAGCGGAAACGAATGCCTCCATGGAGCAGGCCTACGGCAGGGACGAGCCCACCGGCCTGCTGGTCCTTCCCCACTTTGCCGGTGCGGCCACCCCTTATATGGACACAGGCAGCAAGGGAGCAATCCTTGGCCTGACCACTGCCACCACCGCCGCGGAAATGTACCGTGCCTGCATGGAGGGCGTAGCCTACGAAATGCGGCTGAATTATGAAGCACTGGCTGATTCCGGCATCTGTTTCAGCCGTCTGAACGCTACCGGCGGCGGAGCCAGGTCTCCGGTATGGATGCAGATGAAAGCCGACGTCCTGAACCTGCCCATCACCGCGCTGAAAACCGCGGATGCCGGCACTGTTGGCTCTGCCATGCTGACCGGCATCGCCGTGGGGGTGTTCCGCGATCTGGAGGACGCAGCCGCCCGCATGGTGCAGGAGATGGAAACCTACAGGCCCCGTGCGCAGATGCACCAAAAGTATATGAAAATTTATGAGCGGTACAAGGCAGTTTACAGCGCCGTGCGGCCGCTGATGTGAGGGGGAAAAGAAATGCTGGTTAATCTTGTTGAAATCCTGAAGCTGGTGGAAGAAAAAAAGTGTGCCGTCGGTGCCTTTAACACACCGAACCTGGAGTGCATCCACGCAGTGCTGCACACAGCAGAGAGGCTGAATGTGCCGGTGATCCTCTCCCACGCGGAGCTGCATGAACCGGTGGCTCCGCTTTCTGAAATCGGCCCGGTAATGGTGGAAGCGGCCAAAGCAGCGAAAGTCCCCGTCTGTGTGCACCTGGATCACTGTGAAACCCTCAGCTATATGCAGCGGGCGCTGGAAATCGGCTTCACCGGCGTAATGTACGACGGCAGTCTGCTTCCTTATGAGGAAAACCTTGGCAACACAAAAAAAGCTGTAGCCATGGCAAAAAGCTTCGGCAGCGGCGTAGAAGCCGAGCTTGGCTCGCTGGCTTCCCGCGAGGGCGGCGCTTCCGCGGGCAGCGGCCCGGTGTATACCGATCCGGATCAGGCGGCGGTTTTCTGCAAGGAGACCGGAATCGATGCCCTGGCTCCCAGCTTCGGCACAGCTCACGGCATTTACAAATCCAAGCCGGTACTGGATCTGGACCGTGTAAAGGCCATTGCGGAGAAAACCGGCCTGCCCCTGGTAATGCACGGCGGAAGCGGCGTTTCCCCGGAGGATTACCGTACCGGTATCCGGAACGGCCTGCGGAAAATCAATTATTACAGCTACATGAGCAAAGCCGGCGTGACCGCCGCGAAGGAACTGTTGGCCAAAGAAGATGTAACCTTCTTCCACGATCTGGCCCTGGCCGCGGAGAAAGCCATGGAAGCTGACGCGGAGAAGGCCATGCGGGTGTTTGCCGGAATGTAAAGACAAACAGCGCAGTTCATCGCATTCATCTTCTCCGGCACAGGCCGCAGCATTCCGTTTTGCACAGACCTTTTGGGCGAGTGTGGCAAGCGGTAATCAGATCAGCCCTTCCTTGAAAATGTGCATCATCTCGTTCGTCAGGCTGAGATTATTTGGCTGAAGAACAATATCTTCCCTTCTTACCCACTCAGCATATTTTAATTCATTTTCATCCATGTGAATCTCGGATCCTTCCTCTGCATCGCAGAAGAACCCGACCAGGATGTCCTGTGCCATTCCCCAGGGCTGGGATTTATAATACCTGATATTTTTAACGGAAACTCCCGTCTCTTCCATAACCTCCCGCTTTACAGTCTCCTCAAGGGTTTCACCGATCTCTGTGAAGCCCGCAATCAGCGCGTTATGCTGATAGCCCCTTCTGTATCTTGTAAGGAGAATTGTGTCCCCCTTGGTAACTCCGACGATCACTGCCGGATTGATCCGCGGATAGATCATATTTCCGCATTCCGTACATCTGAGGGCTCTTTCCTTTGTATCAAGGGTGAGATGCTTTCCGCACTTTCCGCAATACCGGTTGTCACTGTACCATTTCCATAAATGATACGCCGTAAACGCAACGAAAATATTTATATCATCCTGTCCTGAAAAGCGGTCACGGATTTCCCTGATTTCATAACCCGAAAAGTTGTCCTTCACATATTGTCCCGTGCTCTCAGGATCATCCATCGTCAGGAAAAATCTCCTGTCATCCACTGAGAAGAGATATACCGATTCCTTATCCTTCAGCTCGCTGCCGGTGTAAAATTTCATTCTTCCCTCAACATTGCCTGCGATAAGTTTTCCTTCATCGGTAAAGACAAGTACGCTGTCTTCATCTCTCAGCTTATAATCCTTATATTCATTTTTAAGCCTGCTCGGATAAATATCCTGTATCATTTCCTCGTTCCTTTGCAATTCATGGGAAATACCATCGTCAGCGCCAGAACGGCTGACAGGATCAGGAAAACGCTCTTTTTCATCGGTTTTTCCTCCCGGTTCATATCCTTTGTGTGCGAATGGATTGCTGGATTTGCTGATGGGTATGCCCCATTATCGGGCTTGTTTTGCCATGTTTACAATGGCTGTAAAGTAGATCAGGGAGGGTTCATCCGTTTCCCGGACCACCGCGATTTCCGGATGATACTGTATTCCCAGGACAAAAGTCTTATCCGGCCTTTCAATGGCTTCAATGATTTTTTCAGAGGCGGTGTCCGTTTCAGCGGTTACCACCAGCCGCGTACCTTCTACGCTTCGGACCGCCTGATGATGCCAGGAAGGAACGGATTTGATGGTATCCGTTCCGGTCAGGCGGAACAGAAGGGAATCTTCGGCTGTTACCTTTACATCATGGGAGGCAAAATCCCTGTATGCCCCGGGCGTTTCAGGTTCATTGCGGTGTTCATATCCGTATTCCTTGCCCAGGCCGTTCATGTAAAGGGTGAGGTCCTGGATCATATCGGCTCCGGAAACCACGGCCAGCAGCTGCATACCGCGGCAGATGGCCAGAACCGGTATATCCTTTTCCAGGCACCAGGACATCAGCAGGAAATCCGACACATCCCGTTCCGGGCTGAACCCCTCCCGGGTTTCAACCGGCTGAGGGGAATAATACAGGGAAGGACAGATGTCTTCCCCTCCCGGGAACACGATTGCCGTAATGCCGTCCATCACTTCTTCCACATTGGACCCCTGCCAGGTGTTGCAGCGAACCCGTTTAGCCGCTTCTGCTGTCAGGATTCCGTCCGCATTCGTGCTGCCGGCAAGCATGTTATTCTCATAGGCAAGATCAGCGGAGAGTACCTGATCCAGAATCACAGGACGTCCCCCTGCCGCTTCAATGGCTTTGCATACAGCCACAAAACTTTCTGATTCCTGATCGCTTCTCCAGGCCACGCCCACAACAGGCCGGAGATCCGCATCCTCTGCATGGACAACAGGTAAAATCACAAACAGCAGCATAAAAGCAATCAGCAAAGTCATAACTTTGGTTAGCACTTTCAAGTACCTCTGATATGTCTCACGCCACCAGCCACTTGTACTTTTCCACGCTGTACAGCGGGATAAACGGCACCATGATGGGGACGGTCTGCACGTATTTCCGGTATTCGGGATCGCTGCCGTAGTTTTTGTTCTGCCGGATTTCCAGCCGCCGTGCTCCGCTGAACATGACAAAGATGATCAGGACATAGCCGAGCAGGCAAAGCACCCACTGCCAGCCGTGTACAGAGCCGATCCCGGTCAGCACCACGCCGGTCCAGAAAATCATTTCGCCCAGATAGTTCGGGCAGCGGACCAGGCGGTAAAGGCCCGTGTCCACAAAGCGCTTCGGATTGACTTTCTTGGCTTTGCTCTTCTGGATATCCGCGGCGCTTTCCAGGATGAGTCCGCCCAGCATGACGGCGGCGCCGATAAAGGTCCACGCCCCGGAACCGCTGCCGTTCTCCAGCCGGTAGAACACAGGCAGGACCTGCAGCACATACAGCAGCGCGCAGGTGATCCAGATTGCCACCTTCACACCCATGGGAACATCTTTTTTGATTTCTCCGGTCATGTTCCTGTTGTAGGACGCACTCTTCACTTCCCGGAAGGCCAGGTACCCGCCCAGCCTGAACCCGTACAGCACGAACAGCGCGCAGCAAAGCAGCGTGCCGGGGGTGAGTTTCTGGCCGATGCCGTAAAGAATCAGCATCAGGATTCCTTCGCCCGCGATGGAAAAACCGTAACCCAGGGAAATAAACCACACATACTTCTTAAAGCCGATTGCGCTGATCGCCAGTGTCGCCGCAAACAGCAGCCAGATATACACAGGAAAAGCCATCACATCCGTCTCCTTTTTCTGTCTTCTGCCTATCTTCGTTTCCCGGATCAGCGGATCCCGTACATATGCCGAAGGATCAGCCTTTCGGCGGTTTCGCGTCCGAACAGTTTGGTCACCTGGTCAACAGCCGGTCCGCCGCTTGCCAGCAGCGATTCAGCGAAGCTCCGGGACTTTGCCTCCTTTGCCGCCGGATCGCAGTCGGGCGCGGAAGCAAGCAGGGAAATATACTTCCCTGCGCAGTCCCGGGCGGCTCCGGCCAGCCGGTCGGAAACGCCTTTCCCGGTTTTGTGGTAAGAGCAGGGATACAGGATCTCGTCATACCAGTGGGTCCCCGCGGAGGTATAGTCGGTCAGGTCCGCGTCCCGGTCACGGATCTTCTGCAGGGCCTCCTGCAGTTCTTTCGCTTCATATGCGATCTGCGTATCATACAGTTCCACCATCTGGGTTTCTTTCCCGAATGCCTTCACATAGTCCAGGTTGATCAGCGGCACATCCTTATGCGTGACGGACAGGATGACCGTCTCCATCCGCATCAGCCCCAGCATGGCCTTCATCCGCATGATGCAGAGATGTCCGAGCTCCGAAACCTCATAGGATTCCGTCTCAAATGTAAAGCCCTTTTTGGCCATCCGGGCTTCCGCGCCCAGGTCCAGCTGCTTCAGCGAATATGATTTGGAAAGCTGCTCCCGTATCCAGTTCCCAACGCCCTGTTCAGTCTTCATAAGTGCAAAAATCTCCTGTTCAAAGTCATTGATTTCATATGCAAAGCAATCTGCATTCACAAATATCCGTTTGCATTTATTCCCTTATTTTACCACATGACAGGGAAAAAGAAAATATTCAGAAGAGAATCCATCAGGGCGGTCTCATTTGAAAACGGGGTAGGCAAACAAGAACAGCCATCATTTTATGAAATTACAGTTGATCGCCAAGCATCAGAACTTTTTCTGCATAATCATTGAGTAGCGCAACCCGTCTTGCTTTTCTGCGAATGCTT
>JAFXRG010000056.1 GCA_017526525.1 Clostridia bacterium | reverse complement strand
GAGGTGCCATCCAGATTCGAACTGGAGAATAAAGGTTTTGCAGACCTTCGCCTTACCACTTGGCTATGGCACCGTAAAAAAATGGAGCGGTAGACGGGACTCGGACCCGCGACATCCACCTTGGCAAGGTGGCACTCTACCAACTGAGCTACTACCGCAAAAAATGTGCCTTGGGGCGGAATCGAACCACCGACACTGTGATTTTCAGTCACATGCTCTACCGACTGAGCTACCAAGGCATAGGATGGCGACCCGGAAGGGGCTCGAACCCTCGACCTCCAGCGTGACAGGCTGGCGCTCTAACCAACTGAGCTACCGGGCCGGATAAATGGTGGGAACAACAGGGCTCGAACCTGTGACCCTTTGCTTGTAAGGCAAATGCTCTCCCAGCTGAGCTATGCTCCCGGATGATTCGCAAGCTTTGCGGGATTTCACTCCGCCTCGCAAGCGGCTTTGTTATGATATCTCATCAAAAATGGTTTGTCAAGATAAAAATTTTCTCCCTTTAATTTCTTTTTGTTCTTCCTCTCCCCGCCTGCTTCCGTTTGTCCCGTCCTCTCTTTTTTTCACAGAATTGTAACGATTTGGTGCTTGTTTCCCGTTTCTGTACATGATATAGTACTCGAGGTGGGTCTTTAAGACGGTACGGGATGCCGACAAGATGCGACCGAATTGACCGCTTCCGGTCATGAAAGCACAAGATCGTAGCTTGCCGAAACAGCCGGCAGGCTCTTTTTATGTCTGAGGCCCTCCGAATATGAAAGGGGGAAGGTTTCATGAATCTCGTTTACAAAGTCAACGACCGGCCGAAGTTTATTCAGCTGATCATCTTCGCGTTCCAGCAGCTGCTGGCGATCCTGGCCGCAACCATCGCGGTTCCGGCGATCACCAACAACGTCATCCTCCAGCAGTTCGGCGAGGAAGCGCAGTTGATGAGCCAGAGCGCCGCGCTGTTCGGCGCTGGCGTCGGCACCCTCGTCTACCTCCTCTTCACCCGGTTCAAGAGCCCTGTCTTCCTCGGATCCAGCTTTGCCTTCCTTCCCTCCATGGCCGCCGCCTTCAGCGGCGCCGCCACCGCGCAGGCCACGATCAACCTCGGTTTTGCCGGCCTGATCATCGGTGCTGGGATGGCTGGCCTTGTATACGTCGTCATCGCGATCTTCGTTAAGGTTGCCGGCGTCAGATGGATCAATTTCCTGATGCCCCCTGTCGTCATCGGCCCCACGGTTGCAATCATCGGCCTGGGCCTTTCCGGCAACGCCATCAGCGACGCGCTGCACGGCGCCGCGAACAACGGAAGCGCCTATGTCATGAACCCCGTCGGCTGGGTCAGCTTCGCCTGTGCGATGGTAACCCTGGTCACCGTCATCTGCTGCTCCATCCGCGGAAAGAAAATGATGAAGCTGATTCCCTTCATCCTCGGCATCATCGCCGGCTACCTTGTGGCGGTCCTGTTCACCCTGATCGGCAGATGGACCGGAAATGAAGAACTGAAAGTCATCAACCTGGCCGCTTTCGAAAACATGAAGTGGGTTCCGGATTTCACCTTCGTGCATGGCTTCAAAGGCTTCAAGGAAATCAGCCTGGAGTATATCGCGACGCTGGCTGTAGCTTATATCCCGGTTGCCTTCGTCGTCTTCGCGGAGCACATTGCGGATCACAAGAACCTGTCCTCCATCATCGGCCAGGACCTGCTTGAAAAGCCCGGCCTGCACAACACCCTGCTGGGCGACGGCGTCGGTTCCGTGGCCGGCGCGTTCTTCGGCGGCTGCCCAAACACCACCTACGGCGAATCCGTCGGCTGCGTCGCCATTACCGGCAACGCCTCGTCGATCACCATTGTCGTCACCGCGCTGATGGCCATCGGTTTCAGCTTCATCGGACCCTTCGTGACTTTCCTGAGCACGATCCCGAACAGCGTCATGGGCGGCGTCTGCATCACGCTGTACGGCTTCATCGCCGTATCCGGCCTGAAGATGCTCCAGCCGGTGGATCTGAACGACAACCGGAACCTGTTCACCGCTTCCGTCATCCTGATCGCGGGTATCGGCGGCATGGCCATGAAGATCGGCGCCGTCACGCTGACCGCCATCGCCTGCGCCCTGATCCTGGGCATCCTGGTCAATCTTCTGTTTGTCGCATTCGAAAAGAAAGACAATAATAAGAAATGAAACTGAAATCTGAGATCATGGACGAGGCTGCCGTGCGCCGCAGCATGACCCGCATTACCCATGAGATCATCGAGAAGAACAGCGGCGTTTCCGACCTGGTGCTTCTCGGCATTCACCGCCGGGGCATGCCCCTGGCGGCCATGCTCCGGGAAAACTTTCTCCGCTTCGAAAGCCGGGAGATTCCTGTCGGCAGCATTGACATTTCGCTCTACCGGGACGATCTCACTGAATTATCGGACCTTCCGGCGGAAGGCGCCAGCAATATTCCCTGTGATATTACCGGAAAAACCGTCATCCTGGTGGACGATGTCATCTACACCGGGCGCACCGCACGGGCGGCCATTGAAGCGGTGTTTCACTACGGGCGGCCGAAAAGCATCCAGCTGGCTGTGCTGATCGACCGCGGCCACCGGGAACTGCCCATCCGGGCGGATTATGTGGGCAAAAACATCCCCACCAGCCATTCGGAAGTGGTTTCCGTCATGGTGGAGGAATATGACGGTGAAATCGGCGTCAAACTGTTTCAGCTGTAAACCGCCGAAAAACTGAAAAAACAGTTTACAAATGCCTGTGGATTTGGTAAAATACGTTTCGGCTCTCAAATGAACCGTTCACTCAGGCTGCCGAATCTCCGACGCTTCTCTGAGTTCACGGCGATTGCCGGGCCGAAAAAGCCGAAGCCGGCTAAAACAAGGAGGAAAACCCATGACCAAGGCTGAGATCATCGCCGCCTATGCACAGCACGAAGGCGACACCGGTTCTCCCGAAGTGCAGATCGCTCTGCTGACCGAGAGAATCAACCACCTGAACGAGCATCTGAAGCTCAACAAGAATGACCACCATTCCAACCGCGGACTGCTGCTGATGGTCGGCCGCCGCCGCAACATGCTGGAGTACCTGAAGAAAACGGATATCGAGCGCTACCGTTCGCTGATTGCCCGGCTGAATCTGCGCAAGTAATTCCCTCAGGTTCCCGGTACACTGAAGCTTTTAAAGCCGCCGGATGATCCTTTTTCTTCCGGCGGTTTTAAACTTTTTCCCGGAGTCTCGTATGTTATCCCTTGAAAATCCCCGGTGGGGTTTTCATATGATAGCATACGGCACTCCGCATGAAAACGCGCGGAGCCGCAGCTCCGCAGAAGAGGAGTGAATGTATGGAACACAAATGCTATACCATGGACTTCGCCGGCAAGCCCCTGACGCTGGAATTCGGCCGCTACTGTGAGCAGGCCAACGGTTCCGTCTGGGTGCATCACGGCGATACCGTTGTCATGGTGAACGCGACCATGGCGCCCACCCCCCGTGAAGGCGTGGACTTCTTCCCCCTGGCAGTGGATGTTGAAGAAAAACAGTATTCCGTCGGTAAAATCCCCGGCGGCTTCATCAAGCGTGAAGGCCGTCCTTCCGAAAAAGCGACCCTCACCTGCCGCCTGATCGACCGTCCCCTGCGGCCCCTGTTCGACAAGGGAATGCGGAACGATGTACAGGTGGTTGTCACCATCCTCAGCGTGGAGCAGGACTGCCCGCCGGAAATCCCGGCCATGATCGGTTCCTCCATTGCCCTGGCTGTGAGTGATATCCCGTGGAACGGACCGACCGGCGCCGTGCTGGTGGGCCGGGTCGGCGGTCAGTTTGTCATCTGCCCCAATGAAGCCCAGCGCGCGGAAAGCGATCTGAGCCTGTATGTAGCCGGCACGGAAGACGCCATCATGATGGTGGAAGCCGGCGCCCGTGAGCTGTCTGAGGACACCATGCTGGATGCGATTCTCTTCGGCCACGAGGAAATCAAAAAGCTGGTAGCCTTCCAGAAGCAGATCATTGCTGAAATCGGCAAGGAAAAGAAAGTCGTTCCGCTGATCACCACCGGTGAGGATATCAAGGCCGCCGTCCGTGAGTTCGCTTACGACAAGTGTGTCTGGACCTTCGAAACCTTCGACCGCAAGGAGCGCCAGGACCGTGAAGCCCAGACCAAGGAAGAAACCCTGGCCGCCCTGTCCGAAAAGTTCCCCGAGCGTGAAAGCGAAATCGAAGACGCCCTGTACTACCTGAACAAGGAAGTCATGCGCGCGAAGATCCTGAACGAGGGCATCCGTCCCGACGGCCGGAAGGTTACGGAAATCCGTCCCATCTGGTGTGACGTCGGCGTGCTTCCCCGCACCCACGGCAGCGCTATTTTCACCCGCGGCCAGACCCAGGCCCTGACGGTTACCACCCTTGGAACCATCAGCGAAGGCCAGACCCTGGACGGTCTGAGCAACGAGGATTTCAAGCGTTATATCCATCATTACAACATGCCGCCCTATGCCACCGGCGAAGCCGGACGGCTCAAGAGTCCCGGCCGCCGCGAAATCGGCCATGGCGCCCTGGCGGAACGTGCCCTGCTGCCCGTAATTCCGGACGAGGAAACCTTCCCTTACGCTCTGCGTCTGGTCAGTGAAATCCTTTCCTCCAACGGTTCCTCCTCCATGGCTTCTGTCTGCGGCTCCACCCTGAGCCTGATGGATGCCGGTGTTCCGATCACCGCGCCCGTTGCCGGCGTTGCCATGGGCCTGATCACCGACAAGGAATCCGGCAAGATGGCCGTGCTCACGGATATCCAGGGCCTGGAAGACTTCCTGGGCGATATGGACTTCAAGGTTGCCGGTTCCATGAACGGTATCACCGCGCTGCAGATGGACATCAAGATCGCCGGCATCAACCGGGCCATCCTGCAGCAGGCGCTGCATCAGGCACTGGAAGGCCGCCTGTATATCCTGAAGATCATGCTGGATACCCTCGGACAGCCCAGAGAAGAGCTGAGCCCCTGGGCGCCCAAGATCATCCGCTTCACCATCAATCCTGAAAAGATCCGCGAAGTCATCGGACCCGGCGGAAAGATGATCAACAAGATCATTGCCGAAACCGGCGTAAAGATTGATATCGAGGATGACGGCCGTGTGTTCATCTCCACGCCGGATCAGGAAGCGGCCGATAAAGCCCGGAAGATCATCGAAGGCATCGCCAAGGACATCGAAGTCGGCGATGTGTTCACCGGCAAGGTGGTTCGCATCATGAACTTCGGCGCCTTTGTGGAGCTCGCTCCCGGCAAGGATGGAATGATCCATATCTCCAAGCTGGATACCAAGCGGGTGGAGAAAGTGGAAGATGTGGTGAACATCGGCGACGAACTGGAAGTCAAAGTCAATGAAATCGACGCCCAGGGCCGTATCAACCTCATCCGGAACGACATCACCTACAGCAGCGAAGCGCCGCGTCATTCGGAAGGCGGATTCCGCCGTCCCCCGCGCCGCAACAGCCAGGACTGATGAATTTGTCCGGCAGCCTCCGGTTTTCTCCGGAGGCTGCCTTTTGTAAAAAAAGGAAAAGCCATGAATGAAAGAATTGTAGCCCTGGATATCGGGGATGTCCGCATTGGCGTCGCCGTCACCGATCCGACCCGCACCATTGCCTCCCCCGTGGAAGTAATCACCCGGGTCGGCTGGGGACCGGACACCCGGCGGATCAAAGCCCTTTGCGACCGGTTTGAAACGGAACTGGTGGTATTGGGCCTGCCCCTCAACATGGACGGCTCGGAAGGTTTCCAGGCAAAGAAAGTCCGGGACCTGTGCGCCCAGCTGGAAAAAGCCGGTCTTACCGTATTCTTTCAGGATGAACGGCTTTCCACCGTCACCGCTGAGGACGCGCTGCTGGAAGGCAGCCTTTCCCGGCAGGAACGGAAAGGCAAAGTGGACAAAGTTGCCGCAGCCATTATTCTGGAACAGTGGCTGCGGGAAAACCCCAATCATTGAAAAAAGAAAGGAAAAAACTGCAATGTCTGATGAAATGAAGAACAACATGCCCGATCCCGAAGAGGAAGACAACCTGGTGGAACTGATTGATGAAAACGGTGAATCCACCACCTTTGAACACCTGGCCACCCTGGAATATGAAGGCGAAAGTTACCTCGCCCTCTGCGATCCGGAGAGCGAGGAAGAAGATCTTGAAGTTTTTATCCTGAAAATAGAGCAGGATGAGGACGGAAACGATGTTTACAACGTCCCGGATGATGATGTGGCGGACGCCGTCTTTGCCAAGCTGGTTGAAATGACGGAGGACACGGATCAGGACGACTGATCTCAGCGCAGTCCGCTTCCCCGTCCCTGTTTACGGCGGGCCTTATCCGCGTACATTTCCCGGTCCGCCTTGGTCATGTATTCATCCATGCCGTTCCCTTCCCCGGGCACGGCCGCATACACACCGATACTGGCACTGATTTCACAGATCCACGGATCCTCCCGGTTTTGCCGGTCCAGGGCATCCCGGATCACGGAAACCAGTGCTTTTGCTTCTTCCGCGGAATTCATTATGCCAAAGGCCTGGAACTCGTCGCCGCTGATATGCACCGGTATAATATTGTGTTTTTCAAGGACACCCAGGGCTTTCCCCATCCGGCAGATGGCTTCGTCCCCCTTCAGGTGGCCGTAGGTATCGTTAATCCGTTTCATGGAGTCCATGTCCATACTGATCACGGTAAAGACCTTTCCGGTCTCCCGGGCCTTTTCCAGCATGGCCGGCCCCTGTTCCATGTATCCCCGCCGGTTCAGCATTCCGGTCATGATGTCGTGAACCGCCATCTGTTCAATGGTTGACGCATACCGCTTGATATTCGTCTGCAGGTAAAGGCTGATCAGTGCGCCGTTCAGCAGCATCAGCACGGAATAGAGGGCCGCGCCGGTTCCGCTGCCCAGCTCCATCACCACATATCCGAAGTTCCGGTTCCGATAGTACAGCGGGCAGAAAACCAGGCAGGATGTGTTTTTCCGCATTTCCTGCATGGCCGGCACCAGATCCCGCCGGTCAAACAGGGCGGGCTTGTATTCCTTGCCGTTCCGGATCCCGTACAGCAGCAGCATTTCCGGCGGAAATGCCTGGTCTTCCCGGGCAGCCGCGGCCTCCCGGCAGATGGAGGGATCCACGCACAGATACAGTTCCCGGATGTTCCAGCTGGAAACGAACTCGCGGATTTTCTGGGCGGCCTCCTGCTCATCACCGACGCCGGCCAGCGTTCCGGAGAACATGCTGACCCGGGTCAGTATGGTTTCCATGTTCCATCGTTCCGTTCCGAGGGCCCGCAGCTTGTCGTTCATGTTTTCAGGATTCATGGCGCAGCCGCAGCTTTCCCCGTAAATCGGAACCGTAGACAGGACGATTTCATTGCTTTCGGGTTTCTCGCCCCGGATCCATTTGCAAAGCACCTCAATGGCTTTTCGGGCGGAACGGTCAATGGGACGGCAGATGGTGGTGAGGCCGCGCATCACGCCCTCCCGCAGCGCGTCAAAACCGGTCACTGCCACGTCCCGGGGCACGCGGATTCCGTGCTCGTTAAAGCATTCGATAACGCTCAGTGCCATATCGTCGTTGGCGCAGATCACCGCGTCCGGCAGCTGTCCGCCGCTCTCAAGGATTTCCTCCGCAGCACGCCGGCCGCCTACCCGGGTCCATTCCCCGTCGAAAACCATCCGGTCATCCAGCTCCAGCTTGTGGAGCTTCATAGCTTCCCGGCAGGCCTCCAGGCGGGCCAGGGACACGCTGGAATTTGCGGGCCCGCTGATGAAAGCGATTCTCCTGGCTCCGTGCTCGCTGATCAGATGTTCCGTCAGCTCTCCGACGCTGATAGCGTCGTCAAACAGAATGGTAACCGCTCCCTCCTGGGGAACATCGATGGAAACGTGGGGTTTGCCGCTTTTGCGCAGCGGTTCCAGCACCTCGTTCACTTTGCGGGATGCCACATCGTTGCCCATGGTGGCGGGCATGGAAATAATTCCGTCAAACTCTTCCAGATCGGGCAGGTCATAGATCATGCTTTCTCCCACTTCACTGCTGGTGGAGATCGCAACGTTCATATGTCCCTGGCTGTTGAAAATGCATATATCCACGTCGTACTGAACGCCGGCGGAAACCAGGCCGGAGGCAAAATCCTGCTGGTATTCCCTGTCAATGCTGGCAACCAGAACGGCAATTCGTTTACGGGCCATAAAGTCCGGTCCTCCCTTTTCACTTTGAAGAGCTTATATCCTTGTATATGATACCATTTTCCTCCATTTCACACAAGACCGGATTTTTATGCCGTCCTTCCCTGTTTTTCCACATTGCCCCGGTCTGTTCCCTGTGCTACAATATCCGCAGAAACCCCTGTAACCTTTTCCGAATGATACTCCTGAATGAAAGGATGATTCCTTTGCTGCAGCGCGCTCCGATTCAGTCCGTCCGTGTTCTCCCCGGTATGTTCCGCCGCCGTATGAAGCTGAATGAGGATTACCTGATGGAGCTGGATTCTCTCTGCCTGCTTCAGAATTTCTATTTTGAAGCAGGCATCCAGCTGCCGGATCAGCAGTCCGTTCCCGATCCCGCGGCCGCAAAGCTGCACTGGGGCTGGGAGGCGCCGAGCTGTCAGCTGCGGGGCCATTTCCTGGGGCACTGGCTTTCCGCCGCGGCGGCGCTGTGCGCCAATGAGGACCGTCCCCAGCTGAAAGCCAAGCTGGAATGGATCGTGTCGGAACTGGCCCGCTGCCAGGAGCTGAACGGCGGCGAATGGGTCGGCTCCATTCCGGAAAAATACTTTGCCCTGCTCCGGCCCGGAACGTATATCTGGTCTCCCCAGTATACGATGCATAAAACCATCATGGGCCTCAAGGATGTTTACGACCGGCTCGGAAACCGCACTGCCATCGATATTCTGGACCGGCTGGCGGACTGGTATGTCCGCTGGGTCGACAGCGTGCAGGATTCCAATCCCCAGGCGGTTTTCAGCGGAGAGCAGGCCGGCATGCTGGAGGTCTGGTGCGACCTGTATGTCCTCACGGGAAAGGAAAAGTACAAAAAACTGGCGGAAGCCTATGAAGGCAACGCCCTGTTTGACCGGCTGGACCAGGGCGGCGATGCCCTTTCGGACGATCATGCCAATGCTTCCATTCCCGTTTCCCACGGTGCCGGCCGTCTGTACGAAATGACCGGCGACGACAAATGGAAGCGCCGCATGGAAGCTTTCTGGAAAACAGCTGTTACCGACCGCGGAATGTTCAGCACCACCGGTTCCAATGCCGGGGAGTTCTGGATTCCCGTGCGCAGCCACAGCCGCTTTCTCTGCGCAACGGATCAGGAGTTCTGCACCGTATACAACATGGTCCGTACAGCAGACTACCTCTGGCGCTGGACCGGGGACCCCAAATATGCGGACTATATCGAGCGCGCGCTGTATAACGGCTTCCTGGCCCAGCAGAACAGCCGCACCGGTATGCCCACCTATTACCTCCCCATGGCGCCCGGAAGCCGTAAAACCTGGGGCAGCCGCACCCGGGATTTCTGGTGCTGCTTCGGTACCATGGTCCAGGCGCAGACCCTCTATCCGGATCTGATCTGGTTCACGGAGGAAAACAGCGTCGTTGTTTCCCAGTATATTCCCTCGGAAGCCTCGCTGCAGCTCTCCGCCGGTCCGGTGGATATCACCCAGTCCGTCCATATGAAAAACTATAACAACCAGGTCCTGTTCGACGAGCACGGCGGCGGCCGCGTTTCCCGCTGGAGCCTGCGCTTCACGGTCCGCAGCGGCTCCGGAAACCGCTGGACCTTGAAACTCCGCCTTCCCGGCTGGTGCGCCGGCGCACCGGAAATCTCCCTGAACGGCGAACCGCTCTCCCCGGATCTGTCCGGCGGAATGATTCTCCTGACCCGCGCCTGGGGCCCGGAGGATGTCCTGGATGTCTTCTTCCCCAGCGAAGTCCGCTGCGAAACCCTGTCGGATGATCCGCAGCTCTTCTCCTTTGTGGATGGTCCCATCGTGCTGGCCGGGCTGACGGAAAGCGACGCCCCGGTGGCCGGAAACCTGAAGGACCCGTCCTCCTTCCTCCGTCCGGAAACCCCGCATACCTATGGAACCTATGTATGGCAGCAGTCCACCTACCGCACAAAAAACCAGCCGGAAAACTTCCGCCTGATTCCCCTCTACGATGTGCAGGATGAGGCATACACGGTTTATTTCAATGCCTTGACGCCCGATTCGGACAAGTGATATACTTGGAAAAGCCGTGCGGATGTGGTGGAATGGCAGACACCGGGGACTTAAAATCCCCTGGCTTCAAAACCGTGCGGGTTCGAGTCCCGCCATCCGCACAAGCCTTGAAACGCAAGCGTTTCAGGGCGCTTTTCATTTTGTCCCGGAAAAGCTTCCGATTCGGTTTCCCGCCGCGGCACGCCCGTCACCGCAGAAAGACACGTGCCTTCAGTCCAGGGGAATATTCGTGATCTCCTCAAAGGAATCGGTTTCTCCCCCAAAGTACTGCATCATCCGAAGCAGGTCCGCCTCGTCCGCTTTTCCGTCCATATTCACATCCGCGCCGGATCCGTCGATTTCCGTCCCCTCGTCTCCTGCAAGATATTTCATCAGGCGGAGGGCGTCCCGTCCGTCCACCGTCTGATCATGGTTCGCGTCTCCGGGCCAATCTGCCCTGGAGACTTTTTTCTGCACGGTAAAAGCCCGCTCGCACATTTCGCAGTAGCCGGCAAATTCATTCAGTGTGTACAGGTCCTTTTCTTCTTCCGACAGTTTGTACAGCGTTATCACATGATGTCCTTCAGCCGGAATTACCGCCGGCGCTTCAATTTCCGCCTTGCACTTTTCATCGCTGAATAAGCTTCCGCAGCCGGTGCATTGCCAGTACTCCTCTGTTCCGGGTTCTTCGCATCCGGCAGGCACCTCTCTGTGATGCTCCGGAGTGTGTCCCTTCGCTGGAATCACTGCCGCAGCAGAAACCGGTGTCAGGCATCCGGTTCCCCTGAATTTCTGTCCGCAGTGAGAACAGATCCAGCAGGGTTCGATTCCGTCCGTCAGGCAGCTTACCGGAATCCCGGGGTCCCACTGCAGATCATGATCCTCCATCCGGATCCGCTCCGTGCCGTAATTAGGATCCGAGGGATCCATCGTCAGGGTCAGCGTACAGCAGTAAAAACCGTTGGGGGTCCTTCCGTCGGTGCATTTGACCGCCGCCACCGGATAGTATTTCCCGTTCAGTGTGAATCCGGTATCCCTCAGCATCTGGGTCGCCATCTGCGCATTGACGCCGTAGCTGTTTTCGCCAAGCACATAGGATGCGTCCTCCATTTCCGCGGTATTGAAGGATGTTTCCCCCCGCGCAATGTGTTCCCCGATTTCCTTCATCCAGTCGTCCGACAGCACTTGCAGAATTCCCGTGCGGTATGCATGGCTGGACTGATAGCTGTCCGCCGTAAAAGGAACGGAAAAACCCCTGTGATTATCCACCGTTCGCAGCGCATCCCCTGTAACCGCAAAATAATCGAAATTAAAATCATTGTCGTACGGTTCGTCGTCCCAGGTAACGTCGATGAACACCCATTTTCCGTCCAGTTTGGCCGCGTTCCATTCATGATCGTCTTCGGCGTTTCCCGTGACCCTGCGGTTTTCGATTCCGGCCGCGGACAGCAGCAGGGAGTACGCATCCGCATATCCGGAACATACAGCCATCCCCTTCAGCAGGGCGCCGGCCGCGCTGAACCGGGTGGAGGTCGCGAATTCGTAATCATACTCACAGTTCCGGCAAAGCCAGTTGTGAAGCACCACCGCCTTCCGGTAATCACTCATATCCGGAGTGATTTCATTGGCAATCACTTCCCTGACCTTTTCGCCGACCGTTTTTGCCCCGGTGGTTTTCTGCTTTTCCTCTCCCCGGATCACATAATCATATCCGTTTTCATCCGCGAACTTCCTGGCGTAGGAATTCCTGCCCACAACCAGGGTGCATCTGTACGGAATGGCGCGGAACCGGATATCCTGCACCGAATCCGGAATCTCCACCAGTGTGGTTCCTCCCGCACCGTAAAAGGCAAGCTTTCCGATGGCCGTGACACCGTTTTCAATCACAACCTTCCTCACAATGGGCATGTACCATGGGGTGTTGTATCTGTAGTCCTCCATTCTTCCGGTTCCGGAGATGGTCAGGATTTGGTCATTGTCCAGGCTCCACGTGAGATTTTCCCCGCAGGTTCCGGCATTCTCGGCCGATGCCGCGGAAAGGGTCCCGATACAAAGAAGGATGGCCAGAAGAAACAGAATAACTTTTTTCATGAATGCGGTGCCTCCTTTTCCAATGCCGTCTTTTCCTTTTGAAAACCGTCCATGAAAAATCAGAAAACCCCGGTAACGAAGATTTCAATACCGATCAGGATCAGAATAGTCCCTCCCAGAATCCCCGCTTTCCCGGATATTTTTTTGCCGATCAGGTTGCCCATGCACAGGGCCGCCAGGCAGAGCCCAAAGGTGACCGCCCCGATAATCAGGGATTCCGCCGCCGCGAAAACCGCGGTATATTCCGCTATCGTAAACCCTACCGACAGCGCGTCAATGGAGGTGGCAATGCCCTGCACCAGCAGTGCGGTTCCCTGCAGGGATTTTGCCTCCTCCTTCTCATGAATCGCATCCCGGATCATTTTCACTCCGATGAACACCAGAAGAATCAGCGCGATCCATGGAATGAACTTCTGTACCGCCCGGAACGTTTCAGCAATATAGTGCACGCACACCCAGCCCAGAAGCGGCATCAGGGTCTGAAACCCTCCGAAGGTCCCGGCAATGATCAGCCTCCGGGACGGATGCATCTGCGGATCTCGCAATCCGTTAGCCAGGGAAACGGAAAAGGCATCCATCGCCAGGCCGAACCCGAACAGAATGCTGTTGAGGATAAAAAGAAAATTGAATGTCACGGGATTCCCTCCGTAAAAACAATCGGGTATGGCGAAACCATACCCGATTGTTTTCAAGACACGTCATGTACAGCTTCGCAGTCATACATGAGTCTCGCATGTTTAAAGCAAGCCAGGCCCACAGGCCAGGATGTTGACTTGCTGCGTCACGCGCCTGCTACTCCCCCATGGATTACCGTTATTTTACGAAAGCAGGCTGCTGTTTGTCAATGCTAACATAGGCCCTGCAGAGGCTTTCCCCTGCGGTTTACTTCGCCGCGCCGTAGCTGCAGAGGCTCCCGAAATCGAAATCCGCAATGGACAGCACCGATACGTCGCCCTTCAGGTCCTCGTACAGGTAAACGATCGTGTAGAAGGGTTTCGCATCCGGATACACCACAGTGGACCGGCAGAGGAACGCATGGTTTCTTCCGGCAACCACTTGGGAGCCCAGATAGATCACAGGCTCATGTTTCACGCCGATCAGCCTGCTCATTCCCTTGTCAAAAAGGGCTTTCAGTTCTTCCGTCACCGTCGGGTCCTCCGCCGGGGTCCATCCGCCGGAAAGCATCTCATTCGCCGCTCCTTCCTCCGCCTCGCCGTACGTTACAAAACCGGCCGCGTCTGCTTCGTTCCAGATTCCGAAGCCAGGAAGCTCCGCTGCTTCCGGATCCGTTTCCTCCAGGTGGGTCCAGAAGATAAAATCCTCCGGCAGCTTCTCCACCGGCGTGCCGGGGAGATAAATGGTCACGGTTTCCGCCTTTTCCATGCCCATCGGTGCGGAAAGCACATAGCGGACGCCGTCCTCAAAGGTTTCCGCTTCCTGTTCCGGATCCGCTTCCGTCGTAACCTTCACCGTCCAGGTGTATTCGTCCACCTGCACCGGATCGGTAAACTGTCCGTGAAAAGAGCATAAATAAACCGTTCCGTCCGGATAGTTGTCTCCGGTTTCTCCCATTTCGCTGTCGTGATATACTCCCGTAAAGGTCCCGTTTTCCCCCATTGTCAGCTCCGTGCTCCATCCGCCGGCGCCGCTGGAAAACTCAAACAGTTTTCCGTTCAGCTGCCGGAACAGGTCTGTTTCCTCCGCCCCTGCGGCGGAAATCATCAGCATCATCGCTGCCAGAAAGAAAATCACCAGTTTTTTCATTTTCATTGTCCTCCTTGTTTCCATCAATCGATTTCACGATGTTTTTTTCATTCGGAACAGGTTTTGTGTTTTCCCTGTTCACCCATTATGACGTTGCCCGGCGCAGAATCGTTCCCGCTTGAAAAAAATTTTTATTTTTCCGGATCGTCAGAACCTGAAAAAAACGGATCCAGCTATACAAATCTGTTGAAATCAGCATTCGCAGCGTGTTACTATGCATCTGTCGTTCCTGTGAACGAAGAAACCGGTCAGCCAAGGGGAGTCAGGATGAAAAAGACCTATATTACGACGATGCCCAACCATATCGGCGCTTTTCTGAAGGCCAGCGAATGCTTCGCAGCACTGGGCATCAACATCACCCGGGTAAGCTACAATAAAGCGGTGGATTCCCACACGCTGTTTATCGACGCGGAAGGGAGCGAAGAGCAGCTGCAGGCGGCGGACGATCAGCTTGCGCGCATCGGCTACCTGCAAACCCCGGACAACGGCAAGGGCATCGTGCTGGTGGAATTCCACCTGAAGGATGTGCCTGGCAGCGTCACGGAAGTACTGCGCATCATCAGCGAATACCGGCTGAACATCTCCTATATCAGCTCCCAGGAAAACGGCAGCGCCTACCAGGCGTTCAAAATGGGGCTGTTTGTGGAGGACGGGAACGTGCTGAAGGCGTTCCTTTCGCGGGTGGAAGCCCTCTGCCCGGTGCGTGTGATCGACTATAATCATTCTGAAAAGTTCTACGACAACAGCATCTTCTATCGTTCCTTTGTTTCCGGCCTGATGCAGACGCTGGAGCTGCCTGAGGACTGCCGGGATAAGCTGCTCGTCAACTCCAACCTGGTCATGCAGATGCTGGACGAGAAGGGGCTGTCACCCTATAAGACCTTCGAGAGCATCAGCCGCTTCGCGGAGCTGTTGTCCCTGTGCAGGGGCGGCGCCTTCTCTCCGCGGATCACGCATCACAGCGTCACGGAAAACACCCGGATCACCCTCATCGAGCCGCCCTGCGGAAGCAATACCGCCATTCTGCAAAGCGGCGGGGAGGTCCTGTTCATCGACTGCGGCTACGCGATGTATCAGCGTGAAATGATAAAAATATTCCGGCAGCTGCTGCCCGGATGGGACAGCATGCGCAAGCGGATTCTGATCACCCATGCCGATGTGGATCACTGCGGACTTCTTCCGCTGTTTGATGAGGTTCTGGCCAGTGAAAAATCCCGGGAATGCCTTGCGCTGGAATACGCGGGAAAGCCCGGTTTCCGCGAGCAGAATCCGACGCACCTGCCCTACATAAGCATCTGCAAGGCGCTGACACGCTACGTACCGCCGGAGCCCGAAAAGGTGCAGGGGCTCTGGCGTACGTCCGGTGAAACGGAAGCCCCGCTGACGCAGATGGGGTTCTTCCGTTTCGGGGATCTGAACTTTGAAGTGTATCAGGGCGCCGGCGGCCATCTCGAGGGTGAAACCGTGCTGATCGATTTCATCCACCATATTGCCTTCACCGGCGATATCTATGTGAATGTTCACGGCATGACCCGGGAACAGGCCGCCTATAACCAGTACGCGCCCGTACTGATGACGTCCGTGGATACCGATCCGAAGCTTTGCGTAGAGGAGCGCCGGGCTGTCATGCAGCGCCTGGGCGCGGGACAATGGCAAATCTTCGGTGCCCATGGCATGAAGAAGGATTATCATGTCTCGGGAGATCAATGATCAGTTCTGTTCCGTCTGACGGGTACAGGGAGATTTCCCCGACCCTGGCTGTATCATACCCCGGTGCCCGGGAGGAAAACAGGATCAAAGCGGAAAAATACCATCGGATATTTTTCGCCGGATACAAAAAAGCCTTGCGAAGTAAATATCGCAGGGCTTTTGAGGTGGTATGCCCGGCAGGATTCGAACCTGTGACCTTCAGAGTCGGAGTCTGACACTCTATCCAGCTGAGCTACGGGCACTCAACGAAAGGTATTCTATCACACCCGCACCGGAAAGTCAAACAAAATCCCCCAGGCCGGGAACTTCCATTCCATTGTCAGGCTTCGGAGGAAAAGTTTTTTCCGGTGTCGAATTGAAAAAACATATATGTCTGTTTCGTTGTATCCGTTTTCTTTTCTGACCCGTTGAACAGGAGGCCGCCCCATGAAAAAGAGCATCGCATTCCCTCTTCTTTCCCTGTTTGCTGTGCTGGCCCTGGTCTTTGGCATCCTCTATTTCGGCGAAGCCGGCCAGATCAAAGACCTCACTGAAAAAGTCTCCTCCGGAACAGAACAAATCGATTCCCTTCGCGGGGATGTGTCCCGCAAGGAAACCCAGCTGGAAACGATGACGAAGGAAACCGCCGATCAGGCGGCCCGCCTGGAAAGCCTGTCCTCCCGCCTCGCGGAATCCTCCGCCCAGGTCAAAACCCTTTCGGAGGATCTGGAGGATAAAAACACCAGGCTGGAAAATCTCACCCGGTCCGATGAGGAAAAAACGCAGCAGCTGGCAAACCTGACCGGTGAGAACACCGCCCAGGCACAGCAGATCCAGACTCTCACCGAGACGAACAAAGCCCAGGCGGAACAGATTGATACCCTGACCGCGGACAACACCGCCCAGGCGGAACAAATCCGGCTCCTTTCCGCGGATGTTAAGGACAAAACCGCGGAAAACACAACCCTCCTGGCGGATAACACGAAAAAAACAGCCCTGGCCGCAAAGCTGACCCGGGAAAACGAAGAATACGCAGCCGCCTGCAAAACGCTTGAAGCGGATAACGCCAAAAAAGCAAAGCAGATTGAGCAGCTGCTGTCGGAAGCGGATGAAAAAACAAACCAGCTCGGCGCTCTCCAGGCGGACAACGCGGAGAAAACAGACCGGCTTGAACAGCTGAATCTGACGCTGGCGGAGAAAAACCGGAAAATCGAGTCCCTCAGCACCGATCTGGAAAAAGCTTCTTCCGAAGCTGAATCCCTGAAAGCCGATCTGGCCGGAAAGAGCAAGGAAATCGAACAGTTGCAGAAGGATATGGCGGAAAGCGCTGAAAATGCAGATTCCCTTTCCGCCGGCGCTGCGGAAAAGGATCAACAGATTGAAACCCTCCGGAAAGAAGCCGTCGAGGCTGCGAAGCAAATCGAAGCCCTGACAACCAGCGCAACGGAAAAGGATCAGCAGGTCGAAACCCTTCAGAAGGAAGCCGCGGAAGCCGCAAAGCAGGTCGATGCCCTGACTGCCGGTGTTGCGGAAAAAGACCGGCAGCTGGAAGCCCTGCAGCAGGAAGCCGCCCGGGTTGCCGCCGCCGCTCCTTCGGAAGCCTCCCTGCAGGCGGTGCTGAACGGCGCCTGGGAAATCACCGGCCTGGCGGATCTCCTGCCGGCGGAAGAAAAACCGGCAGCACCGTTGGTTGGCGGTACTGCCGAAATCACCTATACGGACGGCGCGCTGACCGTTCTGCTGTCCTTTGACGGAGAAACGGAAGATCCGCTTTCCGTTCTGTCGGTTAAACAGCGTATTCTCCTGAAGAGGAAATAAAACCGTTATCTTTCCGATCCCGCCCGTCTTATTCCAGTCCGTACCCGGCCACGATGCCGGCAAACTCAGCGGAATACGCAAATCCGTCGTTCAGCTCTTCCAGGCTGAGTCCGTTGGCAATGCGCGTTTTCCAGTGGGCTTTGCCCTCCGGATCCGCTTCCCGGCCCAAATACAGCCGGTACAGGGCATCCAGCAGCGCGTCCGGATCCTCGGTCAGCTTCCGGGCAGCGTCCATTTCCTGGCTGAAAACAAAGCCGTCCGCCACCCGTTTGGGCGTCATCTGGCGGGTGCGAAGAATCGAGCACCAGTAGTTAAGGCCCGCCTCTTCGCCGGCACGGCCCAACGCCTCCCGGTAGCACCGGTCCACAAATCCCTCAATGCCGGTTCGCGGCGTGCCGGCGGGCACCACCCCGGGGGTAATCCCGTAATCCTGGCAGATTGCGATAAACTCCTGGCTGCCGCTGAATCCGTTGATAATCTCGTTGTTGTTTCCGCCTGATTTTTCCAGCACTTCCACCCATCCGCTTTTCCCTTCGGGATCCGACGGACGGCCCAGCATGGTGTTGTACAGAATTTCAACGGTTTTTTCGTTGCTGTTCTGCTGCTCCCTGTATTCCGTGCTGTTCATGAATCCGCTGATGATCTGGCTGGCGGTAGCGGCCCGATTCAGCAGCTGGCCGGTCCAGTTTTTCATACCGCCTTCGTCCGCGTTCCGGTTCAGAATCAGGGTGTAGCACCTGGAAACGAACTCCGCAACCTTTTCCGTGGATACCGGAATAATCAGCCAGGACCGGTCCCGGATTTCCGTCCGGCCTTCCGGATCGGCAAACAGCCGGCTGCAGGTTTTGCACTCCCAGTGTTCCCGGATTCCGGCGGACAGGTCGGCCGAAACCACTTTATCATGATGAATCAGGGTATGCCCGGTGGCGGGAAGAACGGGAACGGCGGAGATTTCATTTCGTCCCGCCGCGTCGGAAAACATCTTTCCGCACTCGCTGCAGGTCCAGTATTCTTCATTTCCCGCCTGGTCGCAGGAGGGCTCCTTCCGTTCGGTCCATATCAGGGTATGCACATGCGGCTGGGAAATCCGGATGGAATCCACCAGATTGCTGACCATGTCGTTCACGGTCCGGTCTGACGCCGCGTATGAATCCACATCGATGGTATACTGCGCGCCGCTGCTGTTGAAAAAAACAGCCTGAAATGGCGACGTATAGTCCGCGTTGTTCCGCTGGACATAAAAGTCAATTCCGTTCCGGCGGATCAGCTGTTCCGAAACCCCAGCCTCCGTTGCGCTGCCCATCCGCTGCCGGGGTTCCACCCATCGGACGCTGTTCAGCCGGTAAATCCGCACCTTCATGTTCGGACCGGCAAACTCATAGCTTCCGTTCTCTGTCATGCCGGTATAATAAAACCCGTCCGGAAGCTCAAAATGAATTTCATCGTTGAACTTCCATCCTTCCGCGCCTGCCGCGGCGGTCATCAGCAGCACCGCGGCTGCCGTCAGGCAAAACAGGCGAACCGTTTTCTTCATGATTCCATTCCTCCTGCGTTTCCCGGCCGTCTCAGAATCCGGCCGTACGGGCCGGATTCTCCTGCTGTCAGGGCTTGGTTTTTCCCTTCAGTTTTTCGGAATAGAAACAGACTCCGTCTCTTCCGTGGTCCTTTACGTAGTACAGGGCGATGTCCGCCTGCCGGAACATTTCTTCCGGATCTTTTATGTCCGGATGGCAGGAAACGCCGGCGCTGAGGGAAATGGCCTCCAGCCCGTCGCTTTCGTCTGCCAGTTCCCGGTTGATCCGGCGGATTTTGCTTTCAATCAGCTTTTTGGGATCGTGCTTCAGATGAACCATAAACACAACAAATTCGTCTCCGCCGATCCGGCAAACATAGTCATCCGACCGGAAATGGTTCTTCAGTGTGTTGGCAATCTTGATCAGAACCTGGTCACCGGTTTCATGGCCGCAGCGGTCGTTGATGCTCTTGAATTTGTCGGCGTCAAACAGCAGCATGGCGGTGGAGCTCAGATCCAGGCTGGATCTGATCAGATCGTACCCCGCCCGGTTGTAGACCCCGGTCAGTTCATCGTGGGACGCCTTGAAATTCAGGTTTTCAATGCTCTTCTTGTAGGCATTGTACATGACGTTGTAGGTACCGGCCAGGTAGCGGAATTCGGACGCGCCGACAATAGGCAGCTCCTGGTCCTTCCGGATATGCTCCACCGCCCGCAGAACGGGGTTTACGCCCAGATGGGTTGTCAGCCACATCATGACAATCATGGCAGCTGTCTGGAAAAACACCAGCAGAATCATCGCCAGCAGTTCCCGTCCGGCCTTGTTCTCCATTTCCAGCTGCGCCCCGAGGGTAATTTCCTTCAGTGTTTTCACACAGTCCTCCATGGCGGAGTGGATGCTGGCTCTCTGTTCATTGTAGGCGGTGTCATGAACCAGCTGCTGTGCCAGCTTGATTTTCTCCTCTGCGCCCAGGGCACTGTCCTCCGGCTTCAGCTCGATATTTTTCAGCGTCTCCGGCAGATCTGTGTCCCCCTGTGCCTCCAGCATCAGGCGCATGGCGTAGTATTCCCGATTCATCAGGTCAATGGATTCCGCCATGCTTTCCTTCAGCCGGATCAGTGCCGGGGAATCCGGCAGTTCGCTTTCCATCACGGAAATCGCATGCTCCCGGCGGCGGGTTTCCTCCGCTTCATGAAAATAGTTTTCCATGCACTCCCGGTTGCCCATTACCGTGTAGTGCCGTACTTCCTCCGTCAGGTAATCCGAGGCCGCCATCAGTTCCGTGGCCGCGTTTTCCATACGGATATAATTATTCGTGGATTCCTCCGTCCTCCGGAAACTGCTGTGAACGCGAATGGCGGCAATAACCAGTCCGGCGGTAATGATCAGTGAAATCATCATCATCAGGATGGATGTTGTTTTCAGAGAAATGCCTTTTTGCCGCCAGTCTTTCATCGCATGCAACGCTTTTTCCCTCCGGTTTGCGTTCTTTTCCTTTCTGCTCCTGCGGGAACGGTCCGGATCGCTGAATTTCCCCATATCAGAGAATTATATCACAGTTTACAGTGTTTGTACCAAAATTTTCATCCGGGTAATCACAACTTCCGGATAATGGGAGAATAACAGGCTGCTGCCGTACTTTTCAAACACATCGATGGGGTCCGGTAATTCCTCCTCCCCCGTTTCCTCCCCGGGAGCCGGAAGAAGCATCGCGTCCAGGATTCCCAGGATCGCGAATAAATCCTCCGTCAGAACCGGCTGGTCAAGATAAGCCTTTAGCATCTGATTGCCCAGGGAGGCCATCGTCAGGCGTTCCACGTTCCGGAAATCCTCGGACCTGCCCGCAATCAGCTTCAGGGTCGCTCTCCGGGTGCGCAGAATGTTCATGGGCGTTTCGCTGTCGTCAGTTTTCTCCTTCTGCATTTTCTCAAAATGTTCAACCAGATCCTGGTTGTTGCCGAAAACCATCTGGCAAAGGGTCTGGAATCCCTCCTGCCAGGTGTAGTCAAAGGCAATATTCCCCGGCACATCAACCATACGGATCAGGGAATAATCCTCCCGGTTTTCAATCAGGGCGCCGATTCTCAGGCAGATGCGGTCCAGCACGCTGCTGACCTCCTCCCGGAAGGAATCGGTCACTTTCATCACTTCTTCCTCCGCTTCCGGATCCTGTTCCGTCAGCATCTTCTGAACTGCCTCCAGGGGCACCTCGTCCAGGGAAATATCCTGCCCGTACCGTACCATTCCCCAGAGGGGAATCCGCGGAACCGGGTCGTCCGTGCAGTAATAGTTGTGAATTCCCAGGTAGCGGGCATCGTGCGCTTCTTCCCGGTCCGTATCCGTCGGCGCCTCAAACGTGCAGCAGAAAACCGCCGGAGGTACTTCCTGCTCCAGCAGTCGGGCAGAAACGGTGTTTGCAATGGCGCCGGCCCGGCTCAGGCCGCAGAGCCAGAAAATCTGTTCTCCTTCCCGGTTCATTTCCGCCAGGTCCTCCATAAAAAAACGGGCCGCCTCAGCATAGGAGGCGTGATCCCCTTTTCGGACCTGATCCGTATTAATGGTCACATTCTGAAGCCAACCCTTGACGCCGTATTTCAGTCCCTGAAACAGCACCGCGTTCAGGGTGGCCGCCTTTCCGTTCCGGGTAATGGTTTTTGAGCCGATCACATATCCGCAGTCCCCGGTCAGCTCGCTGTCGTACCGTTTCGCTTCCGCATCTGCAAAGCCAAGCTGCCTCAGCACCTCCGCCGCTTTCTCCCCGTCTCCGGAGAGCGCCGTCATCTGGGCGGAAACCAGCCCCAGCCGGTCATTCCGCTCCTCCGGGTTCCCGGCAAACCAGGCGTCCGAAAAAACGATCGTATCGTCAATCATCGCGTCCTTGTGCAGCGTGGACGGATAGGAAACCGAAATCCGGATTTCCTCTCCGGCTTCCGCCGCCGAAACCGCCGGCAGGCTTCCCGCAGCCAGCATGAACACCATCAGCAAGCCGATCATCCGGCAGAGCACGGCCCTTCGACTGAATCTGTTTTCCTGCACTTTTGTTTCCTCCTTTTTGTCCCGGCGGCATTCTCTTTATTTCTGCCGGCCTTCCCGCAGCATAAACGCCCGCGCAATGTTGATTCCGACTTTGTAGGGCAGCGGCCGCAATGCCCGGTCGGCCTCCTTCAGCTTCTCCCGGATCGGAATTCCCTGGGGGCAGTGGCTTTCGCATTTGCCGCACCCCACGCACTGGGTTGCAAAAGCCGGCTGCCGGGTCATTCCCACGTTCTGTGCAAACTGAAAGCGTCCGGTTGCTTTTCCTTCGGTATACATGGCGTTGTAGCTCCGGAAAATCCCCGGAATGTCCACGCCCTTCGGGCAGGGCATGCAATACCGGCAGGCGGTGCAGCCCACCTTTTCCCTGGCCCGGATCATATTCCGCACCCGGTCAATCAGGGCGTGATCCTCCTCCGTAAAGGCGCCGGGCAGGGCCTCCTCCGCGGTCCGGACGTTTTCCTCCACCATTTCCAGGGAATTCATGCCGGAAAGCACCACGGTAACCTCCGGCTGATTAAACAGCCACCGGAACGCCCAGGCCGCCGGCGACCACTGCCGCGGATTTTCCCGGATCGCGTCCCGGGCCTCCCGGGGGAGCAGGTTCACCAGCTTTCCGCCCCGCAGCGGCTCCATAATGATCACCGGAATTCCCTTTGCCGCCGCCGCTTTCAGTCCTGCCGCCCCGGCCTGGGTAGTCTCGTCCAGGTAGTTGTACTGAATCTGGCAGAAATCCCAGTCGTAATCCTCCAGGATTTTCAGGAAATTCTCCGTGTTTCCGTGATAGGAAAAACCGATGTTCCGGATGGCGCCGCTTTCTTTTTTCTGCCGGATCCATTCCGGAATCCCCATCTGCTTCAGCCGTTCCCACTGAGCCGCGTCCGTCAGCATATGCATGAGGTAGTAATCAATGTAATCCGTCCGGAGCCGGGACAGCTCCTCCTGAAAGGTCTTCTCTGCCCCGGCCGTGTTCCGCACCAGATACTGGGGCAGCTTGGTGGCAATCATCACCTTGTCCCGGATGCCGTTGCGTTCCAGAATCGTTCCCAGCGCTGTCTCGCTTCCGGGGTAGATATAGGCGGTGTCGTAGTAGTTTACGCCCGCCCGGTATGCTGCAAGAATTTCCTTTTCCGCCTTATCAAGGTCAATGGTCGTCCCCTTTCGGGTAAAGCGCATGCAACCGTAGCCGAGAACGGACAGTTCCCGGCCTGACCGGTCTTTTCGGTATTGCATCACGATTGGCAGTCCTCCTGAATGAACGGTTTTCCTTTTGCAGGGATTTTATCATATTCACCGTGGTTTTTCTACCTTTGCGCGCAGTTTTTGCCGAATCTTTCCGGCCGAAAGCGAAAAAAAATCCGGAGGCGAAGTCCGGCCCCCGGAAAAGCAGAAAAAAAGAGCGCCGGCAGGTTGCCGGCACTCTCGCCATCCGGGAAAAATCAGGCCGCGGGAGCTTCCGCTTCAGCCTTCACATAGTACAGCTGAACGCCCATGGTTTCTTCGCCGTAAGACATGTTGATGGTCAGGGCCAGCATGCCGTCCTGCAGCAGCTCCGCCTTAACTTCGATCTTGATGCCGGCTGTTTCGCCCAGGTCCATCAGGTAGCTGTAGATGCCGTCCGCGTATTCCAGCTTGGTGGTGTCGCCGCCGACCATCTGGGAAATGCTGTTCTCGCCTTCCGGGAAAACCAGCGCGCCGTCTTCGAACTTCAGGGTCTTGGGCATGCTTTCCGCCTGCTCGCCGGCCGCGGAGAGATCCACCACCAGGCCCTGCATTCCCATGTATTTCAGGGCCCAGTCGCCGTTGAAGTCTTCAGCCTTGGCTTCGGGATTCACTTCTGCAACCTTGATGCCCTCGATGGGTTCGCGGCCCAGCACAAGATCCTCTCCGCTGCTGGAATGCAGGGTCAGCACGCCATCCTTGAAGGTTCCCTTTTCAGGAGCATCGCCGACGGTCATGGTGATTTCTTCGCCTTCCATCGTCCAGGTGCCTTCCTGGGTCTGTCCGAGGCCGGGAACTTCCATGGTGAAGGTGTTGTCCGCATTGATGGTGAACTTGACAGCAATACCCGACATATTAGCATACCATTCGCCGGTCACATCATCCTCTGCAACAGCAGGGATCAGCATGCAAGCCAGGCACAGTGCCAGAACCAGGGAAATCAGTTTCTTCATATTCCTTTTCTCTCCTTTTCCTTTCGGATTTTCAAGCTTTATTCTATTGGATTTTCCTGCTTCTGTCAACTGCGCCGGATCTCGTTCCAGGGCGGTCTCATTTGAAAACGGGGTAGGCAAACAAGAACAGCCATCATTTTATGAAATTACAGTTGATCGCCAAGCATCAGAACTTTTTCTGCATAATCATTGAGTAGCGCAACCCGTCTTGCTTTTCTGCGAATGCTT
>JAFXRG010000055.1 GCA_017526525.1 Clostridia bacterium | reverse complement strand
GGCAAGATATTTTACCGCGGTCCTGGCATTGCCGCAGCACTGGATTTCATCCAGGAAAATCAGTGTGTTGCCGGGGATCAGCTCAAAATCCCTCACATATGCTGTCATTCTCTTAAGAATTTCATCAGATGTAAGTTCCCCTTCAAAGACTCCCTTCATGTTCGGCTGGAGGAAGAAATCAATTTTGAGAAAAGAAGCATATTCCTTTTTGCCAAACTCTTCGACGATGAATGATTTGCCAACCTGCCGGGCACCTTTCAGCAGAAGACACTTTTTGATATGTTCGGTGTGGCGCTGTTCCTTCCATTGGAGAAGCTCACGGTAGACCTTTCGTTTGAGCATCAGGATCACCTCCAGTTTTCGCAGCATCTATTATGCACAAAATTCAAGTATCAGTCAAGCGAAAAAGGAATAAAAATTAAGTTCGCTTTTCTTTGATTTGGAATAAAATCCAAGTTTGAAATGCATCAGCTTAAATTGGGGGTCAATTGAATTTCGGAGTGCCGGTTTGCAGGTTTAAGTTCCGGTGAGTCTTTTTTTGCAGGATTAACATCCGGATGCGACCTAAAAAAACGGAAGTAAATCATACGAGAACTGAAGTTCGGATACATCTATGAAACCTATGACGTGATGCCGGAATTCCTGTGGCCGAACATTCCCAGCTATGCGGCTTTTCGCCGGAAGCAAGGCGGAAAGTGGTTTGCCGTGATCGGCAGCGTTCCCCGCCGCAAGGTTGACCCCATCTCCCTGTCCTCACAGGACGTGGAAGTGATCAATGTGAAGGTGGACAAGGATCAGATCAATTCGCTGCTTGCCCGGGAAGGTATCTATCCGGCATTTCACATGAACAAAAAGTGCTGGGTTTCGATCATATTCGATGAGACGCTGACGGACACTGATATCCGGCGCATGGTCGATGAAAGCTATGAAAGCCTGTAATACGGGGGAAAAAGAAAATGGGACATTGCAGCTGGGCTTATGTGAATGACAGAGAACGGCACTATCATGATACGGAATGGGGCGTCCCGGTGCATGATGACCGGCAGATGTTCGAACACCTGACATTGGAAAATCTGCAATGCGGCCTCAGCTGGGATCTGATGCTGAAAAAGCGGCAGGTTTTCAGACAGTGCTTTGACAATTTTGAGTATGACAGGATCGCAGCCTACACAGAGGAGGACGTGCAGCGCATCCTGAATACGGAGGGCATGCTGAAATCGGAACGCAAGATTCGTGCCGTGATCCATAACGCACAGTGCTATCAGAAGGTACGGGAGGAGTTTGGCAGTTTCTGCAATTATCTGTGGGCTTATACAGACGGGAAAACACTTGTTTATGACGGTCACGCCCAGGGCCGGGTACCGGTGAGCAACGGTTTATCGGACCGAATCAGCAAAGACCTGAAAAAACGCGGATTTAAATATATCGGAACGGTCACCATATATTCCCACCTGCAGGCCTGCGGGATGATCAATGATCACGATGCGGAATGTCCCTGCTTTTATCAGATTAACGAGCGTTACCCGATCTTTCAATTGGAACCGGATGACGAAGCCCGGCTGATGACGCTCCGGAATATGCCTGAACAATAAGCATTCCTGATCAGAGGTTAATCATTTCAGTTTTCTGTCCATTATAATGAATCAGCAGTAAGGAGACCAGCGATGCCTTTTCTTCAGAAAGATCTGCCACAGTATCATTACGCGGATGATGATGCCCTGATTGGCCTGCGCGGCGCAATGTATTATTTTCAGAACATTCATACCTGGCATCTGCATTCCGTTAATAAAGGGAATGATGTCCTGCCGCAAAAATATGAAGCAGGATGGATCTATACCCGGTATCATGTGGTTCTGAAACGGAAAATGGATTATCGGGGAGAACTAACCCTGCGCGCCTGGATGGAACCGTACCGGCAGCCGGTGCTGGTGAATGAGAATATTGAAATCCTGCAGCACGGGAAAATAGCCGCCTGCGGAAAGCTGGAGTGCTGCGTGTTCAGTCTGGCCAGGCAGCGTCCCCTGCGCCTGAGCGCAATCGATTTTCCGGAGAGTTTTACCGAGGATATCCCGAATAATATTCCGGATTTCCTGGGCATTGAGAAAACAGCGGACGGAACGGAAGAACGGTATATCCGTACGGTCCGGACATCCGACCTGGACGTCAACCGGCATATGAACAATCTGCATTATATCGCTATGTTCCAGGATGCATATGACAGCAGTTTCTGGCGTGAGTTCTCTCCGAAGGAAATGGAGATCTGCTTTCTGTCCCAGTGCAGGGAAGGAGAAGAAATATCAGTCCGCAGCAAAATAACTGAAGACGCTGTTCATTTTGCTGCACTTCATCAGGACGGAAGAATTGCTTCCGTAGCCGATTTCAAAAAATAGTTTCACCATGTGCCGGCAATGAAACCCGGAGGATCATCTTTCAGGCGGCGAAAACGAATGTCGGTTGGAAAAGCCGAATCAAATGCAATATTTGAATTCTTTACTGAAGTGATCAGGAAACGAAAGACGTTTATGTTTTTAAATTGTTGGCTAAGTAAGGATATCGGAAACAGAGGATAACAAGATTGAACGAAACAGACATTTATTCTGAATTGGGAGTGTTAACAAAGGATAAGAACAGATGGAAAGAGGACATTTTCAATAACAATCCGAAGGATGCGCCGCCGCACAGTATGTGCGTGAAAAGGGGCTTGGGGGCACAGCCCTCAACAAGCGAATGAAAGCTCCCGCGGTGCGGGGACTTTCATTTTTTCGCCTCGTGGGTCCCATGAGGCATTGCTTGCCAATCAGATTGAACCTTAACTTCTTCCGGTCTTTTTCAACCAAATCACAGTATCGCGGACGCTGTTTTGCAGGGAGCGCGGGGAATAGCCGAAAGCGGCGGCTGCGGCGCTTCTGTCGAACCGGCCGTTGGAATCAAGAACGGCAATCGCGTAGGGCGTAAAATACAGCGTCTGCTTTTTCCGTAAGCTCTTTCTTTCATAGAATGGTGCAACCATCTTTGCAAAGCAAATCGGCAGGTACGAAACGGCCCTCTTTAATCCAAGCGCATCCTTTGCCGCGTTCAGTATATCGCGGATGGCCGCGTACTCACCAGAGAGGATATAGCCGTGCCCCTGCTGCCCCTGCTCTGCGCAGGCGACAATACCGGCCGCCACGTCGCGCACGTCCACGAAGTCATACCCTCCCTTCACCGCCACAGGGAGCTTCCCCGCGAGGAAGGACAGCAGCATATTGGTGATGCTGCCTTTCCCCACGTCGCCGGGCCCGATGATCCCAGAGGGAAATACCACGCTTGCATTGAGCCCACGGCCTGCCGCCTCAAAGACAAGAGCGGTTGCAATGGCCTTGCTCTTGGCGTAATCGCCCCGCACCGCATCCGGCGAAAATACGGCATCCTCGGTGATCTCCGTTCCCTTCGGCTTTTCCGGGATCGCATGGACAGAGCTGACATAGACCAGCTTGCCGACCCTCGCCCTTTCGCAATGCCGCAGGATATTGTTTGTTCCGCCCACGTTCACCTGATAGATCCGCTCTCCCGGACGCGACGCCACCGATACGATCCCGGCGCAGTGGATGACACAAGTCCCGTTGTCTGCACCGGAAAAGAAACGCTCCAGCGAGGCGTCGTCGCACACGTCGCCATAGAAAACGGAAACACCCTCCGGCAGCCCGGCGGCCAGCGGGTCGTTTTCCATCACCAAAGCACGGATCGGCACGCCCTTCTTTTTCAGCTCCGCAAGCACAGCCCGTCCGAGAAAGCCGCTTGCACCTGTTACAAGATAGGTATGAAACATAAGCAAGCCTCCCTTAAAAAGACAAGTGTTGATTATCTTTCACACTTTAGTATAATAAAAAGGTAAAGGACCGGCAATCAACAATGTTTCGATCCGAGAAAGAAAAGCAACACCGCGTGGGACGGTGTTGAGTATAACGGTAAACTTTTTGTGTACGGAGGAAGCGGCATGAGAAAGAGCGACGCAAGGGTGCGCTATACGCAACGTGTATTAAAGGAATCCTTTTTGTCCCTGCTTCGGGAAAAGCCTGTCAACAAGATCACGGTCAAGGAGGTCTGCGAGCTGGCGGAGCTGAACCGGGCAACCTTCTACGCCCATTACAGCGATTGCTTTGCGCTGATGGAGAGCATCGAGCAGGAGCTTTTGGATGCCTTCGGACAATCCCTGCGGCTGATCGACGGCTTTGACGTGAGCGCGCTGATCGCCGCACTCTATACCATGGTGGAGCAGCACGGGGACGCCTGCCGCGTGCTGATCTTCGGCGGCGCAAGCCCCTCCGTCCTCGGAAGGATGATCGATCTTGCAAGAACGTCCAGTATTACGGCGTGGAAGCATCAGCTTCTCCACGCCTCCGATGCGGAGCTTGAAATGCTCTATACCCATCTGTCAAACGGATTGATGAACGTGGTTGTGGGCGGATATGACAAGTATAGCCGGGAGGAAGTGATCTCCTTTGTCAACCGCATTGTCAAAAGCAGCCTGTCGCTGTTCC
>JAFXRG010000054.1 GCA_017526525.1 Clostridia bacterium | reverse complement strand
GCTTCCCGGATTTGTGATGATCGTCCCGGATGTGGTGACCGTGATGTCAGCAGCGGCATCGGCATAGAAGAATGGATAGCAGCGGAAGTTGACCGCAAAGGTACAGTGCGGATTGCCCCGGAGCACCTTTTCAAAAGAGATGGGGTCGTTGGTTCGAGTCCAACTGTCACCACCAGAAAACTGAATTTGTTCAAGGAAGTTTCCTCCCGTTTCGCTCTGACATGACCATTCCTTTGGCGTCTGATTATGTTTACCTGATATGCTCTGCAAGGAGAGCATATCATTTTTTATGTCTGCCCGCCCCGTGAACAGTAACCTGACCACAATCCCAGGTCGAAAGGCCCGGGATTTTTTATTGAATATATGGTGCATATATGATATATTCAAAAGGACTATTATATTGTCTCTTTATCTGCAGACACAGGCATTGTCCATTTTCCGGTGGCATGATGGGCTTTGGTTTGAAACACGTTGATTCCCTGTTGCAGAACACAGGGGGCTGCTTTTGTGTGTTGTAATTAAGCGGGATAAAGTAAAAGCCATCCGGCGCTCGACAGGAAGGATTATTCAGCATGAGGACCTACCAAAAAAGGTATCAGAGAAGTGCGGCCATACTCAACCATAAATACTGTATCTATATGATACCGGCGCTGCTGTCCGCCGTGGGGGTTTCGCTGAGCGAGTTCGCGGACAGCCTGATCGTCGGTCGGCTTTTGAGTGAGAACGCCTTTGCGATCGTCAATCTTGGCGTACCGATCGTATTCATGGCCGCCACGATCTATACGACCACAGGGCTGGGCGGGTCGCTTCTGTACGCGGAATACCTTGCGAAGAAGGAGGAGGACCGGGCGGACGCCTGCTTTACCGCCTCTGTGATCACCTCGCTGGGAGCGGGACTGATACTGTTTATCGCGCTGATGCTCCTGCGCACCCGGTTGGCCGGGCCCTTCGGCTGTCCGGACGCGCTGCGGGAGGATTTCAACCGCTATGTCTTCTACCTGTGCTGGTTCGTGCTCGCGGGCGTAGTGTTTACAAACATCACCTACTTCCTGCCCATCGTCGGCAAGCCCTTTCTTTCCATGGGGATGGTGGTCGGGGCCAACGTGATGAACGTGGGACTGGATGTCTTTTTCATTCGCGTAGTCGGGATGGGCTGCGAGGGCGCGGCCCTGGCAACGGTGATCTCCTATCTCATCGCGCTCGCCGCCGTGGTACTGATCTGCCGCCTTCAGAAGGTGCCGCTAAAGCTACGCAGATTGCAGGCCCCCTGGCGGGCGATGGCCGCAATCTTCAAAAAGGGCTTTCCCGTGGGGATCGTACAGGCAGGCTACGCCGTGACGGGCATCTTCTGCGATCACTTCATGAACCTCAGCTTCGGCGCGGCGGGCGTGGTGGCGATGTCCCTTTTCAGTCAAATGGATTCCATCATCTCCATTGCGGCTGCCGGCATCGGCGACAACAACGCCTCCTTTGCCGCCATGCTCAAGGGCGAAGGCGACTACTACGGCATCCGCGCCCTGACCCGCATTGTCGCCATCGGGCTCGTACTGGTCTGTTCTGTGCTGGCATTCTGCTTTGCGTGCTTTTCCCGGCCCATTGCGCAGGCCTTCAACATCCACAACGAGGAGTCGCTTGTGCTGATCGCCAGGCTCACCCCCGTCTACGTGCTGTATTATCCCCTCCGGGTGCTGCTGCTGACGCTGCGTGATCTTTACAACGCCCTGGATTGGAGCGCCTACGCCACTGTTCTTGGCGTGTTGGACAAGGTGGTATCCATCCCGGCGGTGGGCTATGGCCTGTACCGGATCCTCGGAGGCGATGGCGTAATCGCGGCCTTCCCGGTCAGCATGGTGCTGATACTGCTGGTGGTGCTGGTGGTGAACCTCATTATCCACCGAAGCTCCGGGGGACGCTATTCCCCCATCCTGCTGCTGGATGAGGCCAATCCCCTCAAGGCCTTGTGCACCTTTACCGTTCATGGGGATACCGGGGCGCTGGACAACACCGTGGAGGAGATACTGACGCCGCATCTCAGGGACAAGCCGCTGGTCATTCGGACCCGCCTTGCGGTGGAGGAAATCTGCGCCTATATCCATGAAAACTGCGGCGCAGACACCCCGGTGGATATCATGATCAGTGCGGACAGGCACAGCACGATCATCACCTGCCGGAGCCCCGGCAAGCCCTTTTATCCCATAAAGCCCGACCGGGAAAAGCCTTCGACCAATGAAGTGGTGCTGATGAAGCTCTTTCATATCAAGCACGAATACATATTGGGCATGAATTCTACAACGCTTACTGCTGGAGGTGGCTATGAAAAATAAGATCGTTGTGGTGGAGGCCACGTCCACCGCGTTCGACTACCTGGAGGATATCCGCGCCCTGGGCTGCGAGCCCGTGATCCTGGAAGCCTATCTTCCCGACGGCTACGCGAAAAGAACGCTGGATGAGGAGCGCAAGGTCAAGTATTCACACATCAAATACCCCATCACGATCATCAAAGAGGATCCTGATTATGACGTGACGCTCCGCGAGATCAGGGCGCTCGACCCGCTGCTGGTCATCGTGGGCGGCGAGGAGGGCGTCGTCACCGGCACGCGCCTGGCCGATGATCTCGGCATGCCGGGAACCCCATACGCCAATATCGCCAATATGACGCAGAAGAGCGCCATGCACCAGAGCCTGAAAAGGGCGGGCCTGCGCTATATCCGCGGCACGGAGGTGAAGAGCTGGGAGGATTGCCTCAGGTTCCTGGAGGAGACGGGGACGGAGGACGTCGTCCTGAAGCACGATCACGGCGCGGCCTCGGTGGGCGTACATCTGGTTCACGGCAGGGAAGAGCTCCGGGCGGCCTTCGAGCAGGAGCGCGGCGCCAGCAACAACATGTTCGGCGAAGCGCACACCCGTTTTCTGTTGCAGGAGCGGATCTTCGGCACGGAGTACATCGTCAACACCATCAGCCGCGAGGGCATCCCGGCCCTGACCTCCGTATTCAGGTATTACAAAAAGCGCACGCCGTCCGGGGCGATCATCTACAGCGGGGAGGAATCCATCAATGCTCCGGATGAAATGGAAAAGGCGCTGATCGACTATGCGCTCAAGGCAGTTCCCGCCCTGGGGATCACCGACGGCCCGGTTCACGGGGAATACATGATCGACAAAAGCGGCCCCATCCTCATCGAGGCCAACTGCCGCGTCATGGGGAGCAGCGCGCCCGCAGGCTTCCTGGACAGGGTGTTCGGCTACCATGAGACGGAAGTGATCCTGAACAGCATGCTGGATGTGGAATATCACCGCAGGTTCCGGCAGCGCCCCTACAAGCCCCTGCGCAAGGGCTATTTAAAGGATTTTTCAGCAGTCTGTGATCAGCACATTTCCTCCTCGGGGGTCGTCCCGATCGTACTGAGCATGAAGAGCTATTATTCCGGATGGGTGGAAAACGCGGGTCGGACCGACAGGCTCCATGAAACCATCGATCTGGAGACCGAGACGGGCTGTGTCTATATGGTCCATGACGACCCGGAGGTGGTGAAGCGGGAGTTCGAGCTGCTCATGTATATCGAGGAGAATTACCCGAAGCTCTTGCAGTCGAATGAGCCGCTGTTTCTCCCGCCGGAGGATCCAGCGCAGATTACCCCGGAGATCCAGAGCATCCTGAACGACGACCCGGAGACCCTGATCAACAGGATCATAGCGTATTACAGGGATGGCGCGCAGGGCGAGCCCGTCGTCCCGGAAAAGCTTCTGGAAGCCTCGCCCTATAATCGCCGCATCCTTGATTTGATTCGGAGCTTATGCTGACGCTTCCATTCAGTCTGCTGCTGTTCAGACAGACACGGGGCAGACACGGGGACGGTTCTTTTGTCTTGACATACATTGCAAAAGTTCATATTCGCCAGATGACAGCTGATCAGGTAATCCTTCCGGTACAGCTTTCCAAGCGCCTGGATCTGGACAAACCAGAAGCGGTTTATATTTTCTGTCGGCCTCCCGCGGCCTCCCGGCGATCCTGAACAACTTCCCAATATCCTGCTCTGGCTGTTCCGATCCTCCTGATCCTGCCTTCACCGGAAAGCTTGTCCAGAGCTCTCTGGACTGTGCGAACTGTTTTTCCCATAATCCCTGCCATTTCTTTCCTTGAACGCATTGGATTCTCTTTTAACAGATTCAGAACAATCTGATGAGAGGGCAGTTTTCTTTCAGTGACATTTTCAGTGACATTTTCAGTGACACTGTCCCTGAAAAAGATAAAGGAGAAGCCGCCATAGCCCATATGAAAATCTGTTCTGATTCCGGATTGCCGACAGACCGCATATACTTTTTTGAACCCGCTTCCGAACATTTCAACATCTTTGCTTTTGTATAAAGCGTTCAGAATATCCGACCAGTGTTGCTCCATCACAAAAAGAATAAAAATTATTCTTTGGGTTGGCAAACCCTCGCTGCGTTTCGACTTGCTTTTCATATGGAATACTGTTGTAGATTGCGTATTCGCCGTCATATTTCCATTCGCAGATGATACGTTTTTCGTCTTCTGTCGTTTTATGGCATTCAAGCATCAGATTGTCCTCCGATGATTCATCATATTATCGTTCCAGACTGTTCTCATCCAGCAGGAAATCAATGATATTGATCCTGAGGATTCCTGCTTCATCTGTCCAGCTTTTTCCGTAGGACTTTGAAACAATGATTTTTTTGAAAGAATCCTTCACTGCGCTTAATGGCCTTATTTCTGTTTTTTCTTTTTGAGGGTCGTCCATGTTCAGAGCTGACTGAATATAATACCGTTTGCTGCCTCTGGCTGCAATGAAATCAATTTCACAGTTTTTTTGTTCCCGTTTACCTTCCTGATTCTTTTCCACAATCGGAATCACGCCGACATCTACATGACAGCCCCGGACGATCAGCTCATTATAGATCAGGTTTTCCATGATATGCGTTTCTTCCTGTTGCCGAAGTCCAAGACGTACGTTGCGCAGTCCGATATCCGTACAGTAATATTTCGAAGGATAATCAAAATACTTTTTTCCTTTTATATCGTATCTGACCGCTTCGGAAAACAGAAAGCTTTCGGTCAGATAATTCAGATAAAGGCTGATCGTTTCGCTGTCCACCTTCATATGCTTCACACTTTGAAGGGTTCTCGAGATTTTATTGGCATTTGTCAGAGAGCCGATGGAGGAACAAAGATCACTGGTGAGCTCCCGCAAAACTCCTGGCAGCGCAATGCTGTACCTTTCTTCAATGTCCTTGAAATAGATTTCTTCAAACAGATTGGAAAGATACTGATATTTGTCCTCATCCCTGTCCAGAGTAAACAGATACGGCATTCCGCCGTACATGCTGTATTCATTATAGGCATCCATCTTATCCTGACCACAGGCCTCATAGAACTCGCGGAAAGATAGAGGATATACTTTCACTTCGTCACCGCGCCCGCGGAATTCTGTGGAAATATCCTTTGAGAGCATCTTCGAGTTGCTGCCCGTCACATAAACGTCAATGTTTTTCAATCGGAGGAATCCGTTCAGAACGCTGTATAGTCTGACAGGCTGATCCTTCTGCCGTAATTCTTCTTTGGAAATTGCGAATTGTATTTCGTCGATGAGTACATAGTATTTCTGTGCCGGATCAGACGCAAGTTCCCTTACATAAGCCGATAGGCAGTGCGGATCCCTGTATTTTTCATTGAGATCATCGTCCAGTGCCAGCGATATGATATTGTTTTCTGATACGCCGGATGAAAGAAGATATTCCCGGAACAGTTCAAACAATAATGTGCTTTTTCCGCATCTTCGAATTCCGGTAATGACTTTGATACGATGATTCCATTGGCGTCTGATCAGAGCATCCAGATATTTTTTCCGTTCAATCATGAACTTCGTCCTTTCGAAAGTAAGTCGTATTTACGAGTAACTTTCGAATGAAAGTGTACCATACTCAGCATGACAAATCAAGAAGTGAATTCTGAAAAAGTGAACCCTTCCATTAAGCGGAGACACCGTTCGTAATGATACCAATTCCCCTGATGCGGTTTTTGAAGGACATGGCTCAATTCCTTTGTTTTCAATGATCTCAGCGTGGTGCACCCTAAAACAGGTGCACCCTTGGCGAAAAAGTGCACGGTGCACCAGCGAGGGGGGTGCACCTCCGAAGCGGAACACCAAAAAAGCATTCGGCCCAGAAAGCAAAAATGCCGAACGCCCAATTATCAAAGGCTCCAGCGGTTTCGTACTCTGAATTTCAGTTGGACATCTTGACTAAGTTGGCAGAACGAATTGGGCGCAAGATCACGTACGAAACGGATCAATGTATTTACAGGATACGTACAGACTCTGGATTTGTTTTATATGCCTTCGATCTGCCGATTGTCATCTCAATCAGACAATCCGCTGAAACCAGGTTTTCCAGGATGCTCTTTCTCAGATAGGTAGAATCGCTGATACCCAGATAAGCAGCGATCTCTTTCGTTGTCCGCGCCGATGCGTAGCAGTATCCAAGCACTGCTTTATCGTGCTTTGTTCCGTTGGCTACAGGAATAAACTCCAGTGCGGGAATATCATCATCCTGTGTTCCTGCCGCATACGTCAGATCCGGAAGCACAAGCTTGAAATGGTCTGATTCCGTACAGATATACGGCTTATGCCGCTCATCCGCGGAAAGATATGCCTCTTCAATCTTTTCAAACCCTGTCCCGGAAGCTTCCATGGCATTGCATTTAACCAGCACATTGCAGATTAGTTCATTTCGCCGTTTTGAAATAATGGAAGACAGATCATAGGTCTTCTGTATCTTCTCACGCTGATAGAACCCGCCCGGAGACATGATTTCCAGCCGATCCCGGAAAATGCTAAGCTGAATCTGCGTGCCGTCCATCTCATAATCCCGGTGAGCAATCGCGTTGATGATTCCCTCAAACAGGGCTCTTTCAGGAAAAGCATCAATATTCAGCCTTGAGTCAGCAAGCTTGATGATGGAATGATTCATCCGCTGTCGGACATATTCCAGCATATACTGGATTCCGCCGGTGATATTCCCGCGGTATTTGTTCAGGGAGACAATTCTTTCACTGCCTTTTGTAAAACCGGAGAATACAGAACAGTGGATTTCCGTCTTTCCTTCTCTGTATTCGTCGCGGAACAGAAGCGCGCCGTTTGTCAATTTGCCGTTCTCTGTGAAGAAACCCATAGATGCCAGCGTTTTATCGGTCAGCGTGTTTTTCCCTTCATTTCTTTCCCTGCAGAAAGCAAAGAGATCCTGAAACTCTTCCGCGTGATAATCCACATCTGTAGGAAGCAAATCATATTGAACCGCTTTGCTGCTGCGGCTCATTTCAATAATCTCTTCGTATGTCGCGCCGTTGGTAAACCCCTGCCTGCGCATGTAGATGGATGGTACTCCATCATACTTTACAATCACAGGCTTATACGGGGATTCGGCTACATCAATTCTGAGAATGAACAGCTCTTTCTGATTTACCTCATACCGAAGAAACGAAATGGTGTACTGCGGTCTCGGTGAAACATGCTCGTTAATCTGATTGTTGAAGTAGTTCCGTTCATTATCGGCATCCTTACGCGTGAAACCGATCAGCTTGAAAGTCTTGTCTTCAGCGCCGATGTAAAAGGTTCCGCCCGCGGCGTTTGAAAAGCCGCCGACTGTTTTAATCCAGCTTTGAGGATTGTTCCTGTCCAGCCGTGCCTTACATTCTGCCTCAAGGTTTTCCAGCGTGATGCTTCCTGTCAGCTCTTCCAGATACATGGGCTGCACCTCTTCTGATTGAAGTCAATTCAATATTACTTCAATATTACTTCAATGTCAACTTCAACATTACTTCAACAAATACTTCAACGATACTTCAATTTAGCTTCAGCGACAGTGAAGTGGATCAGATCAGGTCAAAGCTGTCCAGCCATTTCTTTGCCGCTTCGCAAACGGTCCGCAGGCACTCTTCCTCAAAGGGCGTCTTCAGCCCGGCGTGCTTCAGCAGCTCCGTGAAGGTGCGGCTGCCGCCCTGCTTCGTGTAAGCCATATAATGCGCCCACGCATCCGCCTCATCCTTTTGGATCATGGCCCAGAACTCCAGGGACACCGTCTGCGCGAGGCAGTAATCGATATAGTAGAAGGGCATCTGGAAGATATGCCCCTGGGCCTGCCAGCGCCGGCCCTCGGCAAAGAAGGGGATTTCCCCGTCCAGCTTCAGCCAGGGCATATAGATGCCCGTCAGCCGCTTCCATTCGGCGTTGCGCTCCGCGGGGGTCATCTCCGGCTTTTCATACACGATATGCTGGAAATGGTCCACCATGGTGCCGTAGGGAATGAAGGTCAGCGCGGCGGCCAGGTGGCTGTATTTGAACTTGTTCGCGTCCGCGCCGAAGAAGCCTTCCGCATTCCGCCAGCCGAAGAATTCCATGCTCATGGAATGCACCTCGCAGGCCTCGCTGGAGGGCTCCGCATACTCGAAGGGCACGCGCTTGCGGTTCATCCAGTAGGCAAAGGCATGGCCTGCCTCGTGGGTGATGACCTCAACGTCGCCCTTGGTGCCGTTGAAGTTGGCAAAGATAAACGGCCGCTCATAGTAATCCAGGCTGCTTTCGTAGCCGCCCGCCTGCTTGCCTTCGGTGGCCAGCACGTCCATCAGTTCCTCCTCCAGCATGGTGCGGAAAAACTCGCCGGTCTCGGGGGAAAGTTCGTCGTAGAACCTGCGGCCCTGGTCCAGGATCTCCCGGGCCGTGCCGGCCGGGCGCGGATTGCCGCTGCGGAACTCCACCGACTGGTCCGCGAAGGAGAGGGGATACGGCCGGCCGATGCGCTTCGCCTGCGCCCGCATGACGGAATCCGCCAGGGGAACCAGGTACTTCTGCACGGCGGCGCGGAATTTTTCCACATCCTCTTTGGTATAGCAGTTGCGCTCCATGCGGTAATAGCCCAGCTGCGTATAGCCGCCGTAGCCCAGCTTCCGGCCCATGGCATCCCGCAGCTTCACCAGCTCGTCAAAAAGGCTGTCCAGCTTTTCCGACTGGTCCTTCAGCCACTGGCCTTTCGCTTTCCAGGCCGCCAGGCGGCGGTCATCGTCCGGGTCCGTCTGGAAAGGCTCCATCTGGGAAAGCGTATAGACGCCGCCTTCAAAGGGGATCTGGGCGGAAGCGATGAGATCGTCATACTCACTGGTCAGTTCATTTTCCCGCTGCAGGTCCTCAATGATCTCCGGCGAAAAGGTCTTCTTTTCCATCTCCGCCTTGATGAACAGCAAATCGCCGTATTCCGCCTCAAAGTCCTTGCGGAAGGGGCTTTCCACCAGCGCCTTGATCCATTCCTGCTCATATTCCTCGATCTCCGGCAGGTTCTCATCCCAGAAATCCTTTTCCGCGGTGTAGAAGGCGTCCCGGGTGTCAATGGACTGGCGGATGTAGGCAAGGCCGACCATCGTGTCAAACTTCTTGTATGCTTCCTCATAGGCAAGGAATACCGCGCGGGCTTCATCGTAGCCCTGCGCGTTTTTCAGTTTTTCCGTAAAGTCCTTAAACTGTTCCTTGATTTTATCCGGATCCGGCCGGGTATAGGGCATTTCTGAAAACTTCATCATTTTTCTCCTTTGCAGTCATTCATTTCTTCGCCGCGGCGCGGGCGGCAGGTCAGGTCAGGTTCGTCACCGTTCCGACGGCAATATACTTCCGGAGAACGGCGCTCAGGTCTGAATTTTCAGGGCCCTCCCAGATCCGGCGGGTGGTGCAGGTGACCTCCCAGGTATCCTCGCCGGTTTTCTCCTTCCGGTACTGGTCATCATAAAAATATTCCGTATTCATTGCGACATTCCGCAGGATGCCTGCGCATTCCGCCGCCGGGCAGTCCGGAATGTTGATATTCCAGACCCGGTTGGCCGGCAGGGGCTTCTCCAGGTATTCCTCCAGCAGCCCGGGCAGGTACCGGTCGATGATATCCGTGGCCTCGAACAGGTAGTTGCCGTAGGATACCGCGATGCCGGGAACGCCCAGGAAGGCGGCCTCCAGGGCGGCGCCCACGGTGCCGGAATACTGGATATCCGAGGAGATGTTGTATCCGTGGTTGATGCCGGACAGCACGGCGTCGGGCTTGCCGTCCGTCACCGTGAAGATTCCGGCCCTGACGCAGTCGGCAGGCGTTCCGTCCAGCGTATAGGCCTCCACGCCGTCCATTCCGTAATCGTATTTCTTCAGGATCAGCGGCCGGCTGAAGATGCAGTGATGGGAGGCCGCGCTGCGCTGCGCGTCGGGAGCCACCACGGTCACCTTCCCGAAGCGGCGCGCGATTTCCGCCAGCTTGCGGAGACCGTCGGCGCCGATCCCGTCATCGTTTGTAATCAGCAGTTGCTTGTCCATGAGCTTCTCCTTTGCGGATCCGGCAAATGCGGAACCGTTGTCAGTTTTTTCCGCCGGCGTTACAGAATTCCGTGTTTGTTCCATTTCAGGACGGTTCTGTATCCGAGCTTCCGGTACCAGGGCGCGACCCCTGTATAGTGAATATAGCTGAGGTCATAGCCTTCTTCCTTCAGGATCCGCGTCACGTCCCGCACCATGACCAGCCCGATGCCTTTGTTCCGGAATTCCGGCACGGTGCCCACGCATCCCGGGCCCCCGATCTTCAGCAGCTGTCCGTCCAGCCGGTGCTCGCCCATGTTCTCGATCATGCAGAAACTGGCGATCTTTCCGCCGATAAACCCGCAGTACACCCGGCTCTTTTCCGTATACAGCGGCAGCCAGGAGGGAACGACCTGTTCGATGGCAGCGCGCAGCTCCTCCATCCGGCCCCGGAGCAGCCCGAAGGATACGCTGTCGTCAAACTTTTTTTCATAGGCATGCGGATCAAACTCCGCCAGAGGGAGGACCATCTCTTCACAGGTCCATTCTTCCTCCATGGAACGGATCTGCTCCCGCTCAAAAAAACCGGGATGCATTTCCTGGAACAATGCCTCATAATCCTTTTTGCCAGCCATATGATTTTTTCTCCTTCCGACGGTGCCGCAGAAACGGCTGCAAGTGTTGAAAACAAAGGAAGAGCAGGTTGTAAAAGTCCCTGGTTTATGGTAGAATGGAACCGACGAAAAACAACTCCATAAACAAGGAGGCTTATCCCATGAACAGTATAGCGGAGAACTTTGATGATGACAATATGCATCCGGATCAGTTCCGGACGCGTGAAAATGGGATACAACTGCCCGCCGAAATTACAGAAAAATATTCTGAACTGTATGGCGGACATTGAGAAGATTCCGGATATATTTCAGGAAAAGGAGTCTTTTTTTCTATGTGGAGGATCTTGTTAAGAGCGGTTCCGAAGAACCTGCGGCGGGATCTCGGGACCTATCTGCTGATGGGGCTTCTCGTAGCGGCAGGCATGTATATTGCTTCCGCTTTTGCGGGGCTGTCCTATTCCTATATTGCGGCGGGCGAGGCGAACGATATCCTTTCAAACAGGGAGGACGGACAGTTCCAGGTGACGGCGCCCCTCAGCCTGCAGGAGGAGCAGGCGCTCACGCAAGGGGGATATACGCTGGAACGGGCGTTTTATTTCGACGCGGAACAGGAGGACGGGACGATTCTCCGCGTGATGAAGACGCGGCAGTCTGTCGACCGGATCATCCTGGACGACGGAACGCTTCCGCAGTCGGCCGGGGAGGCGGTTGCGGAGAAATGCTACGCCTACCATCACGAACTGCAGGTGTCGGATACCGTCCGTGTGGCCGGTACGGACCTGCGGATTTCCGGGATCGGTTCCGTGACAGATTATGACACACCCTCTGCCGGGATGAACGATTTCAGTTCCAACAGCAATACCTTCGGGATCGTCTTTGTTACGGAGGAAGATTACCGGCAGCTGCTCGCGAAGCTTGGAAGCGATACCAGGGAAATATACGTCTACGCCTACAGGCTGGCGGAAGGCATGGAGGACAGCGACCTGCATACCCTGCTGGTGAAGGACCTCGGCCTGCTGCCCCGGTTGGTCACCTTTGTGCCGAAGGCAAACAACACGCGCATGGAAGCCGCCAGGTCTGACAATTATCCTTACGGCTTTGTCGGCCTGGTCACGGGCATCGGCCTCCTGGTCCTGATCTCCCTGGTCTTTTTTCTCCGCATCCAGTATTCCCTGGATCAGCAGAGCCGCTCCATCGGGGCGCTGCTGGCGATGGGCGTAAAAAAGCGCGATATCTTCCCGATGCTTCTTCTGCCTTTTGCCCTCGTGGCCTTTGCCGGAGGACTTGCGGGCTTTGCCCTCAGCCGTGTTTTCACGCTGGAGGAGATGGGAGGATGCACGCGCTATTATTCCATTCCCGAAGTTCCGATGATCACGCATCCGCTGATTTTCCTGTATTGCGCCGTGATGCCTCCCGTCGTCTGCACCCTGGTCAACCTGATGCTGATCCGTAAAAAAATGGCGCAGCCTGTGGTGTCGCTGCTTACGTCCTCCGGGGAGGGCAAAAAGGGCGGAACCAAAGGCATTATTGCGGCCATGGCGGTCGGGAGCCTGATCGCCGCGACGATTTTCATGGCCGGCCGCGGCGTCGGGCTGTACTGCACCACCGTCAAGGAGAGGCTTCCGGAAGAAATCCGTTACGGATATGTATATGAGCTGGCCGGGGAACAGGCGGAATGCCCCGCAGGCGCGCACGGAGCGTACCGGTATACGTTCTCGACGGAAGACCACGGGTATATCCGCGATATCCAGTTCCTCGGCATTGAGGACGGCAATCCCTACTTCGGCACGCGGGCGGCGGGACTGGACGGCGGCGTCGTGATCAGCTCCGCCGTGGCGACCCGTTTCGGGCTCCGTCCGGGCGATACGCTGGATGTTACCGATCCCCTGACGATGGAACCGCACCGGTTTGACATCCGGGGCGTGACGGATTACAGCCTGATGCTCACGGTGTTTATGGAGATCGGGGACCTGCGGGCGTACCTGCAGAAAGACGGGATTGCGTACAATACCTTTTTCGCGGATACGCCGCTGCCCTTCCGAAAGGACCAGCTGTTCAGTTCGGCAACGAAGGAGGAACTGATTTCGCCGCTGGAGGCCCTGGAACCGGAAGTGCAGTCCAGCAGGGATCTTTTCTGCCTGCTGGCGGTGCTGTTTTACAGCGTAATGATCATCTACCTGGTTCAGTTCATTGTCGTCCGCAGCCGGCGGGATATCGCCTGCCTTTCGGCCTTTGGCTACAGGGCCGGCGAACAGCTCCGGTATGCGGCGGGCAGGCTGATTGCCGTCGCCTGTATCAGCGGGGCTGTGTGCCTGTTCCTCGGATACCGGGTTTCTTTGCTGGCCATGCCTTGTCTGATTGCGGCGACGCCCATCGCCCTGATGATTGACTATCACCTGCCGGAATACCTGGTGCATTTCGCGGGGATGCTGGTGATCATCCTGGCCGCCGTGCTGCTCGGGCTGAAGCGTGTCGCGGGCACGGACAGCCTGTACTATCTCAGGAGCCGGGAGTAAGGAGTGAAAAGAAAATGTATCTTGAAGTGACAAACCTGAAGAAAAGCTACGGAACCGGGGAAGGCCGCCAGGAAGTCCTCAAAGGCGTGAGCATGGGGATGGAGCAGGGGTCGACCGCTTCCATCATCGGATCCTCCGGCTGCGGAAAATCCACGCTCCTGAACTGCATCGGCGCCCTTGAGGTGATTGACGGCGGGGATATCCAGATCGACGGAAAATCCCTTGCAGGCCTCGGAAAACGGGCCCGCGGGGAATTCCGGCGGAATCATATCGGCTATATTTTCCAGTTTTTCAACCTGCTGCCGGATCTGACCGTGCGGGACAATATCCGCGTGTCGGAGCGGCTGACCGACCACCCCATGGAATACGGAGCGTTGCTGGACCAGCTCGGCCTGGCCGGAATCGAAAAGAAGTATCCGAACCAGCTTTCCGGCGGCCAGCAGCAGCGTGTGGCCATCGCGCGGGCACTGGTCAAAAATCCGCGGCTGCTGCTCTGCGACGAGCCCACCGGCGCGCTGGATTCAGCAACCGCAAAGGATACGCTGATGCTGCTGGAAAAAATCAACGCGGCTTACGGCACAACCATCCTGATGGTTACGCACAACCAGGTGATTCCGCAAATGATGCGCCGGAATTTTGTCATGAAGGACGGCCTGATCATCGAAGACCGGGTGAATGAGCATCCGGTTCCCGCCGCTGACCTGGAAGGGCTTTGAGCCCGCCCGCGAAGGAAAACCGTCCGGGATCCCGGAAAACAGCGCCGGCGGATCATCCCAGCAGGTCCATCAGCTCCTCCCGGGTCATGGAGGAGAGGGCGCGGCCTTCGCCGCTGAGAATCTCTTCCGCCAGGTCCTGCTTGTCCTGCTGCAGCTTCAGGATTTTTTCCTCAACGGTATCCTTGCCGATCAGCTTGTAGACGCAGACCGTGCGGGTCTGGCCGATGCGGTGGGCCCGGTCGGTGGCCTGGTTCTGGGCTGCCACGTTCCACCAGGGATCGTAATGGATGACCGTATCCGCCCCGGTCAGGTTCAGGCCGGTTCCGCCCGCCTTCAGGGAAATCAGGAAAACAGGAGTATTCCCTTCATTGAACCGGCGCACCAGGTCCACCCGTTCCGCCTTGGGGGTTGCGCCGGTGATGCTGTACCATTCGATGCCTGCGTCCGCCAGGTCTTTTTCCAGCAGGGCCAGCATGGAGGTAAACTGACTGAACACCAGGATCCGGTGGCCGCCGTCCATGGCGCTGCGGATCAGGTCCAGGCAGGCCTCCCGTTTGGCGGAAGATGCCCGGTAATCCTCAAAAAGCAGGGACGGGTCACAGCAGATCTGGCGGATGCGGGTTAACTGGGAAAGAATCTGGATCCTGCTGCGGTTCATCTCCTCATCGCTGGTCTTTTCCAGCATCACGCGGATTTTCGTCGCCTGTGCGTCGTACAGGCGCTGCTGTTCGTCTCCGAACCGGACATAGCGGACTTCCTCCAGCTTGTCGGGAAGCTCCTTCAGCACATCGGCTTTCAGGCGGCGCAGGATAAACGGGCGGATCATTTTCTGCAGCCGGGACCGGATCTCCGGATCCTGGGACCGGGCAATGGGCGTTTCAAACTGACGCCGGAAGGTCTCATAATTGTACAGATAGCCGGGCATCAGGAAATCAAAGATGCTCCACAGCTCGCTGAGCCGGTTCTCAATGGGCGTTCCGGTCAGGGCAAACCGGCGGCGGGCATGCACCAGGCGTACGGATTTGGCCGCCGCGGTGGTCTGGGTTTTCACAAACTGCGCTTCATCAATCACCATCACATTGAACTGCAATTCGGCATACTGCAGGATATCCCGCTTCAGCAGGTCATAGGAGGTAATCAGCACGTCGGATCCGGCGGCTTTTTTCAGCCGCAGCTCCCGCTCCGCCGGGGTGCCCGCGATGACCAGCGTTTTCAGCTGCGGTGCAAAGCGGAAACACTCCTCCTGCCAGTTGTACACCAGGGAAGCCGGGCAGACGATCAGGGAAGGATCCGTTTCCCCGGCTTCCTTTGCGGAGAGCAGCACTGCAATCATCTGCAGGGTTTTTCCCAGGCCCATATCGTCGGCCAGGATGCCGCCGAAACCGTATTCCGCCAGCGTGCGCAGCCATTTGAATCCGTATGCCTGATAAGGGCGGAGGACCTTTTCCAGGGAGGCCGGAGGCTCAAAATCGGAATCGCTGACGGTCTTGAATTCCTTGATCAGTTTCCGGAATTGCTGATCCCGGGAAATATGGAAATGATCCGCCTCTTCCAGCATCTTGTCCAGGTACAGCGCCCGGTAGGCCGGAATATGCATTTTTCCGGAAACGAATTCTTTCGGGGAGACATGCAGGGCTTCCATCAGCAGGCTGAGTTCCGCCGCGTCCTGGTCCAGCCTGACCCAGCTTCCGCTGCGCAGGCGATGATAATTCTTCTTCTGCCGGTAGCTTTCCAGAAGCTCCAGCAGTTCCTCCCGGCTGAGCTCCTCGGAGGAAACCGTCAGGTCCAGCAATCCGCCGTCGGACAGGGAAATCCCCACCTGAACCGCCGGCATCCGGCGAATCCGCAGCGCGTCAAAGGCTTGCGTGCTGTGCACGGGACAGAAGGCGGTCAGCTCCGACAGCCCTTCGTCCAGCAGGCGCAGGATGGCATCCGACGTATCCCCGCAGCGGTACAGATCCTTTCCGGGATCCGGGAAAGGGAAGTATTTGCCGATCAGGTCTGCCGCCTCCTGCTCCGCCGGAACGGAACGGAAGGCTTCCCGGACAAAGCCGGGCTTCTGCCAGTCCAGCAGGGAAACCGCGTTTTCCCCGTAGGCAACGGTGACGCGGGCCACCGGCACCCGATCAACGGCATCCAGGTATACCGCAAACTCCGCCGGCGGCGGCAGGTATTCCTGAATCAGCGCGTCGTCCGGCTCCTCCACGGCGGCGAGCTTTTTCAGCTCGGGCAGAACCGTATAGTAAAACGCCGACAGGTGATCCCGTCCGACGGTCAGGTCCAGCTTGCCGTCAGAGATGAACGGACGGAAGGGCAGCAGGCGCTCCGCGCCCTCCGGGAGAATCCGGATCAGCGCGGCGGAGGTTCCGTCCTCCGTAAGCATATACTGATACTGTCCGCCCCGGATCAGCTCCGGCATCATGCCGTGCAGGCGAACTCCGTGAAACACCCCGGCCGCATCCACCACCTGGTTCACCACCAGCTTCAGCTCCGGGTTCGCTTCCGCCAGCTGCAGTGCAAACGTGTCCTTGAAACCGCCCCTGCTGCGGATCATCTGCAGTCCGCTGCGGGGAGCGGCATCATAAAAGAGATCCAGGCGGGATCCGAACAGCGGCATGCTGCCTTTGACCTCCGGAAGCGCCGGAGCGGAATACCAGTTTCTGCCTTCCGCCTGCCGCCGGTTGAGCTCCGTGGTTTCCCGGACCGCTTCCAGGATCATGGCATAGTATTTTTCGCTTCGCTCATCAAAACGGTCCCGGTCAAACTGCAGCGCAGTGCTCTTCCCGAGGGGATAAGTGTTCCTGCCCTGCACAGCGTCCACCAGGTTCGTCAGGTTTTTGACCACAAACAGTTTTTCCGCGCCGATTTTCCAGGTCAGGGAAAGCAGGTCCCCGTTCTGCTGCAGCGCGGGCTCCAGCCGGACAGCCCGGCCGCCGGCGGACAGGCTGCTTTTTTCCCGGTTTGCCTTTTTTAAAAAGATGTCCAGCATCTGCCGGGCGGAATAGCTGGTGGCGTCCCCGCGGTCCGTGTTTTCCTCAATCCAGTTTTGCATCCGGATCAGCCCGGCCAGCATGCCGGGACACAGGGCGCGTTTTCCGCCGGGCACCGGATAATATCCTATGCGGCTGCACCGGCACGAGCGGACGTTGCATAAATGATGCAGAATACGATCCCTTGTGATCACAATGCCCGACAGCGAGGAGTTGTCATGGATGCAGATCAGCTCCTCCGAAAGACCGTCCCGGGAATAGGCGTACTGGATCTGGGAGGGAAGGCGGACGTCTGCGGCGAGCTTCTGCGCTTCCTCATAATCCTTGTCCAGGATCAGGAACGGCGCGGTGACCGCGCTGAAGTCGAAATACCGGTAGGGGGCCGAAGCAGGCCGCGCAAAAGGAAGCACCGGCTTCCGCGATGCAAAAAATTCCCGTTCCTTCCGCTGCTTTTCCTCTTCGGCGGCGCGCCGGGCCTCTTCCTTCCGCTGCCGCCGGAGCGCTTCCGCGCCAGCGCGCCGGGACAGCATTTCCCGGTAGAGATCCTTTGGAACATTCCAGTTGCTGATATGATGCAGCAGGGCGGCCATATGCTTGCAGGAATGGCCTGCCGCCGCATAGGGACAGGTGCAGGAAAGGGACGATATCTTTCCCATATCGTTGAGTTCCGCCGTAACGTGGTACACATCCGTCCCTTCCACTTCCGCGGTGAAACGGAATTCCGCCAGCTCCGTCACTTCCACGGACTGCACATGCACCTGGTTATGCCGGTAATACTGCATCCCCCGGTCCTGCATAACGACATTCAGCCCTGATCCGTACCAATTGACTTTCATCGCATACTCCCCCAAATGGAATCCCTTTATGCCGCCATCCGGAAAAAAGAACAAAGCATATCAGATTATACCAACCATATTTATGCCTGTCTGTACTATTCTTGTATTCCGAATCCAACCAAACGCCCAACACTCCGGAAACCCACAACCCCTTCAAACAGCAGGGCAATATGGACAAAAGGGGAACAAAAATGATAAAATACAAAGAATCCACAAAAGCAAAGGCTGTCATAAACAGACAGAGACCGGCAGATACGCCTTGATCTCCGGGCTATTAGGCCAGGGAAAGTAGGTTTGCTATGGCACATACCACGGAATCGAGCCGTTTGATGGGATTGTAAAGAAACTGGGTGAAGCAGAAAAGCCGAGAGCATACCGGATATTTTAGCGGATCCGGAAGCTTATGAGCTGAAATGCACAGGTGTAAAACGGCTGGAAAGTAATTAATTGGAAGCAAAGGAGAACAGCATAATGACAATAACGAAATCCTGCGAATTCCATAAGACATTCCCGAAAATGTTGAGAGATAAAAAAAGCTATGGCGCAAGGGATTTTGAAAAGAGAGAAAAATCTCAGATGAAACAGATTTTCCTATTCTTTGTTTTTCTGATGTTATTCGTGATCCGTTCGAATAAAGCACTGGCGCTGACCTCGGGTGATTTTGAATACTCAGTGATTGGACAAGAAGTCCATATAACGAAGTATAACGGTAATGATAATGTTGTGACGGTTCCGTCAGAAATAGATGGTAAAAATGTCGTATCTGTCAGTTTCACCGGGTTTACAAGTCTAGGGGAACATGAAGACGGAATGAACAACTATACTGTTCAGAAGGTGATTCTTCCTTCAACGGTTAGGAATATTGAGCCATATGCCTTTTTTGCGTTTGCCAGGCTCCGGGAAATTGATGGATTGCAATATGTTCACACAGTTGGAATGTTAGCGATCGGTTATCTGGAGAAGGCTGAGTTTTCATCAAATCTGACTTATCTGGATGAATGTGCAATTTTAGAGCTCGGAGAGCTGACGATTCCTGATGATTTACCGTTAACAAGATTGCAAACGACTGATCTGAAGAAAATCAGCCTGATTCCGGGAAAGAAAACTAAAACCCTGTCATTGTCCGAAGGTGTGCTGTTCTCTGATGATCGAAAAACATTGATCAAATATCCGGATGGGAAGGCAGGTATTTCATATGATGTTCCAGATGGAACAGAGACTATAGCTGATTATGCATTTGTTTGCATCGGCGAAAAACTCCTCGAGATCACAATTCCGAAAAGTGTTACACGGATTCAGAACGGCGCTTTTGACCCAACACAGGCTTTTGCCCTACGCGTTTACAGGGATTCATGCGGCTTCAGATTCGCGCAGGATTGGAATCCCAATACGCAGGGCTCTGACTTTGGCTATACGATTGTAGGTGAAGAACAGTCTGTGATAGACCGGATCGACGGTATTGTTGCATCTTGTAAAAAAGGTAAAACATCGGATTATGATGTCGCGCTCGCCTTACACGACTGGATTCTTGATCATGTAATGTATGATTACACAATGGAACATACAGATGCACTTTCTGCACTGTGGTATGGGAAAACGATCTGTAATGGATACGCGGAACTATACAGGCATTTCCTCAATCGGGCCGGCATCCGAAATGGTATCTCAGGAAACTTCGATCATGCCTTTAATGCTGTGTATCTGGATAATGAGTGGTGTTATGTTGATTGTACCTGGGATGATCAGTCTGATATCAATTGGGAAGATGAATCAACAAGCATATCTGTAAGGACATTTTTTGGCTTCGATGATACGATTCGAAAGGATGTATATGGATTTGGGGAAAGTTATCATGCAACCAGTTTAAAGAACCATTATTTTTATCGAAATCATTACGCAGACGAAGGCATTTCGTATTGCAAAAATGAAATACAAAAGCAAGTGGACAACGGCACAAAGGAATTCACGATATCGCCTGCTTTCTGTCAGTATGGCCTTTCATATAATATTCAGAATTATATTGTTGCGTGGGGTTGCGATGGATTAGTTTGGAACGTGGATGGAAAGAAGATTATCCTTCGGGCTGAATACATCCCATCTGATAGTACCATAAAGATTTATGATGAGAGCACAGCTGTACGCGATTCGGAATATGAATTTGAAATCCGGAATGAAGGAATATGCCTGACCCATTATCTCGGCACAGAAACAGATGTGATCGTACCGGAAGAGATTGGGGGAATCCCGGTTCTTTATCTGGAAGAAACATTTAAAGACAATCAATCCATCAATTCAGTTCAGCTACCTTCGACTTTGCTGGAAATAGGCATGGGAACGTTCCGCCAGTGTCACGCACTGAAAACCGTGAATTTTCCCCAAGGACTCAAAGCCATAGGAGACGATGCGTTCTTTTATTGTTCATCTTTGAATTCAGATATCATATTACCGGATTCACTGCAGGAAATCGGTGTAAATGCTTTTGAGTGGTGTGAAAAAATCACAAAAGTTGTGCTTCCTGACGGATTGCAGTCAATAGGAGATATTGCTTTTGGATACTGCTTTTTGCTTGCAGATGTCAAATTACCCAAGGATTTGACCTATATACCATACGCTATGTTTGCTGGCTGTCATGCTCTCGAATCTCTTTCTCTTCCGCAAACCCTGACATCTATCGGAGTAAGAGCTTTCGATAACACAGGAATCCGAGAATTCAGGGTTCCAAAGTCTCTGCAAGAAATTACCGGAGATGCCTTTTCGGATGGGAAACTGGAGAAAATTACAGTGGATTCGGGAAATCCATATTTTTCGGTGGACAGTAACAATTTCGTTCTTTACTCGGCTGATAAAACAAAACTGTATTTTGCCGCGAATCATGCAAATATCACAGAAGTTACAATTCCAGCTTCCGTAACAGAAATCGCTGAATATGCGTTCGCAAATAATCAGCATCTGGAAAAGGTTACGATACCCGAAAGTGTAACGAGTATAGGGGAAGAAGCCTTTGCAGAAAGTAATAATCTTATAGTTTGTTGCTTTAAAAACTCATTCGCGGAAAGCTGGGCAAAAGCAAATGAATTCAAAGTGGTTTTGCTCGATGAATCTCCAGGTGACATAAATACTGATGGGGTTGTCGATGGCCGGGATGTTTTGAGACTGATGAAATATTTGGCGGGAGAAGCAGATCCTGAAACAGGAGAATTGATAGAGATCAACTATAATAATGCGGATGTGGATGGAAGCGGAAGTATCGATGAAAAGGATCTGCTGCGTCTTGTGAAATTTTTAGCAGCAGAAGATGTTGAACTAGACACAGCATCTTAGCTTGGATGATTGTTTACTGGATGCCAGGATGGTGAAGGCTCATAAACGTCATGGTGTTTGGAAGCTCTGCAACTGCCTGAAAAAACAGGTGGATCTGTTCAAAAGATTGAGTACAGAGCTGAAAGTGAGCTGCAACCGGAGCGCCTCCCTCATCAAGAGGCCCGCCAATTGAAAGGAGTGATACCATGATTGCCGCCAACCGCCTGTATCTGGAAATCCTGTTTGTCGCAGCGATCCTGATGAGCATTCTGTTTGCCAACAATCTGTTTCTCTACAAGCAGAAAATCCGGGACATCATTTCCCTGATGCTGATTTCCGGCCTGACCACCAGCACTTTTGAGATTCTGTGGATCATCCTCGACGGGAATCCGTCGCTGAAGCTGCTTATCTATCTGTGCGTCAGCCTCTACTGCATCTCCTTCGTTCTCTTTGCGGCCCTGCTGAACCGATATCTGCTTGAACGGCTGGGGATCCGGCTCGACAGAAAATGGAACATCATCGGCTATGTGACGCCGGTGGCGGCGATCGCCCTGCTGTGCTTCACGACGGCCTGGACGCAGCTGCTGTTCTGGGTGGACGAAGACGGCATGGTTCATACAGAGGTATTCTTCGATATCTTCTTTCAGGGTGTCGTGTATCTGTACCTGTTCACGCCTCTGGTGATGGCGGTTTTCTTTCTTACGCTGGGCAAAAGCAAGCGGCCTGCCGGCGGAGAGATTCCCACGAGTCTGTTTGTATTCGGCATTATGGCGCCTGCCCTTTACATATTGGAGCTGGTCCTTCTCGGCGAAGGTATGTCCGCCTATGAGAACACGTCGCTGCCCATATCGCTGGCGCTGGTCTATCTGGTCACCAATGTCAGTACCCACAACGCCCTGGATACTCAGGCGAAGATGGAGGCGGTGGAGTCGGATCTGCGCATCGCGACCAGAATCCAGAATGACGCCCTGCCGCCCGTTGCGCCGGAGTTTGCCAATCATCCGGATCTGGACCTGCGGTGCAGCATGAACACCGCCAAGGAGGTGGGCGGTGATTTCTTCGACTACTTTCCCATTGATGACAACCGCCTCTGCTTCCTGATCGCGGACGTGTCCGGCAAGGGCACGCCGGCCGCGCTGTTCATGATGACGGCCAAGACCATGATCAAGGATTACGCGCTGACCTGCGACAGCACCTCGCAGATCTTTAACGCCGTTAACGCCCGGCTGTGTGAGAACAATGAGGCGGGCATGTTCGCGACTTCCTGGATCGGTATTCTGGACACCCGGACGCTGACGCTGCAATTCACCAACGCCGGGCATAATTACCCGATGCTCCAGCGCAGGGGACAGCCCAGCGAGGAAGTCAGAGCGAAGCACGGACTGTTCCTGGGCGGCCTGGAATTCACCCGGTACAAGCAGGCCGAGCTTCAGCTTGAGCCGGGCGACCGGCTGCTGCTGTTCACCGACGGCGTCGTGGAGGCCCATGACAAGGATAAGAACCTCTATGGCGAAGAACGCCTGCAAAAGGTGCTGGACGGCGCCAGGGACTGCCCGGGAGAACAGGTGCTGGATCGCGTTCTGGATGACGTGAACGAATTCGCCACCGGGGTTCCCCAGTTCGATGACATCACCATGGTGATTCTGACAATCAAACAATAATGACTGTGATTAAAGGGCGCTTTATTCGCCACGGATTTCCAGGCGCAGGCGGTTGGGCAGATCGTCCGATTCATCCCATGCATAATCGACAGATGCCGTGATGCCCCGGAGAACGGCGGACTCCAGCCCGTCTCCGCAGTCGGCCGCATTCATCCTGGGACCGGCATAGCGAAGAATCCATTCCGCGCTGTCTGCGGCCTCGGAATACTCGCAGACGGCCTGCAGGCGGAAGTCCTCCAGCCTGTCCATGAGCAGCTGCATGGCTTCCTCGAATGCAAGCTGGATCCGGTTGGCGCATCTGGGCGAAACCTGATTCCGGCGGCACCATTCCTCGATTTGCCCGGCAATTCCGGGGAAGTCGTGGTCCCGGTTTTCGATGCTGAACTCCAGCAGCTTCAGCTTCCGAATGAAGCGGCGGGTGTTTTCCCGCTGCGGATCCTCGAAGATCTGCTCCGGCGTCCCGTCCTCGTAGATGCCGCCCTCGTCCATGAAGAACACGCGGTTCGAGATCGACCGGGCGAAGTTCATTTCGTGGGTCACGATCATCATGGTTTTGCCGCTGCGCACCAGCTCGCGGATGACGGCCTGCACCTCGCTGACCATGGTCGGGTCCAGCGCGCTGGTGGGCTCGTCCATCAGGATCACCTCCGGATCCATGGCCAGGGTCCGCGCGATGGCGATGCGCTGC